>DAMCXN010000029.1:0-35271 GCA_032096995.1 Aminipila sp.
TTAAATTACTATTGACTCTTTATAGCTGGTCTATTTTTCTTGTTTGTATTTTGCATCTTTATTTACTGTTTTTCCTTCAAAATTTAATACATACTTGAATAATTTTTATTTTCTATCTATGTCATCTATATTATTTTGCCTATTTTTAAGGGTCAAAAACCGTCATTCTTCCATCCGATTTTTGCCCCATTTTTCTTAAAACCCACTATTTCTAGTGGACGATATTCTTTATTTTTTATCAAAACCGCGCTCCAACAAACAAACTACCTCAGTATACGTTGAGTAGACAAAAATGATGTCGTAGACAGCTAGTGGTTCCTTGGCGTTAATTAAACATTATTTCTTTTGTTCATTGCTTTCTAAAGGGCGCATTAACGGGAAAAGCACCGTATCTTTAATATTGTCCTGACCTGTCAAAATCTGTATTATTCGATCTATCCCCATTCCCCATCCGGATATTGGAGGCATGCCATATTCCATAGCAGTAATATAATCTTGATCCATAACCATTGCTTCTTCATCCCCACTATCCTTCAGCTTTGCTTGCTCTAATAACCTGTACTTTTGATTGATTGGATCCACGAGTTCTGAATATGCATTAATAACTTCAGCTCCATTGATAACAAGCTGAAATCTATCCGATATTTCCGGGTTGGCATCATTTGCTCTTGCCAACGGTGAAAGTGAAGTTGGATGTTCTACTAAAAATGTTGGTTCAATAATTTGTGGTTTATATAATAAATCAATTAAATTTCCTCTTCCCAATAATCTTATATCTGTTTCCGAGTCCAATTCAATTTTTTTATTCCTGATTTCATCGAGTAATTCATCTGACGTTGATACCGTATTAATATCAATACCACAATCTTTTAGAATAAGCTCTCTAAAAGATACCACATTCCAGTTTCCCGCAAAATCAATCATCCGCTTTCCAATATAAATTTGTGAGCTTCCAAATATTTTTGTAATAATATGACACAACATATTTTGAAGAAAAACCATGTTATCCTTATAATTATAATAAGCACAATACCCTTCTATCATACTAAAATCCTGCAAATGTGATGCATCCATACCCTCATTACGAAAACACCTTGCTACCTCAAATACTTTTGTAAAACCTCCAACAATTGCTCTTTTTAAATAAGTTTCCGGTGCAATTCTGAGAAACACATTCATATCCAGTGCGTTATGATGAGAAATAAATGGTCGAGCTGTTGCCCCAGATGGATGATCAATCAATACAGGGGTTTCTATTTCCATGTACCCATTATCTTCTAAATAACGACGCATCTCCTTTATAAATTTAATTTTAATTAAAAAACGATCTCTTGTGCTCTGATTCATAATTAAATCTAGATATCTCTGACGATAACAGTTGTCTATATTGCTTATTCCATGAAATTTTTCTGGTAGTGGTTTTAATGATTTTCCAAGAAAATATATTTCAATTGCACGTATTGTCTTTTCTCCAGTCTGAGTTGTGAAAATATCCCCAAGAACACCAATAAAATCGCCAATATCAAAACCTTTCTTAAAGAATTCATAGGCTTCATCACCAACAGAATCCTTTTTTACTGCAATCTGCATTTTTCCACAGATGTCTGAAATTGTTACAAATGATAATTTTCCCATTTTTCTCATAAAAATAATTCTTCCTGCCGTACGTACACCTTTCACTTCATCTCCAAGTGAAGATATCTCATCAATTTCATGGGTCTTTTCAAACCTTTCAGGATATGGATTTGTAATCTTCTCGACATATTCTAATTTTTTTAATCTTGCTTCTTCCAAATTTAATTCACTCATACTAAAACCTCCTAATTTTATTTAATAATTCAAACACGAAGGACTAATGAGTAAATAAAAAAATCTCGTCCTTCTAAAAGGACGAGATCCTATCTCGTGTTACCACCTTTCTTCATCTATGCTTCACAGCATAAACCTCAACAAGTACGGACATATATTCAACTTATCTAATAATCTATAAGTACAGAAAAATATCGATACCCTTACGCTATAATGGGCGTTCCCATCGTAGTCTCAGTAATATTACAAATATCACAGTCGGTACGCAGCTCCAAGTCTTTTTTTTCAATACCTTACTCTGTATCCATTTCCACCAACATAGACTCTCTGTGACATTTCATAGTATTTACTTGCTCTCTTCATAGCCTTTTATATTTTATTTTTTACAATATAGCACATTTCAAACATTTTTGTCAAACAATATTTTTCCTTCTACATATATTATATATTGGATCGACTACACTTAACTGCACAGAATTTTTAGTTCTATGCTAATATCAAGTTGAAAAGGAGATTAATAGCATGAACGGCAAAAGAATATATTTTCGCCTATTTTTAAGGGGCAAAAACCATCATTTTTACGCTCGATTATTGCCCTTTTTTTCTTAAAAACCACTACATATTGTCTTTGTATTTCGTTATTCCTTATCATGAACACATTTCATCATCTTTTTTATCTACTCAAGGGTTTCCGTAATTTCGCCTATATCAAAATCTCCTCAAGCCCCTTATTTTTCAACGCTCTTGCAACATTCCAACAAACAAACTACCTCCGTATGCTTAGTCATAGGAAAATTATCATACGCCTTTACAGACTTTACTTTATATCCAGACTCCTGCATAAACTGTAAGTTATCTGCTAGTGTTTTAGGATTACATGAAATATAAATAATTTGTTTAACACCATAAGAAACTATTTTGCTAAGTGATTTGTTTTGAATACCCATTCTAGGTGGGTCAACAACAATAACATCTGGTTTTTCTTCTATATTGTCAAGTACGTCAAAAACATCTCCTGCAAGGAACTCACAATTGTCTAATTCATTAAGTTCCGCATTTACCTTTGCAGCTTCAACAGCTTCTTCAACTATTTCAACACCTATAACTTTTTTTGCCCTTAAAGCTAACGCCTGAGTTATAGTTCCTGTACCACAGAATAAATCATATACAAGCTTTCCCTCAACACCATCAATTAACTGTAATGCTTCGGTATATAAACGTTCAACAGCTTCTATATTTGTCTGAAAAAATGAAAATGCACTTACCTTAAACTTAAGCCCCATTATATTTTCCATGTAATAATCACGACCCCAAAGAACCTTCAATTCATCACAATTAACAGCATCTGAAAGTCCATCATTTATAGTTCTTAATACCCCTACTAACTCATTGTTAAGGGTTAGTCCTCGAATACAATCAACAAATCCCTGTTCATCAAATTCCACTTGGGAAGAAGTAACTATATTAACTAAAAGTTCTTTTGTTCTTTCACCTTTTCTCACAATAAGGTTTCTCATTAACCCATTATGAGACTTCTTATGATAAAAATTATATTCATGTTCATTGCAAAAGGCTAATACTGCTTTAAGTATAATATTAAAATCTGGATCAACAAGCTGACATTCATCAACTGTAACAATTGACATAAATTTTCCTTTTTGGTGCATGCCCAAAGTCATTTCGCCATCTTTAACCTGATCTCCAAAAGTATATTCCATCTTATTTCGATATGCATACTGTTTTGGACTACCTTCAATACCTAAAAACTTTTCACAATCAACTTCTTTAGCATCAAGTAAACGAATAACCTCTTTTCCTTTCATTTGTACTTGATTTTCATAAGGGATACCTTGATGAATACATCCACCACAAAATTGGTCGTGTTTACATATTTCCATAAATCTCTCCTATTTTAAAATTCTTAAACATATTTTTAACTGATATCGTTCTATTCAAAGCCACAGATTAAGAAAGCAGGTTCTTAGAACCTGCCATACTTAGCGTAAAATTCCTTTTTATAATCAAGGAATCTATCTTCTTCAATAGCTTTTCTTATATTACCCATCATATTCACTAGGAAATGTAAATTATGATTAGATAACAGCATTGCTGATAACATTTCATCACATTTATATAAATGTCTCAAATATGCCTTTGAATAGTTTCTGCAAGTATAACAGTCACATTCAGGATCAAGAGTCTCAAAATCTCTTTCATATTTAGCATTTTTTATATTTACTCTGCCATAAGAAGTAATAGCCATACCATGTCTTGCAATTCTTGTTGGAAGAACACAGTCAAACATATCAACACCACGCTCAACACCTTCAAACAAGTAGTCTGGACTTCCTACTCCCATTAAATATCTTGCTTTTTCACTTGGTAAGTAATCCACACAATCGTCAAGAACTTCAAGCATTAAGTCTTTCGGCTCTCCTACACTTAAACCTCCAATAGCATAGCCAGGAAGATCTAAATCAACAATCTGCTTAGCACTTTCAGCTCTTAAATCTTTGTACATACCACCTTGCATAATACCAAATAAAGACTGTCTTTCTATATCTTTATGATAATCCTTGCATCTTTTTAACCATCTAGTAGTTCTTTCTAAAGAATTCTTCACATAATCTCTGTCAGCTGGATATGGCGCACATTCATCAAAAGCCATCATTATATCAGAACCAAGTGCATTTTGAATTTCCATAGATTTTTCTGGTGTAAGCATGTGTTTAGAACCATCAATATGAGATCTAAATTCAACACCTTCTTCTGTAATTTTTCTAAGTGCCCCCAAGCTGAATACTTGGAATCCACCACTATCAGTTAATATTGCTCTGTCCCAATTCATAAACTTATGAAGACCACCTGCTGCTTTTACAACTTCATGTCCTGGTCTTAAATATAAATGGTAAGTATTTGATAGGATTATCTCTGCTCCCATTTCCTTAACCTGTTCAGGTCTCATTGCTTTTACTGTTGCAGCAGTTCCTACTGGCATAAATACTGGAGTTTCTATAGTTCCATGTGGAGTATGAACTCTTCCCCTTCTAGCCTTAGTTTTGCTGTCTGTCTTTATCAGTTCATAATTAACTGCATTTTTCATCTATAAGTATCTCCTTTTATAAAATAATCATTGCATCTCCGTATGAAAAGAACCTATATTCTTCTGCTACAGCCTCTTTATATACTTCTAAAATCTTTTCTCTATCATAAAGTGCAGAAATAAGCATTAATAAAGTTGACTTAGGTAAATGGAAGTTTGTAATCAAACAATCTATTATTTTAAATTCATATCCTGGATAAATAAATATTCCTGTATTACCATGTCCTGGGTTAACCTTATATTTTGCAGTGCATTTTTCATCATTTAGAATGGCTGCACTTTCAACCGTTCTACAAGAAGTGGTTCCAACAGAAATAATTCTCCCTCCTGCAGCTTTAGTTTCATTTATAATTCTTGCACTTTCTTCACTAACTTCATATTCTTCAAAGTGCATTTTATGCTCTTCTACAATTTCACATTTAACTGGTCTAAAGGTTCCTATACCTACATGTAAAGTTACATAAGCAATCTTAATTCCCTTTTCTTTAGCTTTTTGTAGAATTTCTTCTGTAAAATGGAGTCCTGCTGTTGGTGCCGCTACAGACCCCTCTTCTTTGCAATAAACAGTCTGGTATCTATCTTTGTCCTCTTCTTCACTGGCTCTTTCAATATATGGAGGAAGTGGCATACTACCAAGTTCCTCAAGTCTTTCAAGGAAAATACCTTCATATTCAAATTTTACATGTCTAGTGCCTTCTTCTCCATAGTCTATAACTTTAGCTTGAAATTTTGAAGTCTGTCCATCTCTAGAAAAGTCAACTACATCTCCTGGTTTTAGCCTTTTTCCTGGTCTAACCATAGTTTCCCAAAGGTCACCATCAAGTCTTTTAATAAGTAAAAACTCTATTTTAGCACCAGTTCCAACTTTAATTCCAAATAGTCTAGCTGGTAATACCTTTGAATTATTTAAAACAAGGCAGTCTCCTGCCTTTAAATATTCTAAAACATTATAAAAATGTTTATGTTCAATTTCTCCTGTATCTCTATGAACCACTAAAAGCCTAGAATTTTCCCTTTTATCTGCTGGCTTCTGAGCGATCAGCTCAGGTGGCAAATTATAATCAAAATCATTAATATGCATTAAAATTTATAACTCCATTCTTTTCTAATCAATTGTAATATCCGTATAATAATACTTTAATATGTCCTCATATGTAAAGCTTTTTTTTGCCATTTCTACTGCACTATCTTGTGGCAAACCTATTCCATGCCCATAACCCAATCCATTAAAAGTTACGCTGTCACCACTTACACTTTCAACTAAATCTGTAGACTGTTGTTCTTCTGAGCTATTATTTGTTGATTGGTTTAAGTTAGAAATAGCTTTAGTCTCTTTTCCATCATATATATATATTTCTTTTGAATTTGACTCTTTTGTAATGCCAATACTATTCATAACATAAAAATCTTCTGTTCCTTCAGCATGAACACTTTGAGAATTAGAAAGTAAATATGTTTCTACTTTTTTATTCTCATCATCTTGTGTATTTGGCTCTGCTACTATGGACCCATCTGAGAAGTTAAACATAGTTGATTTTATCAAACTTGCCCCCAAAACATTTCTTATAGAAGACTTCTTTAATATAGTACTTCCATTGGAACCTGTAAATTGAAGTTCTTCTACCGCTCCTGACAGATTTCTCTTTGTTATAGAAATATTGTTAATAGTTCCTACGTTATGGCCTGCTGAATTAAGTTTGTTAGATAAATCCGAAAAGCTATAAGTGTAATTCCATGGATATATAGGTGAGTATTCATCTTTAACAGCCTTTAAATACCCTATTCCTTTACTTCCCCACACATCTTCAACTGATTGTGTATATCCTCCGCTATTTTTATAAAAAAATGCTGTTACTGTTTCTCCTTGAAACCTTACTGTTTCTCCCTCTGTCTCATCTACAGCCATTGTAGTCTCCTCATACTCATCATCATAGCCTTTATATACCTGACAATGAGTTGTTGAACAAAGGTCAAAACCATATTGTTTATGAGTTCCTAAGTTACATATTGCATAGCCCCTAGCTGCAACAGCCTGAGCCTTTAAAGCCTCAATAGGGTTTGAGTGATTTAACTCTCCATTTACTACTCCATATAAATACTCTTCTAAAGGCAGGTAGTTTATCACAGCTAAATCTCCTGATAAAGCATTAAACATTATGCCACCTCTATAGTTTTTATTTTCAAAGTTTACTATACCATCATCTTCGTAGTCATGTGGCATTATACAGTTTGCATTTGGGTATTCGTCATTTATAACAATATCTTGCCCTCTTTCATCAGTACCTATTAACTTTATGTCACCTGACTCAAAAGAAATAACAACTTTATCGATATCTTCAAATTCTTCTAATTCATCAAAACCATCATTGTCGCCAAGACCTAATATTATTCCATCTTTAAAATTTACTTCATATTCATTCTGACTTGAACTTCCATATTTTAGTCCTATTTTAATATATTCTGGCATTGTGCTCGCACTAGAATAATCAATATTAGAACCTACACAAAAAGCTACTACCAACATCATTAAAATACATGTGGACAAAATCTTTCTCATAGTAAACTTCATTTCTACTCCTTACTTTTCATCACTCTGGTAACTTAATTCCTAAATGTTTATAAGCTTGTTCAGAAACCATTCTTCCTTTTTGTGTTCTATGCAAAAACCCTGCTTGAATTAAATACGGCTCATAAACATCTTCTATTGTTACTCTATCCTCACCAATAGAAGCTGCAATTGTATCTATTCCTACAGGACCTCCCTTAAACCTCTCTATAATTATTTTAAGAATTTCTCTGTCAAGAGTCTCTAGACCATATTCGTCTACACCAAGTGATTTTAAAGTCTTATTTGTTATATCTAAATCAATTGTACCATTACCTTTTACTTGGCTAAAATCTCTTACCCTTTTAAGAATTCTATTCGCAACTCTCGGTGTCCCTCTAGCTCTCATGGCCATAGCTTCCAGTGACTCATCATCAACGTCAACATTTAAAAGTCCTGCTGATCTTTTAATAATCTTTTTTAATTCATCAATAGTATATAATTCAAATTTACTTACTACGCCAAACCTGTCCCTTAAAGGTGCTGATAGACTTCCTGCTCTAGTTGTAGCACCTATCAATGTAAATTTAGATAGATCTAGCCTTATAGATCTTGCAGAAGGTCCTTTACCTATGATTATGTCTAAAGCATAATCTTCCATAGCTGAATACAAGACTTCTTCTACAGATCTATTTAATCTGTGAATTTCATCAATAAAAAGTACATCATTTTCATTTAGGTTTGTTAATATTGCAGCCAAATCTCCAGCTCTTTCTATAGCTGGCCCTGATGTGATCCTTAAATCAACGCCAAGTTCATTGGCAATAATTCCTGCTAATGTAGTTTTGCCCAAACCTGGTGGCCCATAAAAAAGTACATGATCTAAAGGCTCATTTCTCATTTGTGCAGCCTCAATACAAATTTTCAAATTATCTGTGGCCGTTTTTTGACCAATATAATCATCTAGTTTTTTAGGCCTTAAAGTAAGCTCTACACATTCCTCATCACTATTCTGATTGGTGGATGTTACTCGCTCATCATATTCCATAAAATCCATTTTTAATGCTCCCGTTTATATTAGCATAATCGTTTTAATGCTCGTTTTATATATTCCTCAACAGTTAAATCACTTTCATCTATTCCTGCAAGCGCTTCAACAGCCTCACTCTTACTGTAGCCAAGAGCCATTAAAGCATTAACAGCTTCACCCTTTTCATTTTTATTGGCATTTGTAATATCCGAACTAGATATGCCGCTACTTATTGCCTCTGTTGCATCTAATTTATCTTTAAGCTCAAGAACAATCCTTTGAGCAATTTTTCTACCTATACCATTTGCCTTAGTAAGTGCTGCTGCATCTTCAAATACAATGGCTTTTTGAAGTTCTGTAACTGGTAAAGATGATAGAATAGACAATGCCGCTTTAGCTCCAACACCATTTACTGTCATAAGTTTTCTAAACAATTGTAAGCTCTCTTTATCAGCAAAACCGTATAAACTTATGTCATCTTCTCTAACCATCATAGCCGTATAAACCATTACCTGTTCACCCTCTTTAGCTATGTATATAGAAGAATTGTCGGGAACATGAACCTCGTAACCTAAGCCCCCTGTTTCTATAACAACACCACCAGCAAAATGCATGGCTAATGTCCCTTTTATATAATGAAGCATATTTTCCTCCCTTTTATGCTTTTTTAATTTGTTATTATCTCATTTTCATAACCTTTGATAATCTCTTGTTTGCATTAGCTGAATGTCCATGACATATAGCAGCAGCTAACGCATCTGCCGTATCATCAGGCTTTGGAACTTCATTAAGATGCAAAATAGTTTTAACCATACTTTGCACTTGTTTTTTTTCAGCCCTTCCATAACCTACTAAGGCCTGTTTTATTTGTAAAGGAGTATATTCTGCAATTTCCATACCTGAGTTAGCACATGCAAGTATTGCTACCCCTCTAGCTTGTCCTACCATGATAGCTGTTTTAGTATTTGTATTAAAAAACAGTTCTTCAATGGATGCAACTTCTGGTTCATATTCTGCGATTATCTCTGTCAATGAAGTATATAAACACTTTAATCTGTCGGTCATATTCATTGAAGCTTCTGTAGTAATAGCTCCATACCCACAAACTTCAAAGTGATTCCCTTTCATTTCTACTATGCCATACCCTAAAATCGCATAACCAGGGTCTATTCCTAAAATTCTCATAATTTCTCCATAATTATTATATTATACCATAGATTTCTTTTAATCTAAAACGTATTATTTTCCATTTTATCACACAAACACATGTTTGTCCACATATGCATATCCCCATATCATAATGTATAAAAGCTCTTAAAATTTTGAATTTCATGTATAAATAATAATTACTGTTGAATAATTTTGTATATTTATGTTAATATATACACGTAATATATTTTATATTGTGAAATATACGCGGAGGTAAATTTATGCGTTATTCAAGGCAAAACAAAATTCTTGAAATTATAAATAATAATGAAGTAGAAACTCAAGAAAAACTAGCCTCTTTATTAAAGGAAAGCGGTTACGATGTAACTCAAGCTACAATTTCAAGAGATATTAAAGAACTTCAGCTAATTAAAGTTTTATCACATACTGGAAAATACAAATATGCTTTAGGAAATTCTATTGAAACACCTATTTCTGACAGATTCATTAAAATTTTTAAAGAAACTATTCGAAGTGTGGTTCCTTCCTATAACATCATTGTAGTAAAAACGTTATCCGGCTGTGCAAACGCTGCAGGAGAAGCTATTGATTCACTAAACTTTCCTCATATCGTCGGTTCTATTGCTGGAGATAACACACTTATGATTATAGTAGACGAGGTAGAAAACGTTTCTACTCTTGTAGAAAAATTTAACGACTTATTAAGATAATAGCCTTTGGGAGGTTTAATAAATATGATTTCTCATTTACATGTAAAGGATTTCGCTATTATTAACGAAATGGACATAGATTTTCATTCAGGTCTAAATATAATTACTGGCGAAACAGGTGCTGGTAAATCTATTATCATTGAAGCAGTAAGCCTTGCTTTAGGAAGCAGGGCAGATACTGCTTTTATTCGTTCTGGAAAAAATAAAGCGATTATTGAGCTGGTTATAGACAATAGCCCTGTTCAAGCGGCAACTTTTCTAGACGAAAATGGTATCCTTATTGATGAAGATCAAATAATAATAAAACGTGAAATATCAAGTTCTGGAAAAAGTATATGTAGAATCAATAACCAAATCGTATCTGTTTCATTCTTAAATGCACTTTGTAAAAAGCTTGCAGATATACATGGTCAATATGATCATCAGTCATTACTAGATCCTGAATTACATATTAATCTTCTGGATTTGTATAATAGCTCAGAAATATTACCTATTAAAACTTCAACAGAAAAGTTTTTTTTCAAATATAGAAGTCTTTGCAATGAGTTAAATTCTCTTATATCAAATGATGCCGATAATCAAAGAAAAAGAGATTTTATGAAATTTGAATTAAATGAAATCGAAGCAGCAGATCTAAAAATTGGGGAAGATACTATTTTAGAAGAAGAAATTCTTTCTCTACAAAATAGTGAAAAGATTTATGGAAATTTATCTAATACTTATGAGACAATTTATGGTGACTCTCCTTCTGTTTTAGAGGCTCTAACAAAAGTACAAAATCAACTACAAGAAATATCCGAGTACTCTAGACCCGTTTCAGACTTACTTTCTGATTTTAATGATGCATACTATAAATTAGAAGATATAAGTAGAGAAGTCCGTAATATAAAGGATAATATTACTTTCTCACCTGAAGAATTAGATCTGGCTATATCTAGGATGGATACAATTGATAAGCTAAAAGCCAAGTACGGTGGTTCTATAGAAAAAATATTGGAATATGCTGAACAATTGGAAAAAGATTTGTCGATTATTGAAAACATTGATGATGCAAAGGAAACTCTTTCTAAGCAGATTTCTGAATGCGAAAAACAATTAAAAAATTCATCGGAAAAATTGTCAAAGCTTAGGAAATCAGCTGCCAAAGAACTAGAAGATAAAATAAAGAAACAGCTGCTTGACTTAAGTTTTAATAACTCTGAATTTAAGATAAACTTTTCTACAAATCCCTCTGGATATACTTCAAATGGTATAGATATAGTAGAATTCCTTATTAGTACCAATCGAGGTGAGCCACTTAAGCCTTTAGCTAAAATAGCTTCTGGTGGTGAAATGTCTAGAATAATGCTAGCCTTTAAAAAGATTATTGGGGATTATGATGATATTTCAACAATGATTTTTGATGAAATTGATGCTGGTATTAGCGGTATAGCTGCTAGTATTGTAGGAAAAAAGTTAAAAGAGATTTCAAATAATCATCAAATCATTTGTATCACACATCTTCCTCAAATTACGGCATGTGGAGATTATAATTACAAGATAATAAAACATTCAGACGAACAATCTACATATACTACAGTAGTTCCTCTGTCAAAGAAAGAAAAAGTAGAAGAAATCGCCAGATTATTAGGTGGGCTAAATATAACGGCTTCAACTTTAAAGAGTGCAGAAGAACTGATCGAATCATCAAAATAGTGACATCATTTCTATTTATAATAATAAAAAGACTCAATACAGAATATATAATAAATATTGCTGCTTTAGAGTCTTTTTTTCATAAAATAATGTATCATTGTATATCAAAATTGTATCTATAAACTGTATATAAAGTTATAAGACAATCTTACATCATATTAAGATGATGCTTGAACTAATTCAATAATCCTTTCAATAGTCTGTTCAACAGTTAAGCCTTCAGTCTCCACTATAATATCTGCATTTTCTTCATATAAAGGAACTCTCTTATTATACAAATCTTTCAAGGTTTGACCTGGAGCCAAAGTTACACCTCTAGTAGTAATATTGTCTAGCCTAGTTTCTATAGTATCAAAAGAAACTTTTATATAAACAATTTTTCCTTTTTTCTTAAAATGCTTAATTGCCTTAGGGTAATATACTGCACTTCCACCAGTAGATATAACTGTATTTTCAACATCAACACTACGAAGCACATACTCTTCAACCTTTTTAAAATAATCATTACCTTTTTCATTTATAATATCTTGTAGTAAAATACCTTCTTTTTCTTGAATCAGCAAATCTGTATCCACAAACTTCATACCCATAGTTTTTGCTAATACAACTCCAACTGTACTCTTACCACAAGCCGGCATTCCTATTAAAATCAAATTCTTCATGTAAACTACCATTTCCTATTATACAAAACTGTGGCTTCGCCACTCAAAACTTGCTATTATACAAAAATAGCAGGGCGACTTGCACCCTGCTAAATTTAACCTCAATAATAAAATTATTCAGCGTCTTCTGCAGTTGTTTCTTCTAATTCTTCTTCAACTGGAGCTTCTAAAGTTTCCTTAATGCTTAAGCTGATTCTTTTTCTGTCTTTATCAATTTCAAGGATTTTTGCTGATACTTCTTGTCCAACTGAAATTTCATCAGCGATGTTTGTAACACGCTTATGAGCAATTTCAGAAATATGTACAAGACCATCAAGCCCTGGTTCTAATTCTACGAACGCACCATATTCCTTAATCTGAACGATTTTACCTGTAATAACCTGTCCAATCTGATATTTTTCATCGATGATTGACCATGGTTCAGGCTTAGTCTGCTTTAAGCCAAGAGAAATTTTACCCTTTTCACTGTTCATTGATAGAACTTTAACTTCTATCTTTTCTCCAATAGAAAGAACTTCCTGAGGATGCTTTAATTTGCCCCATGAAATCTCTGAAATGTGAAGTAATCCATCAATGCCGCCAATGTCAACGAATGCACCATAGTCAGTAAATCTCATAACAGTACCTTCTACAACATCACCTTCACTTAAGCTGCTCCAAATTTCATCAATCTTCTTCTGTCTTTCTTCTGCTAAATAAGCCTTATGTGAGAATACAGCCTTGCCCTTTCTCTGGTCAACGCGAGTAACTCTTACTGGAAGAACTCTACCAATAAATTCTTCTGCTTTGTCAACAAATCTATCGGATAACTGTGAAAGTGGAATAAATCCATATACTTCTTTGTAAGCAGCGATAACTCCGCCTTTTACTTCTTTCACAACTTTAGCATTAACAAATGATTTATCTTCAAGAGCACTATTAATTTCATTCCAATGCTCATTTACTTCTAACTTTTTCTTAGAAAGTAGAATGTTTCCGTCGCCGTCGTCAGTCTTAAGTACTTTAGCCTGGATTTCATCGCCTTCTTTAAATAAATCAGTAAGCTTCTGTTCTCCTTCCAATGTTAATTCATCTTTTGGTATAATACCGTCCTTCTTACAGCCAAGATTGACAACAACTTCTCTGTCAGTTACCTGAATTACAGTACCATCTACGATTTCCCCACCTCTAGGTAGTCTTAATGACTTCTCAATTTCTTCCATTAAGTCGTGCATTAAATTTTCTTCATTGTTTTCAGTGATAATTTCACTCATGTTAGCAATAACCTCCTTAATTAAGCGTTCAGGTGTAGATGCACCTGCCGCAATTCCTATTTTATTACATAATTCAATATCTTTCAATGGTAAATCTTTTATATTTTCAATAAAATATGCTTTTTGGCAATATTTTTTTGATAATTCGTAAAGTTTTTGAGAATTGGAACTTTCTCTGCCTCCAATTATTACCATAACATCTACTTTTTGTGATAATCTCTTACAATTTTCCTGTCTTGCATTTGTCGCATTACAAATTGTGTTATTTATTAATAATTTGCACTTATTTTTTGTTAATTGTTCAACTATATTATCAAAATGGCTTTTTTGTATAGTAGTTTGTGCTACAATAAAATAATTATCAGCTTTAACTTGTTTTGCTTCTTCCACAGAATTAATAACTAAGCCTTCATTTTCACACCAACCATTTATTCCGATAACCTCAGGATGCTTATAGTCTCCAACTATTATTATATTTTCCTTTTTATCATGAGCATTTTTCACTAAATCATGTATTTTTTTTACGAAAGGACAAGTGGCATCAACTAATTTAAATCCAATTTCATTGGCTTTATCATAAAAATCTTTACCTTCCCCGTGAGATCTTATTATAACAACATCATTTTTTAAAGCCTCTTTCGGTGAATTTATAATTTTTACACCTTTAGATTCTAATTCATCTGTCACTATTTTATTATGAATAAGCGGACCACAAGTGTATACCTGCTTGTCCCCCTTATACTCAGTAGCAGTGTCTGTAGTAATCTCTATGGCTCTTTTTACACCAAAACAAAACCCTGAATATTGGGCTACTTTAATCTCTTTCATTTATTTTTTTAACTCCCTCTAAAAACTTTTTAAATGCAGCCTCTTGACCATTATCTGTTGGCTCATAATATTTGACGCCTTCATTGTAAAGGTTGTCCGGTAAATATTGCTGCTTTACATAACCTCCGTATGCATGAGGATATTTATATTCAACACCAATACCTCTTTTAGATGCTCCTGAATAATGTGCATCTTTTAAATGTAAAGGAATATCATCAATATTTTTCTTTTTAATATCCTCCATTGCTTTAGCCAATGCCATATATGAAGCATTGGATTTAGGTGAGGATGCTAACGTTATGACAGCTTGTGCTAAATTTATCTGAGCTTCAGGTAGACCTACCATAAGTGATGCTTGAACACAAGAATTTACAATATTTATTGCAGTAGGATATGCCATGCCTATATCCTCACTAGCAATAACTAGTAATCTTCTTCCAATCATTTGAATATCTGCTCCACCATTTAGCAATCTAGCCAAATAATGAATTGCTGCATCAGGGTCACTGCCCCTTATGGATTTTTGCAATGCGGATAAAAGGTTATATTTATCTTCACTTTTGTCATAAAAGTTAGTTTTTTTCTGCATTGCTTCCCCTACATGCTCCGTAGTAAATTTCATATCGCTATCTAGATTGTCTATTATAAAGCCTAAGGTATCCAAAGCGACCCTTGCATCACCAGAGCTCATCTCTGCCAAAACTCTAAGTGCTTCTTCATCATATTTAATTTGAAGATTCCCAAGGCCTTTTGTCTTATCTTCAAGGGTATATTTTAATATATTTACTATATCTTCCACAGTATGCTTTTTAAACTCATATATATTTCTTACCCTGCTTATAATAGCATTATTGATAGAAAAATATGGATTTTCAGTGGTACTACCAATAAAGTGTATAACCCCTTCTTCTATTGCTTTAAGCAGGGAGTCTTGTTGTAATTTATTCCATCTATGAACTTCATCTACATATACATATGTAGATTGTTTTTGTATGCCAAAGAATCTTAACTGTGCTTTTTCTATTATCTCTTTTAAGTCTTTAGTCCCTGTTGTAGTAGCATTTATTTCACAAAATTCCCCATCCATTTCCTGGGAAATAATTCTTGCTAAAGTAGTTTTTCCTGTGCCCGAAGGTCCATAAAAAATAGCAGAATCAAAAGTCTTATTTTTTATGGAATTATAAAATAAGGAACCTTTGTACATAAAATGACTCTGTCCTATAAAATTGTCTATACTATCTGGTCTCATCCTTGTAGAAAGAGGAATCATACTATTTTACCTTTCTATTTTTCATCTCTTTGTATTATAAAAGCATCTGTAAACTTACTATCTGATAAAGTATTCATAGTTGCTACAGCCTGCTCTTTTTTTTCGAATAACTGGCTTATAACTTTATATGCTCCATCCTTCTCAATAATCTCAGCATTAATGCCACTTGTCTTAAGTTCCGAAACAAGATTCTCTGCACTTAGTTTAGTAGAAAAGCTCCCAAATTGTATACAATACCCGTTTTTTAACGTTGTTGCTGCACTTTGGTCTGTTGGGGTAACTTCTAATTTATCTTCAACGATATTCGATTGAGAATTAGGATCACTCTGCTCAATACCTTCTCCAGTAGTATTATTTGTATCATTTCCATTATTTTTACTGCTGTCGTTATTATCTTTTTGTTCTTCTTCATCAAAGAAAAAGCTCAAAAATTTTTCTATTTTAAAGCCTTCATTTTCGCTAGTATCCGAATTAAATAATGGATAAATTATAAATTTTGCAGTTCCATATCCAAATAATACTGCAATACTCATTATAACAATAATTGAAGTAAAATTCACCTTTGTTTTTTGACGAAAGCTATTTCTTCGTCTTTTTCTTCTAATTAATCCCATACTTTATTTATCCTCCTTACTCCTTATTAGGAATAACTTACTTTATACATGCTATTTAATTGTATGATTATAATTAAAAAAAATGCCCAACTATACCAATAGATTTAATCTTTAAATCTAAGTATTTTCTTTTTGTTTTTTATTTTAAATTTAATTCATAATTATGTAAATAATTATAGACATTTTTACAAATCCACTATATAATGAATTTATAAGTATTTAAAATAACTTTGATTCGATCTGAATATGGAAATTTCTCTACCCGGAACTAATGTCCCTAGCATCTGAACAGAAAAACTTTCTTAATCTGAATCGTCTCCATTTTGATATTTTAAATATTTGAAACTTTTTTTAAACACGGAGGAAATAAAATTATGGAAGACAAGACACTTATTTGTCAAGATTGCGGAAGAGAGTTTGTATTCACTGTTGGAGAACAGGAATTCTACAAAGAAAAAGGTTTTGACAATGAACCTAAAAGATGTAAGGATTGCAGGGACAAGAAAAAGCAGGAAAGACGTAATAACAGATAATAATAATAACTTACATTAAAAAAAGCCGAGTTATCTCGGCTTTTTTTAATTTCCCCATCCACATAAATAAGCTTCTCTTTTTAACTCTCCTATATAGTTGAAAAGAGACTGCATAGACAAATCATATTTATCTAATTTCTTAATAATCATGTCAATATATTCTAGACACCTAATATTTTTAATACCCAACTCTCTTAATAAGGACTTCACCTTTACCGAGAATTCTTCTGTTTTACCTTCATCATTACTAGGCACAAACTTAATTTTTAAATTTGAATTGATTTGGTCTATATAGATCACTTCCTTGGTTAAAATATATCTTGAGTATAGGATTAAATGGTTATGAGCCTCTTTCATACAAAATGCTATCTTTTCGATTATTTCAAGTAATTGGTATGGGTTTTCCAATTTCTCAAAATTTATCTCTTTATACCCTTCTAAATGATAATTTACATTCAGTTTCCCTTGTATATTAACAAAAGTCATAGGAATAAATGACTTACATGAATCAGATGCAAATATTTTAATTTCAAAATCTCTAATTTCGTTGTTTTTATAAAAAGAATCCATTATTCTCCTCCACATTTTAGACATGGTGTATACCCTCTCCTTATTGCTTCACTTTTTTCAACTTCAATAATATACTTATCTACGGTATTGCAATTAGCGCAATGATATACTTTTCCACTATTAGGGAAATAATAAATGATTGTACCTTCTGAAAGATTTTTAGAGTTACAAATTCTACAAGATTTATATTTCCTCTTAATAGAATTAGTTAATATAGTTTGGATAGCCGCAGTTCTTACATATGGACAATTTTTACTATGATACCTCTTACCTGATTCGGGGAATATCCAAACTATTTCAGACTCTTCATCTTCTTCCATTGTTTCAAATTTTTTTGGTTTTTCATATTTATCACTACCTACAAATGCTCTTGTTGTAATTCTCTCATTACCCTGTATTTGACCATAAAAATCAATTGGAAAGTTACAATTATTTTTATATTGGACATTGAAAGATATTAAATTATCAATTTTACCATTAAAATATAAATATCTAAACTTATTAACTCTGATATTTTCATAATCTGTATCCTCTTCTAACCTATGTTTAAGAGTTAATGGAAATTTTACATCTACTACCTTGCCAATATTTGTATACGTCTCAATACTTAATTTCCGTGCTTCATCACTTGCTATACTTATAACAACTTCATTAGAGCAATTAACTTTTATTAAGAAAGCTATGGTTAAAATTCCTAATATAACAAAAGGTAGTAAAATTGTGGCTTCTATACCTATATTACCTTTTTTAGTATATTTGAACATATGCATACTCCTGACCATTAACATTAGCTTTATAATCAAGTCCAATATAACAATCTTTTATATAAAAGCTTTCATCAAAACCTCCTTGGATATTTATTTGTATTAAATCCATCATTCTCATTAGCTTTGTCTCTCTGTCTTCAAAATATAAAAAGACTCGAAGGTAATCTTTATAATCAAGGCCCTTATCTGAGTTAGGTTTAATGTAAGTAGTACTCATACTTTCATTTATTGCAGAATCTACTTTACTACTATTTTTATTAGTTGAATTTTCTATTAAAGAATTCGGTTTACTATTGTCTTTATTAGTATTTTCTTTTATTAATGTATTGAGCTTAGTATTCTCTTTGCCATTTCTTCTTTTTATCAATGAATCTAAATCTATTGCCCAATTATCTCCTTTTTTATATAAAGCAACATTTTCTCCTGCTACCAACAACTTGGCATCATTTACAGCTTCAGCATATGCCCATACTTCAGTCAAAATTATAGCTGTCACTGCAGCTTCCGGCCCTGGGGTTATAGTTGCAGCTGCTGTCTCAATTTGAATTCTCTTTTCTTTATCTAAACAAATATGTAAAGTATTCAAAAGTACCCTTAAAGCTTTAAAATTCCGGATAAATTTATTTTTATTCCCCTCATCACTAAAGTCCCCATATAAAATATATTCTGCTTCATTCCTAAAAAAAGTTTCTGTATTACTTTCCAATCCAAGCCTATAATTAAAGTTATTTAAAATATACTCATTTACAATTAAATTCTTAGTATTATTTGACATAAGTTCTTCCAATGATGGAACTCCATTAGAAACAATTTCTTTAATATTAAAGTAGTTACTTTGTAAATTCTTCGAAGGAAGATTATTAATAACCTTCTGATTTACTAAATGTGCATAATCACCTTCTCCCTTATATGATTCAACCCCTTCTTGTTTTGATCGTAATTTTGGATACTTCATAAAATCAATAATATCATTTTCTAAATTATCTACATTAGCCAGCGAATATGAATTCATATTACATTCTACTTTTTTTAATTTAGGCTTTATAAGAGTCAAATTATTTTCATTAGTTTTTTCTTTAAAGCTACTATTTGCATAAAATTTTATTTTATTATTAACCTCTTTGTTATAGCTTTTAAAAGCCATAATTCCATAATTCTCTTTTAAAGCTAAGTGATACTCAGATAGAATTGAACGTCCTGCTAATTGTAATACACAATCGCAATATGAATAATTAGATACTTTCGACGATGTATTTACCAAGACTACAGCTATTAATAACAAAGATGCAAAAAACATGGAAAGCATAACTGATAGGTTCCCTTTCTTATTAAATTTTTTACCTAAAAAAAATACTTTTGTCATTTGGAACCCATATCCACCTTTCTTATAAAGTCTTTTTCATCTATTAAATAAACTTGTCCTTGATGATTCCTCATAGTGGTGCTCATCATAACGTTTCCCTTATATCTATGGGAAACATCTCCACATAAAATTTTAAATAATAATTTTTTATCCTCAGTAAAACAGATTTTTTTGTTAAATGCACTTTTTCCATATTTATCATAAGGCATAAATTTTGAACCAACACAAACTTTTTCACCAGTCTGTGTTATTTCAAAAGCTCTATTCCTCAACTCAATATCTAGATTTGCTCTATAAGCAGCTCCAGTGTACATACATATCATTATGTAAATAACAGCCATTATGGCCCCTATCACTAGCGGGTATATAATGGCTGCCTCTACCATTAACGAACCTTTTTTATTGTTCATCTAAAAGCCACTATTCATTAAAGTTCTAAAAGTGCCATTTACAAATGTTTCAATCTGAGTTTTAAATATAAGACCTATACCTATAGCTATAGCTATTAAGATACCTACCTGCACCATCTCCATACCTTTTTTGTTGTTTCTAATCAATCTCACTTTACTTCCCCCTTTCTTAAACAAATAAATAACCTTTTCCTACATTTCAAGCATGGCAGGAGCTAAAGTTATTATTATTAAAACCAAAAGCTGTAATGCTAATGGCATAGTGAGCTTTGTTTCAGCAATTCTCCCCTTTTCTTCTGCCCTTTTTTTTCTTTGAAACCATAAGAAGTTACTTTCATTTTGCAAAATATTTACAAGCTCGGTTCCTTTGTGCATGTTATCCGATATAACACTTGTAACCCTCATAAATTCTCTATTTTTACTTCTTTCTGCAAACTTCTTTATTTCTCCTACTATTGGAGCATTTGTCTCCTTCACCCTAACATTTATCTCAACTAGCTGCTTATAGAAATATGATTTATCTATATATTCATAAGAACTATAGTCCTTTATGATCTTATCTAAAGCTACTGATAGAACTAATCCTGCATTCATTAAAAGAACAACTTTATTCAGAAACTCAGGAAGTTCTGTATCTATTGAATCATTACACCGTTTTTTTAGAATATTTAATTCATCATACCTGTTAAAGAATATACAAATAAGAATAGCAACACCCATAAAAAATATTAGAAAATAAGGATTTTTATTTTCAACTTCCCACTTAATATCTTTTATGCCCTCAATTTTATTCGGTAAGTACACTCCTTTATCATCATCACTTTTGTTAATCTGATAAATCATAGAGTCAAGTTTACTAATAGCAGATTCTTCTATATTCACATCGTTTTCTTGTTTTTCTTCTATATCATTTGCCCCTTCTGGTTTCACATTTATACTAACTGGTTTCTTTATTGTCTTTCCTTCAACCTCTCCTGATAATATTAATCTAGTATTAATGTTTCCTTCATCATAAGTGGGACGTTCAATATATTTTGCACCATTTTTGTCTACCACTATAGATTCTTTGTCTTCAAGCAAGTTAACCGAAAAGGCAAGTAATAATATACTTAGCAATATCAAAATAGTAAAAATATATTTTTTTAAGTTCTTTAATCTCATGGAAAATATATTTTCTTGATTCTCTATATTTCCATACAGCAAATAAAGTTCTTTTTCATACTCCTTTGTTTTACCTATAATTAAGTCTGGAGCCTTCTCCATAAGATACTCAAAAATCTTATCTATCCTATTCATACCTTTACCTCAACAATCTTACTCATTAAATAATAAGATATAGATATAATTATTATTGCGACAGTCATAATCACATGTCCCAATAAAGTAGTGTATAAACTGTCTAAATATCCTGGCGAAACTATATTTAGAAAAATGATGATGATGATTGGCATAAGACTAATAATTTTAGCCTCTAATTTCTTTTGTGCTGTTATGGACTTTATTTCTCTATCTATAGACATTTTATCCATCAGTACCTCTGCAGCTTTTGTAATCATCTCTCCAACATTTGCTCCTGTAGTTCTGCACGTAGAATATACATCTGCAAAACTTATAATTTCTTCTACACCGCTTCTATAAGCAAAATCTTTCAGAAGCATTTCATCGGTTACTCTACTTTCCGTAATACTTTTATTTATGTATTTTAATTCCTGCATAATTGGTTCTTTGTCATTATACATAAATGCTAAATCTTTCCTGGCCTCTATAAGTGCTTCTGACATTTGTCTCCCCGATGAAATTGATGCTGATAAAGAATATAATAAATCTCTAAATTGTTTCCTCAAAATTTCTTTTTGTTGTTTTATTTTATATTTAATATAATTTTTCTTTAGTGGAAATACAGCGACGATCATACATAACGCAATAACTAAATTAGAATAGAATAAATAACCTATAAAAAATAAACTTACACTTGTTAAGATATAATAATTTCTAGCTTGAACTCCCCTAAGTTCATACTCTTCATAATTTTTAATACAGTCAATCTCATTATTTTTCATTTTTTATACCCCTTAATAATAATTTGTCCATATTTTGTATTTGATTTTTTGTTTTTACAAGCCCCCTTCCAAATTCATATTTAAATAAGCTGTTAATTATAAACTGATTTTGTTCATATCCACATATTTCCGAAATCTCTAGTACTCTTCTTGTTCTGTCTGGTAACCTGCCTAAATGCACCATTATATCAATTCCTTCTGCTATTTGATTCCTTATTGCTTCAATAGGAAAATTTACGGCCTGTAAAACCATAGTCTCTAATCTTTTTAACATTCCTGATATAGAATTTCCATGTCCTGTAGATAAAGAACCATCATGTCCAGTATTAAAAGCCTGTAACATGTCTAAAACTTCTTTTCCTCTTACCTCCCCCACTATAATTCTATTTGGTCTCATTCTAAGACTTGATTTAATAAGCTGTTGCATATCTACAAGTCCTTTTCCCTGAGCATTAGCGTTCCTACACTCGAGCCTTACTATATTTTTAATTTTATTTATTTGTAATTCTGCTGAATCCTCAATTACAATAACTCTTTCCTCCTTAGGAATATAATTTGATAAGACATTTAACAAAGTAGTTTTTCCACTACTTGTTCCACCACTAATAAATATGTTTTCTCCTGCTTCTACCATTTTTTCTAGGAACTCCGCTGCTTCTAATGTAATTGTTTCAAAAGATATTAAATCTTCCATAGCAAAAGCTTTTTCAGGAAATTTTCTAATAGTTAAAATAGGACCATTTAAAGCTACATTTTTATATACTGCATTAACTCTTGAACCATCAGGAAGTCTAGCATCTACAATAGGATTTAACTCATTTATTTCACGATGAACTTTTCCTACAATTCTACGAATTAATTCTTCTAGTTCTTCTGTGCTTGTAAATACTTGATTTACCTTTTCTATCCTCCCAAAACGCTCAATAAAAATATTATCCTTGCCGTTTATCATTATTTCTGTAACATCCTTATCTTCACTAAATGGATGTATTATTCCTAAATCTTTTCTTATCGAATAATATATTTGGCTAACTAGTTTAGCTTTAACTCTAAAGTTACACATTTCTAGCCTGTTATCTGTACAAATATAATTTTCAATCAGCTTAAAAATTTCTTGCTCATCATTTTCATAATTAGTTTGAGTTATTATCTTTCTAATGCTTTCTATTATTTCAATAATGACCTCTGCTTTAATCTCCATTTTAATCCTCAATTTCCTTTTTTTTACTTTTGTCTATATAATAAAACAGTTGTAAAATTTTTACAACTGTTTTCTATCGACTTTTTTCGACTTTATTAATTAAGGATGTTTTTTTGCAAGAATTTATCAAAGGTTTTCTCAGTCCCAAGTACCCACAGAACATCACCTTCTTCTATTTGTGTCTTTTTGTTAGGATTTATTATAGAAAGAGCACCTCTATCTATTCCTATGACAAAGCCTTGGTATTTCTCCTTTATTTTAGAGGATTGCACCGTTTTATTATAAAACTCACATGGATTTTTTATATTAACTGCAATGCAAAACAAATAATTTTTCTCATCCATTGAAGTAAATATCTGTCTATAAATATATTCTTTTAATTTAGTTTTGTCTGTTTTCTTTGAAAAAATTGCAATCTTTTCTAATATCATTTCATAGGAATCAAGATTATGATTTTTTCCCATGACAACTATAACATCGCCTTCTTTTATTCCAGATTCTACATAAGGATTATTTATATGTTTTCCGTCTCTTATAATTTTTATAATCTGTACGCCCAATTTATATTTTGTATAAAAACTCTTTTCTGGATCTTCTATCAAAATTTTATCGATTTGATATTCCTCTATTAGCAAGGTTTCATCTAACCACCTATGACCCTTGTTAATTCCATTTTTCTTTTTATTGTTTTCCAATATACGTTCATTAAAATTGGCAATAAAACGAGTTTCTATTTTTATAGAATTACGAATCATAAAATCTGATTTTGCACTAAATATCACAATAATAAAAGCAAACACCCATAAAATAAAAATATTAATATCTATAATAATACTAATAGCAAGCATCATGAAAAAAATGGTTATAAGAACCTTAATACTCTTAAAAACTAAAAGTGGCAATCTATTGTTTTTCCCCTTCAGCCATAGTTTCGTATAAATAATATTTCTTTTATATGACATTAAATTGATAGCTGGAATCATTAATAGTACAGTTAATATACCTGATACCCATTTTGCTAAAGAATATTTAATACCATAATTATATAGTATGGGAATTAAAACCTGTTTACCAACTATATATATACAAAATAAAAGCACTGTTGTAATAGCTGTCTTTTGTATATACTTTCTTAAAAATTCTTTCCAATCAGGATCTTTTTCATTTTCATTTTGTTTTTCAGAGGTATATTGTTTTATAATCTTTATTAGTTGTTTAGGTAGTATTTTTAATAATATTGAATAGGCCTTATCTATTTTTTTAATAAATAATGGAGTTGAAAAGGTTGTTATAACTGATACAGACACTACTATAGGATATAAAAATTCACTAGTAACACCTAATGAAGTACCTAAAGATGCTATTATAAATGAAAATTCACCTATTTGTACCATACTCATACCAGCACCAACTGCTGTTCGTAAAGACTGCCCTGACAGTAAAACGCCTATAAAAGAAAAAGTCATCTGACCAATAATAGTAACTAGAGTTATTATTATAATTGGTACAATATATTTTACAATTAAGTCTGGATTTACTAACATTCCTACCGAAACGAAAAACACAGCCCCGAAGAAGTCTTTAATAGGCTTTACTAACTCTTCAATTTGCTCTGCTCTCAAAGTCCCTGCAAGTATAGAGCCTGCTAAAAAAGCCCCCAGTGCCGAAGAAAATCCCATATGGTTTGCGATTACTACCATTGCAAGACAAAGACCTAAAGAAACAATAAGTAATATCTCTGCATTCAAATATTTATCTGATTTTTTTAGAATAGTAGGTATCAAATATATTCCTAAAAGCAGCCAAAAAATCAAATATAGAATCATTTTACCCAATTCACTTCCCAGTTCTATACCTGATACATCTTTACTTATAGAAATAGTTGAAAGAACTATCATCATAAAAATTGCAGCTACATCTTCAATAATCAAAGTCCCTAAAACTAATTGAGCATATTTCTTATCCTTCAACTGTAAATCTTCATATGCTTTCAATATAATCATCGTAGAAGACATAGAAATCATTCCACCTAAGAAAATACTGTCCATATGACTCCAACCCATAGCTATACCCACACCATAGCCTATAAAAACCATAGCCGTTATTATAACAGTAGCCGTTACAATTGCACTTCCTCCAATGTTAGCGATTTTATGAAAACTAAATTCTAGTCCTAATGCAAACATTATGAAAATAACGCCCAGTTCTGCCCAAATATTTATGCTGCTTGCATCGATAACTGTTGGCAACATAGAAAAATTGGCACTGGTTAAAAACCCTGCCAAAATATAGCCTAAAACAAAAGGTTGATTTATACTTTTAAAAATTATAGTCGTAATACTAGCTACAGCTAATATTAAAGCTAAATCCCTAATTAAAAACTCAAGATGCTCCATTTATTCCTCTTATTCCTCTTTCAAATTAAATATAACCGTAAAAGTAGTGCCTTCACCTAATTTACTTTTTACATTTACCTCTGCTTCAAATAACGCCGCAATATGTTTTACTATAGAAAGTCCTAACCCTGTTCCGCCACCTTTTTTAGTCCTAGATTTATCTACTCTATAGAATCGTTCAAATAATCGTCCAAAATGCTCTTCATCTATACCAATACCATTATCACTAACTTCTATAAATACTTTTTCATTTTCCCTGTAAGAAGATACAACAACCTTACCTTCTTGGTCTTCTTTTGAGTATTTTATAGCATTTTCAATTAAATTCATCATCATCTGAATAAATCGATCTACATTTCCCTCAATATAACAAGCATCCATTAATTTTGTCTCTATCTTAATATTTTTGCTCTTAGCAATAGGTTCCATAGTAGATATCATTTTCATTAAGCTATCTTTAGTATCAATTGTAACAATATCTAAAGGAGCTCTTTTGTTTTCGATATCCGAAAGTACCAAAACGTCTTCGATTAATCTCTCTAATCTTGATGTTTCAATAGCTATTATATCAATAAACTTAGTTCTTATTTCAGGATTTTCAGCCGCCCCATATTGTAATGTCTCTATAAAGCCAGAAATTGAAGTTAATGGCGTTTTTAATTCATGAGTTACGTTTGCTACAAATTCACTCCTTATCTTCTCTGCTTTTTTATTATCTTCTGTAGTTTTCACCATTTGCTCTTGAAGTTTAATAACAGGTCGCATAATTTGATTATGCATAAACAAAGAGAAAATTCCAGAGCATAATATGCATATTGTCATTGCAACTCCAAATGATTTATTGTGAAGCATAAATGAAAAAACACTATCGTCTGCATTTGATTCTATTACTACAAAATATGCCATTACAAATAAAATTAGCATAATATTAAATATAGTTATTGCCACGGATGCCATTAAAAATCTTTTCTTCATCTCATTTTATAACCTTTCCCTCTTATGGTCTGAATATATTTATCTTCATTATCATCTTGGCCTAATTTTTTTCTTAAATACCTAATGTGTACATCAACAGTTCTAGTCTCTCCTGCAAAATCAATACCCCAAACTTTATCTAACAGCTGATCTCTCGAAAAAACATGTCCTTTATTTTCAGTTAAAAAACATAAAAGTTCAAACTCTTTAAGTGTAAGTTCAATTTGTTTTCCAGCAACAGTCACTTCATGCCTATCTGTGTTTATTTCAATATCATAAATTTTTATAATATGGTCATTTGCACCTGAATTCTCAGTGGAAGAATTTTCTTCATATCTTCTCAATACTGCTTTTATTCTTGCCATAAGTTCACGAACACTAAAAGGTTTAGTTATATAGTCATCAGCACCAAATTCTAAACCTAAAATTTTATCAACTTCATCACTCTTAGCTGTAAGCATTATAATAGGGGTTTTGTTACCCTCTTCTCGTAATTCCCTACATATCTCATGTCCATTTTTACCTGGTAGCATCAAATCTAAAAGAATTAAATCAGGTTTCTCTTTATGAACTAAAGTTATACCCATCAAGCCGTCTTCCGCACTTAAATAGTCATAACCATTGTTTTTTAAATTATAACCAACTAGTTCAATAATATTAGGTTCATCCTCAATTATTAATATCTTTTTCATTACGTCCCTTCGATTCTGTTATTTAATTTTTTATACTATTTAAGCTGATACACTACAATAACAATATCATAACATATCAGCTTAGTTTTATTTTATATCTTTAATTTTAACACATATACTATATATCATCAATTACATAGCATCTTTTAAATCTTTTGTAGAAATATTACTTTCCTTAAAATGAATGTCTGATAATACTGCCTGAGCAATATTCTTACATGAATCTCCAATCCTCTCAATGTTATGTACTATATCTGTATACATAACTGTAAATTCTGGAGAACATTTTTTATCATAAAGTCTTTTGATATGTTCCTTCTTCAGTCTTTCTTCTGTCCTATTCATTTCATCCTCTTGAATAAGAACATCAGTAGCTAAATTAACATCACCAGTTTCAAGAGCCTTAATAGAGTCTCTCGTCATTCTAGAAGCTTGATCAAAGCACTCATATATCTCTGCACAGGCTATATCTGAAAACTCATAACCATGCTTAATTTTTTCATTTGCAAATTCAACAATGTTTGTACAGTTATCTCCTATATGTTCAATATCTGAAGCAATATGAATTAGTCCTGAGACAATATTTCCTTGATGCTCTGTTAAAGTATCATTTGCGAATATAGATGCTAAATATTTCACAGTTTCATCTTGAAGAGTATTTACAACATCCTCTGTTTCAAATACATTTTTTAAAGCCTCTGAATCATTAGCAAGGAATGATTTTTTAGCATCAGTAATCATCTTCATTGTAAAATGCGCTATTCTAGATAACTCTCTAGTTGCAAGATGAATAGCAAATACTGGCTGATC
This sequence comes from Aminipila sp., assembly GCA_032096995.1. Lineage (GTDB taxonomy): Bacteria > Bacillota > Clostridia > Peptostreptococcales > Anaerovoracaceae > Aminipila. The sequence goes on from DAMCXN010000029.1 coordinate 28,467, forward strand.
AATAATATTATAATCTAAATACATTGGTTGTGAAGGCAATACATCTGTATCTTTGCCTGGAACTAATTTAATAACAAGTTTAACCAAAACACAAACAAATGGTAAGAAAATAATTGTATTTATTATATTGAAAAACATATGAGCATTGGCAATTTGTCTTGAAACAACTAAGTATTCCACCCCTGACGGAGAAATTGCCATAATAAATTTACTATAAATCGGAATCAGTAACATAAATAATACTGTCCCCGTAACATTAAAAATAATGTGGGCTACAGCCGTTCTTTTTGCGTTTATTGATGAACCAATTGCCGCAAATATTGCTGTAATAGTTGTCCCAATATTTGTTCCAAATAAAATTGGTAAAGCTCCTTCAAGCCCTATAACACTAGATACACCATCTGGTCCAGGTTGACAAGCTAAATTTTGTAATACTGCAATTGCAGCAGAACTACTTTGAATAACAAGCGTTACTAACGTACCTATAACAACACCTAAAATAGGAATTCCTTTTACAGACAGAAACAATTGTGCCACTTCTGGGGTTGCCGCAAGTGGTTTCATAACATCACCCATTGTATTAATCCCCATAAATAAGAGACCAAATGCGAAAATAGTCTGACCTGCATTTACATAGTTTTCTTTTTTCATAAAGAAATACATAATAAATCCAATTAAAATAAATAACCACGCATAGTCCCCTACCTTAAAAGCTATAAGCTGAGCAGTTAAAGTTGTCCCAATATTAGCACCTAAAACAATACTAATTGCCTGTGGTAAACTCATAAGACCTGCACTAACAAAACCTATAACCATAACCGTTGTTGCACTACTGCTTTGTAGTACTGCAGTTGTTAAGGCCCCTGCTAAAACACCTATTAATGGATTCTTCGTTAAAAGCGCCAAAATATTTTTCATTCTATCTCCAGCAGCTTTTTGCAAACCATCACTCATTAAATTCATACCATAGATAAATACGGCTAAACCTCCAAGTAATGTTGTAATAACTTGAAACCAATCAAATTCCATTTTATTCTCCTCCAAATTGCATGTAAATATTAGGCCTAAAGCCGACATTTTAATTTTATATGCAATTAAATATACCTTAAAGAGAATAAATGTTAAGCTAATGTAAAATTAATGTTAAATTTGTTGACAATTGTCTTACACCAATACCGAAATCTTTATCTATATTTATTTTAATATTAACATTGCTTTCATCTATTTCATCAATTAAAAAACTACCTTCATCATTATCTATGTAAATAATATTTTCTTGGTTTTCAATCAACATATCTTTTCTATATTTATTTTCAAAAAAATTTTTTACTGTAATAATTTTTTTATTAATTTGCTCCCCTAAATTATATTTTAAATATTTTATGTATTTTTCTTTTTTTAAATTGCCACCATATTTTTCTACATGACAAAATTTATCACATATAGAAACAAACCAAAGATTCTCTTTTCTTAAACTATTATCACTATCAATTATAATATAATCAAAATTTGAGTTAGTTTGCACAGTTTCTATAAAATTTGCAAGCTCATCTATATTAAGAATTTTTAATGGATTAATACCTTTAGAAGATGAAAAGGCCTTTACCCCATATTCATCACCAACAGTAAAGTTATCAACTAATCCTATTAAATTTTTATTCGTTTCTATATAGTATAAATACTTTTCTAATGTTTTTTCGGAGTCTACCATAAAATATTTGTCTGTTGATTCAAACTCCTCATAATTTATATACAATACACTTTTACCATGAAATCTTACTAATTCTTGAGCTAGACCTAAAGCAACAGATGTCTTTCCTACACCACCATCAGAACTAGAAAAAAGAATAATTTTACTTGTTTTATTTACGGGATGCAATAATTTGCATCCCGTTTTAATGCAATAAATTGTTGTTAACTTTTTTGAAATGTTTTCAGCAGTATCATATTTATATATTGTATTTTGGTTCATATTTTGACATTTACTCTTATTTTCAACTAAAAATATATAGTCCTTTTTATTTTTATCTATGCTACTATCAATTAAAATTAAACCAAACTTATCTAGTTTATTATAAGAATCTAACTCTTTAGTAGAAATAATAGTAAATAAAATATAACTATTTTGTTCAGCAATACAAGATGCTAAAGTCTTAGCATAATATACATCATCTGAGACCATTAGAATTGTAATTATTTCCATACATTTCTCCTTTATCCATTTTTATACAGTATACCTTTATATGGAAATAAATGTCAACACCTATTTTTCTTCATCAATCATATCTCTTAATTTTTGAATTGCTTTGTCTAAGCCTCCAATCTCATCGATTAGTCCAACTTTCACAGCATCTTTACTAAATAAAACAGTACCAACATCATTAGACATATTATCAGTGCAGTTCATTAAATTCACAATATTGTTTCTATCGGCATTTGAAGTTCTTATGATGAAATCAATAATTCTATCCTGCATTTTTCTAAAATAATCATATGTTGGCTCTGCTCCAATAATCATCCCACTCATTCTTATAGGATGAAGCGTCATTGTTGCACTTTCAGCAATAAAAGAATGTTTTGCAGCAGTAGCTAAAGGAATTCCAATACTATGTCCACCACCTAAAACCAAAGAGACTGTAGGTTTTGAAAGTGTGGCTATCAATTCAGATATGGCTAATCCTGCTTCCACATCTCCACCAACGGTATTTAATATTGTTAATAAACCTTTTATTTCTTTGTTTTGCTCTACCGCTGTAAGCTGAGGTATTATATGCTCATATTTTGTAGTCTTATCTGCAGGTGAAGCAAAAGTATGACCTTCTATGCTACCAATTATAGGCAAACATAGTATATTACTTTTATAATCTTCTACTGTATTTGTAATACCTAACTCTTTTATATTTTCCGTTGTCTCTGTAGTTTCGGATTGTTCTTTTCCTGACTTTTCATTCAGTTCTTCTTCTTTATTCATAAAACTGTTCATAAAATACTCCTCACATAAATAATATTAATAGATAAAGCATAGCCTTTGATCTTTACTTATTATTTACCGAATGGAGGTTCATTATGCGATTAAGTGAAATAGGAGATAAAGAAATTGTTGATTTACGAAATGGAAGTAGGCATGGACAACTTTGGGATGCCGAAATGCTTTTTGAAAAGGATAGTGGAAAGATAAAATCTATTCTTGTTCCTAATTTTCAATCTAAGATAGGTTTTCTTTCTGGTCACGATTATATGCAGCTTCCTTGGAGTTCCATTATAAAAATAGGAGAAGATATTATCATATTTGAAAGTCAATAATTTTTCAAAAACCAAATAATACCCAAGATTATTATCTTGGGTATTATTATTTACATTTATTTATTTTTTATTTCATTTACTACAGCCTGTGCCGCAGCAAGTCTTGCCAATGGAACTCTATAAGGTGAACAAGATACATATTGTAATCCTACACTGTGGCAAAATTCTACAGTTTTAGGATCTCCGCCTTGCTCTCCACAAATACCAAGTTTAATATTTTGTCTAACTGACTTTCCAAGTTCCACTGCCATTTTTACGAGTTTTCCAACCCCTTCTTTATCTATGGTCTCAAATGGGTCTTCTTCAAAAATGTGCTTTTCTTTATATTCAGTAATTATATTAGATGAATCATCTCTAGAAAGACCTAGTGTCATCTGCGTTAAATCATTAGTACCAAAAGAAAAGAATTCTGCTTCTTTAGCAATTTCATCTGCCGTTAAAGCCGCTCTAGGAACTTCTATCATAGTACCAACTAAATAATTTAAAGTCACTTGTTCTTTTTCTAAACACTGCTTAATGGTTTTATTAACAATCTTCTTAATAAATGAAAATTCTTTTTCTAAACCTACTAAAGGAATCATAATCTCTGGAACAACCTCCATAGATTTTTCTTTGTTAAGCTCTATAGCTGCCATTATAATAGCTTTAGCCTGCATTTCTGCAATCTCAGGATAAGTAATTGCTAACCTACAACCTCTATGTCCCAACATAGGATTAAATTCCTTTAATGTATTAACCTTATGTGCCAACTTTTCATATGGAACATTCATCTGCTTTGATAAAGCTTCTATTTCACTATGCTCTTGTGGTAAAAATTCATGAAGTGGTGGATCTAGTAATCTTATTGTAACAGGTCTATCTTCCATAACCTCAAAGAGCTCTTTAAAATCAGCCTTTTGAAAAGGTAACAGCTTATCTAACGCTATTCTTCTTTCCTCTTCTGTTTCTGCCAAAATCATTTGTCTCATAACTGAAATCCTAGTTTCTTCAAAAAACATATGTTCAGTTCTGCAAAGACCAATTCCTTCTGCACCAAATTCAATTGCCTGTTTTGCATCTCTCGGATTATCGGCATTAGTTCTTACTTTTAAAGTTCTAATTTCATCGGCCCATTTCATAATAGTACCAAAATCACCAGACAATTCTGGCGAAATAGTCTTAATCTGATCCCTATATACAATTCCTGAAGTTCCATCTAAAGACAAATAATCGCCTTCGAATAAAACATTAGTTCCTACTGAGAACTTTTTATTTTTCTCATCTACATTTATTTCAGAACAACCTGCTACACAGCATCTACCCATACCTCTAGCAACTACTGCAGCATGAGAAGTCATTCCCCCTCTTGCGGTTAGAATTCCTTCCGCAACTACCATACCTGCTAAATCTTCTGGGGAGGTTTCTACCCTCACAAGAATAACCTTTTCTCCATTTTGAACTGCAGCTTCCGCATCATGAGCATTAAAATAAACTTTACCTGTCACTGCTCCCGGAGACGCAGCCAGACCTTTTGTTAGTTTAACTGCTTTTCTTAACTCTTTCTCATCAAAAGTTGGATGAAGCAACTGATTTATCTGAGCAGGTTCAATTCTTGTAACCGCAGTTTTTTTATCTATCAGTTCTTCTTCTTCCATATCTACTGCAATCTTTACAGCAGCCGCCGCAGTTCTTTTACCATTTCTAGCTTGTAACATATAAAGCTTATTTTTTTCAACAGTAAACTCTATATCTTGCATGTCTGTAAAATGATTTTCAAGAAGTTCTGCAATTCTTAAAAAGTCTTTATATACTTCAGGAAAGGCCTCTTCCATTTCTGAAATAGGTTTAGGAGTTCTAATTCCTGCAACAACATCCTCTCCTTGAGCATTAATTAAAAATTCCCCAAATATACCTTTTTGTCCATTTATAGGATTTCTTGTAAAGGCAACTCCTGTACCAGAATTATCTCCCATATTTCCAAATACCATTGATTGGACATTTACTGCCGTACCCAAATCTGAAGAAATATTATTTATTTGTCTATATAAGACAGCTCTCTCATTGTTCCAAGAACGGAATACAGCCATTACAGCTTGCATCAGTTGTTCTTTCGGATCCTGAATAAAATCTTTTCCAGTATCTTTCTTTATAATTTCTTTATAAGAGCTAATTATTTCTTTTAAATCATATGTAGTTAAATCAACGTCGTATTGATAGTTTTTTTCTTTTTTCTTTTTATCAAAAACTTCATCAAATTTTGATTTTGGGATTTCAAGGACTACATCCCCAAACATCTGTATAAATCTTCTATAGCTATCATATGCAAATCTCTCATTTTCAGTAAGCTTTGCAAGTCCAACCACAGTTTCGTCATTTAACCCTAGATTTAAAATAGTGTCCATCATTCCAGGCATTGAGAATACAGACCCGGAGCGAACAGAAACCAAAAGAGGATTTGAAACATCTCCAAAAATTTTATCAGTAACGTTTTCAAGTTCAGAAAGTTTTTCAAAAATCTGCTCAATGATCTCGTCGGAAATCTTTTCTTGTTCATCGTAGTACATATTACAGGCTTCCGTAGTAACAGTAAAACCAAAAGGTACTGGCAAACCTATTTTAGTCATCTCTGATAAGTTTGCACCCTTTCCTCCCAAAAGACCTCTCATATCCTTTGAGCCTTCATTAAATGAATAAACAAACTTTCCCATATTACTTCCTCTCCTCATCTTTTAAAACATTGATTTAGATATTCTTAGAATACCAATCTTTCTTCAATATATTGTTTTACTTCTGTTATAGGAATTCTTACCTGCTCCATAGTGTCTCTATCTCTAATTGTAACGCATCCATCAGTTTCTGTATCAAAATCAACACATATACTAAATGGTGTACCAATTTCATCTTCTCTTCTATATCTCTTTCCAATTGAACCTGACTCATCATAATCAACCATAAAGTACTTTGAAAGTTCTTCATAGATTGGCTGAGCTACAGGCGCTAGCTTTTTAGCTAAAGGAAGAATTGCAGCCTTAAATGGAGCAAGTGCAGGATGGAATCTTAATACAACTCTCACATCTTCCTTACCCTTAGAATCTGTTAGCACTTCTTCATCATACGCTTCACATAAAAATGCTAATGTAACTCTATCTGCACCTAGTGAAGGTTCAATACAATAAGGAATATATTTTTCATTTGTTTCAGGATCAACATAATTCATTTCCTGACCTGAATGCTCGCTATGTTGTTTTAGGTCAAAGTCAGTTCTATCTGCAATTCCCCAAAGTTCGCCCCATCCAAATGGGAATAAGTATTCAATATCTGTAGTTGCATTACTATAATGTGATAATTCTTCCTGTTCATGATCTCTTAATCTAAAGTTTTCTCTATTCATATTAAGTGACTTAAGGAATGCTTCACAATAGTCCTTCCAATAGTTAAACCATTCAAGGTCAGTTCCTGGTTTGCAGAAAAATTCAAGTTCCATCTGTTCAAATTCTCTAGTTCTAAAAGTAAAGTTGCCAGG
>DAMCXN010000030.1:0-670 GCA_032096995.1 Aminipila sp.
ACGTATTTAAATAGGTATGGAAAGGAAATAACTACAGTAAATACTACTATTCCTATTTTAGATGATGACGGAAAAGTTGTGGCTGCTTTAGAAATGGCAAAGGACATAACGGACATAAAGACTATGTCTAATACAATTTTAGAGCTTCAAAGAGAAGCTATTCCTAATCATAAGGTTACAACTCCAAGAATACGAAAATATAATTTTAAAGATATAATTGGACAAAATAGAAAGCTAAAGCACCAAATTGATATTGCCAATAGAGCATCTAAAACAGATGCAGCAGTTTTTATATATGGAGAGACTGGAACAGGTAAAGAGTTAATGGCACAAAGTATTCATTTTAATAGTAATAGAAAGGATAGGCCGTTTCTTGCACAAAACTGTGCAGCTTTACCAGAGACATTACTTGAAGGCATACTGTTTGGGACAACTAAAGGTGGGTTTACAGGAGCGGTAGATAGAGCAGGATTATTTGAACAAGCCAATGGTGGAACTCTTTTACTAGATGAAATAAGTGCCATGCCATATGACTTACAAAGCAAATTACTTCGTGTTTTACAAGAAGATTATATACGAAGAGTTGGGGGAAGTCGTGATATACCTATTGATGTAAGGGTTATTGCAACTGTAAATGAGAAACCTGAAGAACTAATAAAGAATGGGCTTT
>DAMCXN010000030.1:680-6894 GCA_032096995.1 Aminipila sp.
CGTTTAAATATTATAAACATTAGCATACCACCTCTTAGAGAAAGAAAAGACGATATTTCCATACTAGTAGATCATTTTCTGGAAAAACACAATACAAGATTTAAGAAAGAAGTATGGATGGCATCCCAAGGAGCTTTACTTAAGCTAGAAAATTATGACTATCCGGGTAATATTAGAGAACTGGAGAACTTAATTATGTCTGCTGTATCATTATCAGATAAAGAACATGTTTTAACAGAAAAATTTCTTCATATTCCTAAAGAAGTAGAGATGGCTAATATGCAAGTAGATTATGATCCAGAGGAGATGAGTATAGACAATTATTTGGCACTGCTAGAAAAGAATATTATAAAAGAAAAGATGGCCGACTTTGGGGGGAATGTTACTAAAACTTCGGAAGTGCTTGGAATTAAAAGACAAACACTACAACATAAAATCAAAAAGTATCAAATATAAAAATATTACAAAAAATGTATGGCATCTTAGTACAATTATAAAAAAATAAAGAGCATAAAAGTAAAAAATGCAAATATATTTGCGAATTAGTGCAAAAATAATTGCGTTTTACCTCAATATGACAGAAAATTTACAACTTTAAAAAAACATAATGGCGGGTTTCAATACTAAAATGTTGAAATTCAGCCATTATTTTTTTTTGGCACAGGAATTGCGTATTACATTAGTGTCGCACAGGGGTACTCATTAAAAAAATACAGTGAATAAATGAGGACATCCCTAAGCCATAAGTTTATTAATAATTAGATTCAATCTAATATTTAAGAGAATGAAAAGGAGAGTATGTTATGGAAAATGTAAAAGTAATTATCTGGGGTCTTGGTGCAATGGGCGGCGGTATGGCTGACATGCTATTAAAGAAAAAGGGCGTTGACATTGTTGGTGCAGTTGGAAGAGGCGCTAAGATTGGTAAATCAATGTATGATTACATACAGACTGAAAAGGGAGATAGACCTGATGTTCTTATCGGTTCTCCTGAGGATGTAATTAAAAAAGGTGCTGCAGACGTAGTTCTTTGTTGTACAGACTCATTTACAAAGGTTGCTTTTGACAGACTAAAATTCGTTCTTGAACAGGGAATCAACGTTGTTTCTTCAGCAGAAGAAATGGCTTATCCAATGGCACAGGAACCTGAATTAGCTAAACAGTTAGATGAAATTGCAAAAGCTAATGGTGTTTCTATTATTGGTACCGGTATTAACCCTGGCCTTATCATGGACTTACTAGTAGTAACTATGACAGGATGCTGTGAAGAAGTTGAACATATTGTTTCAAGAAGAGTAAACAGCTTATCTCCTTTCGGACCTGCTGTAATGAAGGAACAAGGTATTGGTATCACTAAAGAAGAGTTTGAAGAAGGCGTAAAGACTGGTCATTTATCAGGACACGTTGGATTCCATGAATCAATTAGAATGATTGGTGATGCTATTGGTTGGCCAGTAGAAAAGATAACAACTTCTATGGATCCTATTATGACAGATGTAGATAGAAAATCACCTTATGGATTTGCTGCTGCTGGAAACGTTGCAGGTGTTGCAATGAAGGGTTCTGGTTATGTTGATGGCGAATTAAAAATTGAAATGGATCACCCACAGCAGATCGAACCTGAACAGGTTGGAGTAAGCACTGGTGATTATGTAATTATTAAGGGAACTCCAAACATTAACATGGTTAACTCACCAGAAGTACCAGGAGGCGTTGGTACAATTGCTATGTGCGTAAATACTATCCCTCACATCATTAATGCAAGACCAGGTCTACATACAATGATTGATCTTCCAGTTCCAAGAGTAATCATGGGAGACATGAGAGATATGATTTGCGAAGAAGCAAAGCTTGTAAAATAGTAAATAAATATATTTAGGACTATATAAAGTTAAGTTGAGTTTATATAAATTAAGGGAAGAAATAGTCTTGGATAAAAATATTAATAAAAAGGCTTGAGAAATTTTGAAAAATAATTGAAATTAAGGTTGCAAGGGCACTCTTGGGATCGGCAGGAGTGTCCTATGCAATCTAAAAAGGAGATATAAAATGATTAAAAAAGGCGAATGGGTTAGAATTCACTCAGTTGTACTTGAATCAGCTGAGAGAACTGCTAAGATTCCGGATGATACAAAAGCATGCCCTCTAGAAATGTGGACAAAAGGCTTTTTACAGGAAGATGCTGAAATAGGCGATGTGGTTACAGTAAAAACTGTAGCGAATCGTTTAGAAAAAGGAACTCTTTTAGAGGTTAATCCGTATTGGCCACATAACTATGGAAAATTTATACCTGAACTAGTTCAAATTGATAAACAGTTAAGAGAAATCATGTTTGGAGGTGACAGATAATGGCATTAGCAAAAGATTATGAATCCGTTATGGGAAGATCCAATGAAATCATGAAAAAGGCTCTTGGCTTGGACTATGCAGACTTTGAATCTGGTTCAATAGCATTTGATTATGAAACTTTGATGAAGTCAACAGGCTATACATTAGATGAAGTTACGAAAATTCAGAGCAGAACAGGCGTAGGAAATACTCCTTTACTAGAACTTAAAAACTTATCTGCTCTTTCAAGAAAATATGCAAAACCAGGATTTGGTGCAAGAATTTTTGCTAAGGATGAGGCAGCAAATGCTTCAGGAAGTTTTAAAGCAAGAAGAGCAGCTTGTGCAGTAGCTCATGCAAAAAAATTAGGCTACAAAGGTGTTATTGCAGCTACATCTGGTAACTATGGTGCTGCAGTTGCTTCTCAGGCAGCAATGCAGGGATTAGAATGCATTATTGTTCAAGAGTGCTATGACTCAAAGGGAATAGGGCAACCAGAAATCATTGAGAAGGCAAGAAAATGCGAAGCATTTGGAGCAGAGGTTGTTCAACTTACAGTTGGACCTGAACTATTCTATTCTTTCTTATCAATTTTAGAAGATACAGGATATTTCAATGCTTCATTATACTCTCCATTTGGTATTGCTGGTGTAGAAACATTAGGATATGAAATAGCTATGCAGTGTCGTGAACTTCATGGAAAAGATCCTGATATGGTTGTTTGTACAAATGCCGGAGGTGGTATGGTAACAGGAACTGCACGTGGTCTTATTAAGGCAGGAGCTAAAGATACAAAGGTAGTAGGAGCTTCAATAAACCTTACAGGATTACATATGGCATCAGATAAGCAGTTTAACTTGAAGTCATGCACAACAGGTCACACTGGATTCGGTGTTCCTTATGCAACAGACCCAGATCATTCAGATGTACCTAGAAGTGCTGCAAGACCTCTACGTTACATGGATCGTTATGTAACAGTAACACAAGGTGAAGTAATGTGGATGACAGAAGCACTTGCAAACCTAGAAGGTATTGAAAGAGGACCTGCTGGAAATACTGCTTTAGCAGCAGCATTTTCTTTAGCTCAGGAACTACCTGAAGATGCAATACTTGTTATTAGTGAAACTGAATACACTGGAGCAGGTAAGCATGTTCAACCACAGTTATCATTTGCAAGAGACAATGGCATTGACATTAGATTCGGTGAACCTTCAGAAGATAAACCAGGAGAAAATGTTATTCTTCCAAAGGATCCTAGTCTTATTAAGTGTCAGGAAGCTGACATTAACCACTTTAAGACTTCTTTAATTAAGAAAGCTTGTAAAGCGCACAATGTAACAGAACCAACAGAAGCTGATTTAGAATTCCTTGCAGTAGAAACAAAGACTGATGTGGCTTTTGTTAAGGACGTTATTAAAAACTTATAGTTAGTAGGATAAAAAGGAGATTCAAGAATGAAATCAGGAATGAGAAGAGATGATGATTTTCAGGAAAGACGTAAGCATATTGCGAATCTTACTGATGAAGAACTTTACAATAGATTTTGGGAATTGACGGAACAGGTTGTCGCACCTCTACTTGAGCTTGGAAGAAAAAATACGACACCATCTGTAGAGAGAGCCGTACTATTAAGAATGGGTATCTCCTCGCTTGACACACAAAAAATAGTAGAAGGTTGCATGGACAGAGGATTAATGGGACATGGAACAGGTCATGTTGTATATAAGTTATCAAAAGAGAAAGGCATGCCTCTTAGAGAAGTAGGAGAAATGCTAGCAAAAGGCGAAGGCTGGGATGAAGCTGTAGCTTTATTTAAATAAGGAGGGACGGAGAGATGACAGAATTAAAACATAATGAAAAATTAGATGTTAGAAACATCTTGAAGGACCTTGATAAATATGAGCCAAGAAGAAGAGGCTGGCATTGGAGAAAACCTGCTCCTGGAATTAAAATGGGACCTTTTGAATACAAAGACTGCTCAGAACCATTAAAGAATAGTGTAGGACTTCCTCCTGCGAAGTTCTTTGGTGATATTGATCCACAACCACTTCCTGTTATTACTACTGAAATTGCTTCAGGTAGATTTGAAGATGATATCAGAAGAATGAGAATGGGAGCATGGCATGGCGCAGACCATATTATGGTTATTAGACATATGGGTCAGTCTCACATTGATGGACTAATGGAAGGTACACCACAGGGAATAGGTGGAGTTCCTATTACTAGAAAGCAAGTTAGAGGACAAAGAAAAGCTCTTGATATTATTGAAGATGAAGTTGGTCGTCCAATTAACTACCATTCTTATGTTTCAGGCGTTGCAGGACCAGACGTTGCTGTAATGTTTGCAGAAGAAGGTATTAATGGAGCCCATCAGGATCCTCAGTACAATGTGCTTTATAGAGATATAAACTGCGTAAGATCTTTCGTAGATGCTTGTGAGTCTAAAAAGATCATGGCTTGGGCAGGAATGCTTCAGATCGATGGAGCACATAATGCCAATGCAACTGCAAGAGAAGCTTGGAAAGTAATGCCTGAGCTTATTGTACAGCATTCAATTAACTCTTTATTCTCAGAAAGAGTTGGTATTAGCCCTGATTTAATCAGTTTATCAACTGTACCACCTACTGCAACTCCTGCTCCTTGTGTGTATATGGATTTACCATATGCAGTTGCACTTAGAGACATTTGTGGTAGATATAAAATGAGAGCACAGCAGAACACTAAATACATTTGCTCATCTGCAAGAGAAGCAACTGTAACTCATGTTCTAAATATGCTTATTTCAAAACTTACAAGTGCAGATATTCAGTCAACAATTACGCCAGATGAAGGAAGAAACGTTCCTTGGCATATCTATAACATAGAAGCTTGTGATAATGCAAAACAGACTTTAATTGGTCTTGATGGATTAATGGATCTAATCGAATTAAAGAAAGATGGTCCATTAGTAGAAATGACTAGAGAAATTAAAGAAAGAGCTTGTTTATTCATGGAAGAAATCATCGAAGTAGGTGGATACTTCCAAGCTGTACAAGAAGGTTTCTTTGTTGACTCAGCAAGATATCCTGAAAGAAATGGTGATGGTATCGCAAGAAAGATTGAAGGCGGCGTAGGTTATGGTTATATCTTCGAAAGAGAAGAAGACTACATGGCTCCTGTAACTGCACATTATGGATACAATAATGTAGAACAGTATGGTGGAGACCCTAAAGACCCAGCAGCTTTAATCGGTGGTTGTACATTCGAGGACAGAAGCAAGATCGTATACATTGATGAACTTGATGAAACAGATTGTGTTGATGTAAGACTTGCAAATGTTAAGAAGTACTTAGATGGCGAAGCAATTAAGCCAGAAGTAGAATGGTGCGCAGATGGTACTATACTTCTAACTATGTGCTTACCTGCAAATACAAGAGTTGCAGAAGCTGCTGCTCTTCAGATAGGTGAAAAACTTGGATTAGAAAAGCCTGAAGTAATCAGTAAAGAAGTTCTTCAGGAAGCAGAGGGTACAAGAATTGAAATGAAGGGTAAGGTTACATTTGATGTAGACCCTACTAAACTTGTAATACCTCCTGAACCACATCACCTAAGCGATGAAGTTCTTTATAAAGAATTTAGCGATCATCCTCTAAAGGTTGTTTGCGGTACAGTTGGAGAAGATGAACATTCTGTAGGTCTTCGTGAAATCATCAACATTAAGCATGGTGGTATTGAAAAATGGGGTATTCAAGTTGAATATCTTGGAACTTCTGTACCAGTAGAAAAGCTTGTTGATGCAGCTGTAGAATTAAATGCAGATGCAATACTTGCATCCACAATTATTTCACACGATAACGTTCACTACAAGAACATGAAGAGAATTAATGAACTTGCTATTGAAAAAGGT
>DAMCXN010000030.1:6904-14688 GCA_032096995.1 Aminipila sp.
AAGCACGTAAGACAGGAATTGATGAAGGTTTCGGTAGAGATTCTCATGGTATTGATGTTGCTACTTTCTTAGCAGAAGAAGCAATGAGACGTAGAGGAGAAGATCTATAAATTTACCAATATGAACAGAACCTAGGGCGGGCTTTAATTACAGCCCGCCCTTATTTCATATTGTGATGGTAATTGCGCTTGAATAGGAATATAAAGGAGAGCAATATGAAAGTTGATATTTTAGTAGCAGAAATAGGTTCAACTACTACAGTAGTAAACGCATTTAAAGATATAAAAACAGAGAATCCTGTATTTTGGGCACAGGGCCAGGCACCTACTTCTGTTTTAGATGGAGATGTAAGAATCGGTCTCCAAGGTGCTATTGATGATTTGTGTAAAAAGAAGAACATAGATAGCTTGGAGTATGATGAAATGCTTGCTACTTCATCGGCTGCAGGTGGATTAAAAATGACAGTTCATGGGTTAGTTTATGATATGACAGCAAAAGCTGCAAAAGAAGCTGCACTGGGAGCAGGAGGTATTATACATTATGTTACCGCAGGAAAGCTTCGTAGAACTGACCTTGCAAAGATAAAAGAAATAAAGCCTAACCTGATACTTATAGCAGGTGGTGTGGATTATGGAGAGAGAGATACAGCTATTGATAATGCTGAAATGATCCGCTCAATGGGAATAAAAACACCAATTATATATGCCGGAAATATTGAGAATCAAGATGAAATGAAGCTGATCTTTGATGATAAAAGCGGCATGAAATTATATAACGTAGAAAATGTTTATCCTAAAATAGATGACTTAAATGTTGAACCTTGTAGAAAAGTTATACAAGATGCTTTTGAAGATCACATTACAAATGCACCGGGCATGGAGCATGTGAGAGATATGGTAAGTGGTCCTATTGTACCTACTCCAGGAGCAGTAATGGAATGTACGAAGCTTCTGTATGAATGTTTAGGTGACTTGATAGTTATTGACGTAGGTGGAGCTACCACAGACTTGCATTCTGTAGCAACAGAGTCGGATCAAGTGGCGCGTATTATGATTTCACCAGAACCTAAAGCAAAGAGAACCGTAGAAGGGGATCTAGGAGTTTATGTTAATAGATTGAAAGTAATTGAATCTATTGGAGAAGAAAAGCTTAGAGAAGAATGTCAAAAAATGGGCATAGATCTGGATAAAACACTTGAATCTTACGTGGCTATACCTAAGAATGAAGATGAAATTAAATTAGTAGAAAGGCTGACAAAAGAAGCCGTACTAAAAGCGGTTGAACGTCATGCAGGAAAGATAAGATATGTTTATGGCCCTACCGGCAGAAGTACAGTTGCTGAGGGAAAAGATCTAACGCAGGTAAAATATATTATTGGTACAGGGGGAGCTCTGACAAGATTGCCTCATAGAGCGGAGCTTATGCAGGAAATTGCAAAGCATAATGAAACAGGAATGATGCTATTTCCTGGTGAGCATGCAGAGATCCTTGTAGATAATGATTATATCATGGCATCACTTGGTGCTTTATCAAAAAGATATAAGGAAGCAGCGATTCTATTACTAGAAAAAAGCTTGAATTTTAAATTTCCTGAAAAAATAGAAGCTTCTTATGAGACTAAATATATTGATGAAGTAAATAGATCCGCAGAAGAGGCTAAAAAGAGAGACGAGGAATACAAAAAACACATTGAAGAATGTGAAGCTCAAGGGTATGATATGAGCGCATATAAAGAAGAAGAGCCTATAGGTGGAGCAAATAAGAAAAAAGGCAATGTTAAGGTAGCAAGGCTAGATGATGAAAAAGCAGCGATAGAAAAGGGTGAAGGCGTCCAGGGAAAATGGTCAGTTAAACAAAACATGGGAGACTGCAATCATGACTGTAAACATTGTACTAGGCCACACTGTCCACATCGAAACAAGTAATAACGATTTTTAAGCAGATAAATCTAATTTTCTACATATTAAGAAGGAGAGAAAAGATGTATCCTAAATTAATTATTGATTTAAAAAAATTAAATGGAAACCTTGATGCTGTAGCAGAGATTACTAAAGATCAAGGAGATTGTTCATTAATGATTGTTACTAAAGGTCTTTGTGCAGATCCTAATATGGTTAAGATTGTTGCCGAACATAAGAAAGTAGATTTTTTGGCAGATTCAAGAGTAAAGAATATTGCTACTTATTCAGAGTTAGCAAAGAATAATGGTAAAATGACAGTGCTTTTAAGGCTTCCTATGCATTCAGAAATTGAAGAAGTAATAAAATATGTTGACCTAAGTTTTAACTCAGAAATTTCAACTATTAGATTACTAAATAAAGAAGCTGAAAATCAAGGAAAAAAACATAAAGTGTTATTAATGATTGATATAGGAGATCTACGTGAAGGTATTTTTTACAAGAATGAAGAACTTCTTTATAGCACCATTGAGGAAATCATTAAAATGTCAAATATTGAGCTTTATGGAATAGGAGTAAATTTAACTTGCTATGGTGCAATTATCCCTAAGAATGATAACTTATCAATACTTACATCTATAGCTGAAAATATAGAAAAAAAATATTCTATAGAATTAAATATGGTATCAGGAGGAAATTCAAGTTCTATTTATTTAGTAGATAAAGGAGAGTTGCCAAAAGGGATTAACAACTTAAGGTTGGGAGAGGCTTTTCTACTTGGAAATGATACTGCTTATGGTGAAAATTTACCAGGAACAAAAGGTGATGCACTAATCTTAGAAGCTGAGATTATTGAGCTTCAAGAAAAACCTTCTGTGCCAATTGGAGAAGTAGGTGTAGATGCTTTTGGGCAGAAACCTTACTATGAAGATAGGGGCATAATAAAAAGAGCTATAATAGGCATAGGAAAGCAAGATACTGACTTAGAGAGTATGACACCTTTAGATGATAAGATTGATATCTTAGGTGGAAGCTCAGATCATACTATTCTTGATGTTACAAAATCAGATACAACGTATAATGTAGGAGATATTATTTGTTTTGAATTAGGATATGGAGGAATGCTGAAAACTGCTACAAGTTCATATGTTGAAAAAACATATATTTAGATTAAAATTATAATAGATAAAAACTAGATAAGTTTAATAATTTTTTCAAAGTAAAAGGGGAGATACCTTAAGGTATCTCCCCTTTTACTTGTTAATATTTATCGCTATAGTCGTTAATTGCAGTACCTGCTGGAGTAGCTGCTTTTGAGACTGTAGTGTGTCCTATCATGGGTTGTTGTCCCAGTCCATCTTTTGTTTTTTCTTTTTTTATATTTTCTATTTCTTTATTCTTTTCAAATTTTGGATTTTCGATTATTGGTTTAAATTCTTCTTCTATTTTTACTTCTTTATCTGGTTTATCTGGTTTGTCCTTTTCCAGTTTTTCCGGCTTTATATCTTTTAAAGTAAGTTTTTCAGAAGTATTTAAGTTATTAGTAAAACTATCTTTTTTCTTTTTAAAGTCATTATTGATTTCTTTTTCAGTATGTACAGAGTTAGATTCCTTATCAATAATAAACTTATTAACTAAGGATTTTAACATATCTGCTTGAGCATTTAATTCTTCACTAGCGGCAGCACTTTCTTCTGCAGTTGCTGAATTGCTTTGAACAACACAGGAAATCTGATCCACACCAGAAGTTACTTGACTGATTGAAGTAGATTGTTCTTTAGAAGCCTCTGCAATTTTACTAATTAGTGTTTCTACTTTGCTAGTTTTTTCTACGGCAGAAAGTAATGATGCAGCTGTATCATCTGCAATCTTTGAACCATTAGCCACAGCGGAAACAGTTTGTTCTATTAAAAGTGTAGTATTTTTTGCTGCTTCTGCAGATTTAGTAGCAAGATTTCTTACTTCGTCAGCAACAACTGCAAAACCTTTACCGGCAGAGCCAGCTCTAGCGGCTTCAACAGCAGCATTAAGAGCAAGAATATTTGTTTGGAAAGCGATATCTTCAATTGTTTTAATGATCTTACCAATTTCATTAGATTTATCAGTGATATCATTCATTGCAGATATCATTCCAGACATTTGAGAATTACTTTCCATGATGCCTGAACCTGCTTCGTTAGATTGAAGACTTGCTTCTTGTGCATTTTCTGCATTTAAGTTTACATGATTAGCAATATCTGAAATAGTAACTGAAAGATCTTCTATACTATTTGCTTGTTCAACTGCCCCTTGCGAAAGAGCCTGAGAGGCCGAGGAAACTTGCTCTGCACCAAGATTTACTTGAGAAGAAGCTTCTTCAATTTGAGATAAAGTATCACTCAAATTTGATTTTATTTGTTGAACAGATACTAATACTTTTGAAAACTCACCAACATAGGAATTCTCTTTACTTGAAGAAACCGTAAAATTACAGTTTGCCATCTCGCTTAGTAAATAGTTTATATCTGTAATAATTTCTTTAAGAGTAATTACTGTTTTATTAAATGAAGTAGATACTCGTCCTATTTCATCATCGCTATCATTTTCTAACCTTATATCAAGGTTTCCTTTTGAAAGATTTTCAGTAGCAATTACTATTTCTTGAAGTGGTTTTAATGTTTGTTTTGATATATTAAAGATAATTATGACTAAAGCAATCAAAGAAACAATATAAAAGCCTATCAGGAATCCTAGTGAATTAGTGAAATCTAATGTTTTTAAAAAAGTGGTTATTACAATAAGTAATCCAAAAACAAGAGCCAAAGCAATAGCTGAAATTTTAGCAATTTTTGTGGCTAAACTTTTTCCTTTATTATCTAACATAAATGATACACCCCTTAATGTCTATTATATTATATGTTTAAAAGAATATGGTTGTCCTAAATATACTTTTTCAACAAATTAGGACAAGAAATACAATCTAGTTACAGTATAGTACATTAAACGATAAGTGTCCATGTAAACATCAAAATTTTACCAAAAAAATCTGTAAAATGTACGTTAAAATTTAAAGTAGCCTATGCAAGAGGTCTTAAATGTTGTATAATAAATTAACATTTTGTAGAAATTATAGGAATATTGCAAAATTATATGTGTAATAGGAGGAAGAGATATGTCAGTTCCAGATAGTGCTAATAAGACTAGTATACTTTTAGAGTCAGGAACCAATGAACTTGAGATTATTGAATTTAAAGTTGCTGATGAGATTTTTGGAATAAATGTTGCCAAAGTGCGTGAAATAATGGTAGCCCAGTCGGTTAAGCCTATGCCCAATTCGCATCCTGTAGTAGAGGGAGTTTTTAAACCAAGGGATGAAATAATTACAGTAATAGATCTTGCTAAATACTTAGGCCTTCCTGATTGTGAGAAGTCTGGTCGTGATATTTTTATTGTTACACATTTTAATAATTTAAATTTTGCTTTTCATGTACATACAGTAGTTGGAATAGATCGAATTTCATGGACATCTATTAAAAAGCCAGATAAGGCTGTTTATGGTGGACAAGATGGAGCGGCTACAGGAATTGCTGCATATGAGGAACGTTTAATTACAATACTAGACTTTGAAAAGATTGTTGCAGAGATAAGCCCAGAATCAAGCATTCAGGTTGAATCTATTGAAAAATTGGGCGAACGTCACAATATGGAAAAATCCATTTTAGTTGCAGAAGACTCAATGCTTCTTTCAAAACTGATTATTGAATGTTTGCATAAGGCAGGTTATAAAAATACGGTAAAAACAGATAATGGACAAGAAGCATGGGATTATCTACAAGAGGCTAAGGAATCAGGAGATCCTATTAAAGAACATGTTTCTTGCATAGTTTCTGATATAGAAATGCCTTTGATGGACGGCCATAGATTAACTAAATTGGTTAAATCAGATTTAGAATTGAAGAAAATTCCTTTAATTCTGTTTTCATCACTAATAAGCCCAGAAATGCGTATAAAAGGACAAAAATTAGGTGCTGATGCTCAAATTAGTAAGCCTGAAATAGATAAACTTGTTTCTATTATAGATCAACTTACAGAAAATAATTAAAAGGTTAATTGAAATTTAAAAACAGACATGGTAGAGTGTATCATGTCTGTTTTTTATTGTTTACAGGGGCATACTATATTTGCTAGAATAACATAAAAATCGTTGGAGGAACATTTATGGATAGAATTATGGTTATAAGTGAAAGAACTAAAGGTGCCAGTGAGAGCAATCCTATTATTTTGACAAGAGGCATAGATTTTGAATATCTAAATATTGGTGATGAAATTAGTAAGCTTTATGACAGCGTTGTCATGGTTAAAGAAGTTACAGTATTAAAGCCATTATTTTCTTTTGGTAGTGATGATGCAAAGGAAGAAAAAGATTCGACGCAAGAAGAGTATGTGAAAATAAACAAAGAGGTCTTTCCAAATAATGAAGGATAATTTTAATAGAAGAATATCATATTTAAGGGTTTCAGTAACTGATTTATGCAATTTGAGATGTGATTATTGCATGCCTTGCCAGGGAATTAAAAAAAAACAACCTAAAGATATTTTATCCCAAGAAGAAATTTTAAAGATTATAAGATCATCTGTTGATATGGGAATAAATAAAGTTCGTATTACAGGTGGAGAACCATTGATAAAACCAGGAATCATAGATTTATGTAGTAAAATTGTAAATACAAAGGGGATAGAAAATGTTGGTATTACAACCAATGGCATTTTATTAAAATCATATGTAAAGGACTTAAAATCTATAGGCATAAATCAAATAAATATAAGTCTAGATACTTTTGATAAAGACAAATATAAGAAGCTTACTAGAGGTGGTAACCTTAAAGAAGTTTTAGAAGGTATTGATGAAGCTTTAAGTTTAGGATTTCAAAAAGTAAAAATTAATGTAGTATTAATGGCAGGTATAAATGATGATGAAATTGATGATTTTATAAAATTTTCACATGAAAAAGGAATGGAAATTAGATTCATAGAATTAATGCCTATAGGTGAAGGTAGACAAATATATAATGAAAGATATATTTGTAGCGAAATTGTTATAAAAAAGCATCCTGAACTTATACCTTTGGAAAGAAGAGATGGTGTTGCGAAGATATATCAAATACCAAAAAGTAAAGGCACTATTGGTTTAATTAATCCTATAAGTTGCAGCTTTTGTTCTGAATGTAATAGGCTTAGGCTTACAGCTGATGGCAAAGTAAAACCCTGTTTGCATTCGTCTCAGGAGTTTAATGTTAAAGACCTAAGTGATGAAGAACTAAAAAAAGCATTTATAGAGGCCATTTTAAATAAACCAGAGAATATAAATTTTTCTTTGAATGATAATAAAGAAGCGACAATTCGTAAAATGAATGAAATAGGAGGTTAATCTTTTTATGGATGAACTTACACATATTAATCAGCAGGGTAGAGCAAAAATGGTAGATGTAGGAGCAAAAGATGTTACTGAAAGAATAGCAGAGGCAGCTGGATTTGTATTGGTAAATATGGAAACCTTTAATCTAATTAAAACTGGTGGGCACAAAAAAGGAGATGTTCTTGGAGCAGCTCAAATAGCTGGAATTATGGGAGCAAAAAAAACATCGGAGGTTATACCTATGTGTCATCCGATTTTTATAACAGGAGTAGATATTAACTTCGAATTAAATGAGCTTGATAAGGAACATGGACAGATAAAGATTATAAGTAAAGTAAGTTGTTCTGGCAAAACAGGTGTTGAAATGGAGGCTTTGACAGCCATTTCTATAGCAGCATTGACCATATACGATATGTGTAAAGCAGTACAAAAAGATATTACTATAGAAAACATTCATTTATTAAGGAAAAGTGGTGGTAAAAGTGGGATAT
>DAMCXN010000030.1:14718-35008 GCA_032096995.1 Aminipila sp.
CTGTGATAACTGTTAGTGATAAAGGTTATGAAGGAAAAAGAATTGATACCAGTGGAGAAGCTATAGTAGAGATTTTGGGACAAGAAGGCTGGGATATTCAATATAGAAATATTATTCCTGATGAATTTGACCTGATAAAAAAAGAATTGATTAAATGCAGCGATGAGCTGAAAATTTCTTTAATTTGTACTACAGGAGGGACAGGATTTTCTAAAAGAGATATTACACCCGAAGCTACTATTGCTGTAGTTGATAGACTAGCTAGAGGTATTCCAGAGGCTATGAGAGCAGAAAGTATGAGGCTCACTCCAAAAGGAATGCTTTCAAGGGCAGAAGCGGGCATTAGAGCAGACTCTTTAATAATAAATTTACCAGGAAGTGAAAGAGCAGTCAGAGAGTGTTTAAATATAGTGATCGGGCCTATAAAACATGGGGTAGAAGTTCTGTTAGGTGATACTATTAATTGCGGCAGAAAATAGATAGAAAAAGATAGTTAAGGATCGAGGAAAAAATATGGCAAAGGTAATCGCAGTTTGTATAAGTGAAAAAAAGGGAGAGCAAAAACATCAAATTCAGCAAGCTCAATTTAAAGAAAATCATGGTATAGTTGGAGATGCACACGCAGGCAATTGGCATAGGCAAATTAGTTTACTCGGAGTAGAAAGCGTAAAAAAAATACAAGATGTAGTAGATTTGAAATTAGAAGCTGGAGCTTTCGCAGAAAATTTACTTGTAGAAGGTATAACTTTGTATGAATTACCTATTGGATCAAGATTGAAAATCGGAGAGGCTTTGTGTGAAGTTACCCAAATTGGTAAAGAGTGCCATAATAATTGTGTTATAAAAGAAAAGACTGGTGATTGTGTTATGCCACGTGAAGGAATTTTTGTTAAAGTTATAAAAGATGGAAAGGTTAAGTCCGGCGATGATATTAAATTATATTAATTATTTGCATGAGGATTTTTTAATATAACAACCACGCAAAAATGCGTGGTTGTTTTTATCTTTTAAGATATAGATTTTATTTATAATTTTCACGAAGCATTTCGATTTCTTTTTTATAGCCATCAAGTTCATTGGGTGTTTCCAAAATAAAAGGAAGCTCACGAAGTCTCGGATGATTTATAACATTACAAATTCCCTCAAAACCAATATGTCCTTCACCTATTTTAGCGTGCCTGTCTTTATGAGATGACAAAGGGTTTAAGCTATCATTTATATGCATTGCATACAATTTGTCTAGTCCAACTATGTTATCAAATTCGGATAAGACTTCATCTAAATTTTCAACTATATTATAACCACCATCATTTACATGACAAGTATCCATACATACACCAATTTTTTCTTTTATATTGACTCTATCAATGATTGCTCGTAGTTCTTCAAAGCGACTACCAACCTCAGTTCCTTTTCCTGACATAGTTTCTAAGAGAATGATAGTAGACTGATTTGGAGTTATTAAATCATTAAGCAAATCTGCAATAACTTCAATACCAGTATCAACTCCCTGGCCTACATGGCTACCAGGGTGAAAGTTATAATAGTTACCTGGAATATATTCCATTCTTTTTAAGTCGTCCTCAATAATCATATGTGCAAATTCACGAGTTCTTGCATCCTTAGAACAGGGATTTACCGTATATGGAGCATGAGCCACTAGTTTAGCAAAATTATTTTCTTTTGCAAGATTTAGGAATTTTTCTATATCCTTTTCATCTATTTCTTTTGCCTTACCGCCCCTTGGATTTCTGGTGAAAAATTGGAAGGTATTTGCTCCTATAGATAGGGCAGCTTTTCCCATATTTTCAAATCCTTTTGAAGCTGATAAATGACATCCTATTTTTAGCATAATTTTTCTCCTTATATCTTAAAGTCACTAATATCTTCCTTTAAAAAATGAATAGCTCCTTCTAGATCATTTTTCCTTAAGCAATCTATAATTTTTGCATGATATTTAGTATCTGTAGGAATTTCTATATTATTCCACCTATTCCAATAAAACTGTGCATAAGCACGAGTAAGAGTATCTAAAGATTTTTTTAACATATTGTATGAAAATTCGTTACCGCAAAAAGAGATAAGCTTTAAATGAAAATCCATATTATGTGACCAATGTATAAAAAAATCACAAGAAGACTCATAAGAAGTACAGTCCTCATCAATTTTTTCTAATATTTCAAGTTGTGATTCTGTTATATTATGAATACAGTCACGTAAAGAGCCCCCTTCAAGAATTAAACGATAATTTAAGATATTTTCAATATCATTGCTAGTAAGTTGAACCACAGAATAACCATATCTTGGCATACTTCTAAGAATACCTTCATTACATAGTTCTACTAAGGCTTCACGCACAGGTGATTTACTTACTTCATATTTTTCTACTAACATTTTTTCACTTATAATGTCATTTGCAGAGTATTCACCTTTTATAATGCTTTGAAAGACTTCATTATGTATCATTTCTTTTAAGCTTGTATTTTTGGACATAACTTCTCCTATATCTATGATGTATAATATTTTTTTTCGTAATATGATTCTTTAATAATATCAAAGGATTGTGAGAAATTCAAGACAAATGCACGGTTGACGACTAAGAATATCTCTGATATGATTAGTAATAATACAACTGATAATAATTATAAAACATAATATAATATTTATATAAATAAAAGGAATCTTTCATGGAGGGAAAAACATGAACAAACAAATTTATGATTCGTATATTGACATTTTAAATAGTGAGCTAATTCCAGCCTTAGGTTGTACGGAGCCAGGCGCTATAGCATATGCTGCAGCAAAGGCAGTTGCTACTTTAGGCATATTTCCTGAACACATAGATATAAAATGTAGTGGAAATATTATTAAAAATGTAAAAGGGGTAGTGGTACCCAATTCAGGTGGGCTTAGAGGAATAGAAGCTGCAACCATTTTGGGAGCTATAGTAGGCGAAAGTAATGTTGAAAATAAATTAGAAGTACTTAATAAGGTTACTAAAACAGATATACAAAAAACAGAAGAATTATTAAAAAAAGATTTTTGCAAGTGCATGCTTCAAGAAGGGGAAAGCAACTTATATATTGATGTTATTGTTAGTTCTAAAGAACATCAAGCACAAGTAATTGTAAAAGACAATCATACAAATATAATATTAATAAAAAAGGATCAGGAAATTATATTTAAAAAAGATTTAGAGCAAGCAAAAAATAATTTAGACGAAAAGAAAAAATTGCTTAATGTCAGAGATATAATTGATTTTGCAAATAGTGTAAATATTGAAGATGTAAAAAGACTTTTGGATTATCAGATTTCTGTAAATACTGCGATTGCAGAAGAAGGTCTATCTAAAGAGTATGGAGCTTCAGTAGGAAAGACTTTATTAGATGCATATGGAGATGATATAAAAGTTAGAGCAAAAGCAGCAGCTGGATCAGATGCTCGTATGGCAGGAAGCTCTATGCCAGTAGTAATTAATTCTGGCAGTGGTAATCAAGGGATAACGGTTACAGTTCCTGTAGTTGAATATGCTAAAGAAGCAGGAGCTAGCCAAGATAAGATGTATAGGGCATTAATTATAAGTAACTTAATTTCTATACACATAAAAAAATATATAGGAAAGCTTTCAGCGTTCTGTGGAGCAGTAAGTGCAGCCTGTGGTAGCGGAGCAGCCATAACATATTTATACAATGGCTCTTTTGATGATATTTGTTCAACTATCATAAACACTGTAGCAAATGTTGGTGGAATAGTATGTGATGGAGCAAAAGCTTCTTGCGCTGCAAAAATAGCATCATCTTTAGATGCAGCAATTCTAGCACACAATATGACCATTCATAATAGAAAATTTCAAAATGGTGAAGGAATTGTTACTGGAGATATAGAAAAAACAATTGAAAACATTGGGCATATTGGTTGTGAAGGTATGAGAGCGACTGATACTGAGATTTTAAATTTAATGATAGAACATTAAATTTAAAAAACACCTAACAAAATATTTTGTTAGGTGTTTTAAAATTTTTGGTTTAGATATTCCAAATTGCCTTTAAGGGCTTTTCCACTTCAAAGCCACAAGACAATAAGAAATCATTAATCTGTGCAACAGATTCTCCGCTCCAACCATATGAACCAAAAGCTTTTCCAATTCTTCCTTTTGGTTTTAGACCTTTCATATAAGTAAGGAAAGCTATTACCGTTGGTAGCATATTGTTATTTAATGTAGAAGAACCTACAAAAATGTATTTAGCATCTAGAACTTTAGACATTGCATAAGAATAATGTTCCTCTGTAAGATTAACAACTTCTACGCTAAAACCTTTATCGGTGTATTCGTTCTTAAGCTGCTCAGCAAGTTTTTTTGTAGTTCCCCACATAGTATCATAGACAATTAAAACTTTTTTATCGTCTGTTTCATTGTTACTCCAAGAAACGTATTTTTCTACAATCTCAGGAATAAATTTAGTTATTATTACCCCGTGGGAAGGACAAATTATTTTAACATCTAATGCTGAAACTGCATCGATTAATTTTTTTACTTGTATACCATAAGGTAAAACAATATTTGCATAATAATCAGCAGCTCTATCAAGTAGATTTTCTAATCCATTTTCAGTATCAATAAGTTCGCCCGTACCAATATGCTGACCAAAAGCATCATTAGAAAATAGTATTTTTTCCTCTTCCAAATAAGTAGACATACTATCTGGCCAATGCACCATAGGCATAGGAATAAATTTAAAATTATATTTTCCTGTATTTAATGAATCACCCATTTTCACAACCTTAAAGTTATACTTAGCAGCTGGATAATAAGCTTTTAATTCTTTTTCACAATTAGCGGTTCCATAGACAAGAGCATCAGGATATTTTTCAGTAACCTTCGGTAAAGCTCCACTATGATCTGGTTCTACATGATTACAGATAATGTAATCAATCTTTCTTCCTTGAAGAATCTCATCAATGTTTTTTAAAAACTCATCTGTAAAATGTTCTTTTACAAAATCAACAAGAGTAATTTTTTCATCAATAACTAAGAAAGAATTATAGGTAGTTCCAATAGGAGTATAATATCCATGAAAAATTCTTACATCTTTGTCTACAACCCCTACGCTATATATGTTGTCTACTACTTTCATTATGCATCTTGCTCCTCAAATTGATCTTTTCCAACTCCGCAAATCGGACACTCATAATCGTCTGGTAGTTCTTCAAAAGGAGTTTCCCCATCATATTCATATCCACAAACTGTACATACATATTTACTCATATTATCACCTTTTCCTTTCTTTTTTTATTAATACTTCTTTATTAAAGTATACCCATAATTTCAATTGCAAAACTTGAAATCATTATTTAAAAAAATAATTGATGTTTTCATTGATTATAGCTTACATTAACATGAAAGTCTATTGGATTTTTGTATAAAAATTGTCAAATGTAATAACTACATAATAATTTTCATTTACTTTTTTTATTTCTTTATTTACAATATCAATAATTTCATTCTTTTTTAATTTACACTCTGGGGAAATGACCGCATCAAAAATAATGTTAGTGTGAGTTGGTCCAGGTACAACCCTTAAGTCGTGTAAGCCAAAGACTCCATCTAAAGGTATAAGTATTTTTTGTATTATTGATTTAACTTTATCAGTTAGAGGATCGTTTACCTTAATTGGATCCATATGTGCAGTTAAATGAATTTTTAACTTATTGCTTAATGTTTTTTCTATATTATCTATCATATCATGGACTTCAATGATATTACTTTCACAGTCTACTTCTATATGAACTGATGCAAAGATTCTTCCAGGACCATAATTGTGCACTATTAAATCGTGAGTACCCAATACTTTGTCATATGCCTTTACTCCTTCTACAATTGATGATACTAAATCTGGGTCAGGAGCCTCCCCAAGTAAAGGGCTGGAAGTTTCCCCAATAAGTTGAATACCCGACCAAACAATAAAGAGCGCAACTATACATCCCATGATACCATCAAGTTGTAGTCCTGTAAGCTTTCCTACAATAACACTAATTAAAACGGCACTAGTAGAAATTACATCATTTTTACTATCAGCTCCTGTAGCCATTAAAGCTACGGAATTGATTCTTTTTCCTGCGGAAATATTAAATAAAGCTTGCCAAATTTTTATGACAATTGCAATAACAAGTATTATAATTGTGATGTAATTAAATTGAACTGGATCTGGGTGTATAACTTTCATAACTGAAGTTTTTAGAAGTTGTAAACCAAGTATTATTATGATCACGGAGATAATAAGCCCTGTAATATATTCAATTCTTGCATGACCGTAAGGATGTTCTTCGTCCTCTGGTCTTATGGCTAATTTAAATCCAATAAGAGTGATAATTGAAGAAGATGCATCGGCTAGGTTATTAATTCCATCTGCAATAACAGCAATACTCTTTATTGAAATTCCAATTATAACTTTCATTGAGCACAATATAATGTTGGAAATGATACCTATGACACCTGCTAATTGTCCATATTTTTCTCTTACCTCAGGATCCTTTATATCTTCATAATTTTTTATAAATGTCTTAAATAAAAATGTACCCATAATAGTCTCCTTCTTATGATATAATGTTTACCAATCCAATAAAAAGTAAACACTAATTTAATTGTATGCTAAATTTTGGGAGGTTGCAATGTTAAATAAATTAAAAAATCTAGGCAAGTTTAATGAGACAGTGCAGACATTGGTTGATGGCAGAGAACTACTTTGGATAAACCCTAGAGGTGAAGAAAATAGCTTTATTGAAGATATTACTGAAAAGGATATTGAAGATGCAGAACAAAGGTTGCGAAGGTTTGCTCCATATATAGAAAAGTCATTTCCAGAAACAAAAGAAAATAGAGGTATTATAGAATCACCACTAAAGGAAATTCCTAATATGCAAAAAACATTATCTAAAATATTAGATTATGACCATAAAGGAACATTACTTTTAAAATGTGATAGTCATCTTCCGGTATCAGGTTCTATAAAAGCTCGTGGTGGCATTTATGAAGTATTAAAATTTGCTGAAGATGTAGCTATTAAATCTGGGATGTTCACACAGAATGATAACTATGAAATATTAGCGGAAGATAGATTTAAAGAATTATTTGGTAAATATAGTGTAGCAGTAGGCTCTACAGGAAATCTAGGCCTTTCAATTGGCATTATGAGCGCAAAGCTTGGTTTTGATGTAACCGTTCATATGTCTTCTGATGCAAGGCAGTGGAAAAAAGATCTTTTGCGTGCTAGAGGGGCAAAGGTTATTGAGTATCCAGATAGTTATCAAAAAGCTGTAGCTGAAGGAAGAAAAGAAGCTTACAGTAATCCAATGTGTCACTTTGTGGACGATGAAGGATCCTTAGATCTGTTTTTAGGTTACGCAACTGTAGGCAAAAGACTAGAGAAACAGTTAAAAGAACTAAATATAATAGTGGATTCAGAACATCCATTGTTTGTATATATTCCTTGTGGAGTAGGTGGGGCTCCTGGTGGTGTTACTTATGGAATAAAAAAAGTTTTCGGAGAAAATGTTCATTGCTTTTTTGCAGAACCAACTCATGCTCCTTGTATGGTTTTAGGAATGTCAACAGGGTTACATGATGAAATTTCAGTTGAGGACATTGGACTTGATGGGAAAACTGCAGCAGATGGACTTGCAGTAGGTAGATCTTCTAGATTAGTAGGTAGGGCTTTAGACTCATTATTAGATGGCATCTCAACTATAGAAGATTATAGGCTGCATAACTATTTAAAAGCTTTAGCAGATAGCGAAGGTATTTATATTGAACCGTCCGCTTGTGCAACTTTTGACACTATTGCTAGAGTTATGCAAAATGAAGAGTATTTAGAAAAGTACGATTTAAAGGATAAAATAAAAAAGGCCACTCACATATTGTGGGCGACCGGTGGAAGCATGGTTCCTGAACAGGAAATGCAAGAGTATTATTCTTTAGCTTCTAATATTTGATTAATAGCTTGAGCCAATTGATCAGGACATGATGTAGCTTTGCGACCGCATTTAATACCGGATAATTTTTCTTTGACTTCTTCAATAGGCATTCCCTCTACAAGAGTTGCTATGCCCTTTAAATTTCCGTTGCAACCTCCGTGAAAGCTAACATTTTTAAGCTTGTTGTCTTCAATTTCAAATGATAGACTATTAGAGCATACACCGCGGGGGTTAAACTTGTATTCCATAGTATTACATCCTTTCTTAAAAATAATAGTTTATACAAAAACATCAAATTTTATTATACCACATGGAAAAGCATATAAACAATATTTTAATAAATTGGTTTAGGTGAAAGAATTATGAATGAAGATAAATTAATAATAGCTATGGCAGAAGACAAAATAGTACAATGCTATAACAATTATATGATAACAAATACAGGTTTCTTAGATATGAGACAGCAGACGATTTCCAGAAAAACTATAAAAAGTAATACAAATATAAAAGGCTTTTTTTACGGCGGATATGAAGAATCCGAACGAAGAATAGCTATATTTTTACCAGATTATATTGATGTCAGTACTGATGAAGAGCTACATGACCATTTAAGGCAAAATAAAGAAGATAATCCTTTAGCCTTAATTAGAGCTAAACATAATGGATATAAAGAATTGTCACATAGAGATTATTTGGGGTCTTTAATAGGTCTAGGTATAAAGAGAGAATCTATAGGTGATATATTAGTATCTAAAGAAGGTGCAGATATAGTTGTTCTTAAGGAAATGGCAGAATTTTTATTAATTAACTATGGTAAAGCGGGGCGTACTTATTTAGACCTTTGGCAAGAAGATATTAAAAATATATATGTACCAGAGGGACGTACAGAAGAAAAAGATGCAACTGTAGCTTCTTTAAGATTAGATAATGTTTTGTCAGCAGCTTTTGGGCTTTCTAGGAGCAAAGCTTTAGAGGCAATAAGGACGGGAATAGTTTTTGTAAACAATTTACAAGCGGAAAAAGCGGAGAAAATATTAAACCAAGGAGATAAATTGGTTCTTCGAGGTAAAGGGAAAGTTTTTCTAAAAGAAATTGGTGGGAATACACGCAAAAATAGAATATTTATTAAGTTTATGGTAATGAGATAAAGTGGTAGCGTGAACTACTGCTACATAAGCATTTTTTTATATTTTTTTGAGCAAAGAAATATAGAAAAATGCTTTTTTTTCTGAAAAATTTGTCGATTTATGTGGTATTATTTGACTCATTTTTACTTAAATTGTAAAATAATTTTTGTAAGGAAGAAAATTTCTTGCTACTAGTTATAATTTACAAATTATTGATGGAATGAAGAGGAGAGAAAGAAATGAGAAAACTTAAAGTTTTAGCATTTGCCATGGTAGCAGTAATGTTACTTGGAACAACTAGTGCGTTTGCATGTTCAGCAGTGTATGTTGGAAAAGATGTCAGTACAAACGGAAGTACAATTATTGCAAGAAGTGAAGATCAAGGAACGGGCGCATACAACAAGATGTTTCTTGTTGTAGACAGAGTTGAAAATGTTCCAGGTCGTACGCTGGATGATGTACAAGGATTTTCGTATCCATTACCAGCAACAACTTATAAGTACACAATGGTTCCTGATACAGAAGGTCAGGGAGATGGCCCTTATATGGGAGCTTGTACAAATGAATATGGCTTAAGTATTTCAGCTACTGTAACGGCTTATGCAAAACCTGAAGTTGAGAAAATTGATCCTTATGTTGAAGGTGGGCTTAGAGAAGCTGTACTTACAGGAGTTGTTGCAGCTACTTGTAAGACTGCAAAAGAAGGTGTAGAAAGACTTGCAGAGATTATAGAGAAATATGGTTCAGAAGAAGGTAATGTTATCATGCTTGCGGACCAAAAAGAAGCTTGGATCTTTGAAGTTTATAGTGGACACCTATGGGCAGCACAAAAAATGCCTACAGATAAAGTTGCTGTATTTGGAAACCAGTTTATGATTGAGACTGTTGATCCTGCAGATACAGAAAACTTTGTTTATCAAAAAGACTTATTTACAACAGCAGATGCTAATAAATGGACTGAAAAAGTAGATGGAAAAGTTCATTTAGCAGCTACTTTTGGAGAAGATAGAGAAGACTACTCAAATATGAGAACTTGGATTGGACATAAACTTTTAGCACCAGCAACAGTTGGTGAGTACAAAACAGAAACAATGTATCCTTTGTTTTATGATCCAGCAAATAAAGTTTCTGCCTTAGAAGTTATGGATGTTCTTAGAAACAGATATGAAGGTACAAAATATGATGCTTCACTTCCAGGAAATGAAGCTTTGAGAGTAATCGGAGTAGAGCGCCAATCTCAGATTCATGTAATTGAAGTAAAGAAAGATTACCCTCGTGAAATTTCTGCTTTACAATGGTTAGCTTTTGGTAATGCTGAGCATTCAGTATTCTTACCTAGCTTTAGTGGAATAACGGATACTTATGCAGCTTATAAAGTTGATGGTGAAGATTATGATCCAAACGGATTATATTGGAAATTTAAAAGAATTTGTACATTAGCAGAACAAAATAGAGATTTTTATGGTCAAGGAGTTAAGGATTATTGGAACTTCTATGAAGAAGATCTTTACGATGATATGGAAGTAGCAGAACAAAAGATGATTAAATTGTATGCTGAGGATCCTGAAAAAGCTAAAAAATATGTTACAGATTTACATATGCAAATTTCAGAAAAAGCATGTAAAGATGCAGAACATTTATACGACGATTTATTATTCTTTATGATGGATAGATTTGGTCGAACTGCATCTAGACTTGGAGGCCCTTTTGTTCCAGAAATCTCAATGCGTGATGCGGCTACAGCAAGTGGGTATGCGGTTAAATGGACAGGAAATAAAAAACCAATTGTTCTTACAAAAGGTACTACCTCTTATAGATTAACAGTTGGAGATAAAAAATGTTTAGTTACCAAGGCAGGTAAAGCAACAGAAATTGAATTAACATTTGCTCCAACAATAGAAAACGGAGTTACTTATATTCCTTTGGATTTAGCAATGACTCTTTAATAACAAAGCTTCAATAAAAATAGAAACATCTCAGAAGATACAATTCTGAGATGTTTCTATTTTTTGGGCAGAACAAAGGTACAATTTAATTAAAATAACCAAAAAACTGTAATTGTATATATTAAAATAATTAAAATTGCATATTTCAATATTATCAATAAAGCTGTATTATATATTTAAGGATAGTTATGCTAAATATTTTATGAAAGAGGGAATAAGAATGAGCACAAATACACAGACACATGCACAAACACAAGCAAAAACCGTGACATCTAATAAAAATGCTACAAAAACATTGGTTATAAATGCTTTATTTATAGCACTAACCTTAGTTGGAACAATGTTTGTAAATATTACGATACCATTCATGGGAATGGGAAACGGAGCACTTGCACATCTTGGTAATGTTCCACTGTTTATTGCGGCAATAGTATATGGCAGAAAGACTGGTTTTTTAGCAGGAGCTTTTGGCATGGGTATATTTGATGTTTTATGTGGTTGGACTATATGGGCGCCATTTACATTTATAATTGTTGGGGCTATGGGTTATGTAGTAGGACTCTTAGCAGAAAAATGGCACTATAAACCAATTGTAGTAAATTCTGTTGCTATTTTTATAGCTCTTATTATAAAAGTTGTTGGATATTATTTCGCAGAAGTACTTTTATATGGAAACTGGATTACTCCGTTTGGATCCATTCCAGCCAATGTATTACAAGTTGTGGTAGCTGGAATTATAGTACTTCCAATAGTAGAACGTTTAAAAAAATTAGCTAGATAAATAGGGGGGAGCAATATGTATAAAACTATGACACCGGGACCAACAAATGTTAGAGAAAACGTACGAAAAGCAAGAAGTTTGGAAACAACAAACCCCGATATAGATCCTTCATTTTGCGAATTTTATAAAGAAACCTGTGATTTACTGGCTAAGCTTATGCATACAAGGAATACGGCATATATACTTGGTGGAGAAGGAATTTTAGGTCTTGAAGCAACGTGTGCTTCATTGACAGAGCAAGGAGATCGAGTTTTAGTAATTGACAACGGAGTATTTGGAAAAGGATTTGCAGATTTTGTAAAGATGTATGGTGGTGAACCTGTCTCTTTTATTTCAGATTACCACAGATCTATATCAATAAAGGAATTGAAAGATTTCCTGAATAAAGATTCTGACTTTAAATATGCAACAGTTGTTCACTGCGACACTCCAAGTGGTGTATTAAACCCTATAAAAGATATTTGTAACTTGCTGAAAGATTATAATATTTTAACAGTGGTAGATTCTGTAGCAGGAATGTTTGGTGAAGATGTAAATGTAGATGAAAGCAAAATAGATATATTATGCGGAGGATCCCAAAAAGCATTATCAGCACCTCCAGGATTAACAATGCTTTGGGTAAGTGATAAAGCTATAGAAATTATGGAAAGTAGGAAAACTCCAATTGCTTCTTATTATGCAAATATTTTAACTTTCAAAAACTATTATGAAGAAAAAGCCTTCCCGTACACAATGCCTATAAGTGATATATATGGCCTTCGTGTGGCGATAGAAAATGTTATGGAAGATAAGGATATATTGGAAAGGCATGCTCAGATAGCTACAGCTACAAGAGCAGCAGTAGTTGCAGGAGGATTAACACTTTATTTAGATGAAGGATATTCAAATACTGTAACCGTTATTAACATTCCAGAAAACTTTACAGATACTCAGATTCTTGAGACTATGAAAAAGAATTATAATATTATGATTTCAGGTTCTTTTGATGTATTGGCAGGGAAAGTAATGAGAATAGGGCACATGGGCGAGAATGCGAATAAATACGATATGATAATAACCCTTAGAGCATTAACTAATACACTAAAAGATATAGGATTTCCTGTTAAATGTGATATGGCAGAAGTTTTTCAAAAAGAATTAAATAAGTAAATAAAATAATGCTTCATTTAATATAATATTATAACAAGTATTATTTGAATAAATATCTCTCAAAAATACTGCCCTGACAAGCAAGTGTCAGGGCAGTTATCATATAAAACTGTAATAACTGGGATGTATGAAATTACAGTTAATATGACAGTTAAAGACTTGTATATTATAAAAATATTAGGAATTATAATTTTAATTGTAATTTACCAATTTGAGCCATCATATTTATTAGGGTTAATGCAGCAAGTCGAACTGTTATGCCAGAAGGATCATACTGAGGAGCAACCTCAACCATATCAATTCCAACAATTTCACCCATCTTACATATGCCTTTAAATATTTCCATAACTTGATCATAAAATAATCCACCAGGATATGGAGAGGCAACTCCTGGGGCAATGGACATATCGTATCCATCTATATCAAAGGAGATAAAGTATTTATCTGCTTTTGGTATTTTTTTAAGAACACCCTCAACTCCTATTTCGTGAGCTTCTCTTGCAGAGATTAATTGACTGCCATAGTTTTTAGCATCCATGTAGTCAGATTTTTTGCCACTACCAATTCCACGAAGACCAATTTGAGCCATCTTGTCAATATGACTCATTTCAGATAAACGCCTCATAGGACTTCCGTTACCAAAGGCTTGTGGCCCTACATGGTCAGTCCAGTCCAAATGTGCATCGAATTGGATTATACTTACTTTTTCCCCTGCACTTTCGAGAGCTCTTCCTACAGGAATAGTAATAGAATGATCGCCACCCATGATAATAGGTATAGTACCATTTTCGATTATTTTTCTTACAGCATATTCAATTCTTTGAAATGAATAATCTAAATCCCCTTGAAGTATGTCGGCATCCCCACAATCAACAATCTTCAAAGGAGAAGCAAGGTATTGCTCATCATCTTCAAAATCATAAAATCCCGTAGCTCCTTTTGCATATTGTGTTGAAGCTTCTCTTATTCTACGGGGGCCTAATCTTGCACCACTAAGAAAGCCAACCCCTAGGTCATAAGGGACTCCCAAGACTGCCATATGAGCATCTCCTAAATTGTCTAAGTCTATGCAAATTGGAAATTTTGCAAAAGAACAAATTCCAGTAATTGCTTGATTAATTTTTACCATTTAACTACCTCCATATTAGAAATTAGAACTTATCTTGCTCTAAAAATTTATATAATAAAACTATTTTGTGGTTTTTCTACTTATCAGTAACAAGTATAACTCCACAACAGCCTTGTGTACATATGTGAAACAATTTGTTATAATGAAAAAAGATAATATAATTAAGTAAATTAAGTGTAATACTTAATTATATAAAGTTAAGAAAAGTAAGGCATAGGAAAGAAGCATTATGGATAATACAGATATAAATATTATTAATCTACTGCAAAAAAATGGTAGATATACGATAAAAGATATAGGGAAAAAGGTTGGACTAACATCTCCTGCGGTGGCAGAGAGAATAAGAAGGTTAGAATCAGAACAAATTATTAAGGGATATATAGCAGAAATAGATCTAGGAAAATTAGGAAAAGGATTTTCCGCTTATATTGCTGTAGATGTATACCCAAAAAAGTATGAATTGTTTTGTAAATTTTGTCAGGACACAGATTCTATTATTGAGCATCATCACATAATTGGGGAGCACAACTCTTTACTTCGAGTTGCGGTGGAAGACTCAGAACAGTTAGAAAGTTTATTAGGGCACATAAAAGATTATGGAATATCTCAAACCTCTCTACTTCTTAAAAGTTATTTTAAGCATAAAGACGTGTAATAATTGAGGAAAGGATAAAAATATACAATTATGATAATTAACACAGATAAACAGATGTCAGAAACCTTTTTAGTTGGAAGTTTATTAGCTATAATAGGTGGGTTTTTAGATGCTTATACTTATACTTGTAGAGGACAAGTGTTTGCTAATGCTCAAACGGGTAACATGGTTTTATTCGGATTAAGTTTAGTTGAGGGGAATTGGCTTAGAGCATTACATTTTTTATTACCAGTTATAACATTTTTTGTGGGAATTTCTGTAGTTGAATTTATAAAGTCAAAGTACAAAATAAATGAAACATTTCATTGGAGAGAAATTGCGGTAATAATTGAGTTCTTTGCATTGATTGTTGTGTCTTTTTTACCACAAGTAAGATATGATGCTATTGCAAATATTATTGTATCTTTTGTTTGTGCTCTTCAGGCGCAAAGTTTTAGGAAATTTAATGGAAATTCATTCGCATCAACAATGTGTACCGGAAACTTAAGAAGTGCTAGTGAGCATTTCTTTCGATTTACTAGTATTAAAAATACAGAAGAAATAAAAGTTTCAATGCAATATATTTCTATAATAATATTCTTTATTTTGGGAGCAATAATTGGAGCTTTTTTAACAAATATGTATCAAATTAAAGCTGTTCTTTTTTCTTGTTTAGGACTTTTTATAGTTTTTATACTTATGCTAAAAAAACCTCAACAGGAGATTTCATAAAAATAAGCTGCCAATATAAATGGCAGCTTAATCAATTTATAACTAGTTTATATAGATTTTAAAGTTTTAATATTCTTTTTCGTCCTTTTGAAATTCAAGTATATCACCCGGCTGACAATCCAAAGCCTTGCAAATTTCTTCTAAAGTAGAAAAACGTATAGCTTTTGCTTTATTATTTTTTAATATAGAAAGATTTGCTGGTGTAATTCCGATCTTTTCTGAGAGGGTTCCTGCTGACATTTTTCTTTTTGCCATCACAACATCCAAATTTACTATTATAGCCATGCTGAACCTCCTTTATATAGTAAAGTCATTTTCAGCTTTTATTAAAACAGCTTGTTCAATGACATTTTTTACTACGCGTAATATTAAACCTATAAAGGCAGCAACTATGGCAACAAGATAAAAAAGAAAATAAAAGTATCCAGCTAAAGCCAAGAAAATAGCCACTGTAAAGCAACACCAAGAAATTAACCTTAAATAAGATACATTTTTATTTATAAAAACATTTTCTTTTTTTATGTTGGCTAAAAGTTTATCTAAACTGAATAATGCTACTAGTGCAGGTAAACAACAAAGATATAAAAGTACCATAAAGGGCACAATTTGTATTTCACTAACGTAAGATATGGCAATAGATTTATATACATTCATTAAATAAGGTAATATTGCAGCACCGAATATTACTAAAATCATCACTAATCTTGTACAAATACAGGACAATTTAAGTGATTTATTAGAATTCCACATGTTATTAAAGTCTCCTTTTGTTTTTATATAATAACATTATATTTTTATAATTTATATTTGTAAATATATTTTATTGTTTTTCGATAAAAAGTAGGATTGGCAATGGTAAAAAGACAAATATTATAATGATAGTGATTTATATTCACTTTTTAGCATTGAATATATAATTTGATCTAAGTATCCTCGTGTGGCTTTATAACTTTGTCTAAGAACTCCGTCACGATGCATCCCAAGACTTTCATTACTTCTTTGCCATAGCCCATACCTTTTTTAGTAATTGCAATTCTTCTAAGTTCAAAAATCTCTGACTTAAAGTCTAACCTAATTAAAGAATATCCTACAATAGTAGCATCTTCTTTAGATTTAAAAATAAAGAGCCTGTGATTAGGATCATTAATCTCAGATTTGTGTTCCTCATAAGTTCCAATCCAAAGGAAATCCCGATTATCTTTATGACTTTCTATTTCAATAATAGTTCCTATATCAGCTTCTTCAGCAGGAACTATATGTAAGCGTGTAGTCTCAATCATTTTATCCCTCCTAAATGAAATATTATGGAATAATTATATCATTAAATTAAATAAAAAGTAGTTTAAAGCAAAGATAAAAATAAAAAAGCCAACGCCTATTTGGCGCTGGCTAAGATACAAGATTATAACTTAAACAAAATACTCTGTAGATTTTAATTAGTTACTAATTCTATAAATTGACATTCCCCATTATCTAGATTTGTATATATATGATTTAAAGCCGCCCTTTGAATTTGCTTGTAATCTTTATTATTAGTAGTTATATCAGAAAATGTTTGAGGTGCACTATTTAAAGGTGTTCTTTCAGTTAGTTCGTTCACCATATAAACAACAGAAAGTCTAGAAGCATAATTATCTGGTCTAAACGTTTTATCTTCATAGCTTTTGAGTATTCCGTAGTTAGAAAACTTTTCAATTGCTTCTTTTGCCCAATTGTTACTGATATCGGAATAATCAGTATTACCAGTCTGTAGAGTAACACCTTTAAACTCTAGGTAATCAGTAATAATTTTTGCTAATTCACCTCTAGTAATGTTAGTATCTGGTCTAAATGTTTGGTCTTCATAACCTTCATCAAATATACCTTTATTTGTTAATGATAATATATAACCTTTAGCCCAGTGAGAATCTTTTATATCAGTATAGTTGCTATTTAGATCTGAATTAGTATCTAGTTTTAATATTCTAGAAAAAATAGCAGCAATTTCAGCCCTAGTAATATTTCCTTCAGATCTAAAAGTTCCATCAGGATATCCCATTACATAAGCAAAATCAGATAAAACTTCAGCTAATGGAACGTCTTCATCTTCAATATTTACTATTTCTTGGTTTGAAGATGAACTGGACTTTTTAGAAGAACTGCTACTGTGATTTGAGTCTGTGGGTTCATCATTAATAGGCTGTTCAGGCTCGCTTGGCTGTTCAGGCTCGCTTGGCTGTTCAGGCTCGCTTGGTTGTTCAGGCTCAGTTGGTTCCTCAACAGGGTCGGGGAGTTTTTTGTAATTATAGGTAACAATTAGTTCTGAAGAATTAAAAGGAGCATATTTTCCATCTAATAATTCAGTTCGAACACCAATAGAACGACTATAAGAAGTGTAAGGTAATTCCTTAGATTTTAATGTTCCATTTGTGCTAGATAAAAATCTAAGAGTTATTATTGCTTTATCAAAAGAAAATCCTTCATATTCTTTTGGCGCAATTAGATAGATGTTATCTCCTGGATAATATATTTTGTTTTGAAATGAGGATAATAAAGTTTGTTGTGTAAAACGTTTAGGGGCTTTGCAGTCACCAAGTCCATTTTCATTAAGAAATCTTGATTGACCATAAATTTTTAGGTGTGGAATTAAACTTGTATAATAAGTAACTTTAACCTCATTGTCAGGAACTATAATTTTTAAAGGTTCTTTTGGGTTTTTTATGATTAGGTAAGATATATCTTCGTAATCTTTTTCAGCAGTGTAAGAGTTACTCGGACTTAATACTTCTGAAGGATCTATACCATAAACTCTAAGCTCAGAGTCATATAAAATATGTCCTACAGGAATATAAGCTTGCAAATCGTACTCTGAACCTACTATTGGAGTTTCTTTGTGATTTTCCCATTTCGGAGCAGCATGAATAACATTTTGATAATATTCTAAATACTCAAAGTTGATTAAACCTTCTTTTTCAATAGCTACAGGGGTAGGGACAGGAACAATTGTGTTGATTTCATTAAAAACAATAGCAGGTTGTTCTATGGGCTGTTCAACAATCTGACCTGTTTCAGTAGGAAGTATTTCACAAGCAGCTTCATCAGCAGGTTCGGAAGTAGCCTCTCCAGCAGCTGTGCCAATATCTAATGTTTCAGTAGCATAAACACTAGCAAGTGAACCAAAAGACATCATAGCCATAATTAAGATAATAGATATAAATCTAAATGTATTCTTTTTTGTTTTTATAGTATTATTCATAGTTAAACCTCCTTTTATAAAATATGTGTAGGTTACAAAAAAAGCTCTACAAAAAATATAATACTTATACTTTTTGTAGAGCTATTAAAGCTGAAACAATTAATAATTGCTATCTTCAATTGCAATCCACTTCATACTTAAATTATTACTTCTAAATTTATAAAAATATGATTTTCAAAGGCATAAAATCCCTCGAAACATAACAGATATTTCTATACAATATATATTGCCATAAAACAGAAAAAAAGTAAAGGTGGTTTTGCTATATATTAAAAACAAATTCAGATTTATCATAATGCATTTCAGAGTTTATTTCTATTCTTTTTAAATGCATTTTTAAGTTACAAAACTCAGAGAACTTTTCTTCGATTTCATCTTTTGCAGCATTAAATAAAAAATGTCGATTAAAATCTATCATTTTATGATCATATCCATATTGGAGTAAATTTTTTTCAAGTTGTGTTAAAGAGCCAAAGGCCTTTATTTCAATATCTCTACCAGAAATAGAGACTTCAATTTTTCTAGGACCCTTTCCAATTAAGTTTTTTAGATAATTAGTACATGCTATACGAAATAAAGATTCAATTTGTTTTTGCTTTTCCTTGTCCAGCAAAACCCCTTCATTCTCAATATATTTTTCTGTTTGAAAAAACATATATTTTTTACCAATTTTAATTATAGCATCTTTTAACTCTTGAACATTAATAGGTTTAATTATGTATTTTTCT
This sequence comes from Aminipila sp., assembly GCA_032096995.1. Taxonomy (GTDB): domain Bacteria; phylum Bacillota; class Clostridia; order Peptostreptococcales; family Anaerovoracaceae; genus Aminipila. The sequence goes on from DAMCXN010000030.1 coordinate 34,151, forward strand.
ATACCTAGATCGACTAGCTCTAAAATACTTTTTGTGTCATCAAGAGCCGAGGTAATAATAATTGGGCATTCAACCCCTTTAGACCTTAATATTCTTGCAAGCTCGAGCCCGGTTATATCGGGCATAATTAAATCAGTAATTATAACATCGGGTTTATAATTATAAAATTTTTCTATACCATCTTTTTCATTGGATGCTGTGCATAAATGAGATATAAATTTTTGCAGTTCATTAGAAACTTTAGCGCCAGTTACATTTTCATCTTCAATGTATAAAACTTTAATATTTTCTAAAATTAATTTATCAAGTTCGTTCAATATACTACACCTCCTAAAAAAGATTAGTAAAAGCATTTTTAGTTTAGTTATTATATCATAGGGATTTCATAAATACAAATTTTACCGTTTTACGCTTCTTGGCTTACAAGCTTGAACCTTTTGGAATTTAATCCTTTAAAATGCATAAAAAAAGCAGTAACCTTTGTTACTGCTTTATACTTGGTACACCGTCAGGGGTTCGAACCCTGGACACCCTGATTAAGAGTCAGGTGCTCTACCAACTGAGCTAACGGTGCTCATTGGCGTGCTCAAATTTGCACGTCATTTATTATAACACTTTATAGAATCTTTTCTATAAGTGTATTTTTTAGATTGGTACACCGTCAGGGGTTCGAACCCTGGACACCCTGATTAAGAGTCAGGTGCTCTACCAACTGAGCTAACGGTGCTCATTGGCGTGCTCAAATTTGCACGTCATTTATTATAACACTTTATAGAATCTTTTCTATAAGTGTATTTTTTAGATTGGTACACCGTCAGGGGTTCGAACCCTGGACACCCTGATTAAGAGTCAGGTGCT
>DAMCXN010000031.1:0-33737 GCA_032096995.1 Aminipila sp.
TAACTTTTATGCCACCTTATTAGGTGGCATAAATCCATTATATGAATGCGGTCTTTGCTCATTGTACCAATCATATGCATACGTTGCGATATCCCTATACAATTCTTCTTCATTGTGATAATATTTTTGATTTATTAATTCAGCTTTTAAGGTATTAAAATACCTTTCCATTGGGGCATTATCATAAGGGCAGCCTGCTTTACTCATACTTTGAGTTATCTTATTTTTTTCACAGTAATTTGTAAACTCATTTGATGTATACTGGCTTCCTTGATCACTATGTATTATTAAATCTTGTATTTTTTTATTTTTCTTCAATGCAATTTTCATGGTATCTATTGCTAAATTTGAATCAATTCTGTTACCGCTTAAAGTAGCCACTACTCTTCGATCATATAAGTCAATTATTGTACAGTTATATCTCATGCTTCCATCTGTTAAATGTACATATGTAAAATCTGTGCACCAAATCTTATTTTTTGATTCTGTAGAAAAATTCTGTTTTACATGATTTTGAAAGATTCTATGAGCTTCCCCCTTTACATACTTAGGCTTGCGTTTTCTTGTTATAGACTTCAATTTTAATTCTTTATTCATATACTTATGAACTGTGTTATTACTTAAAATTATACCTTTTTCTTTTAATAAAGCTCTCATCATTCTATAACCAATAACACCTGCTCTTTCGTGATATATATTTTTTATTTTAGCAAGTGTGTATTTTTTTATTTTATTCTGCTTATCTTTTCTATTTTTCTTGTAATTGTAGTATGCATTAGGGTAAATGTTTAATTTTTTTAGTAGCCAATTAGTTCCAAAATTCTTGCAATATCTATCAATAAAAATGTACTTTTCTATTTGCTGCACTTGGCGAAGAATGCTGCTGCTTTTTTTAAGAATTCAGCTTCTTTCCTAAGTTCTTCATTTTCTTTCTTAAGTCTTTGATTTTCCTCCATACTTTGAAGTAATTGATTTTTGAAATTATTTTCTGCGCATTCTTCGCGATATTGTTTTACCCATTTTGAAATTACTGCTGTTGAATATCCGTATTCTTCAGATACACTTTTATATGTTCTTCCATGTTTAATACATTCTTCTATAATTTTTTCTTTTAGTTCTGGCTTTGCATGTACCATTTTATCAACTCCTTTTTCTTATAGTAGCAAAGTTAACAGTACATTACAATTTTACTTTACCAGAACACTAGTTCATTATCAGTCTTAGTCTTTATATTTTTTATTTCACTGTTACCTTTGATTTCTACTTTTGTTTCTTTTTTAGCTTTTGTTATAACAATCTTTTCTGTTTTTACATTATATATATATATAGGTTTTTCTTTTGTACCACCTGATATATCTATCTGTCCATTGATTTTACTATTCTTTATTTCTACGCCTCCATTAACTCCTGGAGTTATATATAAATTGCCTTGTATTTCTTTATTCTCTATTTTTATATTTGGGTTAATTATTGTAACCTTTTTTGCATCCTTTGGAATATTATTAGCATCTTCTTGACTTGTTACAATATACCCTAACATATTGTCTACAATAGTCATGATTTCTGCTCTATTCAGAGTACCTTTAGGTTTGAAGCTTCCATCTTCATAACCATTTAAATATCCCAACTCTGAAAATGTCTTTATTTTTTCTTTTAACTTTTCATCTGCATTATTTAAATCTTTAAAAGATTTTTCCTTTGCTGTTGTCTGCTGTTCTTCAATATCTTGTATTAAACTCAGCATACTTACAACTTCTTCTCTCTTTGCAGGTTCTTCCGCTCTAACCTTTAAATCTTCTATGTAATCATAATATTTTGCCTTTGCAGTATCTTTCGCATACCATTTTTTATTTGATACATCAATAAAATTAGTATCTGATTCTTCTTTTAATCCAAAATACCTATTTATTAATGAAATCATTTCTCCTCTAGCTATCTTTTGATTAGGTTTAAATGTTCCATCTGGATAACCTTTTAAAAATCCCTTCTGAGTATGCTCCTTAATAACTTTTTCTGCCCAGTGACCTTTAATATCACTAAAATTCTCTTTTTTAATGCTTTCACTTGCATAACCAATCATCGAGGTTTGCACAATGAGACATAATGTCAAAATAGCAACAAATATTCTTTTCATCTTTGTTTCCCTTTCTTATTCTTCTATTAAATTTATCTATCCATTGTACTATTTCATTCTCAACATCTTGTATGCTAAGTTTTTTCATTGCAAAAAAAGAGGCTTTCGCCTCTTTTTCTTTAAATTGTATATATTATTTACTAAAAACTGTTTATTGTATACCTAATAACATTTCATACTGTCCTACCTCATATTCAAATCCCCTTGCTTGAAAAAACTTCTCATTTATTTCAAATTGAGATTCTATGTTCATCACATTAATGTTAGAAGACTCAGTGTTTTTTATTAACTCAGATAAAATACTACTTGCTATTCCTTTTCTTCGAAAGTCATTTTTTACCGCTATTTGGGGAATATCACCTGTCCTTGTTTCTATAACCCCATATCCTACAATACTTTCTTCTACCTTTGCTATTATATATGTAAAAGCCTTGGGAATAGCCTCTATTGAAGCAATAGAGTTCTGCCACGAAGGTTGAAAATCCCAAAATTCTTTAAAATCTTCTAATTTAAGATTATCTACAATTTCAATCTTACAATTATCTTTATCTTCTGTATTAATATATTTGTTCTTATCCAACTCAAAACATGAAAGTTCTCTTTCTGCCTTAAAGCCTTCTTTTTTATAAAGCTGAATTGCAGATTCATTAGGCTTTAAAACTTCTAATAAATACTGTTCTACATTTTTCTCTCTAAATAAATTTTTAATTCTCACAAGCATATTGCTTGTGAGACCTTGTCGTCTATACTCTGGTATAACCCCCGTTCCAAGGTCATAAGCTGTAGATTTTCCTTTCCAACTTCGAAATCCATTTAAAACAAATCCAATTAATCGATCGTCTTCAAAAGCACCCATGGACATTTTCGGCTCAAAACCTCTTCGTTTAAGCATCTGTTCAAATTTCCAATATGGTAAATCAATTTGAACTTGATAATCAGAAAATGCCTCTAAAAAACATTCATATAGTGAACTAAGTTTCAAAAATTCTAAATTATTATACGAAATCATAACATGCTCCTCCTTTTTACACACACTTTTTTCTTATACAAAAACTACACTGTTTTGCACCTTCTGGAATTGTTTCATTAATTCCCATCTCAAATACAATTTTATTTGGCAGATGGGTATTAAAAATAGCATTATCAGCCGCACAAAAAATAGTAGTTATCTCTGGCACCTGCATATAATTAAAAAATTCATAGAACATACATTTTGTCACGCAATATTCATAACAATCCTCTGTTTGATTTGTTATAACCATTTTGTTTAACTTTGTCACCCCTTGTTCTTTAGCTTTTTGTTGATAGTTTATTAAATTTTAAAAGTTCGTGGAACCTCAACGTTCCTAAAGTTAGCTTGCATTACCGAAAGCGAAGAACAAAGAACTGCTGCTCTTGTAATCTCATATGCCTTTTCTTTTGAAAACTGATGTTGTAATCTTTTATATAAATGTACAATGAAAGAGTATGATGCAATAGCTTCTTTAGGTAAATCAAAATCAATACTTTTTTTTAAAACTTGGAAACGTTATAATTGTACCAATAATAACTCTTAATGGTTTTTTTTAATATCCTTTAAGTACTCCAAAGATAATAAATATAACAGCTGGTTTTGCAATTTTTTCTAAGTTCAAATTCATAATGTATACCTCCTATATATCGTGTATACATTATAAGCTAATTACTCTTCGTCTATTTCTAAAAACTCGCTATCATTAAGAGCTTTTGTAATTGTCATTCCCATCATCTTTTTATTAACGTCCGCTAAATGAGATGGACTATAAAATCCTGCCTCCATTGCCGCATCAGTAATGTTTTTACCACTAAACAATAATAAATATGCTTTTTGTAACTTGCGAAGTACTATATAACTTTTTAAGGGTACTCCTGTTTGTTCCTTAAAAATATGAGAAAGCCTACTTGATGAAAGGTATAAACCCTTAGATATTTCCTCTATAGAATCTTCTATGGCAGAATACTTATCTAACATATTAAATAAAGCTATTATTCTTTCATCATAATTTGAATTTATATAAAAAGAAATATCAAGCTGTCTAAAAAGATTTACTAAAAACTCATTGTGCGTTTGTTGATTAGGATTTTCGTAAAAATCCCAAAATGCCTCATTAGTATCTGCAATAGGCAAAATTGAGTAACCTCTACCCTGAATATATTTATTTTGTAATTGATGAGCAGCAACAGATGTTGCATCAATTAATATAAAACAATCTAAGTTTTCACTTTCTCCAATGCTGTGTTTTACATTACTATCAACAACAATATAATTTCCCAAAACCAAATTATCATCTACAACAAGCTGTAAATGCCCCTGTCTTTTAATGAAAATTTGAAGCATTAAATGAGAATGGAAAGATGCCTCAATTTCTTCTGTTAATACCGTAATAGACTTTTCACTCCAAAAATACTTTTTCAAATTTATTTTATCCTTTTCATATGAATGGTCTTCTCGTGTGCTATGAATAGCACTTATTCCTCTACAAGTGCTTCCATCTTTTCTTTTACTTCTGGTGATAATGAATCACTTAAATAATTTCTTTCACTACCGTTCAATTTTTTATATTCTCTTCTAATTCTTTCATTAGCGTCTTCAATCTCAATTTTTAATTCCCTTGCTGATAGTAAATAAGCTCCTTCACCTCTTACTATAATCTGTTGCAAGCCATCTGAGGTTGCCACTATAATCTTATATTTTTTCTTATTATCATGAGCAAATCTTTCAATATATTGGTCTGCTGTTTGAGCTTCTCTGGTATACACAATATGGATGTTATGATAATCTATTACTTCCTCCCTATGGCCTTCAACACGGTAAGCATCAAAAACAACTATAATCTCACAATTTCTTATAGCTTGATAATTACTCATAATTTCTAAAAGCTTAGTTCTTGCCCCTTCCATATTATCCTCTATAAGTTCTTTTAGCTCAGACCATGCATGTATAATATTATAAGCGTCTACCAAAAGATACTCTTTATTATTTTCTTTTGGTATACTAACATAATTGGAAGACTCATAATTCTTTTCACTAGGTGGTATTTGTCTTTTCCAAATAGATTTTTTCCCCTGATTTGCATAAAATGTTCTATTTATAATTCTATCAATTTCTTCTAAACTAATAGACCTTTCTTCTGAATAATTTGCTTGTGATTGATTTGTTTCTTGAATATCCTCTTTTTCCTTAAGATAACTTTCAACATGCATATGCTGCTTAACTTCATCCCATTCTACTAAAAATCCTGCTCCTTGAGAGCAAAATACGGAACCTGTGGGATTACTAATATCTCTATCTGAATCGTATCCAATAGCCATTATAACCTCTTCAGAATTATGGCATTTATCATACCCCTTTAAACTGTAAAATAGTCTCCCAAGACCTTTAGTATACGCAATTACCTCTCTCTGATAATTTCTCATATTAACAACAGGAGCACTTCCCACAAGTACGGCCATGTTTCCATCAGTCTGAGAAATTTCACTAGTTCCTGACATTTTTTCAATATCAGTCATGGCTCTTCCTACCATTTTTTCAGGTAGCTCTAGCTGAAAATCGTAATATGGTTCTAACAATATAGAATTGGCTTCCTTTAATCCTTGGCGTACAGCACGATAAGTAGCCTCTCTAAAATCTCCACCCTCTGTATGCTTATTGTGGGACTTTCCTGTAACTAAAGTAATTTTCATATCTGTAATTGAAGAACCTGTTAAGACCCCTTTATGGGATTTTTCCTGTAAATGCGTCTTAATAAGCCTTTGCCAGTTCTTAGATAATAAGTCCTCACTACATGAAGTCTCAAACTTTAATCCACTTCCACGATCCCCCGGTTCTAATAAAAGATGTACTTCCGCATAATGCTTAAGTGGTTCAAAATGTCCAACGCCTTCAACTATATTTGTAATTGTCTCTTTATATACAATTCTTCCATCATCAAAATCAACATCAATTCTAAAACGTTCCTTTAATAAGCTCTGTAAAATTTCAATTTGTACTTGCCCCATAAGCTGTACATGAATTTCTTGTAATTGCTCATTCCAGACAATATGAAGCTCCGGTTCTTCCTCTTCAATTTGGCGTAATTTAGGAAGTATTATTCTAGGATCACAGTCATCTGGAAGTATCATACGATAAAACAATACTGCCTCCAATACTGGTTTGTATGGCTCCTTATCTATTCCAATGCCTTCACCTGCCATAGACTGACTAAGACCAATTACTGCACATACATCTCCTGCAGATGCCTCATTTACTGCTTGAAATTTATGCCCTGAATATATACGAATTTGATTTACTTTATCTTCCCAAATCCCATTATTCAAAACATCTTTAACCTTAAGATTGCCCCCTGTAATCTTCATATGTGTAAGTCTATTTCCTTGCTCATCTCTTGTAATTTTAAATATTTGGGCAGAAAATTGTTTTTCATAATCAGGAATAATAGTATAAGCTTTTATCCCATCCATTAATTCCTCAACACCTTGTAATTTTAATGCTGAACCAAAAAAACAAGGAAAAACTTTATGCTCCTTTATCGCCCTTTTTATCTGTATTTTTTGGATGTTTCCTTTTTCGAGATATGATTCCATGATTTTTTCATCACACATAGATAATTGTTCATAAAATTCATCGTCTTGGGCTTGTCCAAAGTCTATGCAACCATCATCTAATTGTTCTTTTAGTTCTCTTATTAGCTTATCCCTATCAATCCTGTTTTGATCCATTTTATTTATAAATAAAAATACAGGAATATTATACATCTCTAATAAACGCCATAAAGTCTTTGTATGCCCTTGTACTCCATCTGCTCCACTAATCACCAAAATAGCGTAATCTAAAACTTGAAGAGTTCTTTCCATTTCAGCCGAAAAGTCCACATGACCTGGTGTATCAAGTAAAGTAATATATGTTTCGTCTATATTAAACACAGCTTGCTTAGAAAAGATTGTTATTCCTCTTTCTTTTTCTAAATTATTTGTATCTAAATAAGCATCTTTGTTGTCTACTCTTCCTACTTTCTCAATTTTTCCGCTCTGGTAGAGTATACTTTCTGATAAAGTCGTCTTACCCGCATCAACATGAGCTAATATCCCAACCACTAATTTTCCCATAATATATATTAATCCTTCATCTTATACTATTTCTAAACTAAAAGTATATGGTATAAATGCCATATACTTTTTATTACTATTATAATACCAGTAAGTCCTTTCTTTTACAAACTTATGTTTTTGGGTATTTTTTCTTCACCCTATTAATCAAACAGAGGGGTGCTAAAATAACGTTCAGCCGTATCAGGTAAAATAGTTACAACAGTCTTACCTTTACCCAATTTTTTTGCTAAAGCCACTGGAAATCCCACACATTATTCCTTCTTTTCTTGCTAAATCCTTTGATGTATTAATTGCTTCAACATCAGAAACCATATAAAGGTCATTGTATATATTCTGATTTAAGTTTTTAGGAATCACACCATCACCTATACCCATTTGTAAATGTGTTCCTATAGTTCCTCCCGCCAATATAGCTGCATTTTCTGGTTCCACCGCCCATATTTCAATATTTGGATTTTGTGCTTTTTATACTTCTCCTATTCCAGATATAGTTCCTCCTGTGCCAACTCCCGAACAAAATCCATCAATTGGACCTTCTACTTGTTCTAAAATTTCTGTTGCTGTTTGATATTTGTGTACCATAGGATTAGCTGGATTTTCAAATTGCTGAGGTACAAAAACCTTTTTATTTTCCTTTTGCATTCTTAAAGCTGTATTTAAACATTCATCTATACAAGCCCCTATATCGCCCTCATCATGAACAAGTATTACTTCAGCACCATAATGTATTACCAGTTTTCTACGTTCTTCACTTACTGAATCTGGCATAATTATAATAGTTTTATATCCCCTTACAGCTCCAATTAGTGCAAGTCCTATCCCTTGGTTTCCACTGGTAGGCTCAACAATAATAGTATCTTCTTTAATTAATCCTTGACGCTCTGCTAGAAGTATCATATTGTACGCAGTCCTAGTTTTTATAGAACCCCCTACATTTAAGCCCTCAAATTTAACTAATACCTCCGCTCCATTGGGATCAGGCATATGTACTAGTCTAATCATAGGTGTATGCCCAATGGCTTCAAGAATATTATCATAAATCATTTTTAACCTCTTTCTCACAATCATGTGTGGTTGTTATCTCCATATACTTATATTTTATATAAAAAAATAGAACTGTTACTTTTCAATACTTAATTTAATTTTTATTGTAAAATTTCACCATATTAATGCTATATCACTGTATTCATAATTTATTAATAAAATAGAAATCAAAAATAAAATAATTGGAACCGCAAAGCTCCTATGATAAAATGACTATATTATTTCACTATTTTATAAGCTGTTTATTATACATATAAATAATAAAAGAGGTAGACTGATGACTTCAAAAGTTGAAAAAAGACGACGAGAAATATTGAATATTATAGATACAGAAGGTTTCGTGTATATCCCTGAGATGGCAAAACTTTTTAACGTAACAAATGAAACCATAAGAAATGATTTTGACTATTTATCTGAAATTTATGGTCTTAAAAGAATACATGGCGGACTTGAAAAAGAAAAACAACAAGTATCTACACAAAATTATCAATACAACGATAACAAACATGTTCACGTTGAAGAAAAAAAGAGGATTTGTTATCACATGGTCAGTTTATTGAAAAATGGCGACTGTATCTATGTGGATGGTGGAACTACAGTTTCTTATTTGCTTAATTATTTAAAACGGAAACAAAAAATTACCATAGTTACACCTTCAATAGTACTTTTAATGCACTATATTCTTGACGGATATGATACTACATTTAGTGAACAAGGACATAAACTCATATTTGTAGGTGGACAAATTAATTCTAGTATTTTAACGACTTATGGTTGTTTTTTTAACCAAATGCTAAATGATTTTAACTTTGATAAAATGATTTTTTCTACAGATGCAATAGACTTAAAAGGTGGTATAACTAATTCTGACGAAATAGCCTACGCTATTATAAAAAAAGCTATGCTTAACTCCAAAGAGAAGTATTTACTTATTGATAGTTCAAAGTTTGGTAAATTAGGCACTTATAGAGTCATGGACTGGCAAGAGATTAATGCTATCGTAACCGAAAAGGACTTAGATAATAATTGGATTATGCATCTAGAAAACCATAAAATACAGTATGTAAAAGCTTAAATATCAAAAAAATACCAAAATATAATAAATAAAAGCCAAATTAAAGTCAAATTTAACAACACTTTAACTTAGCTTTTATTTTTTTTTGCTTTATTTATGATATTTTTATTTCTGAAAGGAGAATAGAAATATGATAAAAAATAAAGTTGAAAAATTAGTTATGATAACTCCATTTTTGATACCACTTATCATGTTCTGGATTGTTCCATTAATTTCTGGTTTTATCATTAGCTTAACAGATTGGGATTATATATCTCCTAATATAAATTTTGTTGGCGTTGATAATTATATTGAGATTTTTACAAATCCAGATTTTTTTAATGCTTTGTGGAATACACTGGTTTTCGGAACAAGTACAATTGTCTTTACTATTGTTTTCGGACTTATTTTTGCGGTTTTACTTCAAAAAAAGTTTAGAGGCTCTAAAATATACCAAATGGTTATTTTTAGCCCTTGGATTACACCTACTGTAGCAGTAGCACTTGTCTGGTCATGGATTTATCAACCCGATAAAGGTTTTGCTAATTTCCTACTTGGCTTTGTTGGAATCGAACCGCTTGAATGGCTTCAAAGTTCTGACACGGCTATGCTTGGAATTATCATTTTTACTATTTGGAAATTTATCGGATGGACTATGATTTTCTATCTTGGTGCTTTAGAAAAAGTTCCAACTAGTGCATATGAAGCAGCTGATTTAGAGGGTTGTACTTCTTGGAAGAAGTTCTGTCATATAACACTTCCTCTTATATCACCTACTACATATTTTCTTTTGATAATTAACTTAATAACCTTTATACAAGCTTACGATCAAATACAAATAATGACTCAAGGAGGTCCAGGCGGTAGTACAACTACCTTACTATACCTTTATTATGATAAGGCTTTCCAGAACTTCCAAATGGGGCCTGCCAATGCTGTAGCTATGGTTATATTAGTTATAATTTTGATGCTTTCCATACTAAGTTCAGTTATTAGTAGTAAGTTTGTTCATTATGAATAAGGAGAATTTTATGAGTAACTATAAAACACAATTATCTACCTTAGGGAAACATCTTTTTCTATGTATAGTTTCTATAATATTTGCCTTTCCCTTTATCTGGATGATTTTGGGAGCATTTAAAACTAATAATGAAATATGGCAAACACCTTATAAGTTATTACCTTCAAATTGGGACTTTTGTGGAATGCTGCAAACTCTTGGAGATTTACATTTTGGCAAATATATTTTTAATAGTTTCTTTGTTGGAATAGTAGGCACTCTACTAATGCTACTTGCTGCTGCACTGTTTACATACGTTGTTGTTTTTATGAGAAGCCGTTATTCAGATATGCTCTTTTATGTGGTTTTAGCAACATATATGCTCCCAGGAGCAGTAACTTATGTACCTAGTTATGTAATTCTAGCAAAAATAGGTATGTTAGACCAACTATGGGGCTTAATACTTTCAAACCTTCCTAGTGCCTTGGCAGTCTTTTATTTAAGACAATCATTTAGAAAAATGAGTTATGACTATATTGAAGCAGCAAGACTTGATGGTGCAAGTCATTGGAAAATACTTAAAAATGTAGTTTTCCCATTAAATAAGTCTGCGTTCTATACTATTTTCGTTCTTACTTTTGTTCAGCAATATAACAATTATATGTGGCCAAGCATAATGCTAAAAAGTGAAGAACATTATTTAATATCTCAAGGCTTAAGGCAATTCTTTATTCAAGAAGGTGCTTATGGTATGAATTGGTCGGAGATTATGCTAGCAAGCACAATTGCCATAGTCCCCGTCATAATAATATTCCTTATAGGCCAAAAATGGTTTATTACAGGGATAATGCAAGATAGTGGATTAAAATAGAAAAAGGAGAAATTTAAAATGAAAAGAATTCTAGCAGTACTTTTATTAGTGGCGATGCTGCTGACAGCATGCCAATCAAATGTGGAACAAGAAAGTTCACAATCTACAGGGGCAAACGACGCAATAGAAATCGAATTTTGGCATGCTTTGGGTGGAGATTTAGGTAAAAGTTTGGATAACATCATAACAGATTACAATGAATCTCAAAGCAAATATGTTATTAAACCTGTTGTTGTAGGCAGTTATGATGAACTAAGCCAAAAATTGCAAGCAGCTTATGCCGCTAATAATGTTCCTGCTTTAGTAGTTGGGGATTGTCAGGAAACCTTTTATCAAAAAGGGTTAGTTGAAAACTTTGAAGACTATATGCCGGAAGACTATGATAAATCTGATATAGTTGGCGGATTTTTAAAGGCCGCAACAGTAGATGGAAAAATGGCATATGCACCAGCTTACGGAACATCTCAAGTTCTATATTACAACAAGGCTATTTTAGAAGAAGCTGGATATGGTGAAGAAGATCTTAAATCATGGCAATCTATAGCCAGTCTCAATAAAAATGTAATAGGAAAAAGTACTGGTACAAATTCTATTGAATTTGTATGGGAACCTATGTGGGGATATGAAAACATTGCTGATATTGTTAGTAGTAATGGAGGCAAATATATATCAGACGATGGTAAAACAGTAACCTTTAATTCAGAAGAATGGGTAGAAGTATTAGAGCAAATGAGAAAATGGCTTCATGAAGATAGTATTATGAAAATTCACTCTGGTGGTCAAGGATGGGAATACTGGTATAAGACTATGGATGATTGGGTATATGGCAAAGCCCTTGGATATACTGGTTCTCCTGGAGACTACGCAATTGCCCTAGATGCAGTAAAAAAAGCTGTTGAAGAAGGATATAAAAATGACTTTGCTGTAGCCCCTCAACCTGGATATGGCAACAACGATCCTGCTCCTTATTTCTCAAGTTTAATGTATTTTCTTCCTAAAAGTTCAAACATAACAGAGGAACAAAAGATTGGGGCAGCTGAATTTATAACTTTTGCTACAAACACTAAGAACACTGCTGAATTTTCTATGTCTACTGGTTATGTAGCTGTAAGAAATTCTGTTACCGACTCTGAGGAATATCAAGAATATCTTGAATCTAATCCAGATGCAGATGTAGCACTTAAACAAATTGATAAATTTGCAGTACCAGAGTTTGTAGACCCTACTGGAGGTGCTTTGAAAAAGGCACTTAAAGACGCTGTCGATAAAGTTCAAATAGAAAATGTTTCTGCAAAAGAAGCTTTAGATGAAGCGGCTCAAAAAGCTCAAAAAGAATTGGACAAGATTAATAAGTAACATCAAATTAAACTTAGGGGGAAAATACACTCCCCCTAATACTTTAGATAGGAATACGATTATGATTAATATAAAGCAACAAATAAAGAGCCCTCAAGAAATTCTAACTTTCAACATTGAATCAATTCCTAAAAATCTTTTAATTGAGACAAAGCTATCAAAAGAATCATATGTTATATGTAAATTATTTAATCCTATAGGAACACTTATTGGAGAAATTCACTATGGCTATAGTAATTTTATAAATAAAATTTTTATAAGTCCTAAAAGTGCTACTATTAATGCTTTAGCTCACCCTTTGATGTCTGGTGAATATTCCCTTTCAATTATTACACTTAAAGATGAAGATATTCATGATTTATGTATTTCAATTGATATCCACACAAACCTTATAAGTCCAGAAATAAGTACTAAGTTTTTGCAAGAAATTTCATGGTTTGACCATAAAGGTAATACCCTAGATCATAAAATCATTAACAATGAATGTCGCTACTATAAAGGTGATTTCCATGGTCATACAAATTATTCTGACGGTAAGATGAATAGTCTTCAAGCTATTAATACAATGACTATGCAGGAACTAGATTTTATGGCATTAACAGAACATAATTCCATAGCCTATGGCTTTAAGGAAACAGAAGTCCTTATGATACCATCTTTTGAGCTAACACTTCCAGATGGACATATAAATATACATGGGATAAAAAACAATAATCTCTTTGATACAATTACAAGCTTTGAAGGTTTAATGAACAACACTATAAAAAGATATAGTTCAGAATGTAATATATCTATAAATCACATGTTCTTAAACCCGTGGCACTTTACCGCTAAAGAAGTGGATATAAAGAATCTCAATACTATAGAAATAATATGCGATCCAACTTATGATGGTAGTACTGAGGCAAATAATAAAGCCGTAGCTTTTTTAGATTTTCTGTGGGACAAAGGTTATAGCATCTATGGTATAGGAGGTAGTGATAGTCATAATCATCCTCATGAATTGTATGACGGCTCAACTGAGCCTAGTATATATGGTGATCCTGGTACATATGTTTATTGTCCTGGTCTTTCTATAGAAAATATAATTAGTGGTATAAAGAATGGTCACTGCTATGTTTCTCGTTATTTAACTTTAGATATATCTATAGCACATGACAAATTCTTACCAGGAGATAAAATATCCGATAGTTATTCTATTAGCTATAAAGTTCAATTAGTTAAGAATAGTCTAAACGAGCCTTTAGAAGGACGATTTATAATGAATGGAAAAGTTATCAGTAAAACCCTTATATCACAAGAGTCCCCTACTGCAATTCTTGATGACTTTATGCAGTATGCCGACAATCCATATGATTGGTGGCTAAGATTTGGTTTATACAATTGTAAAGGCGATGTTTTAGCCTATGTAAATCCAGTCTACAATAAAAAAGAAAATACTAAAAATATTACACTAGATAAATTAATTGAGGAGTTTAATAAAAAATATGATTAAAGGAATTCTCTTTGATAAAGATGGCACTTTAATAGAGTTTGAAAGAATGTGGCATGAAATAATGACCTTGGTTTTTTCAAATATAAAAAATATATTGGGCTATGATCAACTTACTATAGAAAAATTAATGAAAATTTCAGGATATACAAAATATGGCTTTGATAAAGAAAGCATCATACAGTATATGTCTACAAGAGAAATCATTAACTTGTGGACAAACCAATTAAATATTACAGATGACAATATTAATATCCAATTGATTGACTTTTTTAATAAGGCTTCAATAAACGATAATTTACCTATTTACCCACTTGATGGTGTGCTAGAAAGCCTTTTATATCTTAAACAAAAAGGTTACTATTTAGGAATAGCCACTGCAGATATGCCTAAATCTACAATACATAGCTTAAAAAAGGCAAAAATTTATGATTACTTTGACTTTATAGGGACAGACAATGGCACAATGAAAGCAAAACCCCATCCAGATATGGCTTATAAATTTTCTAAACAAATAAGAATACAAAAAACAGAACTCCTTATAGTTGGAGATAGTATTAATGATTATAATTTTGCAAAAGAATCAGGAGCAAGCTTCGCTGGTATTAAATCTTCTTACGGGAAGCTTAATGACTGTAAAAATAGAGATTTTATTCTTGTCGATTCTCTTAAAACCCTTATTGATGAGATTAATTTATAACTAAATGTTTAAAAGAAATGGAGGTGCTTTGATGGCAACTTTAAAACTAAAAAACTTAAGCAAAGTATATTCTAATGGTTATCAAGCTGTAAAAAATATTAATTTAAATATAGATGATAAAGATTTTATGGTATTAGTCGGACCCTCTGGATGTGGTAAAACAACTACACTTCGAATGATTGCAGGTCTTGAAGAAATTTCCGGTGGTGAATTGTTTATTGATGACAAACTAACAAATAAAATTCAACCAAAAGATAGAGATATTGCTATGGTCTTTCAAAATTATGCTTTATACCCCCATATGTCTGTATATGAAAATATGGCCTTTGGGCTAAAGCTTAGAAAAATGCCCAAAAATGATATAAAGTTAAGAATAGAAAATGCAGCAAACATTCTAGGTATATCGCACTTGCTAAAAAATAAACCTAAACTTTTGTCTGGAGGACAACGTCAAAGAGTTGCACTAGGGAGAGCAATAGTAAGAAATCCAAAAGTTTTCTTAATGGACGAACCCCTCTCTAACCTTGATGCTAAACTGAGAGTACAAATGCGTTCTGAACTAATTAAACTACATAAGGATTTAGGAACCACTTTTATATATGTTACTCATGACCAAACAGAAGCTATGACTATGGGTACAAAAATTTGTATTATGAATAATGGTGAAATTCAGCAAGTTGCAGAACCTTATACTATATATAACAATCCAGCTAATGTTTTTGTTGCAAGCTTTATTGGTACTCCTCAGATGAATTTTGTTAAAGGTAACATATCCATGAATAAAGATACTGTTGTACTAGAACTTTTGGAAACCAAAATAGATATCCCCCAAGAAAAAGGAACCTTGTTAAAAGAAAAAGGATATGTAGACAAGACTGTAATCGTTGGTATAAGACCCGAGCATATATCACTATGTGAAAATGGAATAAATTCTACTGTTGAAATAACTGAAATGCTTGGATCAGAAACTTGCTTACATTTAAAAGCTGGCAATAGTCCTCTTATAGCAAAAGTTTCTCCAGATTTAAAAATAAAAACTGGAGATAAAACAAAAGTTTCTATACATGTTAATAAAATACATCTATTTGATGAGGAATCCGAAAAATCAATTTTTTATTAAAAACTAGTTTAATATATTATAATACTAAAAAGAGCAGCTTTCCTTTTGTACCGAGGCTGTTGCTGCTCTTTCTATATTTAAATCACTTCTTTAAGTAATCTTACATAAGTTTGTGAATCTTCTTGACTGACAACTGAATTCACTCCATAGACTTCTTTAATAATTTGGCTAGTTAATACTTCTTCTGGCTTTCCTGATGCAAAAAGATTAGACTTTTTTAATACAATTACTCTATCTGAAAACATTGATGTTAAATTAAGATCATGAATAGACATAATAACACCTATCTTCTTTTCCTTTGCAATATTTGAAATCAACTTAAGTGTCAGAAGCTGGTTTTTTAAATCTAAGCTACTTGTTGGCTCATCTAAAATAACAATCTTAGGCTCTTGTACAAGTGCTCTAGCAATAAAAACCCTTTGTCTCTCTCCCCCACTCATCTCATTAACATATTTAAAAGCAAAGTCTTCTAATTCCATCTTTTCAATTATATCAAAAACTATCTTTTTATCTTTTTCTGTTATTCTATTACTTGAAAAGGCAGTTCTCCCCATCATTATAGTATCAATAACACTTATGGGAAAAAGTGAATTATTGTACTGAGGTACATATCCTATAAGTCTTGCTCTTTTTTGTGCAGATAGTTTTGAAATATCAACATCATCTATATAGACACTTCCTGATTCAGGCTTAATGATATGGCTAATACACTTCAAAAGAGTGGTCTTTCCTGTTCCGTTAGGTCCAATAAGACTTACAACTTCCTTCTCGCAAATATTAAATGATATGTCTGTTAATATCTGTCTGCTACTATTATAAGCATGGCTTAAATTTTGAATTTCTAATTTCATTAGTCCCACCTCTTTCTTCCTTTTAAAATTAGGTGTATAAAAAGAGGTACTCCTAAAAATGATACTACAATTCCAACAGGAATATTAACAGGAGTAAGTATAGTTTTTCCTATAGCATCTGCGATCATTAAGAGTAAAGCTCCTGTTACCGCTGAGAAAGGTAATAGGAATTTATGATCATTTCCAACAAGAATTCTTGCTATATGAGGAGCAACAAGACCTACAAATCCTATTACCCCTGTAAAACTTATAATTGCTGCGGTCATAAGCACCGAACAAAGTCCTATTACAGCCCTTATCTTTCTTGGATTAGTTCCAATACTTTCAACAAGTTCATCATCACCTGAAGACATAACATTTAACCTTAGCCAATTTGCCTGAATTATGGAAACACAAATCAAAACAAATATTCCTGAAACAATTACTTCCCTCCATACAACTCCATTAAAAGTACCAAAGGTCCACTGAACTACTGCTGCCAATTTATGCTCCTGTGCAAAGAACTCTACAGTAGAAGTTAATGCACTAAAAAAATAATTAAGGGCAATCCCTGTCAATACAACCGTTTCTGGCCCCATCCCTACTTTTGAAGAAACTGTATAAACAAGTAATATGCACACAATTGACGCTAAAAAAGCACAAACTATTATACCTGATTCACTTTTTAAAAAGCTATTTGTTGCAAATACAATACACATAGATGCTCCAAAAGCTGAAGCAGAAGAAATCCCCATTGTAAAAGGACTTACTAAAGGATTCCTTGTAACAGACTGCATTGCTGTACCTGCAACAGCCATTCCCACACCCGCTACGACAGCCATAACGATTCTAGGCAATCTCATCAAAACTATTATCTTATATGCTGCATTAACTGATTGAGAATTTGCATCCAAATCTCCTTTTATCCATGCTTTTATAGCTAAAATAACTTGAGTAAAATTTGTCTCTGCAACCCCAAGTGTAGTAAAATAAATACCTAAAAAACCTATCACTACAAAACTAGAAATAAGAAACATATACTTTTTCTTCTCAAGAAATTCATATTTTTCTCTAACGGTTTTTATTTGAGACATCTTTAGTCCTCAAATCCATAAGCTGGATCAGTATGACCTTCGATATAATCTAGCTTTTGATATTTTTCAAGCCAATCCTTAAATACCTGCTCTGGATGAAGATCTGGAAGCAATTCTGGATAAAGGAATTTAGCAATATACATTGTTCCTACAAGCTTAGAAGCTCCACCGTGAACATAGTGTGAAAGTAAAAGTATATTATCATCCTTTACTGCATCTATTTCATCCCAACCTGGTCTAGATATAAGCTCAGCCTTAATATCTTTCATATCTTGTTCTGTCGGTGGATAATATGATGAATACACATCAGGTGCTGAAACTTTAACTATATATTGAGGATTTTTTGCTACAACAGCTTCAGTATCCACTTCTACATTTTTAGACTCTTTAAAGATATTATCTGCTCCTGAAAATTCAACCATATTATAGAAGAAGTTTCCCGGAATTGTTGTATTTCCCTCTCTTCTATATTCAAAATATAATCTTTTCTTTTCTACACCATCTAGTTGTGTCTTTATATAATCAAGTTTTTCTGCAAAATAGCTATAAAGTTCTTCTGCTTCTTCTTGTTTTCCAAATACTTGTCCTAAAAGTTCACATGTTTTTTCAAACTGGTCTGTATAGTAAGCATCACATACAACTACTTTAATTCCAAATGGCTCAAGCTGTTTTTCTGCTTCTTCATATGTTCCATTTCCAGTTAAAATAAGTACTTCTGGTGCAAGTTCTATGATTTTTTCATAATTAAGATCCTTTTGGCTCTTTCCAATAACCATATTTTCTGTAAATCTATTTTTCCATGAATCCTTATCCTGAAAGATGTTGTAATCAACACCGATTATACTATCTATGGAATTTATTGCATTAATAATTTCTACATTGTAAGCATTTGCTACAACACATTTAGTTACAGGATTAGGAATTTCAACTTCCCTTCCTATGCTATCAGTTACAATTTGTGTCTGAGAAACTTCTTTTTGTTCTCCTTGTTCCTCAGCAGCTTCTTGACCTCCACAGCCTACAAAAGTAAATGCAAAAACTATTGCAACTAATACTAACAATAATACTTTTTTTAGTTTCATATTCATATCCTCCTAAACTTAAGCTATATCTTTTGCTAATTATTTTTTGCTTTCAAATTCCTCCTTTTCCCGAAAAATAGGCACAAAAAAAACACCCATCTTCGTCCCAAGATTATGTTTACTCTCATTAAGGCAGGTCTCCTGACTTTTTTTCATCCTACTTCCTAATACCTTCCCGCTAAAATAAGCAGTGGCTATGCAATAAAATTGCATTTTAAGGTTTCGTCCAAATTACAGTAGTGGACACTGTTCCGGATTTTCACCGAATTCCCTATTATCTTTTAAAAAAAAGCACCTTATGAGTGTTTAGTGAATATAAAAGAAGATATTTCCTCTTTTTTGTGAACATTATACCATCATATATTTATATGGTCAAATAATTAATAAAGTCTTATATCTAACTAGCAACATCTTTCTTAATAACATCTTTATCTTTTTTCCCTAAAAAATTGGTTCCTATAATACCAACTATAATTATTACCGCTCCAATAATATGGTAATATCTTAATTCTTCATGTAAAAAAACAACACCAACAATCATAGTTATTACTGTGGATAAATTACCAAATACACTCATCTTTGAAGCATCTATTTTAGATAAAGCATAATTGGACAAAAAAGATGTTATTAGGGATGATAATACGCCTAAATATATCATTGAAATCAAAAAGTTAATGTCTAGCAAAGGTTTAAAATAGTATACAATAGTATCTCTCATAATGTTATCAATAATAGATATAATGTTAAAACTCAAAAATCCAATAACAGTCATAATATAGGTTAAATCCATCAACTTATATTTCTTTGTTATTTTCCTTGCCATAACATTATAGCAAGCAGAAGAGAATGCCGATGTTGCAATAAGTACAATACCAGCAATATTATTAAATTTTAAATTTATACCTTTCATAAAAAATATGTAAATTACTCCACTTACAGATAATATTAAAGAGATTTTTTGTAATAAAGTAATATCTTCTTTTAGAAATATAAGTGCTAAAATCATCGTAAATATGGGTGCTATAGCTTGAATAATTCCAGCCTCAGAAGAAGGTATATAAACTAAACCAAAAGCCTGAAAAGCAAAAAATAAAGTAGGATAAAATAATGAAAGTGGCAAAATATAAAGTACATCTTTTAGTGAAATGCTTATTTTTATCTTTCCAAATAAAATAAGCAAAGTTGCTGCTATAAAAGACATTGAAAACCTATGTGCTAATATGTTTAAAGGATCTGCGTTCTTTAGAGCTATCTTCACAAACATAAAAGCTAAACCTATAATAAGAGCATATAGTATTGCAGCAAGGTACGCCTTTTTTTTATCATTAAATCCCATTGATTATTCTCCTATTTGTTTAAATTTGAAAGATCATATCCTGTAGGCAGTTGACAAATTCTAAGATCAAATTCAGGTAGTACGGCTAAAATATGATCAAAAATATCTGATTGTATATTTTCATATTCAACCCATGCCGTTGTCTTGGTAAATGCATAAATTTCAACTGGTAGCCCATGCTCAGTTGGTGCAAGTTGGCGTACCATTCTTGTCATACTCTCATGTATAATTGGATGATTTGCCAAATAAGCCTCTAAATAGGCTCTAAATATACCTATATTAGTAATACTTTCTGCATTTCTTTTGCTTAAATAATCTTGAATATACGGCATATTCTCATATTTTCTAATGTCATCAGGCTTACAAAATTTAATGCTATTAATATCTATATAAAGAGCCCTCTCTATCCTTCTTCCTCCAGCTTCTTGCATAGCTCTCCAGTTTTTAAATGATTCAGATACTAAAGCATAGGTTGGTATGGTAGTAATAGTATTATCCCAGTTTTGTACCTTAACTGTATGCAAAGTTATCTCTGTTACCTCTCCGTTAGCCCCATGCTTTGGCATTTCAATCCAATCCCCAAGTCGCACCATATCATTTTCAGTCAATTGAAGGCTTGCTACAAAACCTAATATAGTATTTTGAAAAATCATTAAAAGCACTGCTGTCGCAGCCCCAATTCCACCTAATAAAATCAGTGGAGAACGATCCATTAATACACTAATGACAATAATAGCCCCAATAATATAAGCTGCTATTTTTAATATTTGTAAGTACCCTTTTATAGGTCTAAATTTAGAAATCTCATACTTACTATATATATCATTAACAGCATTTAGAAGCTTATCAAGTGCTAAAATAATCCCTAATATAATTAAACAAAATGCTATTCGTTGAATCCATTCTTGAAAAGACGGAAATGTTGGAGCAAAAGCGAAAACTACTAATGCAGGAATAACAAGAATCAGCCTTTCAAGGACTTTATGTTTTAATAACATATCATCCCACTTCGTTTTACTCTTTGTTATAATTGCTCCCAAAAACTTTAATAATATTTTCTTTGTAACAAAATAAGCAAGCAAACTAAAAAGTATAATACAAAGAAATATAGCAGTGTTAGCTATATATTTTGCTACTATTGCATCTACACCTTGTACAACTAAAAATTTGTTAATAAATTCAATCATTATTATATCTACACCTTTCTTTTCTTTTTTAATATTCTAATTTTTTATTGCCTATATATAACTATTATATGTATATTCTTATTATTAAATCAATAGCTATCTCTTAACTTATATTTTTTATATAAACTTCTATATTTTTTTCTTTAAAATATAGAAATCACCTCTCCTTTAATAAAGAAAGGTGATTTTTCTATAGCATTACAATTTATACCTATATAGATAAGATGAATTTTAATTTAATCCTATCCAACTAATTATGGTCCTGTTATTACCAAAGTAGCTTGAATAGATAAACCTGCAAAAAAGACAGTATCTGCACTATTGTTTATTAGCGTTAAAGTTCCAGGAGCTGTAGAAACGGTTACTATAGCATCACCACTTATAATTCCTTGTGTGTACAATGAACCGGAAGTAGCTGTTCTTGTTCCATCAAGCCGTAATTCAAATTCAACGGTTGATGACGAACTTGCACCATTGGTAGCTATCCACCATGACACATAATAATTTTCTTCTCCTGATATGGTAAATTCTCCAGTTGTAGTGTTATAAGATATATTTGTTCCTACACTATTTTGTACTGTATTAAAAATTACGTTAGAAGTATTAGTTACACTAGTTGCACTATCAAGTTCGACTTGTATTGCCTCAGATACTCCAGATAGGCCCGTGTCTCCAATTGGACCTGTGTCTCCGGTCGGACCCGTATCTCCTAATGTTCTTCCCTCTTCTGTAATAACCAAAGTTGCAGTAAGAGGAACAATTGCACTATAATATATGGTTCCAAGGCTAGCGTTTATTAATGATGCAGTAGTAGGAACGGTTACAACATCAATACCCCCATTCCAACAACTTCACCTGTTTTTAATGGTGAATTGCCTTCGAGCATGTCACCTTGTGAAGAAGATAACGCAAATACCGATCCATTTGAAGACCTAGTTGACTGAGTCGCTACCCACCAGTTAAAAAATATTTTCCAACTTTATTGAATGTTATATCGCTAGTTATACTATTATAACTAATGTCACCTGAAGCATGAACTACAAATTCAAATATCACATTTTCTGATACATCTACAAATCCAGCACTTGCTCGTTCTATTTGCAATAAAATAGCATTCATTTCTAATCCTACAATCATGCTAAAAATAAATTGTTTTTATAGTCTCTTGCTTTAAGATTTATACACTCTTCATATTATGTTATCCTTGCTACAATATTGTTTAATAGCATATAAATTATAAAACTTTATTTTTTATTATCTTAACTAATTTTAGTTTTTAATTTATATCAAAAAAATAACAAGAGTTCTAATTACTCTTGCTCTGCTTTTGATTATCTACATAACACTTCATAAAAAATTGTAACGGTTCTAATTTAAATATAGGAGATCTATTATAATAGCAATTGGATTTTCATCTGAGCTTTATAATAAGTAATAAAATATCCCTTTAATATTTTATTACTTATTATTAAATATATTAAAATGGGCCTGTAATTACTAAAGAACCCTCTATTGGTAATGTTGGTATAAAAACAACATCTCCACTATTGTTAAGCAAAGATAATGTTGCAGGAACTGTAGAAACAGTTATTAGTGCATTGCCACTTACATTACCTTCAGTTACTGAAGATGCTGTTGCTCCTACTTCCACTGCATCTAATTGTAAACTAAATGCTACTATTGGAGAGGCTGCAGCTCCTCCTGTAGCAATCCACCAAGAGACATCATAATTTCCTGCCTCAGTTATTGTAAAATTACCAGTTATCGTATCATAGTTAATACTACTTCCCACAGTATTTTGTATTGTATTAAATATGATATTGGAATTGTTGTCAAATTCTATACCATTATCAAGAACTACTTGTATTCCATCCATCTGTGATGAAGGCCCTGTTGGACCTTGTATTCCTTGCGGACCTTGTGGCCCTGTTGGACCCTGTATACATATTGGGAAAGGGCAGCAATTATAACACATGTAATTACAGCAACAATTTCCACAGGCATTATTATTTAAATGATTTACACAATTTGTACTAGGATAATAATTATTGTACATTATTTATAGTCCCCCTTATTTGCAAATTAATAGACGTATCAATTTATTTTATGCCTATGAAAAACAGATTTTACTTTATATAAATAACGCTCAAATATGTTTAATTTTTCAACATTGTATGTTCTTTAAAAGACACTAACTTGAGTTTTTTCTCATAAAAAAAGGCCCTTTTTTTATGAAGGACCCCTTCTATTACTATTACTTATTAACTAATTTATATTTTCTCCCATTTAAGAATTAACAGCCTTATAAATTTATTTTATACCTGTTCAAAACTAGATAACACTTTATCTACCTTTTCTATAATTTTTATAAATCCATTTGTTCCATCTACCTCAATTAAATCTCCATCTTTTATTATTTCTGTTGCATTTTCAATGCCTGTAACACAAGGCAACCCATATTCTCTTGCTATAATAGCACCATGTTGCAAAGCTCCTCCAATTTCCATAATTACCGCACAGGCATTAATAAATATAGGTGTCCAACTTGGTTCAGTTGCCATTGTCACTAAAATTTCTTCCTTTTCCAATTTTTTTTCAAATGGTGCATGAAGTACTTTTGCTCTACCTCTTACTACCCCTGGAGAAACAGGTTCCCCCGAAATTTCGCCTTCTTTTGTTTTCCTCTTTACTGTAAAGATTTCTCCTCTAGAGCTAAAAATAGTAGGCCAATATTTAACATTTTCAGTTAATCTCCGTATTTTTCTTTCTTGCTCTACTAGCTCTATTAGGTTTAAACTTTTATCATTTTGTGCTTTTTTAATTTCCTCTATTTTCAAGAAGAATATATCCTCAGCACAATTTAATCTTCCTTCTAAAACAAAAGTTTTTGATATCTCAAGAACATTTTTTCTCAATAAATCCACTGCATAAACATACATATATTTAGGATGTTCACGTAATCCCATCCATTCAAGCCTATTGCTAAGCTTAATGAACTTTTTCTTTTTACCTATTTTTTCTGCTTCTTTCAAAAGTCTATCATATGCTGCTTTTTTCTTAGCCTTAACATTTATTATTGCATTATCAAAAATATTAAGTTGCTTAAGTATGTTATAAAAGCCCTCAAGATTCTCATGTGTTCTTATACTTGCAATATCAATTTCTCCAATACCTCTACATCCATACCTCTTCATATAATTGTTATATTTTTTTATAAACTCTTTAGAAAATCCATTATTATTAAGTTTATAGGAGAATTCTTCAAAACTATTAACTGAAATAAACTCTGGATAAGAAGCTAGTTCAATTTGCTTATGCCCCATTTCACTGGTGGGATTTCCCTTTAAATCCATATTAAGAGCAAGTATATCATCTTCTATATCTTTATTATTAAACATTTTTTTTAGCAATGACGTAGCATTAATTGACATCATAACAGGTATCATTTTAAAAACTAAAGCATCAAATATATCAAAAATAATATCAATTTGTTTTCTAAAATCTACTTTACTTTCCTTTAATTTTTCTAATTCATTCAAGCAATTTTCTGCGGTTTTATAATATGTTTCTACTGCTTTTTCAAAATCTATTCTTACGGAAATCATTTCTGGAATAAATCTTATCCCTGATTTAAAGGCTTTCTTAAGTATGCCTTTTGTTTTTTCAGGTTTATACTTTGGTAAATACTCGTCGAATCTAATGTTAGAAATAAGTTTATCAAAAGTTGGGTCAACAGAAGAAATCATTCTGTTAACTTGTGCTTTGCCAAATATTTTACCTAAATTTCCAAGAAGGATATAAGTTCTTCCATGGCACCCATAAACTAGACCTTCTTTACCAACAGGAAATAACCCTTGTTTAGCTCTATTTATAAGCTCACAAAAAATCTCACATCCGAGTTGACTCATAGACCATTGAAACCCTTGAGTCATTTTAACAATATCTAAATAAAGTTCTTTTCTATCAGTTGGATTTGTTACAAGTTCTTTATAAAGAGGAAAATACGTTGTGATAGGTCTAGCTTGTAAAAGATAAAGTTTTCCATTTTCATATGCCCACTCAGTATCAATCGGCTTTCCATAATAATGTTGACATTTTTTAATCAGAGTCGAAACTTCAAAAACTTGTTTATCTGTAAGTGACGACTTCTTTGCTTCATCACAAATCACTTCTTTTGTTTCACCATTTTTGCAAAGAAAAAGTGCAATTTTCTTGTCATTTATTTTTTTAGAAATTATATTATTTTTAAAAGAATCTACAATATAATTGTCCGGTGAAACTTTACCTGATACAATGTATTCTCCTAATCCAAAGGAGGCATTAAGCATAACCTCATCATAATTATTATTTTGTGGGTTTATTGAAAATCCAATTCCACTCACTTGAGAATATAATTGTTTTTGTATAATTACAGCAATTTTTGTGTTAATAATATTAATGTCCTGCTGAGCCTTATACTCCATCACACGGAAATCAAACATTGAAGCAAAAGCCTTAGCTACATTTTTTTCTAACTTTTCACGTTTTATCCCTAAAAAAGTTTCATACATACCAGCAAAACTTGTTCCCTCTAAATCTTCTTCTGGAGAAGATGAACGCACGGCAAAAATATCCGAATCTACATTCTTAACTTCATCAAAGAATAATCTTTCCTGTTTAACATTAAAAGTTAAATTTTCAGATAATGCTTTCAAGGTATCACATTTTTCCTTTGTAATTTGTGAAATCAAACAATTCCACTCTTCAGTTTCTTTTATTCTTTCTATCCATGGTCTAAAAAACTCTACTGTTAAAATAAATCCTTTAGGTACAGGATATCCTGCTTTAGTCATTTCTATTAAACCTTTTCCTTTTCCCCCAACTTCTGAAAGGGCTGGAATTACTTTTGAATTAAAATTATAAATTTTATTCATTAATGCACCTCCATCATTTATAGAACACACATCTAAAAAATTTCAAATATTTATCAATCTCTATTACTGCCATTTGAAATTTTTTTCTTCCACTTATCTCTGAACCTTCTTTAAAAATTTCAGTTGTAATTCTACTTAACGTATGCAACACTGTATTTTTCATTAATTCAATATCAACGTCACTACGCAACTGTGAGAATTCAAGGTTTTCTTCAAATAAACGATGTGATATATCCGGCATTATTTTTTCCGTCAATTCATCACTATAAGACCTTGCATATTTATTACAAAATTCATAAAGATAAGGAAATTTCTCTAGAGTTTCTATTTTAGAAACTAAAGCTTGCCTTATACGTATTAAAAAGTCTTGATTTGACCAATCAACTTGAGTAAGCATATTATTTAAAATTTGCTTTCCCGAAAAATACAAAAGAAATTCAAAAAGCTCCTTTTTATTTTGAAAATAATGATATAACAGTCCCCTTGATATGCCGGCATCCTCCACTATTAGATTTGTAGAAGCCTTTTCAAAATTATTTTTCGCAAATACTTTAAAACCACTATTTACAATCTTAAGTATTTTTTCATTTTGCAAATCTATGCCTTCAAATCTTTCTGTATTCATCACTTTTTCCTCCTATTTTCTTTGTTTCTTACTTAATTAGCCTTAGTATACCGACAGCTTCTGTCTACATTAAGATTAACACAACCGACAGAAACTGTCAACATGATTTAATAACAAAACCCCTGCATTTAAATTTTAATACAGGGGCTTTATCATTTATTATTTCTCTGTAAATTTAGGACCAGTTTTAGCATCCCCCATAGTTTCCTGAATAAAATCAATGGACTTCTCTAAAGCTTTTATCTCCCACTCATTTAACTTTATAGGCAAACGTTTTAAAATACCTTCGCGGCCAATGATGCAAGGCATACTCAATGCCACATCTTCGTCATGTCCATATTCACCTCGAAGTGTAGTAGATGCCGGATAAACACTTTTTTCGTCTAACATAACTGCTTTTGCCATGGTAATCGCAGCCTGTGCTACTCCTGCATTTGTCCAACCTTTACCATTAAAAACTTTGTATGCAGCACTTATAATTAAAGACTTAACTACATCAGGATTTTGTATATCTTCTGCTGCTTCAATAACTTGATCCAATTCAGTAAGAGGAATCCCACTTACGTTAACATGACTCAGCACAGGAAAAGCAGTACTTCCATGTTCCCCCATCATAAAGCCTGTAACAGATTTAGGATCTATGCTATAGTTATCTGCCACTAATTTACGTAAACGAGCAGAATCAAGCATAGTCCCTGTTCCAAAAACTCGACCAGCTGGATACCCAAATTCATTTTCAGCAATGTAAACCATCGTATCCAATGGGTTTGTAATTAAAATTATTATTGCTTCTTTAGTATGTTCTGTAATTCCAGACATTACACTACGAATCACTTCACAATTAGTCTTAGTTAATAAAGTACGATCCGGTTCACCTTTTGGATCCTCCGGATCTGGAATTATACTGGGACCTGCAGCTACTATAATAACATCAGCATCTGCACATTGCTCATAGCCTCCACTTTTAACTTGAACATTATTCATATACGGTAATGCTGTTGCTTGGGCCTGATCTAAGGCCTCTCCATAAGCTACATCCTCTAAAACATCAATTACTCCAATTTCTGCGAATAAACCAGTCTTCATTGCATCTGCTAAAACATATGAACCAACATGACCTACTCCCACAACTACTAATTTATTCTTCTTCATAATAATTCTCCTTAAATATTCTTTACCACTAGTTATTTTAAGTTAGATTTTACTCCATTCTTTTAAATAATGAAATACTATAATCTAATATTTCTAATATTTTACTTAAAAATCACATTTGTGCATTAACCTTAATATACATGTAAGTAGTGCATAATTTGTGTCTTTCACAGAATCTACTATTAAGAAATTTGTGTAAACTAACTCAGTAATATTGAAAGTTTTTAAACAATATAATAAGAAATACCATAAATTAAAAGTTTTAATATATAAAATAAATATTAAGTTTGTCTGAAAACTATATTAATTATATGTTTTAAAGATAGATCGGAGGTCTTATGTTCAAAGATAAAACCCTTCTAATTACAGGTGGAACCGGTTCCTTTGGTAATGCTGTAATAAAGCGTTTTCTAAATACGGATATTAAAGAAATCCGCATTTTTTCAAGAGATGAAAAAAAGCAAAATGATATGAGAATGAAATATGCAAGTCCTAAGCTAAAATTTTTAATTGGTGATGTACGAGATATTTCAAGTGTTAGAGCTTGTATGGAAGGTGTAGACTATATATTTCATGCTGCAGCTCTAAAACAAGTGCCAAGTTGCGAATTCTTCCCTCTAGAAGCTGTTAAAACTAATGTCATTGGTACTGAAAATGTGTTAACCGCAGCCATAGAAGGAGAAGTAAAAAAAGTAGTCTGCTTATCTACAGATAAAGCCGTTTGTCCTGTTAATGCTATGGGTATGTCCAAAGCATTAATGGAAAAAATCTTTATTTCAAAATCCCGCTCAGCTAAAAATACCCTTATTTGTGGCACCCGTTACGGTAATGTAATGGCATCAAGAGGTTCCGTAATACCTCTTTTTATTGAACAAATTAAAAATGGTCAACCACTCACAGCAACAGACCCAAATATGACACGTTTTCTAATGAATTTAGATGAGGCTGTAGAGCTAGTTCTATTTGCGTTCGAAAAGGCTCAATCTGGTGATCTCATGGTACAGAAATCTCCTGCTGCAACAATTGGAGATTTAGCTAATGCTTTAAAAAAACTATTTAATGCAGATAATGAAATTAAAATAATTGGAACAAGAATGGGAGAAAAAATCCATGAAACATTATTGACACAAGAAGAAAAAGCTTCAGCTATAGATCTAGGAAAATATTTTCGTGTTCCGGCAGGAAAAAGCAATTTAAACTATTCAAAATATTTTAGCGATGGTAGTAAAGATATAAAAAATATACAAGAATACAACTCTAGCAATACCCACAGATTGCAATCAAGTGAGCTAGAACAAACACTCCTTAACTGTAAGTATGTAGAAAATGAATTATGGAGGTGGAATAATCGATGAACGTACTAATTACAGGTGCTAATGGCTTTATTGGACAAAATTTATGTGCACATTTAGAATCTAAAGGTATTTATAATGTTCTAAAATATAATCGTCAGTCAAATCCAAAACTTCTAGATCAATATACTAAATCTTGTGATTTTGTATTCCATCTAGCCGGAGTCAATCGACCTCAAAATATCCTCGATTATGAAATAAATCATAAATTTACTCTTGAACTTATTGAAAAATTAAAAGGCAGCAATAATAAATCTCCAATACTAATGTCTTCTTCCATACAAGCAGAATATGATAATCCTTATGGTAATAGTAAAAGAAAAGCTGAAGATCTTTTATTTAAATATGAAAAAGAAACTGGTACCCCTATTTATATCTTTAGATTACCCGGAGTTTTTGGGAAATGGTGCAAACCCAACTACAACAGTGTAGTTGCTACATTCTGTCATAATATCGCACACAACCTTCCTATTCATATTGAAGATCCTAATGCTACACTTTCATTAGTTTATATTGATGATATTTTAAAAACATTTACTAATGTATTGCAAGACAACTATGAGAAATGTAATAATTTTTGTAAAGTAGAGCCAACTTATCACACTAATGTAGCTGAACTAGCCAATAAAATAAAGTCTATTCAAGAAAAAAGACCAAATTTACTTGTAGAAAATCCAGAGAATACCTTTAATAAAAAACTTTACAGTACATATCTAAGCTATTTACCAGAAGATAAATTTAGCTATAAATTAAATATGCTCACCGATTATAGGGGCACTTTTGCGGAATGTTTAAAATCTCCCTTGGCAGGTCAAGTGTCTATAAATATAACAAAACCAGGTATGACCAAAGGGAAACATTGGCATCATACAAAAACTGAAAAATTAATTGTAGTTGGTGGAAAAGGTGTTATACGTTTTCAAAAGCTTGGTGGAGGAAAAATTATTACTTATCCCGTATCATGTGAAAATATAGAAGTTGTAGATATTCCTCCTGGATATGTCCATGACATGACCAATACTGGTGACAACGATATGATAATGATAGTATGGGCAAATCAAATTTTTGATCCAGATCATCCGGATACTTATCCTTCAACAATTATTAAAGAATAATATAATAATGGGGAATGAATTATGGAAAAACTTAAATTAATTACAATTATTGGCACCCGACCTGAAATAATTAGGCTTTCTTCCTGCCTCAAAGCTTTTGATAAATATTTTAATCACATACTTGTTCATACAGGTCAAAACTGGGCCAAAACCCTTAATGAAATCTTTTTCGAAGAACTTGATTTACGTAGCCCTGATTACACCCTTTCATGTGCAGGAAATACTCTTGGAGACACAATGGGAAATATTATTTCTGAGTCTTATGAAATTTTACAGAAAGAAAGACCCGATGCACTTTTAGTTCTAGGTGATACTAACTCAGCCTTATCTGTTATTTCAGCTAAACGGCTAAAAATACCTATATTCCACATGGAAGCAGGAAATAGATGTTTTGATATTAATGTGCCAGAAGAAATAAATCGTAGAATTGTAGATCATGTGTCAGATATAAATCTTGCTTATACAGAGCATGCTCGACGATATCTATTATCAGAAGGCTTACAAAAAGAGCATATATTTGTAACTGGTTCTCCCATGCCTGAAGTACTTAAAAATTATAGAAGAAAAATTAATAATTCTAATATATTAGAAAAGCTAAATTTAAAATGCGGAAATTATATAATTGTATCCGCTCATCGTGAAGAAAATGTAGATAAAAAAAGTAATTTTATTACACTTATGAAAGCAATTAATACAATTGCTCAAACTCATCAGATGCCCGTAATTTTTTCTGTGCACCCGCGTAGTAAAAAACAAATTGAGCAATACAATTTTCAATTTGATCCTTTTGTAAAATGCATGGACCCTTTTGGATTTTTAAATTATTGCAAGTTACAAAAAGAATCTTTTTGTGTGCTTTCTGATAGCGGAACACTTAGTGAAGAAAGTTCGATTTTAGACTTTAACGGAGTTCTGCTACGTACCTCAACCGAAAGACCTGAGGCTCTTGATAAAGGTTCTATAGTAATTGCAGGAACTAATAAAAAGGATATATTACAAGCTATTGCTCTCTCCACAAGTATGAGAGCCAATATTGAATTGACTGCACCTATACCGGATTATACGGATATTAATGTTTCTAGTAAAGTAACAAAAATTATTCAAAGTTACACCAAAATAATAAATGAAAAAATATGGAGAAAGGAGTTTGACTATGATGGCTGAACCGATAAATAAATCAAAAGACGATAAAACCCTTGTTCATACCCTGCTATTTATGTTTAGGCAAAGTCAAGACATGACATATGCCTTAAATTTCTTGAATTCTCTAAAAAATAGCACTTATAAAACAATAGTTATATATAATCAAGGCTACATAAGTAATGAGCAACTCAAAAACTTGCTTTCCCCTTATCCTCTTGACTTTCATATCATTGGAGGTGGTATAAACGTAGGTACATCAGTAGGAAGGCAAAAATGCTTTGATTACATATGGAACACTATGCCCAATACAAAATACATTAGTGAACTACATTTAGATATGATTTTCGCCAATAACTGGGAAGATCCATTAGTCAGTTATCTAGAAGCAAATGATGAACCTCTGGTCTGCTGTGGTATTGTAGATAAATCAGGTCACATGCCCTTTATTGAAAAAAAAATAGAAATGCCTGAAAATACGTTAGAATACCCTGATTTTCTTAAAACACTGTCAACTGACCATATCATTAGAGGGTTCACTAATCCTTGTATCCACGTTTCCGAAATACTAAAAAAGGCAGGCGGATATAATACTGATTTTCTAAAAGGATTACAATGTTTTGAAGATGATAGTATGCTTCTAGGATATTACTATTATTATGGTTCAAAACGAAATTGGCATCCTAAAGTCAATTTTAATTCTATAGTTTATCATGTTGTTGCAGGGCAACGTTGGAGTGCTGAAGGTAATGCAGATGATAATTATAAGGGACTTATTAAACAATATGGATTCATGGGTTTAAAGGCCTTAAGTAACCTTCATGTTAGTCCTTGGCATATAAAATTTTTTTCAGACCAATATGAAAAAGGGATTAAAGATTAAAAATTATTTCTATAAAAATGATTATATCAAACACTTTAGGAGGTTCACTAAAAATGAAAGTACTTATTCTTGGTAATGAATTATTTTCATTCGATATGCAGTGGGGTTTTCAACAAATAGGATGCGATACTAAAGTCATCAAAACTTCTAATGCCAAAGAAATGGAAAATATTTTAGAAAATTATGATGCAGATTTACTTATTACCCTTGGAGCTCCACTTGAACTAAAACATGATGCGATGTCGTTCCTTGGAAATAATCGCCCTAATAAGCTAAAATACATTCATTGGGATACTGATGGTATATCTAGCACATATTATCTCTCAAAATCAGGAGATGGCATTGAAATGGATGTTATTTATGCCTCAAAACCAGATCTGGTTCTAACCATATGCCCAGAAATGCGTGATTTTATTATTGAAAAAGACTTTCCCTGTGAGATGATGCATTATGCATATAACCCAGTTTCACATCATCCTAAGGATAATCTTATTAGTAATGAAAATAATATTAGTTTGGTTGGGTCCTCCTATTATGCTATTTACCCTTACCATCCAGAGCATTATCGTTTTACATCTTTAAAGATTTTATTAAAGCCACTCTTAGAAAGCGAGTATTCTGTACAACTTCATGGAGATAAAAACTATTTGCTTTTGATAAAAAAACTACTTAACGTTGATATGCCTCAAAAAAATTATCACGGTTATTTACCTTATGGACGCACATGTGAAATATATAATAAAAATTTTATAAATCTTGTTACTCAAAATCATCAAAATACTATTACAAAACGCACTTTCGAAATCCTCGGTTCTGGAGGCTTTGTTCTATCATCAGATAATAAAAAATTGCGAACACTATTTACACCAGGTCAAGATCTAGTAGTCTCTTCTTCTCCTGAAGAAACGCTAGATTTAGTTAGATACTATGACAAAAATAGAGATGCATGGGAAAACATACGAAAAAATGCTGTATTAAGTGTAAAAAATCATACATACAAACAACGTGCAGAATTTATCCTAGAAAAATATAATAAATTAATTTCTATGTAATGTTTAATTCTAAAACTAGATTAGTAAGCGTCAAACCTGACGGTACCTTTTTCTAAGTAAAAATATAGAGATAATATA
>DAMCXN010000032.1:0-6333 GCA_032096995.1 Aminipila sp.
AACATAGGATTAGTTTAAGCTACTAAAGAAACTTTGAATTATGCAATTTCCTTAAGTAATAATTGTGAATAACGGTACTATTAAAAGATAAGAAAAAATATTTAAAAGTGTAAAATTCAAGGTATTTGAAAACTCTCCAAATTCTAATAAATACCGACACAACATGCCTATTGCTGTTAATGTAAGTGTTATTAAATATATAACTTTTTCTTTCTTTGCACCATAAATTCCTGCTAAAAATAATGCAACCAGTCCATAAGAGCCAAAAATTAAATAAGCCTTTGTAAAATCAAATGGGAACTGAGCATTGCTGAAAGGGAAATTAAAGCAACCTGCAAAAGCAATATATCCTAAAATAAACAGTTTAATTACTTTTAAATGTTCTTGCACATATTCAAAAAAGTTGTTCATGCTATACCTCAACTATTTTATTTAAAGACAGTATTAATGATTAGCAAGTAAGACATAGTTATCTTTATTCTTATAATAAAAACTCTATTATATATACCTTGCCTGTATCTTGTTCATAAAACATTATAAGTTCTGAATGGTCATTTTCTTTGATATAATAACACAAACAATGTTTAAAATCAGCCCTTTGAGAATCTGGAACTTCCAACGTATTTAGTAATTCTGTCGCAATTTCTAAATATGTTGTTTCTTCTTTCCATGATACGGAGTTTTCTATTTTATCTGTGTTTTTATACTCAAAAATATGATATCGTATTCCATCTCCATGAGGACTTGCACCTGTATCTTTTTCATAAACTTGTGTATAGCCACTTGGTAATCTAAGTCCCCAATTAAGTGATAAAACTCTTGCATATCCAAAATAATTTACTCTCAATAAAACCGTAGCTATTGATACAACAATTAACATAGCAATAATAATGTGCTTCTTGTATTTGCTCACAGATAAGTCTCCTTTATAAGTTATAATAATAACCATTTCAACCTATTATTTATATCTTAACTTATTTCTTGATTAGCCTCTCTTGCTACCAAGGCCATAACAACCGGCTACAATAACCCCTGCCAAAATACAATTTCTTATCCATTTTGGTTCTCCTTTTAATAGCATCAACACAAAAGTCTGTAAATTTCTGTTAGTGTTCAACACCTCGTTAAAATAGCCAAGTCACCATTTATCTTTTATTAGAAAATATTTTTTTGTTTTTTCGGATATATTTAGCTTTTAAATTTAAATATTCAGCTTGCATTATAGGCATCATATAATTGCCCATTATCCCTATAATAGCACGCTTGTTAAACTACGTGTAATTAGCCTAATGGGAAGTTGAGATTTCTATACAAATTGGGATTTATTTATATCTTATTAACCTCTGATAATACATCTTTCCATGACTCAGAATTTTTTATTATCGTATTTATCTCGTATATTTTTACACGTTTTTTAAATTCTTCTTCAACTCCCTCATAATATTTTAAGTAATCTCCACCTTTTTGATTTTGTTTTAATTTATTTACATCTTCAAAAGTAACTATAAAATTATACGCACTATTTAAATGGCTATCGTTTAACCCTGCAATTTCTGCAATCCATAAAATAAGCTGTGGACAATGTAAACTTGAGTATGATGGCTTTTTATCTTTTCTCTTACAATTCATATAGTAATTAGTGAAATGTAATTTTTGATTTGGCTCTGCCATTTCAGTGTTTAGTTCTTCTTTAAAATCATCAAAATAACCTCCATAATTTTGCCCATATCCTTTTTTTACTAACAAATCGGCAAAATATTCATTTCCTTTTTGATTATAGTGATTACTAATTATTTCTTGAATATAACTACATACATCTTGATTAATCATTAAAATCTCCTTGCTCTGCTATAACTACAATATGCAAATTTCAGATATAACTTCAACCTAAATCTAGCTTATAAATTCTGATTAGTCGTTATTCTAATTATCCCTACAATTTAAATTTATCTATTTCTTAGTTTATAAAAATAAACATAATTAGCAGCTCAAATTACTTCTCACAAAAGAACAATATTTAAAATATATATGTGTCGTTTGAAAATATTCCATAATTCATACCAGTTTATGTTCATTTATCTAACCTCTAAATCATTATTTATTGTTATGTAGCTATTTTGACCGTGTTGAGTTCTTTTTCGTTTCATATAATACCAGCTTCAATATATTGGAAAGTGAAAAGAATAAGTCACATATGGCAACGAGGCAGTTAATAAACAATCCTGTTTTTATGGCATTTATAACGTGTTCTTTAGGCATGTAATGTGGAAAAGAGATATTGGGAATATCAATAGCACTACTTATAACACAAATGACAATCAAAATAAAAATCACAAAGATAAAGCTACTATCCTCAATTAGTTCAGCATATCCTGCTTTAAACTTTTTCCTTGCTATTTCTACAGCTCCTTCATCCTGAAATGTATTTGAAATAACACCCCAAATTTTATCAGTAGAAGAAAAAATAAAAGTAACTATGGTAGAAGATATACCAAGAACTACACCAACAAAAGTAGTTAGAAATTCATTGTCAATAATTAGGACGTCTGTATCATTGATGAGAAAATGTGATAACAAACAGCCCAAAATTAAAAACATCAAGACCAATAAAAGGTTCTTTGTCCATCTTTTCATCGTTTTACTCCTTATTTATCACCGTCTCCACCTTATTTAGTGCTCGAAAAATATCTTCCGTCACCTTTTTATTATCATTGCTATTGTCAATTTGTCTAACAGTTACTTTCCGAATATTGTGCTTACTTTTGTATGTTTTTCGTTTGACTTCTTTTGAAGCCAATGTAAGAACCCATTCTCCACCGCCTCCAGATGTGTACTCCACAGCATCATACAATGCTTTATTGTCTTGATTAATATTGGTAAGATTTGCCTTATTGCTGGAAAGTTTTATAGTTGTTTGATTATTATTATAAGTTTTACTAATATCCTTCAACATATCGTTTGTATTATTAAAGCCGCCAAATAAGTTTGGAGAATTAAGTGTAATAGTTACCTCATAAATACCTATTGAATCACTAACAAATGTCCAAAAAGTACTGGAATCTGTAATTTCTTTAAATATCACTTCAAATCCATAGAGACTAAAGATATTCTCAAAACAAGTTTTAAGCTTGTCTTTAGCAACATTAAGATTTGAAAAGACTGATGTTTTTAATTCAAATAAAACTATTTGTCGGCAAGTATCAATAATTACATAAATAAAAGGATAGTCCACTTCATCTATGTTTTCAATGTCGGATTCACTTTCCACAAAAATGGTTTTCTTTGTTTCCATGCTAAATTTAAAGATATAAACTGCATCTGATAGTTGTCTGTTGAAAACTAGTAAATGCTTTCTCCCTTTTATTTCCCAGCTTCGTTTCTTTTCCTGTACTAAGGAGGTAAAGAAATTTTGAACTGCATTTTTTCTCTTTTCATCAATTATATCGAACATAGACAATTGGTCATTTGGAATGATAAAATATCTATATGCGCCAAATGAATGAACTAATTTTTCCATTGAGTGTATTCCTTTCTTGATCTACTAATACTTTTTGTACACAGAGTACAAATTTGCCAAGCTTCTAATTATTGCTATAATATGTTTGTCCATCATAAATATAATGGGAAGTTGAAAAAGCATTGGAATTTAACGAACAGTAGTTTTTTAGAGCCAGTACTTAGAAATGTTTTCCCACATTGTAATTTAAACTGTTTGTATTTATATTTTCCTCTAAAATTATTAAGTTCAACTATATTCATTTAGATTGATTTCTTCTAATCGGCATATCAACTGATAATAGGTGAAAAAAAATTATCATTACATTCGCTAAAATTAACATCGTTTGGAACATCCAAAAGTATCTTCATATTAGTATGATAGTTTGAATTCAGAACATCCTCAATGGATATCATAAGGGCAACAGAAATATCACTGGCATAATATTTGTATAAGCTATCAATCTCATTTTCAGTTTTTCTGATGCAATCTGAAAGCCACTCTCGAACTGTAAAATATACATAATTATCACGGGTAGTTCTCCCAGCATGTAAAACATTAACTTTGTCAGAAAATCTGAGTTTCAATAGTTGATTTAATTCATCTTCTGTATATTCATCCCCCGTATGATTATCAATATATATATCTATAAGATATGAAATATTAGATCTCATGTATTGTATAATTCTATTTAATCGAACAGAAATGCACTGACGTACAGTTAAATCTCTCCTATTATTTGGAATATAGACTTGTGTTATATAAAACATAAAGTTTATAATATATCCTATTGAGAGTTGAAATAGCAGATTGTACCATTGTTCAGCTCCTACAAATAGCTGTGGTAAGCTAATTGTAAAGATATATGAAACAATAATAATTATTGAAATGATAAAAAATATAAAAATAAGTGTATTGCCTTCTATAAATCTATGTAATTCTCTCATACAAAAACTCTTTACCCCCTATTCATATCCGAGATATCGAACAGTTCAGTTATAAAAATTTAAATATGTATATTTTATACATACTTAATTTAATAAATATAATATACTTGTCCATCATAAACATAATGGGTAGTTCAGTAAAATCACTATCTATAATGTATGGAAGTCCCGATGTCCGACTCTTACAGCTAAACTATAAATTAGTTGCACAAAATTTGGTCTGCAACATATAATCCATTTGCGGCAGCTTGAGCTAAAGAACGTGTAATACCGCTGCCATCTCCACAGGCAAATATTTTAGAGTATCCTTGTATTAAAAAATTCTTCATAGCAGGAACAGCAGAATAATACTTTCCTTCTATTCCATATAACAGTGTATCTACTCCAGCAGTACCTGGTGCTATTACATCTAACCGCTTAATCG
Organism: Aminipila sp.; assembly: GCA_032096995.1. GTDB lineage: Bacteria > Bacillota > Clostridia > Peptostreptococcales > Anaerovoracaceae > Aminipila. Next base: position 4,868 of record DAMCXN010000032.1, read on the forward strand.
TTTCTATGATACTATCTAATTGTCGCTTAGGTAAGCACAAACTCAAATCCCCAGGGTATGCCTGCAGTGTAGGTTTAACCGAGGATTGTTCCATTTTCTTTGCTGTTGTACGACAGCCTTGAACCAAATCTCCAAAACGCTGTACAATAGCAGTTCCTCCACTAATATAGTTCGTACAACTTGCTAATGAGTGTACATATTCGACTGGGTTATTAAATGGTTGGCTGAACTTTATACTAGTCAATAACGCAAAATTTGAATTATCAGATTTTAACTGAGGATTTGAATAAGCATGTCCATTGACTGTTTTTGAACCAAATGTATTTTCGATAACAACATGACCACCATAATTAAAGCAAAACATTCTAGTTTCGTCTTTATACAATTCACTTTTATAATAGATTTTTGGATCGTACGCTATTGAACTAATCTTCTTCCATATTTCAGACTTAACTTCTACTCTAACCCCAATATCAACATTGTTATTACACATATTAACGCCATAATTTTTACACCAGTCTACAAAGAAAAGGCTTCCGCTTCGTCCTGTTGAAAAAACAATGTTTTCAGCATAGATTGTGTCACCTATGTTAGATATTATTAGATGACTAACTGGATCTACGTCTTCAACCGCACAATCTGGAACTAAAGTGCAATAGTTTTCTATTTGTCTAATCATCGAATCCATTATCTTTATATTGTTTTCTGTGCCCAAATGTTTTACTACACCCTTTTTTATATACAAACCGTTGCGCTCACATAGATCTATCAGTTGTTTGTTTGGTGTGTAAACTTTGTTTGTTGCACCAAAGCCTACTAAAATCTTGTCCGCTTTTTTCATATAACTTGTGGCGGTCTCCTCGCCAATAATTTCTTGTAAATGGCCACCATATTCCGTGGAAATAATATATTTACCATCAGAAAAGGCACCAGCACCAGCAAAGCCATTCATAATTGAACACGACTTGCATTCCACACAATGGTCGCATTTATTTTCAACTATAGGACATTTACGCTCTGCCAAAGAATGTCCCTTATCAAATATAATAATTTGTAAATCTTTATCTTTTTCTAATAAACCATGTGCAACCATGAGACCACAAATACCGCCACCAATTATGGCAACATCATACCTTTTCATATAATTACACCCCTCATAATAGCTCCAGTAAAAAGTTCTCAATGCTTTCTGTTCTGTTCAACTCGCTTCCGATAATCGTATGTATTCCTCTATTATTTAAAATTTTTTCTTGAATTGGATTTGGGGTAGGCAAAAACATATAAGATTTTGGGCGCTTACTATTATTGCTCTGTAGCCAAAGCTGATCTAATTTATAAATTAAAAGACGAATATTAATATCAGATAAGCTATATCCAATAAACAAAATAGACTTGCCCAGCATATCTGCCCTTAATTTTAAGTCCAATGGTGATTCGAAATTAAGCCTCTTAAAATAACTGCTTTC
>DAMCXN010000032.1:6343-11840 GCA_032096995.1 Aminipila sp.
ATGGAAGTATCTGAAATTGTATCGCCATGAAATTTGATTATTTGTGTTGTCTGCAAATCTACACCTACTAAATCATCAACATCAACTATCCTTTGATATTTTTTATACCACGCCTCAAAAGCCGTTTCTAAGCAATGATCATAATTAGTTGTATATATCAATGGACAGTTTAGAGACGTTATTGCTTCATAAATCTTAGACTTTTTTATTACCTCAGCACTTATATTCCAATTTGTATCCATCCAACTTCTCAGTTCACCAATTCGTCCCTTCGTAAGTTCGTAATATTCTGCTAAAACTAAACTGTCACCGTATTGCTTAAATAGACGTTCATCATAACCCAAGTCACATGCTATTTTTGAAATAAGCTGTGACCAAGTTGGCAATCCTAAAGTAGCAGAAATACCAGCACCGACAAATAATATAACATTTCCTTGTTTTATAGATGCCTTTAGTTCTTCATACATAAACATTCCTCCAAGTATTTACGTAGCTTCTCTAGAGCTATTCTTCTCATTGATATATCGTTTTTCATATCACCCATTTCTGCGAATGTCTGATCATATCCGTTTGGTTGGAAAATACAATCCCACTGGAAATCACGATTCCCTCTTGGAGAATTAACCACCACTCCCTCAATTTCTCCTTCAAATGTTACTATTTGTTTTCCATCACAATATGCAAGTACTGTTTTGGCAATAACATTTCCAGTTTCCGTAGCAGAAAAATAACGGCTGAATAAGTCAGCTTCTAGAGAATCCCAGAACACTTGAGTTAATCCCCCCGGTAAATTCCCAATGTCTTTTAATAACAACCCAGTTTGTTCAACAATTACAGGACGCCCGATATTTACAAAAGCTTTAATTACTTTATCTGTTGCTATTTCAGTCATATCACTACTTTGAATTTCTCTTATCTTCTCTTTTACAGGTAATACGCTAATATTTTCACATTCTAAAATTGATTGCACTTCTTTTATCTTGTGCTCGTTTGACGATAAAAAATAAATGTTCAAAATTTCACCCCCATTCATCGATAAATTATAATAACTACAAATAATATGAAATATAATCCATATAGTAGGGAACTCTTTATACTTCCCATAATTGCTTAAACATACTATCTGCCGAACTTCGCATAATTGCTATAACAGGATTGTCCGTTTTAGACATACCGGACAGTCCAAAAAAACTAATAATTGTTTCTTATAACTTCAGTTACCTGCCTAGCCCTTTCTTCTTTTAACATAATTGCAATCAAATACATTCTACTTTTAATCTAATCTTGAATTTTCTTCTAAAACAATTCATTATAATTCCTATTTTTCATTTCTTTTAAAAAAAAACTATTTTGTTTTTTAAATTAAGTGGTTCATATTGACGCTTTACTTCTACTACTTCAGAATATCACACTAAAAAAACAGCGTACTGCTCCTACGAACAATCACGCTGTTATAATCCTATATTACTATATATATTTACTTTCTTCTGATCGTTCTTATCTCTACAGACAAAATAAATATACAATGTTTGTTTTATTTAATCAATCTCATAAACATGAAATGTGGTCTCAGTGACCTGAAATGTGGTTTTTCGGCATCATTTTGCCTATTTATTCATAAAAATACTAAAGGTCTTGTTTAATATTTTCTATATTTAGACATTGATACTTTCTTAATTTCTCACTTATGTACACTTTCTTTGTTCTCTCCATCTTCCTCTTTCAGTTTCAAATCATATTTCTCAAGTTCCGCCTTAATCTGTTTTTTTGTAGATGATCTAATAACATAATAAAGAATAATTCCTGGAACTAAAAACTTTAACAAATAAAAACATACCGAATAAAAAACAATTGTTATCACATCAAATAGCTCAATTAGCATTTTCATAATTCATACCTCTTTACCCATTATTTTTACCTTCCTTAACCGCCTACTTATCATATTTTTTTATTTTATATATTAACATACCCATGAAACCGTTAATTCCAATGATTATTCCTAAAAATATAGAAGTATCCACTGTTACATAAATCGCCGTTCCAATAAAAATAACAAGGCTTACTTTCAACGCACTATTTTTTTGTATACTATTTGTTTCTAAAAGTTTATTTTTTGTATTCTCTTGATTAATTAAAATCAATAAGAATATTGTATTAATTAAAAAATGTTCTTTTTATGAACAATTTCTGCTTTCTCTTTTGACCGCATAAAAAATCCTCCAACTCGCCATTTTCAAATGCTCACCATTAATCATATTCTTTGATTAAAGCCTTGTATTCATCAATCTATGGAAATATCAATCCACTTTATTATAATTGGGTTCATAGAGCTCCTAAATATATAAAACCTATAGTTACCCTCTTCATTTATGGTATATTCAAATTCATGCTCTGAAACAACTTCTGTACTATCTTCCATATTAAGATTATCTATTGAGAATGGTTCAGCTTCTTTCAACACTCCAAAGAATATTGGATCTACAACATTATAGTAATCGGTATCTACATATACATAAAATTTAACAACATCTCCTTTGTTTAATTTCCAAAACTCTCCTTCTTCATCAGAATATATAGCAATTTCTGTGCCTTCCAAAACATGTGGCTTAATAGAATTTTTCTCTGCTGATATCCTAGTTACCTTTGTGGCTCCTTTAGGTGTTTCCTGTGAAATTCCTAGTTCATCACAGACTTTATATATATCAAAGTTGCCCTCACTATCTTGGTATTTGGGATCACTTTCCATTTCCTTTGTTACTATAATCCACTCAGGCTCTTCCTTTTCCTTTTTTGTGTCTTGCTCCATTTCCTCTGTTTTATCTGCAATAGCATTTGCCAATAAGGTTTCATATTCTGGTCGCTCATAGTATTTTACATCTTGATTATTCTTTACATATAAATATCCTATAGAAATAATCAGTGCAATAACAATTACTACAGAAACAGTTTTTTTCTTACTCTCAAATAGCTTTTTCATTTATTAGACACACCCCTTCCTCTAACATAAACAATTCTCTTTGACTTCATCCCATGTCAACTATATCCTTGTGCCTGCTCTTAATCAATTGCTCCAGCACCAAATGTTGTCTCAGTGACCTGAAATGTGATTTTTTTAGACATGCTCCGACGTTTATTACAAAAAAACAGACATAGCTAACGTAACATTAGCTATGCCTGCCAAAATATCTATATATCTGTAAATCTGCTATCTAATTTCCTATTCACATTTTTTAGATCCTATTTAAAATCCAACCAACTGTATCATAAATAACCTCATCACGGCAATATTCATTAAATATCTCGTGGAATAGGTTTCCATAAATCTTCATTTGCTTATCCTTTGAAGAAATGCCTGCAAAAAAATCATAAGTATCTTGAAGTGCAACAAGCCCATCTTTTTCTCCATGCATCATTAATACAGGATAGTTAAAATCTTTCTCTTTACCTGATACCCAGTCAAGACCTTCACAAAGAGCGTAACAAAGACCTGCAGTAAATACCTTATTGTTGTATGGGTCTTTACCATACCAATCAACAACTTCCTGAACAGAACAAACACCTGTACCAAGTTCATTTGGAAGCTGAGTATGAGGATCCATTCCTTTGGGAACTCCCTTTATAAGATTTCCATTATCTTTTGTTAATGCTCCGCTAGTTATGATTCCACTCAGATTTTTATCTGGGTATTTGATTCCAAAAAGAGAAACTGCAAATCCACCCATGCTATGTCCCAATAAGAAAACAGGCTTGTCCGGATTTTCAGAAATAGCCATATCAACAATAACATTTGTGTCATCTAAAATTACATTAAAATCATCATAATGTGATTTCTCCCCTTCTGATCTCCCATGCCCTCTATGGTCAAATCGATATGTCCCTATTCCATTTTTATGAAACGCTTCTGCAAGATAATCATATCTTCCCTGATGCTCACATAAACCATGTACAACAACTACAACTGCCTTATCATTTTCAGATACCTCTTTATTTAAAAATAGAGGCATTTTATCAAAGCTATTAATCATTTCACTCATAATATCCAACCCTTTCCTTAAAAGTATTATAATAGCATCATTATATCACAGAAACTAAGCTATAATCATAAATTATATATATCAGAAAACTCTACATTTAGTATTTCTACGTTATTACTTATGTTATGTTTTGGTTCCTCACAACTTAAATCTTCTATGGTCTTTGCCGGTAATGAGAAAGTAAACGTGCTACCATATCCAACACTACTTTTTACTTTAATCTTACCCCCATGCATTTCAATAATCGATTTCACTAAGGATAAGCCTATACCAGTTCCTTCTGCATTTCGTGATAGTGTCTTGTCCACCTGATAGAACCTATTAAAAATATATTCTAAGTGCTTTTTATCGATTCCTACACCTGTATCTCTTACGGATATCTCAATAAATTGTCCTTTATCAGTAAGATCTACATAAATCGTGTCATCTTTATTTGAGAACTTTATAGCATTGGAAATAAGGTTTAATAATACTCTTTCTATTTTATCAGGATCAAAAGCAATAACTTTATCTTCAATATCAGGGTTAAAGATAATATTTAACTCTTTTTCATGTATAAACTCTGAAATTGAAATTATAATGCTTTCTACAAAAATAACAATGTTTTCATTTTTCAAGCTCATCTTAATAAAGCCTGATTCCATTTTCGATAAATCTACTATATTATTTATTAGTTTAGTAAATCTATAGCAATTTTGCTTAATAATATCAATGCTCCTTAAAACCTTGTGTCGAGACTTATTTAGTGATTCTTTACTTGAATAAATTTCTAAAAGTTGCACTGTGCTAAAAATAACGTTTAAAGGAGTCTTTAGTTCATGAGAAACATTAGCAAAAATCTCATTTTGCATTCTAATATTTCTCTCTATCTCATTTCTTTCATTAACCTCTTCATTAATATTTCTAAACAAAACTGCAATCCTAGAATCATTTTCTTGATCAATTTTAAAGGTATATATATTATACCAACTATCTAATGAAGCAATTTGATAAATAAATCTAACAGGTTTACCCGTTGAAATAACGGCCCCAAAGATTTTCAAAATGTTTTTATCAAACTGAGGAATCAATTGACTTACAAATTTTCCTACCGTATTTTCTAATTTAGTTTCTTTCTCAAAAGCAGGATTAACTTCAATAAACTGATAATTTACTGGCTTCCTATTTGAATCATATACAACATCAATTATACAAAAGCACTCGTCTATGGAATTGAATAATTTTTTATACATCCTAAGTGCTCTCTTTTTTTCTTTTAATTCATTAGAAACTTTATCATATAAAGCAGAAATGCAAGTCACAATAATTGCCTTATAAATCAAGTAGAACGATACTACTTTAAAGTAATGACCCATTAAATTAAAAAAATCATTTTCATATGAATATAATAAAAATGAATATTCCGATGCTATTGTAGCTGTAATTGACCACAATATGTATTTATAAACTTTATTATCAAAAAG
>DAMCXN010000032.1:11850-33674 GCA_032096995.1 Aminipila sp.
AAAGGTATTTATGAATTTTTATTAAAATAGTATCCCCTATTAGCATAAGACAAATAACATAGTCACTTACTATTTTAAATAAGGTTTGACCCTTTCCTTCAACAAAACAGATAGGAAATGTTTTTTGAATAAATATTGAATAAATAATAGCAACAGTTACAATTATATAAACAGAAAAAATCAAAGATAAGTTCATTTTTTTCTTACTTTTAAAAAATATAAAAGGTAAAAATAATGAAACACTTTCTAAATACCTTGAAGCTACCCATAATTGGCTTGAATAATGGATCGATTCATCAAATATATGCATGCCTTTATAAGATAAAGTATGTAGTACATCTAAAGATGAGGTGAAAAAGTAAGAAATCCCAATAAAAATAAGAAAATAAAATCTTTGTTTAGAAGCATTTCTTGATTCCCATGCAACCATAAAGACACAATATCCTATCACAATACTAAAGAGCTCAAAAATACTATGAAATAATAAGTGATTATATGAATCTAAAAAAACCGCTCCCAATATTGTTACTATAACTATAATTATTTTATTACTATAGATTTTGCACATCGCTATATTTCCTTAATAAGATTAATCTTTTACACTTACATAGTCCCCAAGATGAAAAATTATAAAAAATAGTCGACAAATTATATAAAAATTATACTTCTTATTGCTAATATTTACAAACTTCTTCTCTCTTTCTATTTCGACAAAAATCGCAACTATTTTTAATAAAAAAATCAATAAAAGATAAAAAAAATATTGCCATATATGCAGTAATTCTTAAAAAATAATAAAAGCAAAAATAGAAAAGACAAGCTGTCATAAATCAAACGATTTCTGATAGCCTGTCTTTTTTTATATGAACTCTATTAAAGAGCTTATCTTTTATTAATTATGTTTTTACTTCCAATATAGGTAAACCAAAAATATAATCCATATATTGCTATAACAAACCCTGCTGTTGCTGCAATATTGCCACTAATATCTAATTTCCCAAAAACCTTTATTACTTCATTTACTGCCTTTAACCCTACAGCTGAATGAACCACAGCAAGGGAAAGAGGTGCTAAGAAGTAACACAAAATTTGATTAAATAAGGCTTTATTTAGCATTCTTTTATCTGCACCTAGTTTTTTCAAAAGTTCATATCTACTTTTATTATCTGCCGCCTCTGAAAGTTGTTGAATTGCAAGTATTGCTGCACTTGTAATCATAAATACAATACCTAGGTAAATAGCAAGGAAAGCTACTACTGATTTTGTAGTAATTGATTGACTATATATATCTAGTCTTCCTCCATAATACACAAAAGCTGCTTCTTTATAATCTACACTATTCTTATAACTATCCAACTTTGCCTCTAGGTTATTACTAGATTCATCATCCTTGCATTGAATATTTAAAACATTATCTGTTAGCTCCATATTTTTTGTTAATTGTTCATTAACTACTATGACTAAGTCCCCAGATATATTATCAATATAAATATTCTCACTATCTAAAACAGGTGTTACTATTTCTTCATTCAGCTGTAAAGAAATATCTTTATCACTAAACTGTTTCGCAATCTCCTTGTATCGATTATTCCCATAAACAACTAGATATTTGTCTGTCGGTAAATCATACGCAGGAAGATCTTGTAACTTTCTCAGTTCATTAAAATCTTTTAATGTTATAAAATATAGCTTATTGTTTTCAAATCCAGATGATACAGAACTTGTATCAACGTTATAGTCTTTATATGTTGACTTTCCTTCAGAAAATTTATATGCTTTATACTCAGAATAAGCAACAATACCCTTATCATTTGTAATATATTTAGGCAAATTTTCATATATGTCTTTAGGTTGTTCTCCGTTAAAAGAGTAATTATATAAGGTAAAATCATAGTTCACTGTATTTTTTAAATCTCTTGATAAAGCTTCTTGAAAACTATATCCGCATGAAAAGATTCCTATAACCATAAGTAATGTAAGACAAACCACAGACATTGATATAAAATTTGTATTTATTTTACTATTTAACTGTCTCAGTATAAAAATATTAAGGTTTTTAAAATATAGTTTTTTATTGGACTGTACAAGCTTTATAAGAAAACCTGACAATGACATAAAAAACAAAATTGTTCCAACTGTACCTAATGCGATAGACATGAAAAAGTATTTATTAAGTTCAATTATTCCATTCCACAGAATCAAATAATAAGCAACACCTATACATGCCAGCGAAGTTAAAAATATAAAAAATGAAACCCATATATTTTTAATTTTCAAATTTTCATTTTGTCTACTGCCATAAATCAATTCTATAAGTTTAAATCTCCCGATGGCTACAGTATTAAAAAGAATAACTATTAGAAAAATTATTCCAAAGTATAATATGCTTTTTAGAGCTGCCGCAGGTGCAAAAATAAATTTATATCCAGTTAAATCTGCTTCAAATATTTTTGCAGTAAAGATTGACATAAATTGTGACCCAAATATACCTAATATTAATCCTGTTATAAGAGCAACTATGGCCATAAAAGAAGTTTCAAGCACTAAAATTTTTGATATTTTGCTTTTCTCCATACCTAAGGTCATATAAATACCTAATTCTTTTTTTCTTCGTTTTATAAAGAAATTATTGGCATAAACAATTAGGAATCCTAAAACTACCGCAACAAACCAAGATATATAGGAAAGTATTTGTGTAAGTGCTTGCATAGATTCATTAGTTGTACTTGTTAACTTCATAATGTCTTGTTGTGCATAAATAGAGTTAAACATATAAAATATGCATACTCCAAACACAAGGGTAAAGAAATATACCGCATATTCTCGAAGACTTTTACCAACGTTTTTAAATGCAAGTTTAGTCAGCATTTAAATCACCTCCAAGAAGGGCAATTACCTCCATAATCTTATCAAAGAACTGCTTACGTGTATCAAACCCTCTATTTATTTCATTAAAAATTTTACCGTCTTTGATAAATAATATTCGTTTACAATAGCTTGCTGTATATGCATCATGGGTAACCATCAATATAGTTGTGTTTAGTTCCTCATTTAATTTTTTAAAGCTCTCTAAAAGCATCTTTGCTGATTTAGAATCAAGAGCCCCAGTGGGCTCATCAGCAAGTACCAAAGTTGGGTTTGTAACTATAGCCCTTGCTGATGCAACTCTCTGTCTTTGTCCTCCAGACATTTGGTATGGGTATTTATTCAATACCTCGGTAATATTTAGTATGCTTGCCACTGCTTTTACACTCCTGTCAATTTGCTTGACTGGAGTCTTTAGAATAGTCAATGCCAATGCAATGTTTTCATACGCTGTCAAAGTATCTAACAAATTGAAATCTTGAAATATAAAACCCAATGCTTTACGCCTAAATTTTGATAATTCATTTGGTTTCATTTTTGTAACATCTTTACCTTTAATGTATATATGTCCTGCTGTAGGACTGTCAATTGTGGATATACAATTTAGAAGTGTTGTTTTTCCTGAACCTGACGCCCCCATTATTCCTATATATTCACCTTCTTCAACGGAAAAGCTAATATTATTTACTGCTTTTGTCACAACCCCTTTTCCGCCATAATATTTTTCTAAATTCTGTACCTTTAATATTTCACTCATTTTATTCACCCTCTTTTATTTTCCTATTTTTGAAAGAGCATCATTAATAAGCTTTGTATACCCTTCTACAATTTCTCCCTTTGCCGCTGGAGCCCCAACCTGAGGTGCACCAATAACATTACCTTTACTATCTACAAATATAGTGGTTGGAAATCCTGTAACATTCTGTAGTATTGATTTTTCAAGGTCTTCGTTTCCTTGAAGAGTCGTAAAGTCTGCCTTTGAAGCTGTTAAAATTTCCTTTGTAAGTTCTGGTTCATCTGCTGCATCTCCACAAATTGTAATCATATTTACATTTTCAGGTAAGCCTTTGTATAGTTCTTGAAGTTCCGGCATTTCCTCTACGCAAAATCCACACCAAGTTGTCCAAATATTTACCATTGTAACATCATAATCTTTTAAGATATCTTGATTTACATCCTTACCTTCCATATCAACGGTTTTAAATTTATTTAGATTTCCTTCGAAAGAGTTTTCTTGTTCTAATTGTGATGGAAAAAGTATCATATTCTCTTTTAATTCATCTATACTATCTATTAAACTTTGAATCTGTTCCTTATCTTTATCTGTCAATTCTCCAGAAGGTAACTCAGAGTTGTAGGCTATAAAATAACTATCCTTGTCAATTGAACCTAGTTCAATAATATCTGAATACTCTTTTTCGATTTCTTTTGCACGATCCTTACTTTCTGAATCGTCATCATTAACCCTATATATACATAAGAAATTGAACATTTTGCTATATACTTCTGTAAGAACCTTTTTCAATTCTTCCTCTGCTACGCCTTCAGGATTATAATTTTTTAGAAATTCAATTTCAGTCTCAGGTAAGTATCCTAAATCATATTCAGTCACTCCTGCCACCATTGTATTTATCTGTTCTTCATTAATTTTTCCCCATGAATCTGGTTTTACAAACCCAAATCCTAAAGCTCTATCTGCAAAGATATGATCAACCTTCTTAATATCTAATTCTTTTCCTGTAATTGTAATCATTTTTTCAGTACTAAATTCTTTATTATATTTTGTACCTTTTTGGGTTTCCCCATTACTACTGCATCCTGTAAAAATCCCTGTGATTAGAATTAATACCATGCAAATTGCCATTAATTTTTTCATTTCAATTCCTCCACTTTTATTTGTAATTTCAAATTTATAATGTCCTTACTTATGCAAATATCATACAATGTTTTCTATAAGAGAACCATCTATTTAGCTTACATAAAACTAACATTTTTGTCACTTTATCCTTTAAACTATAGTTCAAATACATATATCTCTTATTATTTTATATAAGGCAAAAAACTATTTTTCTTTTTTATTCCATAAAAATAGAGCTGCAATCATTGCAGCCCTATATCATTCAAAGGCTAAACTTTTATCTCTGGGATAAACAATTGAAACTATAGTTCCTTGCCCCTCTTCTGATTCCACATGCATTTGTAAATTCATTTTATCGCACATCTTTTTACATAAGTATAAGCCAATACCTGTGGACTTTCCAAGGCTTCTACCATTTTTGCCTGTAAATCCTTTTTCAAAAATTCTTTTTAAATCCTTTGATGAAATGCCAATGCCGTTATCTTTTATATATAAAATAACTTGGCTATTATTTTCTATAGCATAAAATGAAAGTTTAAGTTTTTCATTTTTATATTTAATGCTGTTGGAAATAAGTTGTCCCAAAATAAAATCCATCCATTTCGGATCAGAATAAACTGTGTATTGTAGGTCTTCAAAAGATAATTCTGCCTTTACAGAAATTAATTGTTTTGAATGCTTTTTAACCGCAGATTTTACTAATTCCTCGAGATTTATATTTCTTATAAAATAATCTTTCTCAAGCACTGAACTTCTGGCATAAAATAAAGCTTGCTCTACAAATGAATCTATACGCATTACCTCTTCAGAAATACTTTGAGTAATTTGATTTTTATTGTTTTTACATATTAAATCAATGCATGCTATAGGAAGTTTTACTTCGTGAATCCATGTTTCTATATATTCCTTGTATTCTTCCTCAACAATTTTTTGTAAAGCGATTTCATCATTCATAGCTTTAGTTGACTGCTTTAAAATATCATAAAGAATCTCTTCTTCTACAAAATCAGGTTCTTCAAGAAACTCTGCAATATATTGCTTTTTATCCATACTATTAAAAGTATCATACAAGCGATTATAGTAATGACTTTTTCTTAAATATTCATAAGTTAAAGATATAACCGTTGTAATAATAACACAGCTAACTACTAACGTAGCAACCTGCCATCCTATCTTTAATACACTAAATAAAGTATATAAAAAAATAGCAAAGAATATCTGTAAGAATATGAAGATGAATTTATCTTTCAAAAATTTCCATATTTTCATATTAGGTATCCTTGTCCTCTTTTTGTCTTTATATAGTCATTTGCACCTATGTCGTCTAACTTTCTACGTAATCGATTAACATTAACTGTTAACGTATTATCATCAACAAATTCATCAGATTGCCAAAGTTCATCCATAAGTTCATCACGAGAAACAATACTTCCAGCTTTTTCAATTAGTACGCTTAAAATTTTCATTTCATTTTTAGTAAATTCTATTTCATTGTTATTATAAGATACCAATCCCCTTGTAGTCTGTAAAACTATTCCCTTATAGTTTAGGCTATTTACAACATTTTTTAATTCACTTCTTTTCAAAACAGCGGCTATGTGAGCCAACAAAATCTGGGTATTATAAGGCTTTGTTATAAAGTCATCAGCTCCCAGATTCATACTCATAAGTTCCTCCATATCTCCTGCTCTACTAGTAACCACGATGATAGGAACATCTGATGTCTTCCTAATTTCTCGGCAAATATGATATCCATCGAAAAATGGAAGATTAATATCTAGGAGAACTAAATCCGGCTGTGCTTCCAATACAACTTTAACCATGTCCTTATAGTCCTCACTGGAAATACATTCATAACCATAATTCCTTAAGAAAGTAATTAACTCACTCTTTAGTTTTTTATCATCTTCAACAACAAAAATTTTCATTTTTCACCTATTACTTAACCTTTTCATTAGTTACTATTTTTTTCTGTTGGCTTTATCAATGTTCCTATTTGACTCGTTATAGCATCTGTAGGACATACTGATTTACATTCTCCACAACGAATACATTCTAAACTATTAATATTTTTCGTAACCTCTACATTCATTTTACACTTTTTCTCACACGCCTTACAATCTATACATTTAGCCTTATCTACATTCATTTGATAAAAACTAAATTTATTAAACAAAGAGTAAAATGCACCTAACGGACAAATATATTTACAAAATGGTCTATAAATAAACATGGAAGATATAATTACTGTAATCAAAATACCCATCTTCCAATTAAATAGAAATCCTACCATTTGTCTTAGACTTTCATTTTGAATTATTAGAGGAATACCTCCCTCTAAAGTTCCCACTGGACAAACCCACTGACAAAAGTATGGTGATGCAAGCCCGAATTCATTAGTTAAAAAGATTGGTAGCAATATTACCATTACTAACGCCATAATATATTTTACCCATCTTAAAGGTTTATCAATCCTTTTATTGACTTTAATCTTTGGTACAGGTATTTTATGCAACAAGTCTTGAAAAAATCCAAAAGGACATAAAAATCCACATACAAAACGTCCCATTAGTACTCCAAAGAGTAATATAATACCTAAAACATAATAAGAAATACTATACTTTCTATCCCCCAAAACTGCTTGCATTGCCCCTATAGGACAGGCTCCTGTTGCCCCTGGACAAGAATAACAGTTTAACCCTGGAACGCACGCTACCTTTGAGTCTCCAGTGTATATTTTACCTTGAACAAAACCTGCAACATAGCCATTTGTTAATGCTGCAAAAGCAAGCTGAATAAATGGGCGTTTATTTACTTTTTTCTTTTTCATCATCCCACCCCTATACATTCAAGACAAATATTAACTGCCTTTTTTAATACCACTAAATGTTCTTCTCTAAGTACACCTATTGCAATAAAGGTTACTGCTGTGGCTAGAATAATATATGGGGCAAATGATTTTATATTAATTTTCATTTTAAACCTCCCTAATTTCCCTTTATTAGTACTCATTTTATCAAAATAGCGGCTATTATGCCATTATTTTATCTTACAGAAAACTAACATTTTTGTAAGATTAAAAAAATCCGTTATTTAGTGCTGTAATTTACCACACTTAACGGATTTTAGTTCAATTTATTTTATTAATTAATTTTGCCTATTCATATTGTCTAAAATAAGCTTAGTTATACTCTCCGACAATCTGTACTTTTAAAATATTTGTTGTACCAGTTATTCCAATCGGTACACCTGCTGTTAAAACTACAATCTCACCTTTTTCTACATATCCTGCTTTGTTTGCTGCCACAACTGATGAATTAAATAAATCTCTAGTATTTTGATATTCAGGAATTATTAGAGGAATAACTCCCCATGCAAGATTTAATTGTCTCCATACGCATGCATTACTTGTGCATCCTATAATAGGACAATCAGGCTTATATTTTGAAATCATATATGCAGTTCTACCTGAAGATGTAACAGTTATAATTGCACTGGCATCTAAATCCATAGAAGTTGTACATGTAGCATGCGATATAGCTGTTGTAACATCAGGTTTACCAAATTCGCTATTTTGTGAAAAACGATTCCTATAGTTAATATCCTCTTCAGCACGTTCTGCAATTTTAACCATGGTCTCTAAGGATTCTACAGGATACAACCCTGCCGCTGTTTCTCCTGAAAGCATAATAGCGCTTGTCCCATCATATATGGCATTTGCAACGTCTGTAGCCTCTGCTCTTGTAGGTCTTGGATTCTTCATCATAGAATCTAACATCTGTGTAGCCGTAATAACTATCTTGCCTTCTGAAATACATTTCTTAATAATCATCTTCTGTAAAACAGGTACATCCTCCATAGGAATTTCAACTCCCATGTCACCTCTTGCAACCATTACACCGTCTGATACTTCTATAATTTTATCTATGTTCTCTACACCCTGCATATTTTCAATCTTAGCAATGAGCTTTATATTAGTTCCATTTTGTTTTGATAAGATTTCTTTTATAGCTAAAACATCTTCTGCTGACCTAACAAAAGAAGCGGCAATAAAATCTACACCTTGCTCTATTCCAAACAATATATCATCATAATCTCTAGGACTTATAAAAGGCATAGATAAATTTGAATTAGGTACATTTACCCCTTTATTATTAGATACAATGCCTCCATTTTCAACCTGGCATACAATATCGGTTTTACCAACTTCAATTACATTAAGTTCTATTAGCCCATCATCTATAAGAATCTTCATCCCTGCATGTATATCTTTTGGTAAATCCTGATATGTAATGCTAGCAATATCCTGATTTCCAATAAGCTCCCTTGTTGTCAAAGTAAACTTTTGGCCCGGCTCTAAATTTATTTTGTTATCTTCAAAACTTCTAACTCTAATCTCTGGTCCTTTAGTATCTAGAAGTGCGGCTACAGGCAATCCTAACTCATCTCGAATTCTTCTAATTCGGTCTAATGTTTTTGCATGTTGCGCGTGGTCTCCGTGAGAGAAGTTTAGTCTTGCAACATTCATTCCTTCAATCATAAGCTTCCTTAAAATATCATCTTCCATTGTCGAAGGTCCTAATGTGCAAATTATTTTTGTTTTTCTCATAGATTTCACCATTCCTTTTGTTTACTATTAATCCTTTAAGTATATTCTCCATTTTTATTTACTACTATACACGTAGTTTACCACATTAACCCATTCTTTTCTATATACCTTTTAGCTAACACCTCTTCTTCTAATAATGTTTTTGGGGTATTATTAAAAATTCTTTTTATTGTGTCTTTTATTTCTTCATGCCAAGGTTTAGCTTTTTCTTCCTCTATGGCCTTAGCTAATTTAATGTCTAAGATTTCTTTACTGTAAATAAAAGTTGGATCAAGTTCAAAAGCGGCCGCTGCAGCATCAGCTTCAGCAAGACCCCGTTTTGCAAACTCTCCTTTTATAAATGTATATTTTTTACCCGAAAACACATTGAACGCTTTCATTGTATCTAAATAACCAAGTCGAATTATCCTTTTGGTATTATTGGGATTGAATTCTAAAAAACTTCCTAAATCCCAAGTGCTATAAATATGTCTAAAAAACTCCGCTTCCTTAAAAGCATCTTTTCTTATTCTCCCTAAAGAACCTAAGTCTACTGCAACAACATTCTTAGCCCCTTTATCTATCGCCATTTTAACTGGTAAATTATCAAAATATCCACCATCTATATACTTTTTATCATCGATTTCATAAGGAGTGATTATGGGAAAACATGCTGAACTTGCCAAAATATAATCTACTAATTGCCCTTTTGGAATATCTTCTATAAAAACACAGTGATCTTTAAAACTAGGAAACTCCACTGTAACAACTCCATATTCCGTCTTGCTATTCCTAATCTCGTCCTCTTTAACCTTTTCTTCCAAAAGTCTTCTTAATTCATTTTTCTCTGTTAATTCCTTTATAGTACTTTCTTCTATTTCATTCCATATTCTTTTAGCCGTTTCAAAATCATTCTGAACTACCAAAGCACCATTAACTGCACCAATTGAAGATCCTGTAACTATATTTATTTCAATGCCAAGCTCATTTAATGCCTGCCAAACCCCTATTTCGTAAGCTCCTTTGGAGCCTCCACCACCTAAAACTAATGCCGTTTTCCCATTTATCATATATTCCTCCACATATCTCTATGCAATTTAGGTTACACTTTTTAATAGTATTATCTAATTAAAATTTTAGCACATTTTTAAGATATTAGTATATAGCACATACAATTCTATCTTTTACAAAATTACCTTATTTTATTATTTGTAGAATATTTTTTACTATGTTATAATAGAACAACAGTTCTTTTATATTAGAACTTATATTCTTGTTTAATAATAATATTAATATATATCTTTGGAGGAAATTAATGGATAGTTCGTTGATGGGCAAACTAAAAATATTATCTGATAGTGCCAAATACGATGTTTCCTGTTCTACTAGTGGAGTGGAAAGAAAAAATTCAGGTCGTATGGGTAACGCTGCTTGTGCAGGTATTTGTCATTCTTGGTCTGCTGATGGCCGATGCATATCTTTGTTAAAGGTTTTATTTACTAATAAATGTGTCTATGATTGTCAGTACTGTGTAAATCGTAGAACTGTAGATGTTGAGAGAGCGAGCTTTGAGCCTGAAGAATTAGCTCAACTTACTATTGAATTTTATAGAAGAAATTATATAGAAGGTTTATTTTTAAGTTCAGCTGTTGAAGTTTCTCCAGATTACACTGCTGAAAGAATATTACGATGCCTTTCTATATTAAGGTATGAATACGGCTTTGCTGGTTATATACACGCAAAAATAATTCCAGGAGTTTCTCAAGAACTTACTCATGCTATAGGCATGGTTGCAGATCGATTAAGCGTAAATATCGAACTACCTAACGAAGAGATTTTAAAAAAACTTGCTCCTCAAAAGAAGCCTAAGGCAATTTTCACTCCAATGAAACAAATTACAAAGACCTTAATTGAACAAAAATCATTAAAAGGTCCAGGTACAATGTTTAAAGGTCAAAATTTAAATAATCCTTTAAACTATCTTAATCCTAATGAGAAAAACTACTTACAGACAGAAGGGCAAAATGCTAATTTCGGAGATGGAAGCTTATCTCAGATTGGATCTTCTAGTAGTGGAAATTTAATTAATAACCCTCGTTATAAATATAAAGAAAAATTTGCTCCAGCGGGGCAAACAACACAAATGATTATTGGGGCTGGAACGGAAACTGATAGACAAATTGTAAAAACCTCAGAAAGCTTATATAGATCATTTAAAATGAAAAGGGTATATTTCAGCGCATATATACCTGTCAGCGACTCTCCACTTCTACCATCTGTATTTACAGCTCCACCTTTGGCTCGAGAGCATAGACTTTATCAAGCAGACTGGCTTTTAAGATTTTATGGGTTTACAGCAGATGAAATGTTCACTGATGAACATCCCAATCTTGATTTAGATTTAGATCCTAAGATAACTTGGGCATTAAGAAATATACATTTATTCCCTATAGAAGTAAACAAAGCCTCTCTTGATGAACTTCTAAGAATACCTGGTGTTGGAACTACTTCAGCTCTCCGTATTATTAGGCAAAGAAAAGTATCTGCCGTAAAATACGATGACTTAAAGAAAATGGGTGTAGTCTTAAAACGTGCAAGATATTTTTTAACTTGCTCAGGTAAATATTATGGTGCAAAAGATTTAATACCAGAATATATAAAAGAAAAAGTTTTAGAAGCAAATGTCATAAAAAGTCGCTTATTGCCTATTAACGATGAAATACAGATATCAATGTTTTCTTCTTCTGGGATTAATTTAACCTCTACAAAAGCAGCAACCATTAATAATATATCGAAAGGAGCTTTGCCCTCTAATGATGGATTACTTATATGATGGTAGTTTTGAAGGTTTTCTAACTTGCGTTTACTTTCATTATTATAAAGAAAAGGCTTCTGGTATTTTTACTTCTGAAAATTATCAACCTAATATGTTAAATACCTTTACAGAGATTAAGACTGATGCCGAAAAATCTGCTAAAGTTTACGAAGCAATTAAAAATAAGATTTCCCCCTATGATTTGCAAAGAGTATATCGGATTTTTCGTTCCACTGTTTACAATAAGGAAATGTTACTTTTAAATTATATTAGATTAGGTTTTAAAGAAGGCTCTAAAATAAGCCTTCTTCATGGAAGTCCTTATGTCTCACCAGTTGAAAAAGCTGAAAAAAAAGTTACAAATGAAGTCCATAGGGTTTTAGGCTTACTAAGATTTTCTGTTCTTGAAGGAAATGTTCTTTATGCTGTCTTAGAACCTGATCACGATATATTAGAGTTTATGGCCAATCATTTTACTGATCGATATAAAAATGATCCTTTTATTATTCATGATAAGAAACGTGAAAAGGCACTCATAGCGCACCAAAAAGAATGGTATATAACGGATTTCACTGAGGATGGACTTCCTAGCTTTTCTAAAGATGAACAAGAATATAGGGAACTTTGGAAAAAATATTTTAAGACTATTGCAATCAAAGAACGTACAAACCCTAGATGCCAAAAAAACTTTATGCCCGTACGTTACTGGAAGCATCTTACTGAAATCTAATTTTACTTTAAAAAAATATAACTTCTTAAATTTATGCAAATCAAGGTAAGGTATGGTAATTAATATTTAAAAAGGGTATAATATAGAATTATTATATCTAAATTTATAGTTATAACATATATATTGTAACAATCTGTCACTTGAAAAATTCCTAAAAGGAGGAATCTACATGCAAAAAAATCAAATACTATTCATTGTAGGTCTTGTTTTCGCAATAATTATAACATTATTTGCCCTTACAAATTCAAATGTTGTTGTTATTAATTTATTATTTTACAGACTTAAAGCTTCACAAGCATTAATAATATTTTGCTCTGCTGCTTTAGGCGCAATTATTGTAACTTCATTAGGTCTGACTAAACAGTTTAAATTACAAAATGAAATAAAAAAATTGAAAAATGAAAATAATAACCTTACTAAAAAAATAGAGGACCTTACTAATGTAGACAATGACGCTATCTTTGAAGCATCTCATGAAGAGTCTAAAAAAACATCAACTGAAGATATAAACAAACCAGTATAAACACTACCTAAATATATTTTCTTTTTAATTATGAATTTAATATAATATAAGGTTTTATGGATTACCTTAATTAATCCAAATATATTGTATACAGGAGCTAATAATGTGCTCTTTTGTATGGGCATATTAGATAAAAACTATATGGAAACAAACGTAAATTTTTATTCCCTACTTATTATAACAGGTTTAGCTTTTATCCTGCCATTGCTTGTAAGCCAAATAAAAAGAATTAAAATTCCTGTTGTTATCGCTGAGATTGCTGCAGGAGTAATCGTTGGTAAAAGTGGATTTGACATAATCCAAAATGACTTATGGATAGAATTTTTATCTCTTTTCGGTTTCGCCTATTTAATGTTTTTAAGTGGAGTCGAAATAGATTTTTCATATTTTAAAAACATGAAAAATGAAAGAAATAAAACAGGAAATCCTTTACTTTTAGCATTTGTTATATTTGGATTAACTTTAGGTTTATCCTTTTTATTTTCATGCTTTTTGCTAAATGCAGGTTTAACAGAAAATAGACTTTTCCTTACTTTAATATTTTCAACAACCTCGTTAGGAATTGTAGTTCCTGTTTTAAAGGAACGCAAAATTATTAATGAACCTATCGGACAAACTATTCTGATGTCCGCTCTTATCGCTGATTTTGCAACTATGTTAATGATTCCAATTGTACTCTTCCTTTCTCAATCAGAAGGAAGTACGAATCTTTTAACCTCATTAATTGTTTTTGTTGCTTTCGGAGTCGTATATTTTTTCAGTAAACGTTATTTTAAAATTGATTTTAACGATAACCCAACTTTTGATAGTTCAGAGCTTAAAGTAAGAGCTGCATTTGCCTTGGTATTGATATTTGTTACTATATCAGAAATAGCAAATGTAGAAATAATCTTAGGTGCTTTCCTTGCCGGAATATTATTCTCATTAATATTTGATGAATTTAGAACAGAGATAGCTCCCAAGCTTGATGCTATAGGTTATGGCTTTCTTATTCCTATTTTCTTTATTATGGTAGGGGCAAAACTTGATTTAAAATCAGTTTTTCAGGTGGAAACATTGATAGCTTTCCCTATTTTTATTGTGATCGTATATTTGGTAAAACTAGTACCTTCCCTTATTTTAAGAAAATATTTTACTTGGAAAGAAACATTTTCGGCAGGTTTCCTTATTTCTTCAAGATTAAGCTTAATTATTGCTATTTCATTAGTAGCATGGGAATCAGGGGTGATCAATGAGACTACTTACTCTACATTTATCCTAGTTGCAATTTTTACTTGCATCATTTCCCCTATCATGTTTAATAAAATCTTCCCTCAATCCGATCAAACACAGGATGCGATCCTCTTTGCAGGTAATAATGAAATGATTATTTCTCTTGCAAGCAAGATTAGTAATTCTGATCAAACCATTATTTTTGCGGATTTAGGTAAGAAACTAGAAAATAGGCTTAATTCTTTGGATATTGATTCTATTTACTGGGATACTTTTGAAGTTAAAAATTTTGAAAAGCTAAAGGATATCAGTGTTAAAACTTTAGTTGCCGCTTATGATACAGATTCAAAAAATGTAAGTGCCTGCAATAAAGCAAAGCAAATAGGCATTCAAAGCATCATATCAATCATTGATAATCCTAAAATTTCATATGATCTTGAAAAACAAGGAGTTAATACCGTTACTCCAATGAAAGCTATGTACACTTTGCTAAATGGCTTTATAAAATATCCTGAATCATTTGAGATTCTATATGGCCCTGATGATGATGATAATATTGATGTAAAAGAAATTAAACTAGTCTCTCACAATATTATTGGTTCTAAACTAAAAAAACTACATCTTCCTGGTGATTGCCTTATTTTAATGATCTCTAGGTCGGGTAGACGTATAGTTCCTGATGGTGATACTAGACTAGAAAGAGGCGATGTTTTAGTTATAATTGGAAGCAAAGAGTACCTAGTTGAATTAGAAGATATTTTCTTTTAAATAATGGTTGATATTCATTCTTGAATTGTCTTCCAAATAGTGTTAAACTGTGCATAAATATGAGTTGAGATATATTTTATGGGAGGATTTTATGGAATTACAAACAATAATAGAGAAAAGACAAAGTATTAGAAAATACCAAGAAGGCGGGATTCCTGATGCTGATTTACAGGATATTATAAAAGCTGCAGGTCTCGCACCTTCAGGCAAGAATTGTCAGAACTGGCACTTTGTCGCAATAAAAAATAGAGAAGCTATGCAGAAACTAGCTGACATAATCTCAGCAAAAAATGAATCTATATGCTTAGAAATGGATAAGGTTGATAAAGATAAAGCTGACCGTTTTAGAAAGTTTTGTAAAAATTTCACAGTCTTTTGGAGAGATACAGCGCCTGCTTTAATTATTACTTTAGCAACTGAATACATCCCTTCTGGCTATAAAGAATATTCACTTATCGATGCCGATGAATCTATCTTGTTCGATCTACTTAGACATAAAAATCCTAGCATGCAGAATATTGGTGCTGCTTGCGAAAACCTTACTTTAAAAGCTATTGATTTAGGATACGGTACTTGTTGGCTTACTAGTGCTAACTATGCAGGTGCTGAAATTCAAGAATTTTTAAAGAGTGAATTGGGATTCGAAAAGGAAGGCTTTTACTTTGTAAACATGTTTTCTATTGGTGTACCTCAGGAAAACCAAAAAAGTCCTGGAAAAAGACCTCTTGAAGAAATCTTTACATTAATAAAATAAATAAAAAAACAAAAAACCGCAGATATTCTAAAAGAGTTCTGCGGTTATTTTTTGTTGTTATCGGTCTTTCCCGATCGCCAATGCTCCCGCATTCAAGGGCTGTCTTTTTCAAGCTGTCACTGATTTTATAGCTTAAAAATACGCGGCACTTATATAAAATCAGGTAAACTATTACCGCGTATATAGGAAGAAAAGATTTCTTATCTTTCTATATTTATTATATACCCAAAAAAATAAATTATAGGACAAATTTAAAAAATTTTTTTGAATCTTTTTTGCAAATTTTATAAAAGCATTCTATCATTATCGATTTCAAATTGCTCTATCAATTTATCCACTGTCATCTCTTTACGATTTTGACCACTTATGTCCATAACAACTTTGCCTTCCTTCATTAGAATTGTTCTATTTCCATGCTCTAAGGCCGCTTTCATATTGTGAGTTATCATCATAGTACATAAATTTTCTTCTTTAGAAAAATAATCTGTCAGCTCTAAGACCTTAGCTGCGGCACTTGGATCAAGAGCGGCTGTATGTTCATCTAAAAGCAACAATTTAGGATTTGACATTACTGCCATAAACAAAGTTAATGCCTGTCTTTGTCCTCCAGATAAAAGTTTAGCCTTTTGCTTCATTCTGTCTTCTAGACCCATTCCTAATAGCGATAATTTTTCCCTAAAAATTTCTCGCTGTTTCTTAGATATTCCTATCTGCAATCCATGAAAATTATTTTTATTGTATGCTATTGATAGATTCTCTTCAATTGTCATATCAAAGGCGGTCCCTTTCAAAGGGTCTTGAAAAACTCTTCCTATCAGTTTTGATCTCTTAAACTCTGGAAGCTTTGTTATCTCTTTATTATCCAAAAGTATTTTTCCTGAGTCAATAGGAAAAACACCAGATATACAGTTCATAAGAGTTGATTTTCCAGCGCCATTACTTCCTATAATAGTTACAAATTCCCCTGCTTTTAGATTTAAACTCACATTATCTATGGCTACTTTTTCATTTACTGTGCCTCTTCCAAAGGTTTTTTGCATCTTTTCAACTTTTAACATATTACTCAACCCCTTTTTTTGCTATCAATGATTTAAATGAAAAATTTTCACTAAATGTTCCCAAAGCTAATGCCAGAACAACAATTATTGCTGAAATTAATTTTAAGTCATTTGATGGCAATCCAAAAGCTAATGCCTGTGCAATAATCAGTCTATATAATATAGCTCCTAAGGAAACGGCAACAAGCCTTCTTAGCAAGGATTTACTTCCAAAAATAACTTCACCTATTATAACAGAAGCAAGACCTATTACCACCATACCTGTTCCCATAGTAACATCCGCAAAAGATAAATTTTGTGCTAACAGCCCTCCTGCAAGAGCCACAAATCCATTGGAAAGTGCTAATCCAATAATCTTCATGCCATCGCTACTTATACCATAGGCCCTTACCATTTGTTCATTGTCTCCTGTCGCACGAAGGGCAAATCCTAAACGAGTTTTCAAGAAAAAATAAAAAACAAAGATTACAATAAATAAAATAATTAACCCAACAATTAGAGATGAGTAGTTTTCTGGCAATACCTCACCCGCCTGTTTATATATGGTTTCACTTCTAAGTAATGAAATATTTGGTTTATTCCCCATAATTCTTAAGTTTATAGAATAAAGTCCTAACATAACTAGTATTCCAGCTAACAATGGCTGTATCTTTAGCTTTGTGTTTAACAATGCAGTTATCGCTCCCGCAATACATCCACATACAAAAGCTAACATTAACGCTAATATTGGCTCTCCGCCCATGCTACATACCATAGCAGAAGCAGCAGCGCCAGTTACGACGCTGCCATCTACTGTCAAATCCGGGGTATTTAATGTTCTGAAGGAAAGAAATACCCCTAAAGATAGTATTGCATATATCATTCCTTGTTCTAGAGATCCTAGAACTGCTACAAAATTTAATAACATAATGTACTCCAAAGCTGACTTAATAAATGAAATCTAACAATTCATATAATAATTATTCTGATAAGTCTGTTGCCTTTTCTAAAATTTCACTTGGAATTTCAAGACCTATTTCATTTGCAGTCTGCTTATTTATATAAATCTGCGTATCTGACATGATTTGAACTGGCATATTTGCTGTTTCTGCACCATTTAAAACTTCCGCCGCCATTGTACCAGTTGCCTTCCCTAATGTTACATAATTTACACCATCTGTAGCTAATCCTCCATCAGCTACCATTGAATCTGCTGCAACATAGTAAGGAATCTTAGCTTTATTTAAAACATCTACAACAGTTGGCATTGCAGAAGCTACTGTATTATCAATTGGTGAAAATACTGCGTCTACTTTGCCTACTAAGGATTGTGCTGCCTGCTGAATTTCACTGCTATTCATAATTGTTGCTTCAACTACCTCAATATTTTTTGTTTTAGCATACTCTTTAAGCTCTGCGATTACTGAAACTGAATTTACTTCTCCTGTACTATAAATTGCACCAATCTTTTTAATCTCTGGAGTTATCTTAAGAGCTAAATCCATAATCTTTGTTGCAGAAACTGCGTCTGATGTTCCTGTAATATTTCCACCTGGTTCTTCCATACTTTCAACAAGTTCTGCTGCTATAGGATCTGTTACTGCTGAAAATACAATTGGAATTTCTGTTGTTTCCCCTAAAGCAACTTGCGCTGAAGGAGTAGCAATAGCGATAATTAAATCGTAACTATTTGAAGTAAATGACTGACAAATGGTCTTTAAATTATTTGTATCACCCTGAGCATTTTTATAGTCAATTTTAACAGTTTCACCATCTACAAACCCTTCTTCATTGAGCTGCTCAACTATATTTTCTCGAATTGTGTCTAATGAAGGATGCTCTACAATTTGAACAATACCTATATTTATCAATTCATTTTTTTCTGTTCCCTCTTCATTTGCATTATCTCCGTTACCACAGCCTGTAAATACTGCTGCAACTGCTAATCCCATAACTAATAATACTGCTAATGTTTTCTTTTTCATTTTCTTCACCTTTCTGCCCTTTGGCTTTACAATTACTATTAATTTGTGTGATGAAGTGAGAATAATACCTAAATAAAAAAAACACCCATCCATGTATATAAAGATATACAAGGACAAGTGTTAACCTGCGGTACCACCTTGTTTGATGCGTTTTTTAAACACATCCTCTCTACGAGTGCCATCACACCCTCAGCCCATAACGCCGGCTTCACGTCTTCGCTACTAAATTCATCAAGCTAATGCTACAAAAAATCTTTCACGTCGCCCTCAGAGGCCCATTTGCTGTGACTGTCATTTATCTGGCTCCCACCATCCCAGAATCGCTGTGAAATCGTTTAACAGCTTTACTCCCTCGTCTTCGGTTTACTTTTTAAAATGTATTTTAATTTATGATGTGATAATAACATTATTTTTGTTTATTGTCAATAATTTTATTTTATTTTTTTGTATATATGTACAATTTTAATAAAAAAGCTATCATTTATATTCATTTCACTTTATTACTTACAAATTTTGTTTAATAATTTTATGAATTTTTCTATTGACACCTTTTTCATATTGTATATAATGTGTATATACAATATTGTAAATCATATATGATAAATCTGGAGAAGTTTTATGAACATAATTATAAGTAACTCAAGTGGGCAACCTATTTACGAACAAATTGTCTCACAAATAAAAAATCAAATTTTAACCAAAGAACTTACTGCTGGAGAGGCCTTGCCTTCAATGAGAGTTTTAGCAAAAGAATTAAAGGTAAGTGTAATTACAACTAAAAGAGCCTATGAAGAACTTGAAAAAGAAGGGCTTATTGAATCTTATACA
This sequence comes from Aminipila sp., assembly GCA_032096995.1. Taxonomy (GTDB): domain Bacteria; phylum Bacillota; class Clostridia; order Peptostreptococcales; family Anaerovoracaceae; genus Aminipila. Next base: position 31,814 of record DAMCXN010000032.1, read on the forward strand.
GGTAAAGGAAGTTTTATAAAAGCACAAAATGAACAGCAAATACGTGAACAATATTTGCATGATATAAAATTAAAACTAAAGGAAGTTGTAGAGATTTCTAAATTAGCGAAACTAGATCTATCTACTATTATAGATATGCTTAAAACTATGCAAAAGGGGGATTAATATAAATGGAATATTCAATAGATGTAAAAAATATAACAAAAAAATATAAAGATTTTACTTTAGATAACGTTAGCTTAAAACTTCCAAAAGGATGTATCATGGGTTTAATTGGAGAAAATGGATCGGGAAAAACTACTTTGATAAATTTGATTCTAGGTCTTCGTTTTTTTGATGAAAGCCCAAAATTAAACTCTAATACTAATAAAAGTTATATAACTGTTTTAGGAAATGATATTACAACACTATCTCCTTCCGTTAGAGAAGATATCGGTGTGGTCTTAAATGATTGTTCTTTTCCTCAAGAACTTAATTTATTAGAACTAGAAAAAATAATGCAAAATTTATATAAAAACTGGGATACCATTAGTTTTAAAAACTATGTTGAATACTTCAATCTTCCTGCAAAAAAGCAAGTAAAAAAATATTCTACAGGGATGATCATGAAACTTTCAATTGCTATAGCGCTTTCCCATAAAGCTAAACTTCTAATTCTCGATGAACCAACGTCAGGTCTTGATCCTGTCATTAGAGATGAAATTTTAGATGTTTTTATGGATTTTATTCAAGATGAAGAACATTCAATACTTATTTCTTCTCATATTACTAGCGATTTAGAAAAAATATGTGATTATATCACATTTATAAATAATGGTCGCATTTTATTGAGTGAGGTAAAAGATGATATTTTATATAAGTTTGGTATATTAAAATGTTCAAAAGAAGATCTATCAAAAGTAGATCCTAGCGCAATTCGTGGTTATAAGCAAACAAGCTTTGGGATTAGTGCTCTTGTGGAAAAAAGTAAAGTCCTTGGAAACTCTACTATAGATCAAGCAAATTTAGAAGATATTTTGCTATACAATGTAAGGGGGAAATAACATGAAAGGTCTAATTTTAAAGGATTTATTAAATCTAAAAAGAAATGCTAAGTTTTTCTGTTTATTTATAATTTTATATTTAGGAATTGCAATTATATCTAACAATTCCAACTTTTTTACCGGAGTAATTATAATCTTAGCTGCAATGCTGCCTATTACTTCATTAGCATATGATGAAAAAGCGGGCTTCTCTAAATTTGCACTTACTATGCCTGTCTCAAAACCAGCAATAGTATTAAGTAAATATTTACTATCACTTATTTTTTTTGGCTTGGCAATAGTCTTCTCTTTTATATGCAATATGATAATAGGTGATTTAACTTTTTACCAAAACTTGGCTTCAATTGCTCTAATATCTTGTATTTCTATTTTTTCAATATCACTTTCTCTGCCTTTAACTTTTAAATTTGGCATAGAAAAAGGAAGGCTTATGATTTTCGGGATATTAATGCTAATTGGTCTCTCTTCTACTTATTTAGGTAAACTAATTTCGAAAAATCAAACTAGTGTTGATATAAACGGTTTTTTTGAACTTTTATTTAATAATTATTTATTTGTTATAGGACTTTTAGCTTTAATGATTATTTTCTTTATTATTTCTAGTCTTGTATCAATAATAATCTACAATAAAAAAGAATTTTAATTTATTTGTAAAAGAAAATATATAAAAAAAATATATTTAGCTAAACTAATACTGTCTGTTTGTCTTATGACAAGGACAGTATTTTTAATTGAAAAATTTTCTTAAACTTTAGCATTAATATATAAAGGAGACCAACTATGAATAGTCAATAGAAAAATCTAAAAATTTTAAAGTA
>DAMCXN010000033.1:0-3284 GCA_032096995.1 Aminipila sp.
ATTTTTCTTTTTTCCTCTTTACTATATTCTTAAAATTTCTGTCGACGATAACTCTTCACTATTTATAGGTTCTGTTGGAATTTCTCTTCCATCAAACATATTATAAAACTTGTATATAAAAACACAAATTACAATATATATTGCAGTTTGTATTACTTCTACTACATTAACTATAAAATCAAAACTTGAGAATATTACTCCCATTATTGGTGCCAAGCAAACTGATATTATTGCGGTCCAAATATATACTAACCAAAGTGTATCAGCATTTTTTGCAATCTTTTTTTCCTTATATTGCAATGCTATTATCTCCATCCCTTTAAACAAATTATAAAAAAAACTAATAGAAAATGCCAAAGCTACCAAAATAAATAAAAAGCTTAGTATTAATATTACGAAAAGTAAAGAATAACTTATAGCACTACTTATAAAAAGTGCTCCGACTATTCCCACTGAAATTCCTATTAACCATAACGCTGCTCTATAACATTTATCAAATCCCGAATATTTTTTTACACCTCTTATGCCTATGAAAATATAAATCCAACAAATAATCTGACAAACACCACTAAATATTTGTATATTGGTTGAATTGTCAGTAAATAAAGATACTGCACTATTAATAATAGTCGAAAGAGCATAGCCTATCACCACAAACCTAAACGGTTTTAAATTATATACCTCATTTTGTTCCATTCTAAAATCCCCCTTATTAATATAAATAAACATTATTTTTGCATTTTAAAAAATATAAAGTATAGAAATTAAATATTCTTAACTAATTATGAACTTTGCCTTCTCCTTCCAAAAATGGGGAGTACATCATAATTGCATGATTTTCTGTAATATATTCTTCGGTAATTAAATTTCCTTTTAAATCATATATTTCCCTATAAAGTTCATTATTTCTACTATAACCACCCCAATATTCTGCATTCATACTATGGTTTTTCTCTACTACTCTATACTTGTAATTCAAATTCTGCATTGTTCTCCATTCGCCTTCTAAGTATTCTTCTTTAACAAATATACAAAGTTGAAATGTGAAAGGAGTTTCATTTTTTATCATTAAATCTCTATATGGATATACACATGTAGCTCCACTTCCAAAAGGTACCGTTCTATTGGAATCTGGAAACACATCAAAAGAATGTCTATACCTTTCAATAACTGTTAAAGGGGTATGTAATGTCATCCAATAAATTAAATTTGACATTTGACAAAGCCCTCCTCCTAGTCCTCCTTTAAAACTTCCAGAATTTAAAACCATTCCATTTACATAACCTTTTTGAGAAGTAGGTTTACCAATAGTCTTCCAATAGCTAAAAGTTTCCCCTGGCAATAATATTAATCCATTAAGCTTATTGGCAGCTATTTTTAAATTAATAATTTTATTATATTGGTATTCCATATCTACATCTTTTAATTTTCTCAACAATAGAGATTTATGCTTAAATATAATAAAATCTAATTTTTCTTGCCTATATTTTGATGTAAACTTAAATTTTTTAGAACCCCATAACAAATACCTCTTACAAGTATAAAACACTTTTCCGCACTTAAGCCTTACTACACTGCGTTTCCTTGGTTGTAACTTATTTTTATCTAAATAATTATTTCTCTTTATCATTAGAAGTACCTCAAATTATCATTCTTTATTTAATATTTCCACTGCACACTTTTTCAGTAGTAATGTTATAGAAATATACAGTACCACCTTCAATTACAACATTATTTCCACAATCAGAAGTCTTAAATACAATATTTCCTGCTTTATCAAAAATCATAATTCTATACTTTGCATTAGCTGTTTCTTTAAACCGGCAGACTAGGTACTCTCCCTTATCCCCTGTTATATTCATACCTATAAGCTCAGCCTTTGGATTAAGAGATGCTTTACTTTCTAAAGTATACAACTCATTATTTTCTTTTGCAAAATATGGCTTTCCTCCCATTATTGCAAAGCTAGTATCGCCCTGTTGCTCAGGTAATCCCTCTAGTTTACATACATAGCTTTCAGTTCCATCTTTTAATGAAACCTTATATACATTATCTCCACTTGAACTTCTACTTAAATAGTATATATAATCACCCTCAATTTGTGCCATCGCAACATCGCCTTGAGTCTTACTTACTTTTGTAACTTCATTTGTGTCAATATTTACTTTATATACTGCTGTACTATCTAATTTAACATCTGAAGCTGCCGTATTACTTATAACTTTTGCTGCTCTTAAGTAAAGTTGATTACCTATAAGTGATAGTTCAGGTACACCTTGTACGCGATTCAACCCATAATACCAATAATCTGGGCTTCCTAACTTTACATCTTCAGTATCACCTTTTTTTTGCATACTTAAATTCCCAGGGCCTGGCATCATTCCAGCAAAGTACATAAATAAATTTTCTCCTATAGCAGTTGTTTGATAATAACTACCTTGTATTTTATGAGTAGAGCCATCTTCGTTTATTTCTAACTTATAGTCAGCACCCATAGTAGCACCACCTGAATGAAAATATAACATAGGTTTACCATTTTCTTCATACAAACTATGTCTATCATAGTCATCAGAATAAAAATTTATTTCTAGTTGATATATTTTCTTTTCTTTTGCTGTATCTGTAAGTGGTGCCTGCATTATAAGACCTTTGGTTTTGTCATAATAAACATATCCGTTTTTTACAAGCACACATGTGCTCTTCTTACCTGCAAAATCGCTATATTCATCTTCTTTAGGTCTGCCCTTTGAAATTTCAGTCTGCTGAAGCTTTATATTCTTTGATTTAATAACTAGACCATTTTTACCATCAAAGCTATAGTCCCATCCAAACTCATCTACTCCATATTTCCATGTCATGGGAAAATATGTAATATTTCTAAAAGATAGCAACGGATATTCTTCTTTACTATTATCAATAGATTTACCATTAACCTTTATTGGAAATGATGGAATCTGGGCAGTATAATTCTTTCCATTCCTTGAAGATGACATATAAGGATTATATGCTACTGTCACTCCAGTAGTATCAACCAGTAAGCCTTCTTTGTCACCTTTCCAAGTAGATTCAATTCCAAGATATCTACAGTCACTATAAGTCATAGGAAAATATGTAATGTTCTTATAAACTATTAGCGGGTATTTACTATAATTGTTATTAACTACTTCACCATTCATAGTAACTTTAAAATTTGGTAGAGTAATATTAACATTGCTACGCTGAACACCATAAGCAGTTGTTGCCATAGTCATGCTCATTGCCAAAACCAAAATAAAACTAAATAT
>DAMCXN010000033.1:3312-6796 GCA_032096995.1 Aminipila sp.
AAAAACTTTTCAGCTGTTGGTTTTATTGTACCATCATATTCTATACACATAACTTTTTTATTCTTTCGAACACATACATCAATATTATAAAAATCTTCATAAACATACACTTCATCAAAATAAGTAGATTCCAATTTTTTTATTTTATCTCTGTGTCTTTTATTTACTGCATCATAAATCAACTCTTTAGCCGATATTTTAGTCAGAATTTTACTAATAGATTCATAATAATTGATTTGCAGAACCCCATACTTACCTTCATTCAGGTAAGTATGCCACGAATAATACTGTTTTGGTGCTAATAAGTTAGAGAGCATTATTACATAATCATCTTTCTTTTCTTCTTCTGGTATTATTACATCATAGGAATTAACTGATTCTTCCAATAATTGCTCCATTGTTACAATTGGAATACTATCAGAGATTTCATAAACAGGAACTTCCTCCACATTATATACATGATTTAAATATAAGCTGACACTAGTAGGTACAAGTAACATTATAAAAATCAAGAAATATGTATTTACACTTCTAACCGTTTTAGATTTAATTTTACATCTTGCTTTATAATATTTGTAATTGTTCATAAATAATTTTTTTAACTTTTTTAATACTACAACTTCATTAATTATTTTAATAAATATTAAAGATGTGATTATTCCATATAAACTAAACTCTAACGTAGAAATCTTAAATAAAAAATCTATTAATATCTCTCCGTAGATAAGTCCTGTACATCTTGCAACTATAAAACATAAGCTGATAAATGTTATAAAAAAAACAATAAAATTTAATTGGTTTTTTATCTGTTCATCAAACCATTTCCCTATGAATTTCACCATTTGATTATCAAACTCAATTTCTGTAGTATCTTTACACTCTATGCAAAAAACATGGTATTCTTTGAACTTAGCTAAAAAAGTAAATCCTTGTTTTTCTATGCTATTGATTTGATTCTCTGAATACTCTTCATCTAGCACAGCAATTTTATAAATATATTCTTGTGGCTGACCTTTTTCAAAAGTTACATATCTAGTATCAAAGCTTTTTAGTATAAGTCCTTTTTGGGCCTGTTCATTCAGCCATGCTTCATTTTCAGCTAACATATAGATTTCGTCAAGCCATCTTTTTTCTTTCTCTTTTTGTTCAGACATTTCCCCCTTATAAAACCTCCGCTATTTCTTCTAAGACTTTTTCATATGTTGGTTTTATTGTGCCATCATAATCTATGCACATAATCTTTTTATCTTTATAAACACATACAACAGTATTGTAATCTTCTTCATAAACATACACATCTTCAAAATCACTAGATTCCATTTTTTTAATTTTATCTCTGTGTTTTTTATTTACTGCATCATTAATCAACTCTTTAGATGATTTTTTAGCCAAAATCTTGCTAATAGCTTCATAATAATATACCTTAATAATCCCACATTTATCCTTATACAAATAAGTTTGCCATGAATAATACTGTTTTGGTGCTAATAAATTAGAGTCTATTATTACATAATTATCTTTCTTTTCGTCCTCTAATATTTTTATTTCATAAGATGTAACGACATCTTCCAATAGATTTTCAATTGTTACAATTGAAATATCTTCAGGGGCTTCATTAATAGGTATCACCTCAAAATCATCTATATAATCCATATATAAATTAACACTAGGGTTTACTATAAATATAATAAAGAATAGGAAATATATATTGATGCTTTTACTTAATCTAGATTTAGTTTTTCCTCTTACACTAAGGTAGTTATTATTTTGTATAAAAAATTTCTTCAACCTCAACAGTACCAAGATTTCCTTTATTATCTTTATAAATATTAATGCTACAATAGCTATGTATATAACTAGCGATACATTTGGTATCCTAAATAAAAACCCCACTACTATACCATCGCTATACCACCCCAAGCTTCTTTTAACTATAAAAAAACATGCCCAAAATGATATAAATAAAAAAGCTATAATAATTTGGGATTTTATCTGTTTATTAAACCATTTTGATATGAAATCCACCATATCATGATTTAGTTGTAATTGGCTAATATTTTCTTTCTTCTCTATGTAGAAAACATGGTATTCTTTGAACTTAGATACAAAAGTAAATCCTTGTTTTTCTATGCTATTGATTTGATTCTCTGCATTTTCTTCATCTAGAACAACAATTTTATAATCGTTATCTTGTGACTCACCTTTTTCAAAAGTTACATATCTAGTATCAAAGCTTTTTAGTATATATCCTTTTTTAGCCTGTTCATTTAACCATGCTTGATTTTCTGCTAACATATAGATTTCATCAAGCCATCGTTTTTCCTTCTCTTTTTGTTCAGACATTCTTCCCCCTTATAAAACCTCTGCCATTTCCTCTAATACTTTTTCAGCTGGCTGATCACCATTATATCTAATAGACATAACTCTTTTCCCCTTACATACGGATATATTTTTTTCAGATGAACCTTGAGAAAGATATACTTTATCTAAGCCTTTAAAATCTAAATTATTAATTATCTTTTCATCTGCTTCCTTTTTTGATATTTCTCTTGTCAACAATCTTGCAAAATTTTTACCTGCCACCTCATAATATTCCATTCTCATAGAACCTCTATTATCATTAAACGCATAAGTCTGATAACCTCTATACTGATTTTGAGATAGCAAAGTAGATTTTAACTCAACATAGTTAAACCCATTTAGATCTACTTCCTTTTGTGTTTCTAATAATTGCCCCTTTACTCCATTTTCATTTTCAACATCTTGAATTAAAACAATTGGCATACTTTCATAAATTTCACTAACAGAAGCTACAGGTATATCTCTTTTATAGTCTAAATATATAAGCAATCCTGGACCCAAAATATTAACAAATATAAAGATAATAGCTATAGTTCTTCCAATCTTAGATAGAATGAAACTTCTCGTTCTTAAATATTGTTTATGCTCATAGAAATATTTTTTTAATTTAGATAATAAAAATACCTCTCTTATTAATTGGAAAAAACCAAAGGAAAAAATACTACCATAAAAAATATCTGCATTATTGTCCATTTTAACTAAACCTATAGCAAATAAATTGTTATATAATAAAAAAATTGACAATAGAATAATTATAAATATTGAAACTATAAGTCCTATAACTTGTTTCTTTATCTGTTTATCAAACCATTTAATTGTAAAGCCTAACATTTCACCACTTAAATTTGGTCGTCTCCTATTGAATTTTTCTTCTAGAGTAAAAATATAAAATTCTTTAAAATTTGCTACAAAATTAAAACCTTGATGTTCTATAGTTTTAATCTGCTTTTCAGCTTTTACCTCATCTAAAATAACAATTTTATAACTGTTGTTTTGTGGTTCATTTTTTTCAAAAGTCACATATCTAGTATCAAAACCTTTGAGTATCAAACCATCTTTAGCTTTTTCACTTAACCACGCTTCATTTTCAGCTAAATCATATAGCTTATATAGCCACTTTTTT
>DAMCXN010000033.1:6806-9695 GCA_032096995.1 Aminipila sp.
TTTTGTTCAGACATTTTAATCCCCTTATAAAACCTCTGCCATGTGTGCTAAGATTTTTTCAACTGGCTGATCTCCATGATATTCGATAATCATAACTTTTTTACCTTTGCTCACCGCTATATTTTTTTGACGTTCTTCTTTTGAAATATAAACAAGATCAAATCCATCATAGTCTATTTCCTTATATTGAAGATTATTTATATGATATATATCTGTTTTGATTAGTTCCTTCGCTAATAGTTTAATTAACCACTTAAATCTAAGCTCATAATAATGAGTATACATTTCATATGAACCTTGGTTTGCAAAATATTGCTTAGGCGCTAACAAAGTAGAATTAAGTCTTACATAGTTATGTCTATCTATATCTGTACTTTCTTCCTGCTCAATTTCATTTTCTTCTGATTTCTCTACATCTTCATAAAATACAAAGGGCATGTCATTATATGCAGCACTTAAAGGTAGCTTTTTATCTGAATTATCACTGTAAATCATGTATGCACCTATGGCTATTGCTGATATAAAAAATATCCAAAAAACCTTATCCATTACTTTAAGAAAAACAGGTTTATTTCTTTTAATATAGGTTTCATGCTCTAAGAAGCATTTTCTGCATCTAATAATTGTTTTATATTTAATTAAGCCCTTTATGAATGAATAAATAAAAAAAGATAAAAAAGAAAAATAGAAAACTATGGGTGTTTCAACAATTATTTGGAGTATTTGATTATGTTTCATTAATGGATCTATCAAAAACGGTAATAAAGCAAGGATAGACAATGCAAAGCCTTTAAGAATCTGTTTATTAAACCACTTTCTTGCGAATTCTATTACTTCTGCGTTTAATCTTGGTTGAAACTGTCCATATCTTCCTTTTATATAAAATATGTAATACTCTTTATAGTCTGTTACAAAAGTGTAACCCTGACGTTCTATAATTTTAATTTGCTTTTCAGCATCCTTTGGATTAAGAATAACTATCTTATAACTTATATCTTTAGGCTCTTCCTTGGAAAAAGTAGCATACTTATCATCAAATTTTTTTAGAACTAACCCCTCTTTCACTTGCTCATTTAACCATGTTTCATTTTCTTGTAAAGCATATAATTTCTCGGTCCAAACTAATTCTTTTTCATTATCAGCATCCATATTTATATCTCCTGCTCAAACTAATACATAAAATTACAAAAAAAGAATACCTTTAAACTATCTGTAAAATTCTAATAATCATTTTACAAATTTATGTTTAAGGTATTTTAAAAAATTTCTATTTACTATTAAGCTAGATTCCTTTACCCCCAAAAAAGCAATCATTATTAATCTCCATTTCCCCATTTTTATTTTTTTCTAATACACAATACATTGCTTACAGTATATAACTAATTGGTAATATTTACAATATATATATAATATTTCTTATCGGCAATTCTACTTTACAATCCGAATAAAAATGACTATTTAATTCCTATACCAACTGCTACGACTTCTCCTAAATACGGCTTAGCTTCTTTTAAAGAATGTACTGGTTTTGTTCTATGAAAAGCTATTGTATAGTTTGCTTTTACGGTATCCTTATCTGGCTCTCCTGCATCCCCATTTAACCCTGTTGGAATATCTAAAGCAAAAACTAGTTTTTTAATATCTAAGACATTGTTTTGGCATTTATCATTTATAAGTACTGTACATTTTCTTACAGTATTAGGTAGTTGACCATGAAAGCCAGTTCCATAAATAGCGTCAACAACTATATCTGCTGCTTCAACAATTTCTGGAATTTCATCATAATATTTCTGAGCATCTATAACAGAAATCCCTCTTTTAAGTACTATATTTGCATTTTTTATAGCATTTTCTGTCTTAGGGTTTCCATCTGCCATTATAGCAGTTACATTCATTCCTCTTACAGCCAATTCTCTTGCAACCACATATCCATCGCCGCCGTTATTTCCTTTTCCGCAAAATACCACCACATCAAGTTCTTTACTTAGTCCTTTATTATTTTTATTATTAGTTAATTCCTTACCATCAAATGCTTTTGTAACTTTATCTAAGATAACCTTAACCGCTGAAATTCCTGCGTTCTCCATCATTTTATAATAACTAAGCCCTGACTCATTAGCCATTCTCTCAATCTCCTTCATTTCAGCACAAGTAACAGTCTTATAATATTTTTCTATTTTCATATTATGTCCCCCTTAAAATAACTTTTGAATAAAAAATCTTATAAATCTTGTATATTCATTTTTTCTAATTCTTTATCAGTTTTAAAATTTTTTCTCTGGTAAAAATGAATTACAAAGAATACCCATCCTAATAAAGGCATAATCAAAAATAACACAATAGCAAAGCTTAACCCATACCACTTATTTTCCTTTTTTGAAAGAAACATTTGTAAGACAACTATACCACTAAAAATAAGTGCTATAGATAAAAAAGCTAGAATAACAAAAAAAATTTTATACATCTATTTACCTCCATTCTGTAGTTTCTTATATTCATTAATCAAAACTTTAGCAGTATCAAAATCCAATTTTTCATTTATCGCTAATCTTTTTATTAATGCTATATATGGTTCATTTGCTATATCTTCATTAATTTGAATTTTTTGAATTAACTTATCTAGCCTAAGCCTTACTGTTGGGTATGTTACCCCATATTGATTTGCTATTTCCTTTAAGGACCCTGATGCCAAAATAAACTTTTTTATAAACGCAACGTCTTCTTCATCTAGATTAGTCATCCATTCAGGTACTACTTCAATTAACATACAGTCTCCTCCTTTAATAATATTAAATATACACTTTAATTTTATTAAAGTCAATGTTTAATAATTAGTTATAGATTTATATATTCTGGCATGAATCTCCCAATATATTAGAAATCAAAAGT
>DAMCXN010000033.1:9705-15388 GCA_032096995.1 Aminipila sp.
CCTGCATAATAAAAAGAGCACCATACAGTTTAAATTTATAAATACCTAAACTATATAAATGCTCTGTTTATTAACCCTATTATCTAATAAAATTCATAGCGATTTTATCTTCAGCCTCAGGTTCTTTCACCTTTTCTTTTCCGTTTTCCACTAATTTTAAAGCCCATGCCATATTTTTACCAAGAACTCTCATTATTTGTTTTCCTTCTTCATCTTCAGCCGCTTCACCAGGAGCTGCACCATGAATAACATTCCAATAATTTGAACTAGGCATAATCATTTCACAATAATTAAGATAATTGCATAATTGATTGAAAGTAGGAATCCCACCAGAACGTCTTACGGCTACCACTGCAGCTCCAACTTTCTGCCTTAATAAATCACTTTTACCTGCAACATAAAAAGCTCTATCTAAAAAACATTTCATAGTTCCTGCTATAGCCGAATAATACACCGGAGAACCAAGGATAATTCCATCGGCATTTTTCATCTTCTGAATCCATTCATTTACTTCGTCACCTTCAAGAATACATTTTTCATTCTTGTTTCTAATACAAGCTCCGCATGCAGTACATCCTCTTATATTCTTGCCTCCTACATTTATTATTTCAACTTCAATTCCTTCTTTTTCAAGTTCAGCTGCCACTAGCTTTAGTGCGTAATAAGTATTACCTTCTTTTCTAGGACTTCCATTAAATGCTACAACCTTCATATCTTTTACCCTTCCTTTACCATTTATCAAAATGTATTCTTTCTTTGCTAAATCTATTCTCAGCTTTTCTTTCCTCATCTGGATACCCAATAGGAATTATTGAAAAAGGAATTACACTCTCTGGCAGATTTAATAAGCTCTTTATTCCTTTTACTCTATCTTCTAGAGGATAAACACCTAGCCATACTGCCCCTAACCCTTTGTCTTCAACATCAATTAAAATATTTTCTGTCGCTGCAGAACAATCTTGCACCCAAAATCCTTTGAAGATTTCTTTTGATTCATCTCCACAAACTACAATTGCCACGTCTGCATCAAGAAGCATTTGTGAGTGAGGATGTATTTCTGTGATTTTCTTCATAATCTCTTTATCTCTTAAAATTATAAATTCCCAAGGTTGTTCATTTCCTGCAGAAGGAGCTGCCATTGCAGACATTAGCAATTCTTCTACAATTCCATCACTTATCTCTAAGTCTTTATATTTTCTTATGCTTTTTCTATTTAGTATTGCATACATAATTTAAAACCTCCTCATTGTTTTATTTTATATTGTATGATATATTATAAAAATTAAGTTTAAATATAACAAGTACGCACTATTTTGTATTATAGTACCTAAAAGGATACTATCGAAAGGAAATATCTATGAATTCCAGTTGCAATAATTTACAATTTAAGTCTAAAAGTTATACATGTACTTTTGAAATTACTATGGATTTAATCGGTGGAAAATGGAAGCCCATTATTATTTGGCATTTAGGAAATAAAGGAATTCTACGATTTAGCGAATTAAAAAAATCACTTCCTAAAATAACTCAAAAAATGCTAACTCAACAACTAAGGGAATTAGAATCAGATAAGCTAGTATATAGACAAGTATATCCTCAAGTTCCGCCAAAAGTAGAATACTCACTAACAGATTTAGGAGAGACCTTAATGCCTATCCTTAGTATGATGTGTAGTTGGGGAGAAGACTATTATAAGCTCTTTAATAGTATTGTCGATAAAAAAGAAAAGTAAACATCTGTGATATAAAATAAAAAAAAAGACCTTTTCAAGTCTCTTTTTTAGTCTCTATAAGAAGTATATTATTAAATATATAGCTAAATTTTAATAGCTTAAACTTCAAAATTATTTCAAACTATCCATAACGCTATATCCACTGTAATTAGGTATTAGCCCTAATCTCCAAATAGATATTTCATTTATTCCAAACATTCTAGCAAGCGCAGCTTTTTCAAATAAGCTTTGTTCATCTTCATACCATAAAAATACATTTTTGCCTTCAGGTGTTTTATACTTTAAATAAGGGTTTCTATAAATTGTTGAAAAGCCCTTTTCTGTGCCTTCAGCAGTCATCCATTTATATACTGCCTCAGTATTTGCATGCAATGGTTTTGCGGAAATCAATTTCCCAGAATCATCTAATTCCCATGCTACAGTTGCAAAACTTACAGCAAGAACAATTTTGTCCTTATCTTCTACTCCCGTATCACTATTTGTAATAGCCTTTAAGGAATGATAAAAACTGCCCATAGGAGTAAGGGCCGTATTTTTATACCAATCAGTCCCTATATATCCATCTAAAGATGTAGGATTATAGTCATGAGCCATTAAAATTACCTTATCTGACAATTCTCCTATAGTCTTATAATCAAATCCATCAAAATATTCTCCAGTATTAAGTACTGGCTGAACTGTAACATAAAGAGTTTTTCCTTGTGATTTTAATTGGATAGATAGTTCCTTTAAAAATTCATTAAATCCTTGTTTTACATCTACGCCCTTTAAACCCTCGAAATCTATCGTTACGCCACTATAAGGATTTTTTTCAATTTCATCATAAGTTCTATTAAGCTCTGCCATTATTGCATCTACTGCAAGCTTTCTTTTATCTGCATCTATAAGTAAATCTTTAACTCCATCTGAAGTATCCATATATACTCCTAAATGAGCCTTTGTTCCATTACTTTCAACGTAAGAAAGAATATCTTCATAACCTGATGGGATTTTGAATTCATTATTATTTTCCCCACTGGTGTTTAACCAAACACCCTTAGAATCATTTGCCATAGCACTCCACCCAAAGGTAACAGCGTCCATATTGTCAGTTAAGTCTTTCTGTGAATATGATGAAATCGCATAGAAGCTATGTAAGAAATCAGTTTTTCCATAATATTTATTATAAACTCTTGTGAGCATTGCAGCTGCTTCTTCACGTTTTGCAGTATTGGTAGGTGCAAAATAATTTTCTGAAATACCATTGATCATTCCTATATCATAAGCAACAGCAATATATCCTTTATTAGCATTTATATCATCAAATTGTAATGCTGTTGACTCAGCTGCTTTAGCTGCATCAGAAAGTCCTAAAGCTTTTACAAACATTACTGCCATTTCTTCCCTAGTAATAGGCGACTCTGGTAAAAAACTTTCCATTTTTTCTATAACATTATTAGCAAATGCTGTTTCAATATATGAATAATACCATTTATCCTTTGAAACATCTGAAAAAGATGGTTGCTCTGGACTTACAGACTGCCACTTAAGCATATTACATAAAATAGTTGCAAATTCTGCCTTTGTAATTGTTTTCCCATACCCAAAGCTTGCTTCTTCCTGGCCTTTCATTAATCCATATTTACCTGCATCCGATATAGCTTGCAAAGCCCAACTATCTACGGGTACATCTGCATATTTGGTATTTAAAATATCTGTATCTACTGATTCTGACGTATCGAAATTTGTTTCTGCAAAAGCTGGTATTGCAGGAATACTAATGATTGTCATTATCATCATACACAACATAAAAATACTAATACATTTTTTGCATAAATTTTTCATAATCTTATCCCCCTTTGTTTTAAATAAATTAATTATGCTAATATAAAAAATGTTTCAAAATTTTCTCTTTCCTTTAATTACGATTATTAAATCATTTTATATAATTCCAAACAATATGAATCCTACTGTATTTATTGAAAAATTAGCAAACATATGTACAAACCATGAAGTATATATATTTCCTTGTTTTTCATTAAGTCTATTGAAAATCACACCAGCCACAACAAGTGCAGTTAACAACAATAGAAACAACCAAATCGAGAACCAACCACTCATCATTGCCACATGATAAATTGCAAAAGCAAAAGAACTTACTAAATATGCAATCTTTCTATTTGCCATATTTCTTAAATTCATAAATACAAATCCCCTAAAAAAGAACTCTTCTAATAAAGAGTTTATAAAGGAGATATATATTGCAACAAAAACAAAATTCTCTTTATTTACTCCAACATTTTCATTTAAAGCTCCTGTGACCTTTGAAAAGTCAAAGAAATTTCCAATCGTAAAATAACAACCCAAAATAAATATGTAAACACCTAATGCAAGCAAAATTGCGTGAATCATACCTTTCTTTCTAGCAACAAATAATGATTTTAAATCTACATTCTTATTTTTCAAACTATAACAAACTGGAATTATTAAAAATGCCACTATTTTTAATATTGATTTTATTGCATATCCCGGTTGCCAAATTGCATCTACAAAACTCATAAAAATGCATCCTGCTATCAAAATAAAAATTATTTGTTTATAAGATTTTCTAATATCTAATTCCATTAATTTCTTTTAGTCCCCCATAACTACTAAATTTAGAATAAATTCATGTTTATTCTTTTATTACCGACCATTTACTAATTAACTTTTCTAATGAATAAGCAGCATTTGCAGGACTTGTAGAAGGCAATAATATAATATCTCTACCATTCTTATCTTTTGCAAACTTATTATATAATTTTTCAGTAAGTTTACCATTAGCAAAGATTTTTTCAATATTGCAACTTTCTAGAATCTTATCAAAATCTGCTACAACTGCATTTTTTATGCTACTATCACTAGAACCTTTTATATCACAGCTTTCAATAACATCCCATATAGCAATTTTGCATTTATACAGCATGTCTTTTTTCTCTTCTATGCTCTTTGGCACCTCTAAGCCATAAATCCCTGCTATAACTTTCCAAAACCTATTTTGTTGATGTCCATAATAAAAACCTAAGTCCCTAGATTTAACCGAAGGCAAACTTCCTAAGATTAAAATTCTCGATTCCTTGTTGAAAATTGGTTCAAAAGGTTGTGTTATTCTTTCATATTCAGCCATATGTTTACCCTTCCTTATATAAAATTTGAGCAAGCATTTCCCACTCTTCCTTCATTTCTTGCTTCTCAATCCAGTTCGATTTTGCTTCTTCAAGAAACTTTTTAGCTTCCTGAAATTCTCCTT
The DNA here is from genome assembly GCA_032096995.1 of Aminipila sp. GTDB lineage: Bacteria > Bacillota > Clostridia > Peptostreptococcales > Anaerovoracaceae > Aminipila. The sequence goes on from DAMCXN010000033.1 coordinate 14,706, forward strand.
TTGCTATATAATAATAAATCTTATTAGAGGCTATATTCCATCCTAAAATTGGGTTTTCTTTGAATTTTTGAAATTCTTTATTGAATTTATCAGTAATCTTAATTACTTCTTCATAGTTACCCAAATAAAAATTAAAACATGATAAATTTAAACTATAAATAATCTTATTTATGCCCTTAACCTTTTTAACTTCTATAGATTTTAAAGTTTCTAAGCCTTTTTGGTAGTCTTTTTTAAGACCATAAGCATATGAAAGATTAATTAGTAACAATCCTCTATTATAACTAGATTTATATTTTGTTAGCATTTTTTCTGTTTCTTCAAAAAATAAATCAAAGTTTTTTTCTTCACTTGTAATACTACTGGTTACTTTTTTCACTTTTTTTATAAAACTAAATTGATATATTAGATTAATAAAAAGTACAGCTAATATAAATATCGAGCCACATATCCAATAGTATCTAAAAACCATTTCATGATCTAAGTTCATTACATTTTCAATTATAACTAAAATAATCCCCAAGGGTATTCCAATTGCAACAATTTTTAAAAATCTTTTCATCATATTTTCCTTACTTATTTTAAATTATTTTTATTAGTTCTAATATTATAAATTAATCCCAACTTTCAAGTCCACTGCCACTTATAGGTATTGACTCTCCTAAATAAGTAGGGTTAGGTTT
>DAMCXN010000033.1:15398-21245 GCA_032096995.1 Aminipila sp.
TAAATATTGACATAAAAAAGTCCTTGTTCCTTGCAAGTACTTCTCTTTTGTCTCTCATTTCTTGTCCAAAATAAACCCTTTGATCAGAACATACTCCATAAGCTTCATAACCTAATTTATTAGCCATATATAAAGCTCTATATTGATGATATTTTTGAGTAACAACAATAACTTTATTTACTTCAAAAATAGCTTTAGCTCTATACATAGAATCATAAGTTGAAAAACCCGCATGATCTAAAAATATATCTTCCTCAGGAACATCATGATCTAGCATGTATTTTTTCATAGCATTTACTTCATCGTATTCTTTTCTCCCATGATCCCCAGTTAAAAGTAGTTTAGGGGCTACTCCTTCTTTATATAATGCCAGTCCAACTTCCAAGCGATCTTGTAACATATGGTTTGGAGTACCATCCGGCTTTAAACCTGCTCCTAATATAAGAATACATTCTGCATTTAATTCTTTAAGTGCTATACTTTCTTCATTTACTAAACTAACTTCTTTATCTTCTTTTACCTCTTTTACAATAAGTGATTGAGTACTTTTTATCACATATTGGTTAATTGCAAAAGGTATTGCAATTAAAACTACAAGCGATACTATTAATGTAACTACAAATTTTTTCTTATATTTTATCTTCTGTATCATTTTCCTTTAATCCTATCCTCTATAAATATTTCACATAAAATTTCATAGATTCTGAAAGGTACCCTAATTTACTGTAAAATTTGTGTGCATCTGGATTCGTATATTCTGACTGAAATTGCAGCCTTTTAAACCCTTGTTTTCTACCATATTCTTCAATATATTGCATTACAACTTTACCAAATCCTCTTCCCCTAAAGGCTTCTTTTATATACAAATCATCTAAAATTAAAGCTTTTCCATGACTCCACACACTAAAAATGGTCATAAGATTAATAAAACCTATGGTCTCTTCCTCTTCCTTAATCATAAATAAAGTTATCAATTCTGTATTTTGTAATGTCTCCTCAAAAGTATATGAAAAATTTTCATCAGAATTAGAATCGGTGTTATTCCAAAACTCTGCATCTTGTATTTCATATGCCATAAATTCACGATTTAATGCGATCCATTCATCTTTATCTTGAGGTTTACAAGTTGTTATTTTGACGTTTTTGTTCTTTCCCATAAACTCCCCCATTCAAATCTTAACATTGTTTTTTTATTAAATTATTATTATATTATATATGATAAATCAAAATATTAATAGAATATTTATTCTTGAAGATACAATACTAAGTAATAACGAGGTGCTATTATGACTAAAAAAAATCTATTTAATGAAATTGATTCTCATTTATTACATGATCCGTATCCTTCAAAATATTTAAATGAATTTTCTAATTTACTAGAGTTTAAGGAATATCCTTTTAACATGCTATTGGACTTAAAATCAACCGAACAAGATCCAAAACATCATCCTGAAGGAAATGTATGGAATCATACCATGCTTGTTGTAGATGAAGCTTCCAAACGTAAAGACCAAAGTAGCAATCCAAAAGTTTTCATGTGGGCAGCTTTACTCCATGATATAGGTAAACCTGCCACTACTAAAGTTCGTCACGGAAAGTTAACTTCTTATGATCATGATAAACTAGGTAAAAAACTAACCAAAAAATTTTTACTAACCGTAGATACCCCTGAAGCCTTTATAGAACAAGTATCTACTTTAGTTAGGTTTCACATGCATATTTTATTTGTAACAAAGAATTTACCATTTGGAGATATAAAAGGGTTGAAAAATCATGCCAATATACAGGATGTAGCACTTCTAGGCTTATGTGATAGAATGGGAAGAATTGGTGCTGACCTAAATAAGGAAGAAGCAAATATTAAACTGTTTTTTTCAAATTTAGAAAAAAAGAAAGGAAGTAACTATGGCTAAAGCAGGAATGAAACGACCAAACCCAAAAGAGCCCCATGGAACAGAAAGCAATCATAAATCACATTTTCCTAAGAATTCTGTTGAACCTGTGCCAGAAATCCAGGGAAAGGCTAAAAGTGGAAAAGAAAAAGCTAAACCAATACATGAACTTTATCGTTAATAAGAAAAGCTTTGGGATAGAATCAACAACTATTCCAAAGCTTTTTTATTTTCTTGTTATTGCTCAATCTCTATACTAGAAACAACTCTTTTTCCTAAGTCTGTCAAAGCAACACTTCCAAATTCAATCTCTGTAGTATCACAAAGGAAATCTGGTTTATTTTTACCTTCTTCAACTGTTTCTATAAAATATTTATATATATTTGAATCGGTATATATAGAATAATCAAAACCCTTTAGAGGAATATCATAATCTAAAGTTATAAGACCCTTTTTTTCAAGGTCCTTAAAAGCCTTTGCTAATTCTTTTACTTTTCCCATATCATCATCAATGCTTTCTAAATATACAGGTGCTAAAGCAGAAAAACTAACGTGAGAGTTAGCGCTGTTGCACATAACAAATTCAGCGATTGGCATATAAGTATATTCTTTTAACTCAATTAAGATTTTAATTTCTTCTCTCTCAATATTAATTGGGCCTTGTTCTTGTTTGCTGCTACAACAATGATTTCCCTCTCCACTTCCATGATTATGGCAATGTCCTCCACAACTACAGCTATGAGTGTGGGATGGCTTTTGGTTATTACTTTCTAATATTTTATCTTCATTACTCATTATCTTTCTCCTATCTAAAAATAGTTTTACCTCTCATACATTTTATAAAGCTTAGAATATATACCATTTTTGCTAATTAACTCTTCATGACTACCTTGCTCCTCTATACCATTGTCAGTAAGAACTATAATTCTAGTAGCATTTCTTATAGTTGTTAATCTATGTGCAATAGTAAGCGTAGTCCTTCCCTTAGCCAGCTTCGTTAAAGATTCCTGAACTATCATTTCACTTTCATTATCTAAAGCAGAAGTAGCTTCATCTAAAATCAATATCGGTGGATTTTTTAAGAAAACTCTTGCAATACTTATTCTTTGCTTTTGCCCTCCAGAAAGTTTAACTCCACGCTCTCCTACAAAAGTATCATAGCCCTCTGGTAATTGACTAATGAAATCATGAGCTCCTGCAAGTTTTGCAGCTTCTTCAACTTCTTTTTTTGTTGCTCCTGGTTTTCCATATTCAATATTCTCATAAACAGTTCCTGAAAATAAATATACATCCTGCTGAACAACACCAATTTGAGTTCTTAGGGAGTCTATAGTTACATCCCTTATGTCAATTCCATCTACTAAAATCTTTCCTGACGTAACATCATAAAATCTAGGAATCAAATTACATAAAGTAGTCTTTCCAGATCCAGAAGGGCCTACAAAAGCAATATTTTCACCTGCTTTAATATCAATATTTATGTGTTGTAAAATATTATCACTATCAAAATATTTAAAACTCACATCATCAAAAACAATATCACCTTTAAGATTTTCAAGCTCTACGGCATTTTCAATGTCATCTACTTCTATAGGTTCATCCATTACTTCTACAAATCGTTCTAAACCAGTTATACCTCTTTGAAACTGTTCAGTAAATTCAACAATTCTTCTAACTGAATTTAAAAGCATTACAACATATAGTAAATATGCAACTAAATCCGCTGGTTGAATTTTTCCTTCTATCATAAATAATGAACCTATTACAACAACAGATATATACATGATGCCATCAAAAAATCTTACAGTTCCTTGAAATCTAGCCATATACTTATAAGCTTCTTTCTTAGCACCAAAGAAAATCTTATTTCCCTTTTCAAATTTGGCTTTTTCTAACTCTTCATTTGCAAAAGATTTTGAAACACGAATTCCTAAAAGACTATCTTCAACTTGAGCATTTATCTCTCCGATTTGATTTCTTTGTCTCTTAAAAGCATTTCTCATTTTATGCCTAAACAGCATTGAAAAAATAATCATCAATGGTAAAATCGCAAAAATAATTATAGTAAGCCATACGTCTACTGAACATAAAATAACAAAAGATACAGTTATTTTTAAAATCCCAATAAAATATTCTTCTGGACAATGATGTGCAAATTCCGTTATATCAAACAAATCACTTGATATCCTTGCCATCAATTGACCAATTTTAGTATTACTATAATAAGAATAAGATAATTCTTGCATATGAGAAAATAAATCTCTTCTCATATCGGTTTCAATTCTTGCTCCCATTACATGACCTATATTTGCCATATAATAATTAGCTATAACATCAATGATCCTAAGTATTAAATATAAAGCACCTAAATTTAGAATCATTTGCAAAGTTAAGCCCTCGATATCATTCATTCCCTTGTTTGTTATGAATCTTATAATCAAAGGAAGAACTAAATCACAAACAGTTGTTAAGGTTGCACAAAATAAATCTGTAATTAAAATCCATTTATACTTTTTAAAATATGGTATAAATCGTTTCATTAAATATGAAGTATTTTTACTAGCTGAATCATTAGTCATTTATAATTTCCTTCCTAACATAATCTTATATTCAATCCAATAGCTTATAGTCATTTAAATTTACACTTAACTGACTTTTACTTTCTACCCATTGGGAATTATCAGAGTCTTCTCTCTTATATGTAGTTTCGCTTTTATACTCAACAATTATGCCATCTTCATTTATTAAAAAAGTTTCGTAGTCATCTTCTACTTTACAATATTCCCATTCCATTCTCCTAGAAAAATGGCTGCCCTTATATAAAACTATGTATTCTTTACCAGAAGCCAACTCATTTACTGTGACTGACTTAACTGCTTTATTCTCTATTTTATTGTACTTATCGTAAGGATAATATGCATTTAAAAAAATCCCCTCGTAATTTGTTAAATTGGTTACTTGCTCTTGCTTGTCATCATAAGTAAAAAGAATGCTAAATTCTATATTCTTTTCTTCTTTGTCTTTATTCTCATTATCTTTATTAAAAGAGGCATTTATTTTGCGAACATCTTTTTTAGGATAAAAACTTCCTTCTAAAATATTCGTTTCTATTTCCCCAGATTTTAATTGATAACTCATTTCTAGAGCTTTATTTATCTTTTCTATATTTCTTTTTTCTGTAAAACCAATTTTATCTTCATTTCCACAAGAAGTCATACACATCACCATAGTAAAAACTAATAATAACAGGAATTTTTTACTACTCATATTGATACCTCCAGACAATACATTAAAACATATTTTTTAAATTAATCTTTATCAATATCATTAAAGCCATTTCCATTACCCCATACAGAATCTACATGTATGATAGTAACTAATGCTTGTGGATCCGTTTTTGCAATATGCTGTCTTATTAGAATTCCTTCTCTAGGAGAACATAAAACCAAAAGTTTTTGTTTTTCTTTTTTTGAATAAGCCCCTATGATATTTTCAATAGAAACTCCTCTATCCATGTCATTCATGATATATTCAGAAATATCCTTAGGATTTTCTGTAATAATTTCTACTTGAATAATTTTAGTGGCAAGACCAAACAAAATAAAATCTATAGTTTTTGACACAATAACCGTTGTAATCAAAGCATACAACGCAATATTTCTTCCAAATACAAACCCTGATGTTATTATAACTCCGGCATCAATAGCCATTAAAACTTTACTTAAGCTTACATGAGGAAAAATCTTTTTCTGTATTATTTTTGCTATAGTATCTGTTCCTCCAGAAGAGTACCCTCTAGAAAAAGCTATTCCTCCACAAAGTCCAGCAAACACACCGCAATATATAGCTGCTAAAATCATATCTTTTTCTTCTAATAGTTGAATATTCATCTTTTCAAATACAACCATTATAGTCGGATACATTATTGACATTAAAACTATTTTTTTTGCCTCTT
>DAMCXN010000033.1:21255-26185 GCA_032096995.1 Aminipila sp.
TTTACTCCTAATGTTATAGTACAAACACCTAAAATAATAAGAGCTCCAGCATAATACATTATTGAAAAATCAAAAGGCAAAAAATTATGCAAAATCCTTATAACACCTGTAAGACCTCCACTAGAAAGCCCATTTGGAAGCATAATTGAAACTGTCGCAAAAGCACCTAGAGAACATGCAAATGTCACTAATATAAAATCCATTAAAGCACTTTTTATTCTATCTGTAGTCAATCCTTTCATATTTTTCCTCCCATTTATTCTAAATCTATATTAAAAATTTTTTTAACCATATTACCAAATACGTCAGTGCACAATATACTTATTACACCCATATCGGATTTACCTTCTATGTTATCTACACAACTTTCAGATCTTACTAATATCTTTTCTGCTTTGTGTACATTACCATCATAATTAAAGTCAACACTCCAATAATTAATTAAGCTTAAAGGATCTTCTTTTAAAATTGTTCTAATATTTTGTTGTTCATTAATACCAAATTGTTTAACCACTTCTTCATCTAATTGGTAGTCATTTAATATTACCTCACAGCCATCCTCTTTACTTTTTATATCGGCATTTATTTTTATAAGTTCATTCTCGTGAATATTTTCGCATAAAACTTTAAAGTTCATACTATTTTCCAATAATCTTTTCTTTATTCCAGCAATTGAATTTCTACCTATATCACAAGTAATCCAACGTCTTTTATTTTTACCTGCAACAGACGCTAAGGTACCTGAGCCACCAAAAAAATCAGCACACAAATCTCCCTCTTTAGTGCAACTTTCTAAAATTCTTTCTAATAAAGCTTCTGGTTTTTGTGTAGCGTAGCCCGTTCTTTCTGAAGAAGTTCTTCCTACCATATCCATTTGCCATACGTCTTTCATATTGACTAGAGTATACCACCCTAATTCATCTTGAAACTCCTCTACACCTTTAAATCTATATGGCTTAAAACCTCTATTATATGATTTTTCTTTTTGTGGTTGAAAATAATATTTATTACTTTTACCATAAAATAATAAAGTATCATGTTTTCTTGCAAAACGTTTCTTGCTGGTTCCACCAGATTTATAGTTCCAGATAATTTCATTTATGAAATTGTCCATGCCAAAAACTTCATCCATTAAAATCTTTACATAATGAGCTACATGCCAATCTAGATGCATCCAAATGCACCCTGATTCTGAAAGCAAATCTCGCATCAAAAATAATCTTATGCATATCATCCTTAAATATTCTTCAATACCTTCATTCCAAGTATCTGTATATACTCTTTGTTTTATTTTGGCTGACTCTTCTAGGCAATTAGAACTAACCTTAACATTCATATTATAATCTGCTTTTGAAAAAAAAGGAGGGTCTACATAAATTAAATTTATCTTCCCATATAAATTTTCCTGTGAAATCAAATGTTTCATAAAAATAAGGTTATCACCTTTTGCTAAAATATTGTTTGCTTGTTCTATTGAATCTCCATAAAGCTCTGAAACTTTAAATTCAGAACTAAATTTATTATCATCCACTTCTTTTAAAATCTTTTCATATTCAATTTTACAATCATCTAATATTTTTGTAAGCTTATAAATCAAGCTCATAAATTAGCTCCTTTTTTTCTACTATTGTTGTTATGTCTATTATTATTTTCCCCTGTTCTTCTCTTATCATGCTGAGTTTTCTTATGACCACTATGACCACGAAGAAGCTTTCTAAATAAATCCTCTCTACCTGTTTTTATTAGGGCTGCCTTTACAAGGTGATGGTTTTCTGGTTTATTAAAATGAATTAAGGCCCTTTGCATCTTTTTTTCTTCCATGTTTTTAGCAACATAAACCTTTTTCATAGTTAAAGGATCTATTTCTGTATAATACATGCAAGTTGCTAATGTCCCTGGTGTTGGATAAAAGTCTTGAACTTGATCTGGAACAAAGCCATTATCACTCAAAAATATGGCAAGTTCAATAGCATCCTCTAAAGTACTTCCTGGATGTGAAGAAATTAAATATGGAATTAAGTACTGCTTTAATCCTAATTTATCATTAATTTCCTTATACTTTTTACTAAAAGCTTCAAACACACTTTTTTCTGGCTTATGCATATAAGAAAGCACCCTATCCGATACATGTTCTGGTGCCACCTTAAGTATACCACTTACATGATGTTTGCAAAGCTCTTTTAAAAATTCATCACTTCTATCCGCCATGACATAATCAAATCGTATACCTGAACGTATAAATACTTTCTTAACACCATCTAAATGTCTAAGTTCTCTCAGAACCTCCAAATACTCCTTGTGATCTACAACCATCTGGTTACATGGCTTAGGATATAAGCAATCTTTATGGCTGCAAACTCCCTTTGTTAATTGCTTTTTGCAAGCTGCACCTCTAAAATTAGCGGTAGGCCCTCCTACATCATGAATATAACCTTTAAAGTCTGGTAATGTTGTTAGCTTTTTACCTTCCTTTACAATGGACTCTTTACTTCTTCCTCTAACTTGTCTTCCTTGATGAAAAGTCAATGCACAAAAAGCACAACCGCCAAAGCAACCACGACTACTGATTATACTAAATTGAACTTCTTTTATAGCAGGTATGCCTCCAAATTCTTCATATGAAGGATGATAGTTTCCTACATAAGGTAGTTCATAAATATCATCAAGTTCTTGAGTCTCAAGGGGTGGCTGTGGAGGATTTTGTATCACATATAAGCCTTCATCATATTTTTCAACTAATTTCTTAGCCGTAATAAAATCATTATTCTTATACTGGATAGCAAAGCTTTCAGCGTAAGTTGTTTTCGAGCTTATAATATTATTAAAATCAGGTAACAAGATTGTGTCCTCATCCATATACACTTCTTTAGATTTAACACAAGTTCCTGAAATCCAACCTATATCTTTTGCCTCAATACCGGAATCTAATGCTTCTGCAATTTCAACAACAGCCTTTTCTCCCATTCCGTAAACCAAGATATCTGCCTTAGAATCAAGTAATATTGATCTTCTAACTTTATCATCCCAATAATCATAGTGACCTAACCTTCGTAAGCTTGCCTCTATTCCACCTATAATAATAGGAACATCTTTATATGCCTCTCTAGCTTTATTACTATATACAATTACTGCTCGATTTGGTCTCTTACCACTTTTTCCTCCTGGTGAATAAGCATCTGTCTTTCTTTTATGTTTAAAAACAGAATAATGATTAACCATGGAATCAACATTCCCTGCATTTATTAAGAAGCCCAATCTAGGCTTCCCAAATCTCATAAAATCTTTTTTGCTATTCCAATCTGGCTGAGCCAAAATTGCTACTTTATATCCGTAGCGTTCTAACACTCTACTGATTATAGCAGTGCCAAAAGAGGGATGGTCTATATAGCCATCCCCTGTAATCAAAACAAAATCTGGCTGTTCCCAACCTCTTGCTTCACATTCTTCTTTTGTTATAGGTAAAAAACCCATACAATCTATTTCATTTTTTTTCATATTTTATAAAGTCCTATATCATTATATTTATTTTTTTATCTACTTCCCTTATCATATGGTTGTGCAACAGCTCTAGGTGCTTGTGAAGACTTAGAACTAAACGCAAGAACTATAAGAGTCGCAATAAACGGTATCATTTTATAGATATCACTTGGGATATCTGATGTTGATAAAATTGGTATAACGGAATAAGCAGATGCAATTGTCTTCATTAATCCGAAGAAAAATGCTGCAAATAAAATTCTAAGTGGTTTCCATTGTCCAAATATCATAACAGCCAAAGCTAAGAATCCATATCCTGCCACAGTTGCATTAAAATTAGTTGATGTCGGTATTACAAAAACAAGACCACCTAACCCAGCTAAACCACCTGAAATCATAACCCCTGCATATCTCATTCTATAAACATTAATTCCTACTGAATCAGCTGCTTGAGGGTGTTCACCACAAGAACGAAGTCTAAGACCAAATTTAGTCTTATATATTACTATTGTGGCAACAACAAGGATAGCAAATCCAATATATGTTGTAATATATGCATTTTTAAATAGCATACCACCAATAACAGGTATATCCCCTAATACTGGTACAGAAACAATTCTAAACGTGTTATCAAACGGAATCTGTTGAATACCATTTTCTTGTATCATTCTAGCTACATATATAGCAAATGCTGGTGCAAACATATTTAATGCAGTTCCACCAATAATCTGATCTGCTTTCATATTAACTGCTGAATATGCTAATAATAGTGAAAAAATAACGCCTACAATTACAGCAACCAATATAGCTAAAATTAATAGTAATTGTCCACTCATTTTATCTTGCATTTGATTTATGAAGTATATGCTGGCAAAAGCCCCCATAATCATAGTACCATCCAATGCTATATTTGTAACACCACCACGTTCTGTAAACATACCACCAAGAGCTACAATTAAAAGTGGAATTGAGAAGAACATAGTTTGTTGAACTACTAAGTACAAAACATCCATTACTTTCTTCCTCCCTTCTTTCTCTCAGTATTATGCTTTATAATACTAGGTATTATTTTTCTTAAAATTAGTGAAAAGGCACTAAAGTAAATAATACAAGCAATAATCATTTCAATTATCTCAGGAGCATAATCTAATCTTTGCAGATAATTTCCTCCTTGCGTAATATATGAAATAAATATAGCTGAGAAAATTATACCTATAGGATTTGAAAGTCCAAGTAAAGCTACTGGAATTCCATTGAAACCTTCACTTGCTAAAATATCTACAACTTTTATATGTCTTCCACTAGAACCTGATAGGTATAATAATCCTCCTCCAAGTCCTGCTAAGGCACCTGCAATAACCATAGAAAGAACTATATTTCTTTTTTCATTAATTCCAGCATATTTACTAGCATCAGGGTTGTGACCACAAGCCTTCAATTCATATCCAAAAGT
>DAMCXN010000033.1:26195-29457 GCA_032096995.1 Aminipila sp.
AAGATTGAGTTCTCATACTATCATATACTGTTAACTTAACTAAGTAATTAGCCGTGTACATACCTATGTAGTTCATCATTATAGTAGAAATAACTTCATGAACATTCAAATAAGCTTTCATTAAACCAGGAATCAATGCCCATAATCCTCCCACTAAAGCAGAGGCTATCAGTGCAATAATCCAGTGAAAAGGTGCTGGTAAAAAAGTAAACTTTACACCTACAAAAATAGCTGCAAAAGCCCCCATAATAAATTGTCCCGAAGCACCAATATTAAATAGTCCTGTTTTAAAGGCAAAGCCTACAGATAATCCAGTTAAAATCAAAGGAGTTGCAAAGTAAAGAACTTGTCCCATTCCTTTACCACCAGTACTAAAGCCACCTTTTAAAATAATTATAAGTCCGTCAAAAGCTTGATTAGGATTACTAACTAATAAAATAATAAATCCAAATAATAACCCTATCACTATAGCAAAAATTGATGACATAGCGTTATTAAATTCATCACTGACTAAAATCTTCTTTACGCGTTCCATTCTACGCTGTCACCTCATTTCTTTTTGATCCTGCCATATAAAGTCCTAATTCCTGAACTGTTATTTCTTTAGGTTTTACATCAGCTACAATCTCACCTTCATACATAACAAGAATTCTATCACTTATATTCATAACTTCATCTAATTCTAGTGAAACTAAAAGTACCGCTTTCCCTTCATCTCTTTTTTGAACTAATTGTTTATGAATATATTCGATTGCCCCAACATCCAAGCCTCTTGTAGGCTGAACAGCTACTAAAATATCTGGATCTAAGTCTAATTCTCGTGCTATGATTGCCTTTTGCTGATTTCCTCCAGACATACTTCTAACAGTCGTTTTAAATCCTTGACCACATCTTATATCAAATTTTTCAATAAGTTCTTGTGCATATTCTTTAGCTCTTCTAAAATTAATAAAGCCCTTATTTTGAAATCCTGATGTAAAATAATTCTTTAATATTAAATTTTCAGAAAGATTGTAATCTAAAACAAGTCCATCTTTATGCCTGTCTTCAGGGATATGACTCAATCCAGCTAAATTTCTTTTCCTAACGTTATATTTTGTAATCGCAACACCATTAATAAAAATCTCTCCGGTCTCTACTTGTGTTAAACCAGTAAGTCCATATACAAGTTCCGACTGTCCGTTACCATCAATACCTGCAATACAGACTATCTCACCTTTTCTTACTTTAAAAGAAACATTTTTAACTGCATTTTTATCATGATGCTTAGATTTTATTGTCATATTTTTTACTTCAAGAACAACATCACCTAATTCCGCCTGTTTCTTGTCAATAGAAAGTTCAACTTTTCTTCCTACCATCATTTCAGACATTTGTTCTTTTGAGGTCTCAGCTACATCTATCGTACCAATATATTTGCCTTTTCTAAGTACTGTACATCTATTGGCAACTTCCTTAATTTCATTTAATTTATGAGTAATAAATAATATGGATTTGCCTTCTTTTGCAAGACCTTTCATTATCTTCATTAACTCTTCGATTTCTTGAGGTGTCAATACAGCCGTAGGCTCATCAAAAATTAGAATGTCATTATCTCTGTAAAGCATTTTTAGTATTTCTACTCTTTGCTGCATACCTACAGTTATATCTTCTATCTTCGCTTCTGGATCTACCATAAGTCCATATTTTTCAGATAATGCAACAATCTTTTCTCTTGCCTCATTCATTTGTAGAATTCCATTTTTCGTAGATTCTACACCTAAGATAATATTTTGAAGTACCGTAAAATTGTGTACCAATTTAAAGTGTTGATGCACCATACCAATCCCTAAAGCATTTGCGTCATTCGGATCATGAATTTTTACTTCTTTACCATTCTTTTTAATTACACCTTTTTCTGGTTGATACATACCAAAAAGAACACTCATAAGAGTTGATTTGCCCGCTCCATTTTCTCCTAAAAGTGCATGTATCTCTCCTTTCTTTAGTTGTAAGGTAATATCATCATTAGCAATAATTCCTGGAAATTCTTTGGTGATATTTAACATTTCTATTATATAATCCATAATAGCCAAACCTTTCTTTAATATAATATTACTATTATACCTAAAAAAAATTAAAAAAACAACACACCAAACAAAATGGTGTGTTGTCTTTTTAATAACCTATTTATCAACCGTTTTTTAAGTGTTTTACTTAATAACGTTTACTTTTACATAACTCAAATCTAGCTTATCAGCACTTTCAACTTCTTCTTTAGGAAGTTCAATGTTGCCTTTTACTAACTGGTCATATATTGCATCATAGTCATCTTTAGTAAATGTACTGAATTTTGAAGTTTCCATAGGAAGTTGTACACCATCTTCAGCAGCACCTAAAGTTAGTTCTTTTCCTCCTGGGAAATTACCTTCATAGTAATCAGCAAGTACTGACTGTACTGCAGGAGCAAGACCCTTCATCGCAGAAGTAATTACTGTTTCTGAATCCCCACTCTGGTCAACGTCAACACCAATAACTTTTCCTTCAGAAGCTTCAGCAGCCTTCATTACAGAGTCTCCTACTTTACCACCGCAAGCAAAGATTACTTCTGTTCCATCAGCATACCATGATGAAGCAAGTGTCTGTGCTTCTGGAGTAGCAATAAATCCACCTGTATAATGATATTTTAGTTCGATACTACCTTCAGCTAAACCTAATTCTTTAGCAGCTGCTTCTGCACCCTGTGCAAATCCATAGCCATAACGAATTACAGCTGGAACAGCCATACCGCCCATGAATCCAAGGTTAGTGTAGCCGTCAACAACTGCTGCATATCCTGCAAGATAGCCAGCTTCATCTTCAGCAAAGACAATACCTACTGCATTTTCATCTGTACGATAGTTAGGGCCTGTTTCGTAGTCTCCATCATTAGGTTTTCCATCGATTAAAATGAAATTAACATCCTTATAAAGCTCTTGAGCTTTGTAAATCGGTGTTTCAAATAAATATCCTGGAGTTACTACTATTTTTGCACCCCCTTCAACAGCAAGTTGAATAGCTGCTAAATAAGCATCAATACTTTCCTCTGTTGGCTTATAGTACTTGTGTGTGATATTGTTTTCATCAGCATAAGCTTTAATACCTTCCCAAGTACCTTGGTTAAATGATTTATCATCAATTTCACCAACGTCAGTAATCATTGCAATTTCAGAAGTTTCTGCATCAGCGTTTTCTTCAGCTGGTGCATCATTTCCACCACAAGCAACTAAGCTAAGTACAAGCA
>DAMCXN010000033.1:29467-31564 GCA_032096995.1 Aminipila sp.
AAAGCTAGTCCCATTGCTAAAAATTTCTTCATAAGTTTTCTCCCTCCTAGAATACGGTTGATTGTATTACATATATGCTATTATAAATGTAATGGAAGAATTTTTCAATATAGTTATTATTGCCTGTGGCTTTATTTCTTAAACAAAGTTATCTAATAAACATCTGTACCCAGTAAGTATTTCCATTGCTATCTGTTGTATAACCAATACCAATCTGTTCAAAATTACTGCTTAAAATATTTGCTCTATGTCCTGAAGAATTCATCCATGCGTTCATAACACTTTCAGGAGTTCTCTGTCCTTTTGCAATATTTTCACCTGCAGCAGAATATGAAATACCAAACTGTTTCATCATATCAAAAGGTGAACCATAAGTAGGAGATGTATGTGAGAAGTAGTTCTTATCTCTCATATCTTCTGCTTTAAGTTCAGCAACACTTGATAATTTAGTACTTAAAGTAAGTGCGTTTAGACCTGCTTTAGATCTTTCTTGGTTTACTAAATCTAAAACCTGCTGTTCATAAGAACCTACCGCACTTGTTTCTTCTTTTAATTCTTCTGTCTCGTTATTTATCTTATCTTCAAGTTTAACATCTTCATTTTTCTCAGCCTCTACGTTCTTGTCTTCCTCTATATTAAACTCTTTATTATTTTCTTCTTTATTAAACACACTTTCAAAATCTACATCACTATCATTTTCTGTCTTGTCATCACCTACATAAGTCATTATGTAATCTTCTAACTGATTGATTAAATCTTTTTTATCAGTAGTTTCACAATTCTGATCTTCATCATTGATATCGTTATTACAAATTTTCAACTCATACCCGCAATTTTGAGTTGAAGGAGATTTAATAGTTTCAAACTGAATACAATTTCCTAAATTTGAAACATTCAGTTTATTAAAGCACTCTAAGGCTTTTTCGTTTAAACAAGTACTCCTAAATTCTTTAACATTCATTGGATTAAATGAACATAATGAATTAACTCCACTACTTGTATCCGCAAATGCTGCAGTCGGTGCTGCGACTGCAATAACTAAACCAACTGATAAAACTTTTTTGACAAACTTTAATTTCATTTCTTTGTCCTCCCTTTCCACTTTATCCAAAACTCGGAGATATTATGTCCTATTTGGTTTCATCTCCAAAAAAAGTATAGCCCCATTTGCAAACAAAAATCATTATATAAAAATTACCAATAAAGTTTTCAGTAGCCAATTATCCTAGTAATTCACTAGTAATTATATTTGCCAAATTATATGTAATTCTAGCGGTTAACCCCCATATAATTTTATCTTCATATATATAAATAGGAACCTCAGATTTTCCCTTTCTCCAATTATATCCATTGTTAAGTTTTAACATTTCATATGGAAAATCAGGGCCTATATCTGGTATTACATCCATATTATATATAAAAGGTACATTATTTTGGATATAATCTAAAGGTACCAGAAAGATTTCCTTAACCTCTGCTTCATTAATTTTTGCATTACAAAATGCCTCATAACTAATTTCACCAAGGTAGCAAAACATAGTAAAGTTACTATAAGTATATAAAGGATCTATTTCTGATATAATTCTTATATCTTTTTTCTTTATGCCCAATTCCTCACATGTTTCTCTAATAGCACATTGCCTTTTCGTTTCATTTTCTTCCATAGCCCCACCTGGAAAGCAAATCTCACCAGGCTGTTTTTTTAAAGATTCTGACCGTACTTCATATAATAAGTACAATTGTCCCTCTTTTTCTACAATAGGCACCATTACTGAAAAATAATTATAGGCACCAATAGCCTTTATTCTTCTATTTTTAAAGATATTTTCGATATCCTTTAAGTTCATGTTGTTCTTGTTCAAAATCATCGCCCTCTACCTTTTTATTTTTTATATTTAAATATGAAGAAATTAAAATCAATCCGATTCCGATGTATGTATTCCAAAGTAAAGACTCTTTTAAAATTATAACAGCCATAATAGGTGCTATCGCTGGCTTTATAAAAAAGGTTATAGAACCCGTGGTAGCATCTGAATTTCTTATTGCTGCAAAATACGCATAATATCCTATACCTGTTACAACTACTCCAACATAAAT
>DAMCXN010000033.1:31574-32311 GCA_032096995.1 Aminipila sp.
TATAATAAAAATGTTTTCCATAACCCCCTGTACAATTGGTTTATGCATAAACATTATAATTATAAGAAGTATTAATGAGCCAAAAATAAAACTTATACTAGTCTGAGCCATAATTCCAATTTTATTTATACTTTTTTTGCCTGCTACCGTATAAAGTCCAAAAGTAATTGCTGCAATAAGCATAAAAACAACACCTATAATAGTATTTCCCTGTTGTAATTTCCAAGGCCTAATCATGAAAATTAAACCTAAAGCCCCCCATACTAATACAATCGATTTGCTTTTATCAAATTTTTCATCGGCCATAAAATGAGCAAAAATCATAGTAAATAACGGATTTATGCATATTAGAACTGAAGCTGTTGATGCATTTAAATGCATTATTCCCAGTTGAAAAAAAAGCATACTAACAGGTATACAAATTACACCTAAATATAATAAGTACAAATAATCTTTTTTATCTAGATTAATTTTGTTTACCTTTATTTCTTTAATTGCAAAAGGAAGTAACAAAATACCTCCTATAAAAAATCTTAAAAAAGTCAATTGAAATGAGTCTAAACTACTTCCTGCTAGTTTTAAAGCAACCTCCATTGTTGCAAATAAAAAAGCTGCTATAAAAACAAATATTCCTACCTTTTTCATAAACATTAAACCTCTATATTATATAGTCCTTTTACGCTATCGAGTAGCTAGAAAGTTGGGTAATTAGCCCAGCTTTCTTTGCTCTCACAGAA
>DAMCXN010000034.1:0-14880 GCA_032096995.1 Aminipila sp.
GAAGCATATTTGATTCAAAGATTCCTGTTATTTCGGCAGTAGGTCATGAAATTGATTTTACTATTTCTGATTTTGTAGCAGATAAAAGGGCAGAAACACCTACAGCAGCAGCACAAATGGCAGTGCCAGATATAAATGAATTAAAAAACTATACATTACAATTAAAAAATCTTTTAGAACATAACGTTGCAAATCTAGTAAGAACTAAACAAATGGATCTTCAAAACTGTAATATTGAGGCATTTGCATCTAAATTAGAAAATAGAATCAATCTTCAAAAAAACAATATCGACAGTCAATTTAAAGAAATGTTTACTATTGTGAGCAATTTGATATATAATAGAAAGACTAAGATAGATTTACTAAGAGAACAGTTGCAAGCACTAAATCCAAGGAATATTATGGACAGAGGTTATAGTGCAATTGTGAATAGTGAAGGTAAGTTGATTAATTCTGTAGACGAGTTAAATATAAATGATACTTTTAATACTGTAATGAAAGATGGCAGTGTTGAAGGTAAAGTAATAAACGTTAGGAAGGATAAATAAAAATGGCAGCCAAAAAGGAATTATCTTTTGAGGAAGCTTTAGAAAAATTAGAGCTTTCAGCTGAGTCTTTAAAAAGTGATAATGTTTCATTAGAAGAGGCTATTAAAAGCTTTGAACAAGGCATAGAATATTATAATAAATGCAATACAATCTTAAATAACGCTAAGCAAAAAATAGAAGTATATTCTAAGCAATAAAGGAGGAGCGTATTATGGATAATGTTTCATATTCTACTTATAAAAACTTAATAGATGAACATATTTTAGATTTTCTACCGGAGATTGATCACAAAAGCATTACGGTATACGACTCAATGAAATATAGTTTAACTGCAGGAGGCAAGAGATTAAGACCTGTATTGTTATTAGCTTCATGTGAGTTTGTAGGTGGAGACATTAATAATGCTCTTCCTTATGCTTGTGCTATAGAGTATATTCATACTTATTCGCTTATACATGACGATTTACCTGCTATGGATGATGATGAACTTAGAAGAGGCATTCCTACAAATCATACAGTTTACGGGGAAGCTATGGCAATGCTTGCAGGTGACGGACTATTGACTACTGCATTTGAGACTATGAATAAGGATTTATTCTTATATTTTGATGATCCTGATAGATTGAAATGCGGTATTAGGGCAATATATGAAATGGCTAAAAGTGCTGGTTGTAGAGGAATGGTGGCAGGACAAGTAGCTGATATTGAAGCAGAAAACAAACAGTGCTCAAAGGAAATGCTTGATTATATCCATTTAAATAAAACAGCAGCATTGATTATTTCAGCTGTACGAGCTGGGGCATATTTAGGTGGTGCCACAGAGCAGGAACTTAGAGATTTAACTGGTTATGCAGAAAATCTAGGGTTAGCTTTTCAAATTGCAGATGATATTTTGGATATTTGCGGTG
Organism: Aminipila sp.; assembly: GCA_032096995.1. Classification (GTDB taxonomy): domain Bacteria; phylum Bacillota; class Clostridia; order Peptostreptococcales; family Anaerovoracaceae; genus Aminipila. The sequence goes on from DAMCXN010000034.1 coordinate 1,457, forward strand.
ATGAACAGGAAATGGGGAAAAAAGCCGGAAATGATCAGAAAAAACATAAATCAACTTATCCTTGCCTGTATTCTTTAGAAGAGTGTAAGGATTATTTAAAAGAACTTACTGAAACAGCAAAATCCTTCTTGGAGCCTTATTACGATGAAGCAGAATTTTTTAATGATCTTGCTGAGGAAATGGCAGTTCGCTGTAAATAATTTAAAAAGGAGCTAACTTTTAGAACGGTATAATGGGAGAGAGAAACAAAATAAATCTTTTGACGGGCAATTTCCCTGATGATTTAAAAAACATGTCAAATGACGAATTAGAATTGTTAACATATGAAATAAGGGATTTTTTAATAGATAATGTATCAAAGACAGGTGGACATTTAGCTTCGAATCTAGGTGTTGTAGAGCTTACAATAGCTTTACATACAGTATTTAACAGTCCAAAGGATAAAATTATTTGGGATGTTGGACATCAGTCATATGTTCATAAAATTTTAACAGGTAGAGCTAAAGATTTTTCTTCGCTGAGAAAATATGGAGGCATGAGCGGATTCCCTAAAAGGGAAGAAAGCCCTCATGATTGTTTTGATACAGGACATAGCAGTAATTCTATTTCAGCAGCGGAGGGTATAGCAATAGCCAGAGATCTAAGTGGTGAAAACTTTTCAGTTGCTGCAATTATTGGTGATGGAGCTCTAACTGGAGGATTAGCATTTGAAGCTTTGAACAATGTGGGAGCATCAAAATCTAAAATGATTATTGTCTTAAATGACAATGGGATGTCCATTTCAAAAAATATTGGAGGTATTTGTCAGTGCCTAAGTAATTTGAGGATGTCATCTACCTATTTGGATTTTAAGAAACAAGTCAAGAAGACTTTAAAGGGAATTCCTCGTGTTGGAGAAAGTTTATATGCTGGAATTGAGCATATTAGGGATTCTCTGAAATATGCAGTAGTTGAAGGGGCTTTATTTGAGGAATTAGGTTTAAAATATATGGGACCCTTTGATGGCCACAATATAGAAGATTTAACTACAGCCTTCATGCTTGCCAAAAATGTTGATGGACCTGTTCTTCTACATGTTCTCACTCAAAAGGGTAAAGGATATAGAAATTCAGAAAAAAGTCCTGATAAGTTTCATGGTGTTGCGCCATTCAATCCATCCACAGGATTACCGCTTAAGACTGCAAATGGATTTTCTTATTCTCAAATTTTTGGCAATAAGATGATACAGCTAGCAGGTAGGAATGACAAACTTTTAGCGGTTTGTGCGGCTATGATTGATGGCACAGGTTTAGATAAATTTTACAATAGATTTCCTAATAGGATTTTTGATGTAGGTATAGCTGAAGGTCATGCAGTTTCTTTTGCAGCGGGACTTGCAGTTGCAGGATATAGACCAGTAGTTGCTATTTATTCTACGTTTTTACAAAGAGCATATGATCAAATGATGATAGATGTCTGTATGCAAAAACTTCCAGTTATTTTCGCAATAGATAGAGCAGGAAATGTGGGAGCAGATGGAGAGACTCATCATGGAGTATTTGACTTATCTTACTTAAATCACATGCCCAATATGACGGTATTAGCCCCTGCTGATGGGAGAGAATTGGCGGATATGCTTGAATATGCTTTAACGCTTGACGGACCATGTGCAATAAGGTATCCTCGAGGTGAAGCTTTTAATTTTTCATCTTTATATGATGGAGATTATGGAGATATCTCAAAATCTAAAATAATTTTTGATAGTAATGATACATTTATTTTTGCGGTAGGGAAAATGGTTCCTATTGCTTTTGAAGTATGTTCAAATTTTAGAAAAAAAGGTATTGACATTGGACTTGTAAATGTTAGAAGCATTAAGCCATTAGATGAAAAAACTATTTTAACACTAGCAAAGAAATGTAAAAGAATTATTACCTTAGAAGACAACGTGATTTCTGGCGGTTTCGGTCAGCAGATTGTTGGTTTATTAGCTAATAATGATATAGAAGTTCCTTGTAGAAATATAGGATGGCCAGATCGTTTTATAGAACATGGAAATGATAAAGAATTGTTTGCAAAATACAAATTAGATGCAGAAGGAGTAAGTGAAAGGGTGAGTGACTTTATTGAAAGATAGACTTGATGTTATACTAGTGGAAAAAGGTTATTTCCAGTCGAGAGAAAAAGCAAAGAGTGCCATAATGGCGGGAATTGTTTATGTAGATGGACAAAGAATCGATAAAGCAGGCACCTCGGTAAAGGATACTTCTGAATTTTTTATAAAAGAAAATATTTGCCCTTATGTTAGTCGTGGAGGGCTAAAGCTGGAAAAGGCTTTAAAAGAATTTGATTTTGAACTTCAAGATGCAGTTTGTGCTGATATAGGAGCATCAACTGGAGGGTTTACAGATTGTATGCTTCAGAAAGGCGCTACAAAAGTATTTGCTATTGATGTTGGTTATGGCCAACTCGATTGGAAACTTAGAAATGACCCAAGAGTTGTAAATATGGAAAAGGTAAATATACGTTACCTAGATTTTGAAACTGTTGATAAAGATATAGATTTTATTAGTATAGATGTTTCATTTATATCCCTTAAATTAGTTTTTCCTGTAGCAAGTAAGCTTTTGTCAGAAACTGGAAGCATTGTTTGCCTAGTAAAACCACAGTTTGAAGCAGGTAGAGAACAAGTTGGTAAAAAAGGTATTGTTAGGGATATAAACGTTCATAAAGAAGTAATAAGAAATGTGATAGGATACGCCAAAGATTGTGGATTATATCCTCAAGGGCTTACTTTTTCTCCAGTGACGGGAGCAAAAGGAAATATTGAGTATTTACTACATTTAAAAAAGTCCGTTAATGATTCGTTTTGTGAAGACGCAGTAGAACAAATTGCTGACATGTCTCATGAAACTCTAGATTAGTTTTCAAAATTTTTCAATATATTTTAAATTAATAATTTAAAGACTATTTCATTTAAAGACAAGAAGGAGAAGTTAAAATGAAATTATCACAGAAAGTACAAGACATGCAATTTTCACCTATTAGAAAATTCAATGTGTACGCAATTGAAGCTAAAGCAAAGGGCAAAAAAGTTTATCATCTTAATATCGGACAGCCTGACATTAAGACACCAAAAGCATTCATGGAATCTGTAAAGAACTTTGATTCTGAAGTATTGGCTTATGCAGAATCTGGTGGACTTGTACAGTTACAAGATGCTATTGCGAATTACTTTAAACGTTTCGATATGGATATTGAACGTAAGGATGTTCTTATTACAAATGGTGGTTCAGAAGCATTAAGCATGATTTATACATGCATACTTGACTATGGTGATGAAGTTCTTGTTCCAGAACCATTCTATACAAACTATCAAACATTTATTGCTTCTGCTGGTGGTAAAGTTGTTCCTATTACAACAAATGCTGAAGAAGGTTATCGCTATGCTTTTGCTGATAGAATTGAAAAGCTTATAACTGATAAGACAAGAGCTATTTCTTTAGTAAATCCAGGAAATCCAACAGGAACTATTTTATCAAGAGATGAAATGCGTGTTATTGCTGATGTGGCTAAGAAACATGATATATGGATTATTGCGGATGAAGTTTACAGAGAATTTGCTTATGATGGAAGAGAAATGACTTCATTTGGTCAATTAGACGATGTTAAAGAAAGAGTTATCATTGTTGATTCAGTTTCAAAGAGATTCTCAGCTTGTGGTGCAAGAATTGGTTGTATTGTTTCAAAAAATGAAGACTTAATGGCAAATGCTATGAAGCTTGCTCAAGGTCGTTTATGTTGTCCAACACTAGATATGGTTGGTGCAACTGCACTATATGAACTTGAACCTTCATATTTCAATGATGTTAGAACTGAATATGAAGCTAGAAGAGATGCTGTTTATGAAGAAATAATGAAGATACCTGGAGTTGTTTGCCAAAAGCCAGGAGGCGCATTCTACATAATGGTTAAACTTCCAGTTGAAAGTACAGAAGATTTCTTAATATGGCTTCTAACAGAATTTGATGATAATGGTGAGACTGTTATGTATGCACCAATTCAAGGATTCTATGGAACACCTGGTTTAGGAAAAGACGAACTTAGAATTGCTTATATATTAAATAAAGAAGACTTAGTTCGTGGTGTTGAATTAATGAGATTAGGATTAGAAAAGTATAAAGCATTGGGACATAAATAAGAAAAAGTCAATTTATGAAAAAGAAGGAGTATAAAGAATAATGCAATTAACGCCAATGATGCAACAGTACATGGATATAAAAGAAAAACATCAAGACTGTATTTTGTTCTTTAGGCTCGGCGATTTTTATGAAATGTTTTTTGAAGATGCTATTATAGCATCTAAAGAAATGGAAATAACCTTGACGGGAAAAAACTGCGGTCAAGAGGAAAGGGCTCCCATGTGTGGAGTCCCTTTTCATTCCGCAGACACTTATATTTCTAAGCTAGTGGAGAAAGGATATAAAGTAGCTATTTGTGAACAAGTAGAAGATCCAGCCACTGCCAAAGGTATAGTGAAGCGTGAGGTAGTACAAATTATCACGCCGGGAACTATTGTCAATCAGACAATGTTGAATGAAAAAGAAAATAATTATCTAGCATCTATCTACATTTGTGAGGAAGGTGCAGGGATTTCATATTGTGATATATCTACTGGTGAACTTTATACTACTAGTATTTATGGAACCGGTACAGCGGAAATTTTATTAAATGAATTAGTTAAAATAAAAGCAAAAGAAGTAATTATAAATGGATCAGCAGAGAATATTATCTCTATTGAAGAGATGAAAAAGGTTACAGATGCTTATTTTAACCCTTTAGTGGAAAGTTACCATAATATAGTTACTGTAAATGATGTTATATTAAAGCAATTTAATACAAAATCACTTACAGGGTTAGGTCTTGGTGATTCTGAATTTGCGTGTCTATCTCTTGGAGCTCTTTTAAGCTATCTATTTGAAACAAGAAAACATAATTTAAGTCATATTACAAATGTTATAGTATATGATATTGGCTCTCATATGTCTTTAGATAAAGCTACTATCAGAAACTTAGAAATAACTGAAACTTTATATGAAAAATGTGTTCAAGGTTCACTTCTTGGAGTATTGGACAAGACACATACTGCTATGGGATCTAGAAAGATGAAACAATGGCTTAGAGAACCTTTAAATTGTAGCAGTCAAATAAATGAGAGATTAGATGCAGTTGAAGTCCTTTGTGATGAGATAATTATAAGAAATAATGTTAAAGAATCTTTAAAGAGAGTATATGATTTAGAAAGATTAGCAGGGCGTATAGCATGCGGAAATGCCAATGGAAAAGATCTAATTGCTCTTAGAAACTCTTTGGTTATTCTTCCTGAACTAAAAGCAGAACTTGATTCATTAGATAATCAATTATTTAATAATCTAAATAATGAAATCAGCAATTCTTTGATGGAAGTACACGATTTAATAGAAAACTCTATAGTTGAAGAACCTCCTTTTACGATAAAAGAAGGTGGACTTATTAAATCAGAGTTTTCTGAGGAATTAGATGAACTAAGATTTTCTATTAAAGATGGACAAACTTGGATTGCGGAGCTTGAAGGTAAAGAACGAGAAAGAACAGGTATTAAAAACCTTAAGGTTAGATTTAATAAAGTCTTTGGATATTATATTGAAATAACCAAATCTAACTTAGATTTGACACCAGAGGATTATATTCGTAAACAAACTCTTGTAAACTGTGAAAGGTTTATAACACCAGAACTTAAGGAAATGGAAAGCTTAGTACTGAATGCAGAGTCTAAGATAAATCAAATGGAGTATGAAATATTTACTGATATTAGAAATAGGATTCAAGGGTATATTTCAACAATCCAAAAAGCTTCTTCAGCTATTGCTACAGTAGATGTTTTAACTTCTTTTGCTCATGTTTCTTCTTCGTTAGGTTACATTAAACCTGAAGTAAATGATAGCAAAAACTTAGTTATAACAAAAGGAAGACATCCTGTTATTGAGCAAATGATTAAGGACGGCATATTTGTTTCTAATGATGTATATGTCAATGATGAAGACTCAAGTTTACTACTTATAACAGGTCCAAATATGGCAGGTAAATCTACTTATATGAGGCAGACTGCGTTGATTGTATTAATTGCACAGGCAGGTTGCTTTGTGCCTTGTGAAAGTGCTTCTATTGGAGTTGTAGACAGAATTTATACGCGTATTGGAGCTTCTGATAATTTAGCTCAAGGACAAAGTACCTTCTTTGTGGAAATGAGTGAGCTTGCGTATATTTTAAATACAGCAACATCTAAGAGTCTTATAATACTTGATGAAATAGGACGTGGGACTAGTACTTATGATGGTCTTTCTATTGCATGGGCTGTTGTAGAATATTTATGTAATGCAAAGAATAAAATAAGAACTTTATTTGCAACGCATTATCATGAATTGACATCTTTAGAAGAAACTATTTCCGGGGTAAAGAATTTAAATGTAGATGTAGCAGAAGAAAATGGTAATATAGTTTTCTTACATAAAATTATATCAGGCAGTGCTAGCCGTAGTTATGGGATCCATGTTGCTAAAATTGCAGGAGTACCTAAAAAAGTGTTAGTAGCTGCGGAAAATAAACTAGAAGGTTTAGAGTCAGGTAAGTACAAACAAGATAGTTTGATTGATGATATAAAAAGTTATAGTGCAGAAACTGAAACAACTAATGTTTGTGCTGTTGACAAAAAAAGTGTTAAAAAACATGATAAATCTCAGGGAGAACAAATATCTTTATTTAGTTTTGCACCAAGCCCTGTCATTGATAGATTGAAAAGTATTGATTTGATGAAATTAGCCCCTTGGGAGGCCTTAAAAATTCTAGGGGAGTTGCAGGAGGCTGCAAATGATTAAACTTCTTAGTAAAAATGTTGCAGATAAAATAGCTGCAGGTGAAGTAGTAGATAGACCTCTTTCTATAGTAAAGGAACTAGTAGAAAATGCTATAGATGCTGGGTCGACTAATATTACGATAGAAATAAGAAATGGTGGAAAAACTTATATACGAGTTACAGACAATGGCTCAGGAATAGAAGAAAAGGAAGTTGAACTTGCTTTTCTTCGCCATGCAACTAGTAAAATCTCTACGGATGAAGATTTAAATAGTATTTTAACTCTTGGATTTAGAGGCGAAGCTTTATCTAGTATTGCTGCTGTTTCCAGAGTTGAACTCATAACAAAGACTAAGGATGCCAACGCAGGCATTTCTCTAAAAATTCATGGAGGAGAAGTCTTTGAAAAATCAGCAACTGGTTGCCCTGAAGGAACAACTATAATTGTGTCAGATTTATTTTATAATACACCTGCAAGACTTAAATTTATGAAAACTGATGCAACAGAAAGTACTTTAATTATTGACTTTGTATCTAAAATAGCTCTTGCTTATGCAAATATTAAGATTAGATTTATAAACAATGGTACAATATTGTTTGCCACTAATGGAAAAGGCGATAAATATAGTAATATTGTCACCGTATATAGTAAAGCTATAAGTGATGGATTGATTTATATTTCTAGTGAAAGTGAAAATATGAGCCTAGAAGGTTATATTTCAAGGCCGGACTTTAGTAAAACCAACAGAAAACAGCAGATTTTCTTTGTAAATGGTCGTGTCATATCTAACAAAGTAATGGATATAGCTGTTAATGAAGGGTATAATGAAAGGCTATTTGAAGGAAGATATCCTATAGCATACTTATTTTTTAAAATAAAACCAGAGCTTTTAGACGTAAATATTCATCCTAACAAGAAAGAAGTTCGTTTCCACCATGATGTGGAGGTTAAAAACTTTATATCTCAAACTATAAAAAAGGGATTGCTTTCAGAGCAAGCTATTCCACAAGTGAAAATAGGCAGCGGTCACGCTATACACTCAAAAAACGATAGAGCTAACATAGTTAAAAAAGAAGAGTTTAAAGATAAAAGTTTTAACTTAGCAGAAGCTAATAAAAATAAAGAAGAAATTTTCAAACAGAAGATAGAAGAAGCAAAAATAAATGAAGAAGTTGTAGATATATTAAATGAGAATAAAGCCCAAATTAAGAAAAGCGAAGAAAAGGAAGAACAAGTCGACATAAATAAAATATTGTCAACTTTGGTAAAAGAACAGGAAGAGCTTGATTATAAACCAAATGCTATACAAAAACCTGTCACTGATGAAGAAAAACCTATAGAATCCTTTTTTTCTAAGCTAAATATTACGGGGACTATTTTTAATACATATATTACAGCTACAGGAGAGGACTGTTTTTATTTAATAGATCAACATGCCGCTCATGAAAGAATTTTTTATGAAATGCTTCTTAATCAATATAATAATGAAGAAAAACTTCATCAACCTATTTTGACTCCTATAATGGTTGATGTTCCTTATACTATAAAGTCAACAGAAAGCTCTTGGGTACAAATATTACGAAATATGGGCTTTGAAATAGAGCCTTTCGGAATTAAAGCCTATATAGTTAAAGAAATACCTGCCTTTATGGAACTTTCAGAAGCTCAAAATATGGTGAATTATTTCCTCGAAAATATTGCGGAAAATGTTGATATTCAAAATGAGGCGAAAATAAATAGGATTATTACTAAATCTTGTAAATCAGCAGTTAAAGCTAATGATGTTCTTTCAATGATAGAATGCAAAAGACTTATTGAAGATTTAGCAAAATGCGAAAATCCATATTCTTGCCCACATGGTAGACCCACTTTTATAAAAATGACTAAATACGAAATCGAAAAAATGTTTAAAAGAGTTTAAATAATTATTTTATTGTAAACAGGAAGAATTATGAATAGAGAAATAATAATTGTTGCAGGACCTACTGCAGTTGGAAAAACAAAATATGCAATTGAAATTGCAAAGAAATTTAATGGAGAAATAGTTTCTTCTGATTCGATGCAGCTTTATAAATTTATGGATATTGGAAGTGCTAAGCCTACAGAAGAAGAGCAAGCTCAGGTAAAACATTACTTGGTTGATGAGATAGATCCAAGGGAAAAGTTTTCTGTAGCGGAATATCAAAAACTTGCTAAGGCTGCTATTGAAGAAATTTTTTCAAAAGGAAAGATCCCAATTATATCGGGAGGAACGGGCTTATATGTAAATTCCCTTATTTATGATATGGATTTTTCTGCTCCACCTGCTGGAAATGAATATAGGGAAAAGCTAGAAAAACTTGCAGAACAGCATGGAAATGAATATGTACACAAACTTCTTGAGGAGAAAGATAAAGAGTCAGCTTTGCGTATACATCCAAATAACTTAAAAAAGGTTATTAGAGCATTAGAAGTTGTAGATACTTCAAAAGAAGGTATAAAATCATTTGAGAAATCTTTTATCAAAACAAAAGATTATTCATATAAGTTAATTGGTTTATCTCGAGATAGAGAAGAGTTATATGATCGTGTAAACCTTAGAGTAGATCTTCTTATGGATATGGGATTAAAAGATGAAATAAAAAATCTTTTGGATATGGGGCTTACTGCGGATAACATTTCTATGAAGGGGATTGGATACAAAGAAATAATAGGATATTTTGATGGTGAATATGACCTAGAACAGGCTATATACCTAGTTAAAAGAAATACTAGACATTATGCTAAAAGGCAATTGACTTGGTTTAGAAGATACGAAGATATAAAATGGTTTAATATCTCAGAGTATAGTAGTGATGATGAGGCTATAAAGGAGATTATCACATGGCTCAAGGAAAACAAGTAAAAATACAAAATAGAACTGGTAAACCAGGGAATATACTAAAAAAAGAACAAGAAATATATGATAATTGTAAATCAATAGAGCAAGAACTTCCTTCTTTTATGAATGGCTTTTTTGCTTATTTAAGAGGAAGTGTGCTTCCAATGACTAGACTAGCATATTTACATGATATAAAGTTTTTTTGCACTTATTTAATAGAATCTTGTATGTTTAAAGTAGAAAAAATTAGTGAATTATCTCCAAAAGATTTTGATTCTATAAGAGCAAGGGATATAAATACATTTTTAGATTTTTCTAGAAGATATCAAAAGGAAAAAGAAAAAAGCATTTATATTTATGAAAATGAAAATAGATCATTGGCAAGAAAAAAGTCTTCTGTCTCAGTTTTATTTAAATATTTGTTTAGAGATGAAATTCTTTCTAAAAATATTACTGATGGCTTAGACCCTATTAGAGTCCCTAAGCCTGGAGAACGTGAAATAAAAGCTCTTACTGATGAAGAAGTAAGATTAATGCTTAATACTGTTTCTGAAGGCGTTGGACTTACTAAAAAACAGCTTGAATTTTGGAGGAAGACTAAAAAAAGGGATAAAGCTATTTTAGTTTTATTCATAACTTATGGGTTACGACTCTCTGAATTACAACAGCTTAATGTGGAATCATTTAATTTTGATAGAGGAGAGTTTAAAATATATAGAAAACGTGGAAAAGAATCATTGATGCCTATAAATAAATCTTGTGAAGTAGTAATAAACGAATATTTAAAACAAGAGAGGGCGTCAGAGGATACCTTGGAAGAAGAGCATAAGGATGCATTATTCTTATCTTTGCAAGGTAAAAGAATGACGGAAAGACAGATTCGTGAATTAGTAAAGAAATATACTTCCTATGCTTTAAAAACAACGCAAAAAAATGGGTATAGTCCACATAAATTAAGGGCTACAGCAGCGACTAGTTTAATAGGCAGAGGAGAAGATATATATGATGTTCAAATTCTTTTAGACCATGAGAATGTTACAACTACTCAGCTGTACGCAAAGCATAAAGAGAATGTTAAGCGTGATTTAGTTAATAATATGGAATGGGAAATGGAACGTAAAGACGAGAATAAACATAAATAGTAATAAGGGAACTATAAAAACATTATGTAAATATAGCTAAAAATTATATAAACTTTGAAAGGATAAATAAATGCAGAAAAATACATACGATTTATTAACTAATAAAATGGGAATTGCGCCTCAAGTTATGGAAATCATAGATAATGCGGAAAAAGAAGTATCTGATTTATTTGAAGAACTTGATGATATTATGGCTTTTAATCAATATAAGGTATTAGAAGCTTTTCAAAAAAATAAAATTAGTGATATGCATTTTAGTTGGAATACTGGTTATGGTTATGATGATCCTGGTAGAGAAGCTATTGAAAAGGTATATTGTGATATATTTAAGACGGAAGCTTCTCTGGTAAGACCTATTATCGTAAATGGTACACATGCACTAACCCTTACTTTAACAGGTATTTTAAGACCTGGAGATGAACTTATTTACTGTACTGGAAGACCATATGACACCTTAGAAGAAGTTATAGGTTTAAGAGGTGAAGGAAAGGGCTCTTTAAAAGAATTTGGTATTAATTACGATCAAGTAGAATTGACACCTGAAGGGAAAATAGATCTTGAGGCCTTGAAAAAAACAATTAAACCAAATACTAGAATGATAACTGTTCAGAGAGCCACTGGATATGGTTGGAGAAAAGCTATTACAATTGATGAAATAGAAGAGTGGGCAACATTTGTTCATAGTATTAATCCTAATATTATATGTATGGTGGATAACTGCTATGGAGAATTTTTAGATATTAAAGAACCTACTGAAGTTGGTGTAGATATTATAGCTGGGTCGCTTATAAAGAACCCTGGTGGTGGTTTAGCACTTACAGGAGGATATATCACAGGAAGAGCTGATTTAGTGGAAAATATTTCTTATCGAATGACTTCGCCAGGGATTGGTGGGGAATGTGGACTTATGTTTGGGCAGACAAGAACTATGTTCCAAGGGCTATTCCTTGCACCTAAAGCTGTAAATGCGGCAGTAAAAGGAGCAATTCTTTGTGCACAAGCATTTGATACTTTGGGATATGAAGTTTGCCCTAAAGCAAGAGAAAAGAGAAGTGATATAATAGAAGCAGTAAAATTATATACTCCTGAAGCAATGTGTGCTTTTGCAGAAGGAATTCAAGCGGCAGCACCGATAGATTCTCATGTTACACCTGTTCCTTGGGCGATGCCTGGTTATGATAGTGATGTAATAATGGCCGCTGGAGCTTTTGTTCAAGGCTCTTCGATTGAGCTTAGTGCAGATGGACCACTTAGAGATCCTTACATCATTTATTTTCAAGGCGGACTTACTTATGAGCATTCAAAATTTGGTGTAATAAAAGCACTTCAGGCACTTTATGATAAAAAATTATTAAATAATATTGAATAAAACTCCTACAGATTTTTTTAATGTTTTTGCATATAATAAGTTTAGTTAGAGCGTAGAAGAGAGGAGGATAACAAATGGATAATTTAAAAAAACATAAAAGTAAAATGCATTCTAAGATTAAATTATTATTTGTAATCCTTAAATTTGGGTTGCTCTTAGGTCTGGTAATAGGGATACCTTTATATATAACATTTTTTAATAAAGATTTGTTAACTATGTTTAATAGTTTAGACTCAGTAAATCAATATCTCGACCAATATAAAACGGCTAGTGTATTTGTATATATCGGTTTGCAGGCTTTACAGATTCTTATTTCTGTAATTCCAGGACAGCCATTAAATTTTGCAGCAGGATATGCTTATACCTTTGGTTTTGGATATTTATACTCTATAATTGGAGCTGCTATAGGAACTATTTTAGCATTTTATTTAGCAAAATTTTTGGGTAGAGATGCACTTCACCTTATGTTTGGAGAAAAAAAGATTGCAAAATTTATTCACAAGCTAAACAGCAAACGTGGATTTATTATAGTGTTTGTATTATATTTAATACCAGGATTGCCAAAAGATTTATTGTCTTATGCGGCAGGTGTATCAGAGATGAGATTAAAAAGTTTTTTAATCATATCCCTTGTTGGAAGAAGTCCTGGAATGATGTTTTCCATTATGGTAGGAAGTATGTTTAATAACGAAAGTTATATAGGCATTGGGGTTCTTTCTTTAGTTGCTTTAATTCTCTGTATTTGGGGGATTAAGCATCACGATAAACTTACCAATATTATAGATAATTGGTATGATAAACTTGTGAAAATGTAGTATTTACAAATTGGATAATTGATAAAGGAAGTTAGATTTGAACTTTTGTTTAAATAAAATATTTGTTAAATTATAATCGTTAACCTTTTTTGCTTTTATAAATGTACCTAAAGGGTAAAATATACCATTTTATTCACCATTATGTATATATGATTAAGTAAAAAAAGATAATTAGCTATAAAAAGGATTATGTTTTTACTAGATAATGTGAAAATATAATCTTTTTTATTAGATTTTTACATAAAAAAGGTTATATGTTTAGTCTTTGCAAGATTTAGTATTCTTTCAGAAGTATAATGATTAGGTAAAAATTAGAATAGAGGGGCATTTAGAACAACTTAAAATAGAGTGATTAAAAATTTAATT
>DAMCXN010000034.1:14890-17140 GCA_032096995.1 Aminipila sp.
ATTTAATTATAGGCATATAAATATCTTCGAGAAAAATGCTCAGAATTTATGTTTTAGTATATAAGCCTATGTGAGTCCTGACAAACAAGCTCTGTACATGATATTTGCGAAGCAAATATCTAAGCCAGAGTCTTGTTTTATGAAAATGGGAAGTCAGGAATCTACATATTCTTATTTGAAAACATAGAAATTCTTCTCAATATTCTCTGTAGTACTTATATGCCTTTTGATTTACAATGGGGAATATATTGGTATGACTAGTGCTTTTTTTAGATATATGAAATACTTGGACAATCAGTATTCTGTATGAGAAATTTGAATTAATGTTAGGTTTTTATTTTGCTACAGTTAGAACACATCCAAAATGAAAGGTTAAAACATAAGATTGATAATATTAAAAAATGGAAATTAAAAGTAAAAAAGGAGAAGGAAGATGTTTATTTTAGTATTAAAGTATGTAAAATCTCTTGAGGAAGTTGATAAGTGTAAATGATACAATACAAATGTACCAAAAAGAGAAAATAAAAATGTACAACTAAGTGAAATATGATAACCTCTTTTGGGAGGTATCGTTATGGAACTATCACTGATTAAGCAACTTCAGATTTTGCAATTGCAAGAACTAAAACCAAACTTTTCGGAACTGTCAAGGGCATATGGATTTGATAGGCGTACGATAAAGAAATATTACGAAGGATATGAAGGAAAACAAAAAACAAGGAGAAAGGAAAGCAAATTAGACAAGCACTCTTTGACTATTAAAGAAAAATTAAATATCAAAGGTGCTAACATCAAAGCTGTTTATGAATACTTAAAGGATATAGATTCTGAAATTGGAACGTATTCAAACTTCAACAAATATTTGAAAAAGCATGAATTAAAACCTTTTAAAACAAAAAAAGGTCATCCAAGGTATGAAACATTACCAGGCATTCAAGCTCAGATTGACTGGAAAGAAGATTTAAAAATGACTTCTAAGTATGGAGAAATTTTTACATTTAATATATTGGCTTGTAAATTAGGTTATTCTAGATATTGCTATTTCGGGTATTCTGTAAATAGAACACGTCAAGATGTATTTGAAGGACTGATAGAAGCCTTTAAATATATAGGTGGAGTTCCTAACGAGCTACTATTTGACAATATGTCAACAGTTGTTGATATTTCAAAGAATGTAAGAAAAGTAAATACTAAAGTTAAAGCCTTTTCTGATGACTTTAATTTTAAAGTAAAACTGTGCAAAGCAAGGCATGCATATACAAAAGGAAAGGTTGAAAGTGCTAATAAATTTATGGATTGGCTTATGCCGTATAACCATGAATTTAAAGATGAAAATGATTTGATATTAATTATCAAAAGGATTAATGAAAAAGTAAATCAAGCTATTTGTCAGGCAACAAATATGCCACCAATATTGCTTTATCAAAAAGAAAAAGAATATCTACAGCCACTTGCAAGTAAAAGAATAATTGAATCATATTTGGCACACGATTTGACACTCAAAGTCCAAAAAGATTCACTAATAACTTACAAAGGGTGTAAATATTCTGTTCCACCTAAATACATAGGTAAGGTTGTTACCGCAAAGGTAACATCACTAAAACTTAGTATCTATTTTAACACAGAATTAATTGCGGTGCATCTATTAAGTGCAAAAAGAATTAACTATCAAAGTGAGCATTACAAGGAACTACTTAGATACAGTATGAAAGCAGAAGATGCGATAGATGCACTTGCAGCAGTAAATTTAAAACAGTTTGATGAATTGCTTTAAGAAAACAAAATGGATAATTACAATAAGTTAATGAATGGGCTTTCAGATTTAGATTTATGCAACATAAGAGACAATTTAGACACATACATCACAGCAGTAAATAATGGAGATAAAAGTATAATAGATGCTCTTTATGAATTAGTAAAGTTAGAGCAGGACTATAAACAGCAAAGAGCAATGAATGCTTGTGTTCATGTTGCCAATTTTCCGTTCTTTAAAGAAATGACGGACTTTGATTTTCAGTTTCAACCAAGTGTAAACAAGCAGCAGATGCTTGATCTTGAAAGTCTAAGGTTCATTGATAAACAGGAAAATATTATTTTTGTTGGCAGCAGTGGAACAGGTAAAACTCATCTAGCAACATCAATAGGAATGGCAAGTGCAAAGCATAGATACTCGACATATTTTGTATCATTTGAAAATTTGATGCACCAGCTGAAAAAAGCACTTGATGAAAACAGGTTGGAAACTAGGAT
>DAMCXN010000034.1:17150-32025 GCA_032096995.1 Aminipila sp.
ATTTTTTGCAAAGTATAAAGTTCTAATTATTGATGAGCTTGGGTATCTCCCTGTAGATAAAGATTCTGCAAATCTATTTTTTCAGCTAATAGCAAGAAGATATGAAAAGCATTGTACTATAATCACTACAAACCAACCCTTTTCAAAATGGGCAGAGATATTTGGTTCAGCAACCCTTGCAAATGCTGTTCTAGATAGATTACTTCATCATTCACACGTTATTTCAATAAAAGGTCCTTCGTATCGTACTAAGTCGATGCAAAAATATTTAATGGAGTCAAGTGATGAATAATTAGTGATGATTTTTGTACATTATTATATTCCACTTTTTGTACAAACTTATGTTGACATTTACACTGCCCTAAATGCAGATTTACTAAGGAGATTTAGTATTGTTATTTAAACAATTAAAAGGAGTTTGGTTTTATGAAAAGTAAGTATTTAATAATAATAGGATTTCATATTATTATTAATATTATGGTTTATTCAATTGATATGTTATTTAGTACAAATATAAATGGTGAATGCAGTATTGCGAAAAACTGGTCATTGGGTTGATTCAATGATATTTTGGGATGATATTATATATGTATTTGGAGCTATTATTCCTAGTCTTTTAATATTTTTGGGCAAGTTAAGTTACAAAGTTAACAAGAAATAATAATACTGAATTTTCAGGTAAATTGTTTAATCTCATTGATGAGGTACAATTTAAAATAACCTAGATGATGCTAAGCTAAAAGGAGATCCACGTATGAGCACAAACTTCAAATTTACAAAGCTGTTAGCGATTGTTATGATTCTGAGCATGAGCACAGTGACTGCTTTTGCGGCGCCGTCGGCAAGTTTTTTAGGGACAAAGGTAAATGGTTTTAATACAAATTATATAGTTATTGATATGAATGATAAAAATGTACAGCCAATGATGCTCACAGCTAACCAGAATTTGTGCTCCGCAGATTCGGTGTCGAATATGGCTAAGAATAATGGCTGTTTTGCTGCTATAAATGGTACTTATTTTTCGGCTTATAATGGTATGCCTATATCATGGGGGACTATTATAAAGAATGGAAAGGTATTACATATTAGTAACGGTGGTGCGGTAGCAGGGTTTACTAGCGATGGCAGGCTGGTTATAGATAGGCTTTCATTTTACTTTAGGTGTTATATTAACGGGGAGCATAGAAGTATTCCTTGGAGAATTAATCACCCAAGTGAAGAGGCTGATGCTATTACAATTTTCACACCAGAGTATGGGACAGCTATAAAAGTAGTAGCAGGAGCAAAAGCACCTGTCATTGAAAATGGGAAGGTATCATATATAGCTACTTCTGATTTTTATGTGCCGGCAGGGGGTTTTGCTATAGTTTATAATCCCCAGGTGGCAGATTTAGTTGATGAGCGTTTTAAGGTTGGGGATGACGTTAGATATGAGGTGGATATTAGCACGATTTTTACCAAAGAGGCTACTTGGAATAATGTTATTGAAGCGGTAGGAGCTGGACCCAGTTTAATTATTAACGGGCAAGTAACTGCTGATGGACAAGCGGAGCAGTTTTTTGAGAGCAAAATCAATGAGGGTAGAGCAGGAAGAACCTTTATTGGTGCAGGTGCTGATGGAAAAGTAAAAATGGGGACTATTAGTTCTGCAACAATTAAGGAAGCAGCGGCAGTATGCCAAAGTCTTGGACTTGTAAATGCTATGTGCCTAGATGGTGGAGGTTCCATAGCAATGTATCATAATGGCAAAAGTATAACTTCAGGCAGAAATGTAAACAATGCTTTAGGTTTTGTTTATAGTAATGCAGCTAATTTAATAAAACCATGTATTACAAAAGTAAATGTAGATGACAGCGAGACTAATTTTGAAGCATACAATATAAATGGTAATAATTATTTTAAGCTACGTGATATCGCTATGGCAGTAAATAATACTGATAAGAACTTTAATGTAAGCTGGGACAACGAGAAAAAGGCTATAAAGCTTTTGTCAAAAACTTCTTATGAATTTGTTGGGGGCGAGTTTGCTTTAGGAGATGGTTCGGCTAGAACTATATCAAATACTAGTGCCAAGCTTTATGTTGATGGGGCTAGTAAGACTCTTACAGCTTATAATATAGGCGGTAATAATTACTTTAAGCTGCGTGATGTAGCCAAGCTGTTTGATATTGAGGTGGATTATGATAATAGCACTAAAACTATTATGTTAAGCACAAAGTAATTGGAGGCTTCTTTGCCCATAAGGAGGATGCTCAAAAGATAAAATGAGCGCTAAACTCTAGTGGAGTAATGAAGCCAATTTATTACTATATTTATTTAGTAAATAAAATATCTTGATAAGCTTACTAATGTTATAGATATATGGTATGATATGTATACAAATGTAATATTAGAAAGAGGGAAGTTATGAAAAAGGAAGTTAGACTTTATAATGTATTTTTTCCGATTTGGCTTTTAATTATAATTCCGATAACTTGGGTTGTTTTATTACCATTAAATTTTATAGTAGACAGCATAGTTCTTTTTATTGCTTTAAAATTTATTATCAAAAATGATGATATTAAAAACAGCTATAAGAAGTCGATTTTAAAAGTATGGGTTTTGGGCTTCGTAGCTGACATAATCGGAGCATCTACATTGTTAATCTCACAATTAGGATTTTCTAATTTAGATAATCAATTTATTGATAAGTTGGAAGAAGTAAATTGGAATGCTTTTGATAATCCATATGCGTTTATCTATATGCTAATTTCAATAATAATATCTGGAGTTGCAATTTTTGCCTTTAATTATTTTCTTTCATTTAATAAGATTAATTTAGAAAAGATTGAAAAAGTTAAAGTATCATTAACTCTAGCAATATTGACAGCACCATATACATTTTTTATTCCATCGGAATGGATTTATTAAAAAATATATTATTTACGATTAAATAATAAAGCTTGGTCATTAAAAGGTTAATTTAGGCATATAAGTATTAAGAGAGAAGATTTAAAAATATAAAACTTCTCTGAGGTATTTATATGTCTTTTAATTTGCAAATAAAAAGAACAAATGTTTACAAAAGAAGTTGACAAAGAACAAATATTCGTATAATATAATATTACGAACAGAAGTTCTTTTAGAGTTAGGGAGGAACATATCATGAAAAACAAAAGAAAGTCATATAGAATTAAATCAAAATTTAGATTTATTACATCCATTACAGTTATGCTTATTGTACTTGTATTTATGGCAAATAGTTTTTTAGGATTAGAGGATGCTAGCAGCTTAACAAAATATACTCCTATGGAAATCGAGATAGAAGCAGGGGATTCACTTTGGAACATTGCATGTGAATATGGTCCAAGCAATATAGATGTGAGAAAGATCGTTTATGATATTTGTCAGTTGAATGATATTAGCGCAGATAAAATATATCCTGGTCAAAAAATACTTATACCAGATTATTCGAATTGATATAAGTACATGTAGAGAATTTCATACGCATAAGAACAAATGTTTATTTTAAAAGGGGATTAAAATATAATTAAAAGTTAAATGCTTTTTTACAAAAAAATAAGCCGGCTATAAAGCCGGCTTTTGTTGTAAATGATTATGTTAAATCACTTTTTTAGATCGCCCTAATTTTTCAGGATTATTTTAATTATTATTTTAATCAATAGTTTCAGTTACTTTTAGTTTTGATGGACTGATAGAAACTACTATATGTTCAGAATCATTTTCACAAATAATTCCTTCTGGTAGGTTAATATCACCAACTGTTACAACATCTCCAACCTTTAAAGTTGACACATCAACTTCGATTGAATCTGGAATGTCTTGAGGTAAGCCTTTCACTATAAGTGTATCTAATTGATGTGATAAAATTAGCTTTTGAGTTTCAATAAGTTCTTTACCTATAATTTTAATCATTACATCGGCCTTTACCTCTTCTTTAAGAGAAACTTGTTGAAAATCTACATGTAATTCTCCTTCAATTGGGGAAGTTTGGATTTCTTTGATTAAAACATTAAAAGATTTTTCATCATCTGCTTCCAATTTAAAAATAGAATTTCTTCCAAAAGTGTTAATCTTTTTAATAAGTTCACTTCTGTTAACAATAACAGGAATAGATTCCATTCCTTTACCATAGATATTTCCTGGTAGATAGCCATTTTTTCTTAATTTCTTATTTGCACTGCTGCCACTATGATTTTTTTTCTCAATTTTTAGAATTGCTGTTTCTTTCATTTTTTAGCCTCCTTAAATTTAACTTATAATATATTCAAGTTAAGGTTTGAATAAATCTTATAAAATTAACTTCAGAAAAACAGGTGATCAACAACAAAATTTAAATAACCCTGTAAGTACTAGTGTATACGTATTGGGATAAATTTCAAGTGAAATTGGCTAAAAACAAAGGATTCTCCAAAAAAACATGAAATTCTACAAAATTTATAAGTAAATCTAATTAAAAATTTAGTTTAAGATAAATCATAATTATTAAATATTAGAGGCTATATGTAATAATTTGTCGGAATATGTCAAAAAACTTGGAAAGGTTCATGTTGGAATTGTAAATAATTAGTAATATACTAATAACTGTGTGGCTAAAATATAGGTATTGGGACAATAGAGATTTTTAAGGATAAAAATAAACGAAAAGACGGGGATAAGTAGAACGAGAAAAAGGGTTCGAGTTTATTTATTGGGATGATTGATGCTTGGATGCTTTCATTAATAGAAGTATCCAGGCTATTTTTTTATTACTACATAAATTAAGCTATTTGTAAATTTTAAAATGTAATAATGACGTCATAGGTATGTTATCAGTTATTAAAGAATAAGTTACTTTAGGAACTGATTGGATATCTGTTTCACCATTATTTAAAAGGAGAAATAATTGGCAAATGAAGTATTTAAAAGATAGCTTAAAAAAGAACTATTGGTACTTGTTTTTATTAATATCTACTACAATGTTTATTTACTCAAATAGGGAAGTAATTCTTAGCGGTAAAATAACTGATTTTACGGCTTATTCTTTGATATTTGTTATATGGTTAGTTTTGCTATTGTTTCCTTTATTCTCTGAAATTGAATTAGTAGGAGTAAAATTAAGAAAAGAATTAGAAAAAACTAAAGAAGAATTAAGTCAAGAAATAAAAGAAATCCGTATGGATTTAAAACTATCAAATAGTAATACTCTTAATTTTGGAAACGAATTCTTACCTAGTATTGAGAAATTAAAACAAATGCAGAATATACTAAATTATAAAACCTCACAAGCGGGGAATTTTGGGAAAGAGGAGACTTTAGAAAGTCAACTTAAAGAAAAGAAAGAATATAAATTCCCACTCAAATTTGAAATTGCAGATGAGAATATCTTTTTATTTAAAGTAAGATCATATTTAGAACAAAATTTGATAGATATATGTAATAAACTTGCAGCAGAAAAAACTCAAGACTTGAATGAAATGGTTAGATTCCTTAATCATAAAAAGATAATCAACGAACGAATTGCGGATTTATGGCTTGAAATAATTAAGATTTCTTCTAGAGGAATTCATGGTGAAATTTTAAGTATTGATTATATAAACTTTATTCAAGATGTATTACCAGAAGTTGAAAAAGTATTTGAAATAATTAAAAATAAAATAGAAAATATAAATACTTAAAATATAGAAAATAAATTTAAGAAAAACAAAAGTTAAGATAACTATATATGATGGTACGTTATTAGAGCTTAGAGAATAAATTACTTTAGGAGATGATTTATTGTGAGTTCTAATATTATTTTATTGTTAATTCTTGCTGTTGCAATATTAGGTAAAGCTAATTCAATAGCCATAGCTACAAGTGCTTTAATTATAATTAAGCTTGTAGGTATAGACAGGTATGTGTATCCATATATAGAGAAAAATGGAACGACTTTTGGCATTATAGTTATTGTGGCAGCCATTATGATACCTATTGCAAATGGAAGTATTACGGCAGAAAATATAAAAAACATATTTACCTCATGGGTAGGTATAGTAGCTTTAGTACTTTCTTTTATAACGACGTATTTAAGTGGACAAGGTTTAGGGTATCTTACAATCCAAGGTCATAGTGATGTTATGCCAGCTATGATTATAGGAGCTGTGGCGGGCGCTGCATTGCTAGGAGGGGTTCCCGTAGGACCACTTATTACATCTGGACTTTTAGTTATAATTATTAAGATCGTTGAAATGATTACTAAGTAATAATACTACTTCTTAATTCTTTGGAGGTAAATAGAATGGGGATAAGTAAAATAAAAGCTTTTGCAAGTAAACATTACATATACATTATACTAATCATTTTGTTGTTAGTATCATTCTTCTTTAATGCCACTTTAATGAAAGAAATAAATGAAAAATATAAATTTAAAAATATAGCTGGAACTTATCTTTATGGGGATTCACAGCTTGATGATAATGCCGAATATTTTACTTTTATGAAAGATAAAAAGACTTATTATAGATGGAAACAGTTTATTATGTTAGAAAAAGGAGTTTATAAAAAAGAAGGAGATTATATATTTTTATTAAAATCAAGTGAAAGCGATGATAATGAAAATGAGGAAAATAATTATGTTGTTTTAAGTAATAAAAAGCTTTATTTCTTTAATTCAAATAAAGATGATATCTCGGAATATACAAAAATATCACATGAGTGCTTGTTTATAAATGTAAAAGAATATGAGAATAATGATGAACCAAGAATCTTAGATGAAGATGAACTAGCATATTTTAATGGTAATTTGTTCTTTAATGGTGAAGTTTTTAATATTCGCAACCAATTCTTGAGTTCTGTTTATGATAAGCCTGAGGATATTAATTTATTTTATAGTACTATTGATAGTTATGTGGATGAGAAAATAACAGATACTGAAATACAGGCTGTTATGGAACAACTTGAGATAGAGGGTAGCCCTGATGATCTTCCATGCATATGTAATAAAATTAGTGCTTCCACTATGGATAAAGTACTTAAAGAATATATGGGTATAGGATTTGAGGATACTAATAAAGTTGGATTAGAAAATTTTGTTTATCTTCTTAAGTATGATGCTTATTATCATATTCATGGAGATAGCAACTATGAAAATGTTATTAACTTTTCAAAAGGAGAAAGAGATGGAAATATAGTTCGATTATATTATAAAGATACTTTTTATAATGATGGAGAAAAAGTTCTTACTTTAAAAATAGAAGATGGCAATTATAAATTTGTTTCAAACCAAAAAACTAAAAATTAACGTATTAGATATTTATTTAATCGTATTTAATAAAAGGCTACTAAGTTGTAAATTTACATAAATGATTTATAATAAAGTTATATAGTTTAATTGACTTTAGGAGTAAAAAATGAACAACATAATATTGAGCACTATATTAATTTTATCAGCTATTTTACTTATTAATTTATCCATATATGGTTTTAAAAGAAATAAAGTTTCAGGAGCTTTACCTTTTTCACTTGTTATGGTAGCCATGGCCTTTCATTCTATTGGTTATGCTTTTGAGTTATTGTGTAATAATCTTGAAAGCATGTACTTTTGTATTAGATTTGAATATATAGGAGCAGCCTTTTATCCTTTTTTATTTATATGGTTTACAAGAACATATGCAGATGAAAAGAAATTTGCAGATAAATGGATATTGACTTTTACCCTTATAATGAACTTAGGTACTTTAATTCTTGTCAATACAAATAATTATCATTATTTATATTACAGCTCTATGAATATTGACACTTCTCTTGGCTTTAATGTTTTAGATTCAGAAAAGGGAATTTGGTATTTAGTACATTCGTGTCTATTGTTCTTATCTATTTGTTATGGGGTAACTGTCTTTGTATTAAGTCAAAAGAATTCAAAAGGTATTTATAGAAAAAGGGTAACATGTATGCTTATTGGAGTAACAATACCTATGTTTACTTTTATCATATACATATTGAACTTACTTCCTACAAATCTTGATTATACACCATTCTCATTTTTATTTATTAGTTTATTTATTGTTTTTGGGTTGTTTAAATTTGATACTTTTTTTCTTATACCAATAACAACAGATATGGTTTTTAATGCAATTGATGAAGCTGTTATAGTTGTAGACAATAATGGAAATTTAATTAATTTTAATAGTGCTTCTAAAACTTTTTTCTCGTCCTTATCTAATTTAAAAATGGGAGAAGATTTTAGCTTAATTAAAGAAATTAAAGATGGTTCCTTTAATTGTGAGAAACTAATTTTAGAATTCAATGAAAGCATTTATCAATTTAAAGTGATAGATGCTGAAAATAAAAGGGGAACTATATATGTTGTAACTGATATCACCGAATCGGAGCTTGCCAAGAAACAACTTGAGATTTTAGCAACAGAAGATTCTTTAACAGGTTTATATAATAGAAGATGCTTTATGAAGGACTTTAGATTAAGTAAAAATGACGGAGTCTTTGCAATCATAGATATTGACAACTTTAAATTAATAAATGATACATATGGACATGATGAAGGTGATATAGTTTTGAAAAAATTTGGGGAAATTTTCAAAGATTCTTTTAGACAACAAAAGGTTTGTAGGTATGGGGGAGAAGAATTTGCTTTATATTTTGAGAGCCTAAATCTAGAACAAGCTTATGATAGGATAGAATCTTTTAGAAGAAATTTCAATATAAAAAGAGAAAATATTAACTGTACATTTTCTGCTGGTTTATCAATATATAGAAAAGGCTTCATGTCAGAAGCAATTTCTCAAGCAGATAAAAAACTGTATGAGGCTAAGGCCGAAGGACGAAATAAAACAAAATATTAAAAAGTATATTAAATGTTAAAAAATCAATACATCAGTATCATGTATAATATGTTGTAATATAGCAAAAATGATAGTAAAATATGCTATAAAACGCGCAAAAATCTTAAGTTTTAGAAAGGAATTAGATGAGCATATTTAAAAACATGAATCTGTATGTAAAAACATCTGTAATTATTTCAGTTATGTTAATAATTATAATGATTATTTTTATAAGCTTCACAATTATTTATACGGGACAAGCTTTAAAAACAAGTATAGAGGGAGAATTCGCTAGTATCTCAAAATCAAATAGCTTGCAAGTACAAGAAGTTCTAGATGCTACTGAATTAACTTCAAAGAGCATAGAGAGTTATATTGATAAGGTAGAGCTAGAAGATAATTTTTACCCAGAGGACATTGGCAAACGCAATAGCATTATTTATAACACTCCAATTAGTAGTTTAGATTTTGAAACAGAAAAATATATAACTAGAAGCGCAAGAAATGCAGTAAAGAACAATCCTGATGTTATTGGTGTTGGAGTGATGTTTGAACCTTACAAATTTGATAAAAACATTGAAAGCTATGCTTTTTATATAGCAGAAGATGATGAAGAGGGGCATATACGGCCTTTTGGGGAGTATTCTTTTTATTCAAAGGAGATATATTATAAAGACGCACGAGAAAAGAAAGAAATGGTTTTTACAGCTCCCTTTGAATACAAGGGGATTGAAATGGTTACAGCAGCTTTACCAATAATCTATAAAGGAGAAGTTAAAGGCGTAATCATGACAGATTTTAATGTGTCGAATTTTTCAAAAATAGATACATTAAACGAACGTTACCCTAGTATGTATTCTGCTGTTTATAATCAAGATGGCATTATTGTCTATGACAGTGAAGATATAGATACTATAGGTAAAAATATATCTGACTTTTACACGAATAAAGAAGATATGAATTATATACAAAAATCCTTTAAAAAAGGAAAGGGCTTCTCTCTTGAAACTACTCGTGAAGATGGAAGAAGTGTTACTTGTTTCTTTAATCCAATTAAAGCTGCAAATACTAATTGGTGGTCTTTAACAGCTGTCAATACTAATGATATGAATCAAGCCATACTTACTACTACTTTCTGGTTAATAGTATTATGCGTAATAGCGCTTATACTTATTGTTACTACCATACTCATAGTTCTAAAAAAGATGCTTAATCCAATTCAAAATGTTGCGAAGGCTGCAACGGAAATTGCAAGAGGAAATTTTGATGTTGATGTTGAAGTAACTTCCAATGATGAAATAGGACAACTTTCTACTTCTTTTGTAGAAATGGCACAAGATATAAATAGTTTTCAGCAGCAGTTAGTAATAAAGAATGAACAACTAGAGGAAACAATTGAAAAATTAAAGAAATCTGACGCGACTAATTCTGCTATAAATGTGTTTGTTGCAAATATTAGTCATGAATTTAGAACACCTATTACTTTAATTTTAAGTACAATTCAATTATTTGAAATGAATCTGGAGTGTAGTGTAAATGAAGAAAAGCATCTTAAATATATAAAAATAATGAAACAGAATTGCTATCGATTATTACGATTGGTAAACAACCTTATTGATATAAGTAGAATTGAAGCTGGCTATATGCAACTAAATTTAAAAAATGTAAATATAGTTAAGGTTGTTTCAGAAATAGTTATGTCAGTATATGAATATGCTGAAGACAAAGATATTTTTCTTGAGTTTGTTAGCAATGAAAATGAAATAATCGCAGCGATAGATCCTGATAAAATGGAAAGAATTTTATTAAACCTACTTTCCAATGCTATTAAATTTACTCCTGCTGATGGAGAAATAATAGCCAGGATTAAAAGAGAAGGTAAATATATCATTATATCAGTAAAAGATACAGGTATGGGAATACCAAAAGAGAATATAGATTTAATTTTTGATAGGTTCCATCAAGTAAATAATTCCTTAGCCAGATTAAATGAGGGAAGTGGTATTGGACTATCTTTAGTAAAATCTTTTACAGAAATGCATGGAGGAACTGTAACAGTTAACAGTGAATTGGGTAAGGGCAGTGAATTTGTAATTAAGATACCTTTAATTAGTTTAGATGATGATAAATATAATTTAAGAGGAAATGATAATATAGAAAAATATGAAATTGAGTTTTCTGATATATATTAATTTAAAGAAAAATATTAGTTTGACTAGTTAAGTGCATAAAAATAAGACATAGGTAAATCTTTCTATGATTTCAATAGTGATAATCATAAAACAGGATTAAGCCTATGTCTTTTTTATATCAACCAAAATAAAGATGCTAAACTTATTTAATAAGATCTTCTAGATCTTCAGATAAGGCTTTTGCTAGTATAAAATCTGTATTTTTTAAAGCTAGCTCTATACTTGTCTCTATCTCTTTTTTCTTTTTCTCGATTTCTAGATAGTCTTTATCAAAGTGTTTATCATAAATCATCTTTCTAAATTTACGCATACTCATTTTTCTAATAGTTTTATCTTCGATAATCAAAACATAATCCATACAGTTTACAATAGTATAAAAATCATGTGAAATCATGATTATAGCACCATTATACTTTTCAATGGCATTTTCAAGAGCTATTTGTGAATAAGTATCTAAATAACTTGTAGGCTCATCAAGAAGCAAAAGGTTTGCGTTACTAGTAGAAACTTTTGCTAATTGAAGTATATTTTTTTCTCCACCTGATAAAGAACTTATCTTTTGATTAGCTATTTTTTCGTCAAAGCCATAGCCTGAAAGATAAGAGTTGATTTCATTATAAGTTTCAAACCCAACTTCTAAAAATTCTTCAGTTACAGTATTTTCATCATTTAACATCTCATCTTGAATTTGAGATAAGTAAGCAACCTCAACCTCTTCATTTATATCAATAGAAGGGTGGTTGTTTTTAAATATATCTCTTATTAAAGTTGTTTTTCCTGTACCGTTCAAACCTATAATGGCAACTTTATCAGTAGAGCTTATCTCGAAGTTAACATTTTCTAAAATAACATCATCAAATTTAACGCTATAATCATTAACTTGTAAAGCAATGGTTTCATCTATTTCGTTGTTTGTGTGTAAACTTATATTAGGTATTTTAATATCTACAAATGGTTCTTTAATTCTACGTTCTTTTAATCTTTCTTGAATTTTAACTCTAGCATTTAAAGCTCTTCCTCTTGAGGATTCAGAGTTGCTAGTTGCTATGGATCTAAGTTTTTCTATTAAATACTCATTTCTTTCGATTTCTTCAGTATCAGCAATAGAAAGTTCCTGCAATTCAATTTTACTCTTTAACAATGAAAGGTTATAATCCATATAGTTTCCTTCAAATTCTTGAAGTTCCATATTTTCAAGGTGTATTATTTTATTAAAGCAATGATTTAATAAATATCTATTATGGGTAATAACCAAGAGGATTCCTTTATGAGAATTGATTAAATTTTTAAGGGAAGTAAGCTTTTCAAAATCTAAAAATACATCTGGTTCATCCATAACAAGTAGGTTAGGATTAGTTAGCATTTCTTTTATAATTTGTAAGAGTTTAAATTCTCCGCCACTAAGCTCAGATAGCATTAAATCTTTATGCTTACTTAAGTTTGCTAGGTTTAGTTTTTTATTAATATTACTTTCAAAATCATTTCCACCAATTGCATCAAAGGCATCTAAGCTTTGTTGGTATTTTTCCATCAATAAATCAATATCTGAAGAGGTTTCCATTTCAGTGCAAATAGATTCCATTTCATTTTGAAGTTTTGTAAACTTTTCTGCTAGGTATTCAAAAACAGTAATACTTTCTGATTTGTCTCTTTTATAGAATTGACTCACATATCCGATTCTACAGTCAGGGCTTTTTTCTAAAGTGCCATCGAACATATATTCGTCAGGAACCATGAGTATATCTATCAAGGTAGTTTTACCCGAGCCGCTTGTGCCTATAAAAGCGCAGTGTTGTCCATCTTCTAATGTGAACGAAATATTATTGTATAAATCCTTTTGAGGAAATGAGTAAGATAAGTTTTCGACTTTTATCATAATATTTACCTTCCTTCTTTTTAATTTACTAGAAAAAATATAGAGCGATTTCCTAGCAGATTAAAAAAGAGCTTATATTTAATAAGCTCTTATATATTATCTACATAAATTAACTTTATAGTTGCTTTTTGTCTTAAAAATTTTCTTTAGTAGAATAACATTTTTTATAGTTTTTTTCAATCATTAATGTAAAGTTTTATATCATGTCAGGTATAAATCCACATTTTATGTCAAGCAGACAACATTTGGTGCAAAAAGTGTTGAAGAAATCTATTAAAAGTGTAATGTATGATATAGATAAGCTTCCTACATTAGAAGAAAGACTAGATTAATATTTAGTAGAAAGGTAAAGTATGAAGAGAATTTTTATAAACTTTGTGTATGACGAAAGCATGAAATGGATAAAAATTTGTGTATATGTATTGGGAGTAATTTATTTTTTGATTTTGAATCATTTTACACAAATAAATATGGCTTCAATAAATAAGCTAATGTCTAAAATTGGATTAAATGAAAACATCGTAAATTATAATCACTGGTATATTACAATTGCATACTTCTTATTTCTAACATGGGGATTTCTAGATTCATATACATATTTAAAAAATAAGCATAGAAGGCTATTAAATATTTTAGTATATTTTATATCTTTAACACTAGTCATACTAGCAGCATTAAAATATTACAATTCAGCAGACTTTTTATGTTTATTAGGTGGAGCTGCTGCATTTTCGGGAGTAATTAAGCTTTTTTACAGAAAAAATATATTGATAGAAAAAGGTGTGGCAAATAGGAGGGAGTAGACTTTAGTGAATAAGAAATTATTTGTAGTTTATGCGTTAGTTCTATGTTTAATTGTATGTATTAGCTGCGGAGCACAAGATCAAGAAACAGATAACGTTGAAAACAATTTGAAAGAAATAAACAAAGGAATTGATAAATTCTCAAAATTAAAAAATGGTGTATTAAAAACAACTTCTTTTATGGATTCAGAAAATCATGCTGTTAAAGACTTTGTTAGTATGGGAACTACAGGTACTGCAATCACTACTTTTATTTTAAAAAGAAAAGGTTATGATTACATAGAAAAAATGGAGTCTTTAAATACCGAAACTGGCGAATATCAATATAATGCAACAAAACAAGTAGGGGGTAAATTGTTTCATACATTTTCAAGTGATGAATCAGAAAAAAAATTGAAAATCTATCATTGGTATGAGGTTAGCGGAAATAAACAAGATTATTATGAGCCAAACGGAATTTTAAGAATGATGGCAGAGCATTATGAAATACTTGGTGATGTTAAATATATTGCTGACATTACAAAAGAGCAAGAGGGAACCTTAACCAAATACACATTAACATCAAATGATGCTTATGCAAAATATCTAAAAGAAATTGCACACAGACCAGAAGAAAATTACAATGTAATTGTACAAAAGGAGATTTATTGGATTGATAAGAATGGTCTTTTGATAAAACATGAAAGTTACGGAGAAGCTGACATTACAGTTGACGGTATAGTAGATATCTACACTTCAGATACAATAATAAAATTATCTAGATATAATGATAAAACTCAGGAAATTTCAAAAGATACTTATATTAATTATGATATAGCCCAGGAAGTTTTAAAAGATAGGTCGGAAAATTTTAATTACTCTCCCTTATCTCTTTATTATGCTCTTGCCTTATTAGAAACAGGGGCAAAAGGGGAAACTCAACAACAAATTTTAGAAGTGTTAGGATCCTCAACTTCTGAAGAAGTGGCTACTAAATGTAGTGAAATGTATAAAAGCCTTTATGCGGATAATGAAATAAATAAATTTAAGATTGAAAATTCTTTATGGCTAAATAGTGATATAGAGTTTAAAGATGACTTTCTTTTAAATATAGATAATTCTCTTAAGTCATTATAGGTTAGCAACGAAGTTATAAGGAATAATTTAGTATTTATAAAGGAGACCAACTATGAATAGTCAATAGAAAAATCTAAAAATTTTAAAGTA
>DAMCXN010000035.1:0-4281 GCA_032096995.1 Aminipila sp.
CGATTGTATTCTCACCACATCCTGCAGCTGCAAAGTGCACAATGAAGGCCGCAGAAATAATTTATAAAGCAGCAGTAGAAGCAGGTGCTCCTGAAAACTGTATTGGATGCATCACAATGCCTTCAATGGCAGCAACTAATGAATTAATGCATGCAAAAGAAGTTTCTATAATTATAGCAACTGGTGGTCCAGGAATGGTTAAGGCAGCATATAGCGCTGGTAAGCCGGCACTTGGAGTAGGTGCTGGTAACTCACCTGCATACATTGAAAGAAGGCTGTAACAAATATCATGGCTAGTAAGACTTTTGATAATGGTACAATCTGTGCTTCAGAACAGTCAATTATCTGTGAAGAATGCAATCATGATGTAGTTGTTGCTGAATTTAAAAAGCAAGGCGGCTACTTCATGACAGCAGAAGAAACAGCAAAAGTTTGTAGACTTTTATTTAAGAATGGACATAGCATGAATGCTAAATTTGTTGGTAGAGCTGCTGATGTAATTGCAGAAGCAGCAGGAGTTTCAATCCCAGCTGGCACAAGAGTTCTAATTGGTGAACAAGGTGGAGTTGGAGATGGATATCCTTTATCATACGAAAAGCTTACAACCGTTCTTGCTTTCTATACAGTTAAAGACTGGCATGAAGCATGTGAATTAAGTATTGCATTACTTCAGAATGGTATTGGACATACAATGAGTTTACACACTGAAGATAGAGATATCGTAATGAAGTTTGCTGCTAAACCAGCATCACGTATCTTAGTTAATACTGGAGGTACA
Source organism: Aminipila sp. (assembly GCA_032096995.1). GTDB lineage: Bacteria > Bacillota > Clostridia > Peptostreptococcales > Anaerovoracaceae > Aminipila. The sequence continues at coordinate 779 of DAMCXN010000035.1, forward strand.
ATGGGTGGTACTGGTGCAAGTACAGGATTAATGCCTGCATTTACATTAGGCTGCGGTACTTGGGGTGGAAGTGCAACTTCAGAAAATGTAACTCCAATGCACTTAGTAAACATCAAGAGAGTAGCTTATGGATTAAAGGAATGCGCAACTTTAGCTGCTGATGATCCTACATTTAATCATCCAGAGCTTATAGGTGGTAATACTTATACAACACAGGCACAAATAGCAGAACATGAATTAAATCAGCAAGACTTAATGAGTCTAGTTAATCAAATAGTAAATACTATGAAAGGATCTAACTAGTTAAAAATAATATTTTTAAATGTTATTATATAGATAATACTAATTTTGGGAGGATTTTAAAATGAAATATGATGCATTAGGTATGATTGAAACAAAGGGCTTAGTTGGATCAATTGAAGCAGCAGATGCTATGGTAAAAGCAGCAAATGTAACTTTAATTGGTAAAGAATTTGTAGGTGGCGGACTTGTTACTGTAATGGTAAGAGGAGATGTTGGAGCTGTTAAGGCTGCTACAGATGCTGGAGCTGCTGCTGCACAGAGGGTTGGAGAATTACTTTCAGTACATGTAATTCCAAGACCACATGCAGAAGTTGAAACAATTCTTCCAAAAACAAATGTAAAAGCTTAATATTTATATTTAAGTTAAATGTAATAAAAACTCGAGTTTAAAATATAAACTCGAGTTTTTTAAATACTATTAAATAATTTGTTTTACAATTTTAAATTTCTTAACAAATATTATTGATTGAATATTTACCAATATAATATTCTTTATTATTAGAGATTAAGTAAAGTGTATTAATAAATTTATCTATTTCATCAAATGTATTATATATACCAAAACTAACTCGTACCATTCCAGGTAGAGGTACGTTTGTATTAATAAAATAATATTCCATATCAGATTCAGATAGACCTAGAAGTTGTTCGCAATACGGATGAGCGCAGAAAAAACCATTTCTGACAGAAATGCCTGCTTCTTGTGCAAGAATCATAGACATTAATTGATGAGGAATATCTCTCATATTAAAAGGAATAATGCTTATTGTATCATCTTTACTTGAATCACTGTAAAACTCTATATCAGGAATTTGTTTCATGCGTACTATAGCATAATCGTATAATTCTTTTTCATAATTAAATACTTTATCCATTCCTAAATTATTAAAGGTTTTGATAGATTCATTTAAAGCTACTACTCCCATAACATTTGGTGTCCCTGCTTCACATTTTTCAGGAGGGGAAAGCCACTGTATTTGATTATGAGTATATAGTCGAAATGTACTCCCACCTTGTAAAAGCGGTTGGCTTTTTTTAAATTCTTCTTTTGGACCAATTAGTACTCCAGTTCCAAAAGGAGCATACATTTTATGAGCTGAAAAGGCCAAGTAGTCAATATGTTCAGGAGTACTTGGTGGCATCATGTCCAGCTTTGCATGAGGTACTAATTGAGCTCCATCTACCATGATTTTAGAACCATAGGCATGTGCAATAGACGCTATTTCATGTATTTCATTAAGATAGCCTGTGACATTTGCAGCTCCTGTTACAGTTACAAGTTTTACTTTACCTTTATGCTTTATAAGCTTTCTTTCTAAATCTAGTATAGACAATCTTCCTGAGGTGTCAGTTTCAACATAATCTACAATAAAATTACTTCTCCAAGGCAGGTCGTTAGAAGCATGTTCCATCCAAGTTGACAACACAACGTTTTTTTCTTCTGATTGTTGTGATAATACATAAGAAAGGAGGTTAATTGCTTCAGTAGCATTTTTGGTAAATATGACTACATCATTATCCCTGTCGGAATTAACAAAATCTTGTATTAAACATCTTGTACTATCATAAATTTCTGAAGAAACTTTGGATTTAAAGCCTCCACCTCTATGTACTGAAGAATACCATGGTGAAAATTCATTAATCTTTTTTAAAACTGAAACGAATGGTGGTGTAGTTGCAGCATTATCAAAATTAATTGCCGTCACGTACTTTCCGTCAGCAATAGGAACTTTTGTTTTTTCGCCTACAACAAGATTTTGGACAGAGTTATTCATTTATATTTTCCCCTTTCTTTTCTATAAATAATAAATGTTTTGGAATTAAATGTGGTTACAAAGCAGTAAAAATCCAGTTAGGAAAAAGACGACTTCTTGATTGTATGTTTATTGGAAACCATATACAATTGTTATGACTTATAGAATAATAGAAAAACAAATGGAGTTTATATCATGATTACAAAGGAACTAGTAAATAAAAGCATTGATTATATAATGCAACATTTAGATGAAGATATATCCATAGAAGACGTTGCTGATTACTGTCATTTCTCTAAGTACTATTTTAGTAGAGTATTTAAAGCTGAAACTGGGGAAAGTATTTACGCATTTATAAAAAGATTAAAGTTGGAACAAAGTGCTTTAAGACTTAAGATTGAAAAGGAAAAATCAATTACTGATATTGGATTTGATTATGGATACAGTCCATCAAATTATAGTTCAGCCTTTAGAAAATGTCATAAGATATCTCCAGCACAATTTCGAAAGGAAATAGATATTTCTAGTGTAGTTCATCCTATTTTTACGGATAAGTTTACAAAATTCAAATCATTTGAGGATTATAATAAACAAATTATAATTAAAGGATTAAAGGATTTCCTTGTAATATATGAAAGAAATATAGGAAACTATATTCAATTGAGTGAAAAGTGGTGTGAATTCAAAGAAAAGTATAAATATTATTATAAGGAAGATACACTTTTGATTGAAAGAACTTATGACGATCCTTCTATAACAAGAGTAGATCAATGTTTGTATGATTTATGTATGACAGTTGATAAAGATTGTGACCTAGATAATGTTACGAAAATACAAGGGGGAAAATATGCGGTATACCGATTTGATGGGTTAATACAAGAAATATTTTTTTCTTTTCAGGGAATCTTCAATATTTGGCTACCAAATAGTGGATACCATATAGATGAAAGGTATGGTTTTGAGATTTATAGGAATATTGATAAGAATTGTGAACATTTTGTAATAGATTTATGTATTCCAATTAAATAGGGCAATAATTCAGAAGTATAAAATTAGACTCATTGCTATAATTGAACAGTCATTTAGATATAGTTCAATTTGAAAGGAGTCTATTTTTTATGAATTTAGAAAGTATGAAAACAAAAACGGTACAAATGATTTTACAATTCTCTATTCCTTCTATTATTGCAATGGTGTTAACTTCTCTTATTACCATAGTAGATGGATATTTTATTGGGAATTATGTTGGAAAGGAAGGTATAGCAGCTGTAAATCTAGGTTTGCCTATATTATATGTGTATTTAGCGGTAGGGCTTATGATTGCTGTGGGAGGTATTGCCATAGCAGGAATGGAATTGGGTGCAAAAAATATAAACAAAAGTAATGAGGTTTTTAATCAAACAATTGTTTCTAGTATAATAGTTTCGCTATTGCTGACCTTATTTG
>DAMCXN010000035.1:4291-11119 GCA_032096995.1 Aminipila sp.
TCTTAGAAATATTATGAGTGTAATAGGTATGGATGTACAGGTTGCTAATTGTTTTTATAAATATTATTCTATTATGATATTCTCATATCCCATTATGGTAGTGAATTCTACTTTTGGCATGTTTATCAGAGGTGAAGGCAAGCCCCAATTTTTTATGATGATAAATATATTAACAGTAGCTTGTAATATAGTTTTAGATTATTTATTTATAGCGTGGTTTAACTTTGGAATAAATGGAATTGCTTTTGCTTCATTGATATCACTTAATATAGGAATGTTTTTCATGATTAGTTTCTTTGTTAAAAAATCAGATGTATATAAATTTAGAAAATTTAAATTCTCAAAAAAAGTATTAAAATCTACTATTTTAAATGGCAGTTCAGAATTTATCGGACAACTGTCTATGAGTATTTCTATGTTTGCTTATAATTGGGTTATATTAAAAACTACGGGTGTCACTGGGGTTGCTGCATTTACTGTAGTAGGTTATGTAGCATATTTATATAGTATGGTTATAATTGGATTTGGGCAAGGGGCTAGTCCTTTAATTAGTTTTTCTTATGGCGCAAAAGAAATTGAATTAAGCAAAAATATTAGAAAAAAGACAAATTTATTTGTGTTTTTATCAGCAGTAGTTGTTATAAGTATTATGTTTATTGGTTCCAATTGGTATAGTGGTATTTTTGTAAATAGTGGAGCTGTAAAAGCACTTATTAACTCCGGTCTTCGCATTTTTATTTTTTCATTTCTATTTTTAGGTTATAATGTTATAAACTCCTTTTACTTTACATCTATTGGGAAAGCAAAAGAGTCAGGGGTTATTTCTTTATCTAGAGGTTTAGTGGTATTGTTAATATGCATCTTTACATTGCCGACATTTTTTGGCATGATAGGTGTATGGCTTGTGGCTCCTGTAACAGAAGCTGTTACAAGCATTTTAAGCTTTATACTAATATATAAAAACGAAAAACAACAATATGAGAATGTAGAACTTCATGTTAGTTGACAGAGAATATGGGGGCAAAAATGATTAAAGAAAATATATTAATTGATAATATACCAGCAATTTTGTGGGGAGAAAAGGGCTCAAAACTTTTTATTGCAGTACATGGAAATATGTCATCTAAATCAGATGTGCCTATTTCTATTCTTGCAGAAGAAGCTATTCCCCTAGGTTATCAGGTGCTCAGCTTTGATCTACCTGAACATGGTGATAGAAAAGAAGAAGAGACACTTTGTAAGGTTCAAAATTGTGTTAGCGATTTAGAAAAAATAATGGAATATGCTAGGGCTCAAGCTGATAGTATTAGTTTATTCGCAAATAGTATGGGAGCATATTTTGGCTTACTGGCATATAAAGAGGAAAATTTGAAGCAAAGCTTATTTTTATCGCCCGTTGTAGATATGAAGAGAATTATTACTAATATGATGAAATGGCTGAATATTACAGAGGAAAGGTTAAAAGAAGAACAAGAAATAGAGACTTCAATAGGGCAGACTTTATATTGGGATTATTATCAATATGTGAATAAAAATCCTATTAGTAAATGGGGTAGTCCAACATCAATTTTATATGGAAAGAAAGATAATCTTTGTGAATATGAGGTACTAAAAGATTTTGTAGCAGCATATAGCAGCAATTTAGAAATAGCAGAAAATGCAGAACACTATTTCCACACAGAAGAGGATTTGAGCATTTACAGAAACTGGCTGAAAAAACAATTGATTAAATAAGATATACAAAATTATTATATTTAACCTTTAAAAAGAATCAATGAGGAAGGGAATTACATGATACGCAAAGCAACAAAAGACGATATAAAAGGCGTTGTAAAAATTTATGATGCCATTATAACAAAAGAAGAAGAGCAGGTTCTATGTGTTGGGTGGAAAAGGGGAGTATATCCTGTAGAAAGTACTGCACAAAGAGCTTTAGATAAAGATGAATTATATGTGCTAGAAGATAACAACTGTATAGTAGCGGCAGCAATTATTAATCAAGAACAGGTTCCAGAGTATAAGAATTGCAATTGGGAATTTAAAGCAACAGATGATGAAATAATGGTTTTGCATACTCTTGTGGTTGATCCAGAAAGGTCTCAAAAGGGATATGGAAAAATGTTTGTTAACTTTTATGAACAATTGTCAGTAAAGTTAGGGATTAAATATTTACGCATGGATACAAATGCTAAAAATTTAGTAGCTAGAAAGTTTTATAAAAAAATAGGATATAAAGAGCCGGGGATAGTTTCTTGTTCTTTTAATGGAATTGAGAATGTACAACTTGTTTGCCTAGAAAAAGAGGTAGAAGACAATGGAGAAAAATAATTCAAAAAACATATCATTGGCAGTAGGTGTGGGCAGTATAATTGCAGGTATAGGATATGCTTATTATAAGTTCATTCCTAAGATGTCACTTGAAAAATATACAGAAGCTTGCTTATATATAGCAGTAATGGACGATGAAATTTGCAGAAATGAGTTACAAGGTAACTATATAGATGGGAAAGAAATACAGTTTTTACCAAAGCGTGAATCTCTTAAATATAGATATGATTTCTTTTTAAATATGTATAAAACCTACTCAAAAAGAAAGCTTGAAAAAGAGATTGTTAAATTTGAAAAAAGGCTGGTAGAATCAAAGAAATATATAGGCATGGAAAAGGAAGAGTTTTCAATAGAAATAGATAAATAAATTGTGTAAATGGATATCTTAGGAGTTAATATATGAAAACAATATGGAATATAAAAGAATATATATTGGATTTAGAACAACTGGTGAACATTGATAGCAATAGTTATGATAAAGAAGGTATTTTAAACGTAGTAAATTTTATGAATGATAAATTTAATAAACTGGGGTGGAATATTAAACTTTATCAAAAAGATGATACAGCAAATACATGTATGGAAATTAGTAATCATCATAACGAAGAAATAGACGTACTCTTTGTTGGACATATGGATACAGTTTTTCCAAAAGGAACAGCTGAAAAACGAGCTTTTACAAGAGATGAAAAGAAAGCTTATGGACCTGGTGTAGCAGATATGAAGTCTGGGTTACTGTCTATTTATTACTTATGTGAACAGTTAAATAAAGATAAAACTAAACTTTCTATAACTGTTGCTTTTAATGGTGATGAGGAGATTGGTTCTCCAAATTCTGTTTCATGGCTTCAATCAATTGGAAAGAGAAGTAAATGTTGTTTTGTTATGGAGGCAGGCAGAGAAAATGGCTCATTTGTAAAGAACAGAAAAGGATGTGCAGATCTTAAGCTTACATTTGAAGGAAAAGCTGCTCATGCAGGAGTTGAACCAGAAAAAGGTGCTAGTGCCGTTATAGCTATGGCAAATTGGTTGATTGAATTGAACAAGTTAAATGACTATACTAAAGGCATATCTGTAAACACAGGCGTAGTAAGTGGAGGAACAGCTTCAAATGTAGTTCCTGATAGAGCAGAATGTTTAATTGATTTGAGATTTAAAAATGCCGAAGATTTTTTACATATAAAAGAAGAGGTTAAAAAGCTTAGTGATAAGGAATTTGTTGAAGGAGTAACAGTCAAGAGTGTATATTTAAGTTCTTTCTTGCCAATGATTTTAAATAAGAAAGCTGAAGCTTTAATTGAAATGGTAGAAAAAAGTGGTAAAAAACTAGGTATACCAGTTACATGGACTGAAACAGGAGGGGCTTCTGATGCTAACAATATTTCTTGCTTAGAGATACCAACCATTTGTGGTTGTGGCCCATGTGGGGGAAAATATCATAGTGAGGAAGAATTCTTATTTTTAGATTCTATAGAGCAGCGATTAGAAGTTTTGTATGATGTCTTAAAGCAGATGGAGAAAAACAAAGAGAATGGTGAAAATCTTTTAAAGACTTAAGCTAGGAAAGGTAATATTTATGATGACACTTCAACAAATGAAATATGCAATAGAAATAGCAGATAAAGGATCTATAAACCTTGCAGCTAAAGCTTTATTTATTTCACAGCCAAGTTTGTCAGGAACTATAAAAGAGCTTGAAAATGAAATAGGCATAGAGATTTTTACACGTACCAATAGAGGTATTACTATAACTCCTGAAGGAAGCGAATTCTTAGGTTATGCAAGGCAGGTAGTAGAGCAGTTTAACCTAATGGAAGAACAATATATAGAAAAGAAGGTAAGAAAAAAATATTTTAGCGTTTCTACTCAGCACTATTCATTTGCAGTAAAAGCTTTTATAGAGATGGTTAAGCAGATAGGAATGGATGAGTATGAATTTGCAGTCCATGAAACTAAAACATATGAAGTAATTACTGATGTAAAAGAGTTTAAAAGTGACTTAGGTATATTATACTTAGATGAATTTAATGAAAAGGTCATTACTAAAATTCTAAATGAAAACTCCCTAGAATTTATAGAACTATTTTCTTGTAATACTTATGTTTATTTATGGAAGGGACATCCATTAGCAAATAAGAAGATAATTAAAATGGAAGAATTAGAAGAATACCCTTGTTTATCTTTTGAGCAGGGTAATAATAATTCATTTTATTTTGCTGAAGAGGTTTTAAGTACTTATGTGTATAAGAGAATAATTAAGGCAAACGATAGAGCAACTATGCTGAACCTTATGGTAGGACTAAATGGATATACACTTTGTTCGGGAATTATATGTGAAGACTTGAACGGCAGTGATTATCAAGCAGTTAAGTTAGAGTCTGAAGAGGTAATGCGTATAGGCTATATTAAACATAAAAGGCTTCCTTTAAGTGTAGAAGGTAAAAAATACATTGACGAATTAATAAAATATAAAGAGCTTGTGTTATAAGTTTAGCCTATAACAAGATATCAGTTTCAAGTATTAACACATATTTTTTATATATGATATTATTAATATTGTCAGAACGACAAAATATTGATTGAAAGGAGTAATCTAATGCGTACTGAAAATAATACAAAGATTAAAATGAATAACGCAATAATGTGTAGCTATAACACCATGCAGATGCAGATGTCAATGGCTGTATTAAGTGCGCAAAAAATTACTGGAGACTAATATATTTTTCAATATGTAATAGTTTGCAGATGCGCATAAAAATGTGTATCTGCTTTTTTTATTGGATAGAAAATATAGCTATATTTTCTATCATAATAAAAAGGAAGTACAGAGAGGCAAAGCTATTTTTATTGTGAAATATTGATTACGACAAGGAGTGTTTAAAATGATTACGTTTCAAGACCTTAGTAAAACTTATGAAATAAGTGGAGAAAAAGTTGAAGCATTAAAGAACGTAAATTTAAAAATAGAAAAAGGAAAGATATGTGGAATCATTGGATTCTCAGGTGCTGGTAAATCAACTTTAGTTAGATGTATAAACTTATTGGAAAGACCTACAGCAGGAAAAGTATTTTTAGGGGATACAGAACTTACTGCTTTATCAGAAAAGCAGTTACGCATAGAAAGAAAGAAAATAGGAATGATTTTTCAGCAGTTTAACTTATTTGCATCTCGAACTGTACAACAAAACATTGCTTACCCTTTAAAATATCAAGGCTTAAAAAAAGAAGAAATCAATAAAAAGGTTAAGGAATTACTTTCTTTAGTTGGACTAGAAGATAAGGCTAATATGTATCCTTCTCAGTTATCAGGAGGACAAAAACAAAGAGTTGCAATAGCAAGGGCACTTGCCAATGAACCAGAAGTTTTGCTTAGTGATGAGTCAACAAGTGCACTTGACCCTCAGACAACTAAATCTATATTGAAATTGCTCAAGAAATTAAATGAAACGTTAGGAATTACTATTGTGGTTATTACTCATGAAATGCAAGTAGTAAAAGAAATTTGCGATAAGGTAGTTGTCATGGAAAATGGAGAAGTTGTTGAAGAGGGTGATGTATTTCAAATCTTTTCAAATCCGCAGAAAAAAATCACTAAAGACTTTGTGGATAGTACCTCTAATCTATCAAGAATACAAGATTTAATTGATGACAATGTTTCAATTACTAAATTGAACGAAGGTGAATGCATTATGAAATTCAAGTATTTAGAAAAGAATGCATCTGAGGCATTAGTTTCACAGATATCTAGGAGATTTAATTTAGATGTAAATATTATTTTTGGGAGTATAGAGCTTATTGGAGAAAATCCAATAGGGGGATTGGTTTCAATTGTAAAAGGAAAAAATGAAAATATTGAGTTGGCAATTAAGTATTTAAAAGAAAAAAATGTAGGTGTGGAGGTGATTTTAGATGGCAGAGCTTCTTAATACATATTTCCCTAATGTCATGACAAAGATTCCAGATTTTTATGAAAGCATTGAAGAAACTTTACGAATGGTTTGGGAATCAGGTTGGATTTCATTTGTTATTGGGTTAAGTTTAGGAATTTTATTGACAGTTACTAAAAAAGGAGGAATCCTGGAGAACTTTGTTGTTTTTCAGCTTTTAGACAAGCTAATTAATTTCTTTAGATCCATTCCATTTATTATATTATTGGCTGGCTTGATTCCTTTGACAAGAATAATATCGGGAACAGCAATTGGTGTTGAAGGTGCAATTGTACCACTAATATTTGGAACGGTTCCATTTTTCGCAAGGCAGATTGAATCAGCGTTGGCAGAATTAAATCCAGGATTGCTAGAAGCTGCAAAATCTATGGGGGATGGGCCAATTAGAATAATACTAGGAGTTTATTTAAAAGAAAGTATTCCGGGGATAGTAAGGGCGACTACTATTACAGCTATAAGTTTAATAGGGCTTACAGCTATGGCAGGTGCAGTAGGAGCAGGAGGTCTTGGAGATTTTGCTATTCGCTATGGCCACCAGCGTGGGCAAATTGAT
>DAMCXN010000035.1:11129-31263 GCA_032096995.1 Aminipila sp.
ATACAAATTGTAGGTAACATCATTGAAAAGAAAAGTACCCATTAAAAAAGTAGTTATTATTATGCGAATTAAATAGCATGTAATTTATAAAAAAGTAATTAAAGGAGACAGAAAGATGAAGAAAAGAACGATTTTAATATGTGTTTTGGTTTTAGTATTAGCATTCACAGCTACAGCATGTGGAAAAAAGAGCGAAGATAGCAATAGTGACAGTATAGTTAAAGTTGGAGTAGTGGGAGAATCAAACGAAATGTGGACTCCAGTTATTGAAGAACTAGCAAAAGAAGGTATTGAAATAGAACTTGTAAGCTTTACTGATTATGCAACTCCAAACAGAGCACTTGATAATGGAGAAATTGATTTAAACGCATTTCAACATTACGCATACTTAGAAAGTGAAGTTGAAAATAACAAATACGATATAACTTCTGTTGGAGATACTTTTATATCTGCTATGAACATATATTCAGATAAACTTAAAGATGTAAAAGAGATAGAAAAAGGTGCAAAGATTGCTGTACCAAATGATGCAACTAATGAAGGAAGAGCATTAAAGATTTTAGAAGCAGCTGGCTTAATAAAGCTAGATGAAAATGCTGGTGACAGCCCTGAAGTATCAGATATAGTAGAAAATTCACTTGATTTAGAATTAGTAGAAGTAGATGCAGGTAATGTTTATTCTTTACTTCCAGATGTAGCAGTAGCAGTAATAAATTGCAACTATGCTCTTGATAACGGATTAAATCCAGGAGAAGATTCAATTTTCCAAGATGATGTTAAGATTTATTCAGGAAAGAGCTATATCAATTTGATTGCAGCAAGAACTGAAGATGCAGATAATGAAATATATCAAAAAATAGTTAAGTCATATCAATCAGAAGCTGTAAAAGAGATTTTTGCAACAACTTTTAAAGGTTCTTATTTAGCAGCATGGGAAGAATAATTAATTTTAATTAGAGATTTGACAATTGACGGAGGAGAAATATGCAGGAATTAAGTAATAGAACATCAGTGTTTACAGATTCAGTAATTAGAAGGATGACAAGAATTTCAGACAAGTATGGAGCAGTAAATCTTTCACAAGGATTTCCAGACTTTGATCCTCCTAAAAAAATACTTGAAAGGTTATCAGAGGTTGCCTTTGAGGGACCACATCAGTATGCTACCACTTGGGGAGCACAGAATTTTAGAGAAGCTTTAGCAAAAAAACAAGAACATTTTTCAGGAATGAAAATAGATCCAGAAAAAGAAATTGTAGTTACTTGCGGAAGTACAGAGGCAATGATGGCTTCTATGATGGCAATAACTAATCCCGGAGACAAGGTTATTATTTTCTCTCCTTTTTATGAAAATTATGGAGCAGATACAATTTTAAGTGGGGCAGAGCCTATATATGTTCCACTTAATCCACCAGAGTTTAACTTTGATGTTAATGTACTTGAAGATGCTTTTAAGCAAGGGGTTAAGGCTTTGATTTTATGTAATCCATCAAACCCATGTGGTAAGGTGTTTACAAAAGAAGAATTACAGAGTATAGCAGATTTAGCTATTAAATATGATACTTACGTTATTACTGATGAGGTTTATGAACATATTGTTTATGCACCATATAAGCATAGTTATATGGCGGCTATTCCTGGGATGAGGGAACGCACTATAACTTGTAGCTCATTATCAAAGACATACTCTATAACAGGCTGGCGTTTGGGATATGTTATTGCAGAAGAAAAGATTATTGAACGTATTAAAAAAGTGCACGATTTTTTAACTGTGGGAGCAGCAGCACCATTGATGGAGGCGGCAGTTGTTGGATTGAATTTTGATGATGATTATTATGAAGAGTTGCAGAACCATTATACACATATGCGAGACTTATTTCTTAAAGGGCTTGATGATATAGGGCTTAAGTATGTTGCACCTCAAGGGGCATACTATGTAATGGTAGATATAAGTGAATTTAACTGTAAAGATGATCTTGAATTCTGTGAGTGGCTAGCTAAGGAAGTAAAAGTCGGAGCTGTACCGGGGTCAACATTTTTTAAAGAAGAGGTAAATCATTATATAAGGTTACATTTCGCAAAAAAAGATGAAACTTTAGAACTAGCACTGAAAAATTTATCTGATATTTATACAAAAGCAAAAAATAGATAAGAGAGAAAACACTTATTAGGTTATAAAACTTAATGAGTGTTTTTTATTTAATGGGAAATGTCGATAATTTTCCTATTAAATAAAAAGGGAGTGGCAAAAGCACTTTTTATGAGGGGATTTACGGAGGTTTACTTTTTTGAGAATATCTGGTAAATTATAAGCTAGATAAGTTCGGATATAAATAGAGTGATGTGTGAGGATTAAGGGAGAGACGGATTTTGATATGAAAGTAAAAATAATAATTTTATGTTCTACAATATTATTGATAACATTGATAATATTGTTTGGGTTTGGAATAAATCATATATTGGGTCCTAAGATTGAAGAACCTGTTTTTGTTAAGTCGTTAATTTATTCAGAAGATATGGATATTGATCTATATTATATAGCTCCTAGAGATTTTGATAAAAGTATAGAAAAAATTAAGATAGCTGATGCTCCAAAAGGTTTTGATTGTGTGTTATATGATGAAATGAAAGATTTTGAAGGGAAATATAAGATTGTTACTGCCGAGATTGGTGTTAACTATGATGATTGGAATGAAGAAACTGGCATTGGTGATGATTTAAAAATTACTAAAGTAATGGTTACTTGGGATGATGGTACTGAGACTTTAGAAGATGTAGGAATCATAACTATAATGGGGGGAACTTCTGAATGTAATAATTATATGTCAATGAAAGGGCATGATGGAATTAGGTCGGCAACTTATACTTTAACTGAAAATACTGAAATTATAGGGTTAGATATTCCTTATAAGGATGAAAATTCAGATAGAATAAGTAATATTACTATTAATGATGTTCCATTAGATACTGTATCAAGAGAAAATCCTATTGTATTAAAGAAAAATGAAACCTGTACTATTGCATATCATATTAAGACAGATAGTAAAACAAAGTATGGTGACGTTTGTATTATAGGTTCATTGATAGGTAAAAATAACGATAGTCAAGAAAAAATAGCAAATTTTATGATTAGTACATGTGGATTTAATGGAAGTATAAGAAAATATTTAAAAAATAATGTTTAAAGAATAGATATAAGTTTTTTACTATATTTTAGTGGGGATTAATGGAAAGAAGGCTTAAAAAATGCCGTTTACCAAAAGCAAAAAAATAATGATTTTTGTTGCTATGATCATGTTTGTTTTAATAATTACTGCTTGTTCAAATTCAGAAAAAAATGAGCAACAACTTAAAAGATATGAGGATACAGAATTTGAATTGGATAGTGGGATAAGAATAGATGACCTCAATGAAACTCAAAAGGAAAATTTATTTATATTAGCAAAAGTTTGGGGGTTTGTTAAGTATCGCCATCCAGATATTACAAAGGGGAAGCTTAATTGGGATTCGGAATTATTTAGGATTATGCCAAAGGTATTAAAAGCTAAAAATGAGAAAGAGGCTACTGATGAAATAGCTAAATGGTTGAATCAATTTCCATTTGAAATATCAAAACTTGAAGAAACACAAGAAAAACTTTATAGGCAAAACCAAGATGAGTTATACTTGGAATACGATCTCTCATGGATATCAGATAAAGAAGTACTTGGAGACAAGCTTGTGAAATATCTTGAAGCTTTATCAACTGTAAAAGTTACTAATACGGAAAACAGCTATGCGGTTTTTGATACAGGGGGAAGTATTGATTTTTCAAGTGATTCTTTTATGGAAGATAGTATGATTTATGAAGATTCAGGTATGAGGTTGCTAGGACTATTTCGTTATTGGAATATTGTTGAGTATTTTTATCCATATAAGAATCTTATAGATGAAGATTGGGACAAGATACTTTATGATAAAATTTCAGAGTTAGCTCTTGAAAAAAGTAAAGAATCCTATGTATTATCAATTGCAAATCTAACTACATACATACATGATTCACATGGTTTCTTTTTTGATGATTTTCGGGTTTTGGAGAGACATTTTGGAACATACATTCCTAAAGTGGAATTTTTAAATATTGATGGGCAGATTGTAATTATACAAGGGGAGCATAAATCAAAGTTAATCCGTGGAGATATTGTTATATCTGTTGATGGAATTCCTATAGAAAAAAGAATAGAAGAATGTAAAAAATATATATCTGTTTCAAATAATGCTCGTTTTATATATTCTTTTAGCAAATATCTTTTAAGGTCGAAAAAAGAAATTTCAGCAATAGAAGTAATAAGAAATGGACAAAAATTAGATTTACAGGTCCCTTGTGAAAGTAAGGTATATCCTATAATGTCTGGGGAAAAAAGCGGTTTTATTGAAGATAAAAAAGTAGGTTATATAAATCTAGATGAATTGGAAAATAGTGATTTTGATAAGCTAATGGATAAATTTAAAAACACAGAAGGGCTTATTATTGATGCAAGATATGGAAATGCAACTTTTGTTAACTATATTCTTGCGGAATATCTCAAACCTAAGCCTACGGAATATGCACAATTATCCAAAAGCAATCCTTTTCAACCAGGGGATTTTTATAAAGATTTTAGACAAACCTCAGGACAGGGCTATATAAAAGAGGTGTATGCTTCCGGGATGAATCCGATTTTATTTAATAAAATCTTTAATAATGGTTTATTCAGAACTTTGAGAGGAAAAGTGAAAAGTCGGTATGAGTATGATAAAAAGGTCATTCTGCTTATGAATGAATGTACTATAAGTCATCTTGAAACAACGATAATGTCACTTGAAAGTGCACCTAAAGCAATGGTTATTGGAACTGCATCCAATGGAGCTAATGGAGATGTGACAAAAATAACACTTCCGGGAGGTATAGATACATATATGTCAGGTATTGCATTTGACTATTCAGATGGAAAACAAATGCAGAGAGTGGGAATAACGCCTGATATTGTTGTAGAACCAACGGTAGAAGGAATTGCAGCAGGCAGGGATGAACTTATGGAAAAAGCAATAGATTTGATTTTGGAATCGGATTAGAAATAAGTTATAAAAAATAACTATTAAAAGGGGGATAAAATGAATTATTATTTTAGGTTTACAAAAGCAGTTTGCTTGTTTTTAACGATTATATGTATTACTTGTATCACAACAAGCAATACATATGGGTTAACAAAAGGGCAAGAATCCGTTAAAAATATTGGTGTACAAATTACATGGTATGACTTCGGAAAAGAATATAAAAGTTATAATATTCAAGGGGAATCTAAAGAAGGATTATATGAATTATCAATGTATGACTCTTCTAATGAATTAAAGAAAATTGTGTATATAAATAAAAAAGGTGAGGCTGTACCTAAACCTGAGAATTATAACGGGGAAGATTCTTCGTATACATTTTATGGGATACCTCAGGATGATCGAATTTATATCGAAAAAGAAGTTAATGGCTTAAAAACCAGTGCATATGTAGACAGAAACGGAAATATGTTAACAGGTTATAAAGAATGTAAGCTTCATTATTTGAGTGATAAGCTCTATATGGGGCAACATTCGGGAAGTTATCCTAATGGTATCGCGCCGCCCAATGATTATTTGCAAAGATTTGCTTTATTTGATTCAAATGGAAACAATTTAACTGGATTTAAATATGAGAATGCAGGAATATTTTGTAATAACTTTAAAGTGGTTTATAAATATTATGATTGTTCTGCAGGTTTAATTAATCAATATGGAGCAGAAGTACTTCCTACAATATTTGATCAGATTCTACTAACTGATGAGGGGTATGCCTTTGTAACTATAAGTGATCCTGAGACACAAAGAAATTCAAGAGTTGGTTATTTTAAAATACCTGAAAGTTTTTCAAATATAAAGAATGCTAAGCCAATTACAGTATATTTTGATGGAGTGGAATTATATTTTGATTGTGAGCCTATTATAAAAAATCAGAGAACTATGGTTCCGATTAGAAAGATTTTCGAAGTTTTAGGTGCAACTGTAGATTGGGATAAAGATACAAGAACTGTTATAGCAAAAACAAATGATAAAAATATAAAGGTAACTATTGAAAGTGATGTGGCTGTAGTAAATGGCTCAGACATTCAACTAGAAGTTAGTCCTTTTATAAAGGATGGAACAACGTTAGTACCATTGAGATTTATTTCGGAAAATTTAGGAGCTGATGTAAAATGGGATGGGGCTATGTGTAGGGTAATTATAACGAAAAATAGATAAAAAATTATATAGTTATGTTATAATTAATTAAGAATTAGTTCAAGTAAGTTATTGCTTAAGCTTATATTGTATAGTAATTGCAAAGATATTAATTTATATTATGCCATTGTAAGTAATGAACAAAGGAGAACTATAATGAGTAGAGAAACGGAAAAAGTATTTAAAGAATTTCAAAAATATTTAGAGAATAAAGAAACTAATAGCGATGAAGAAATGAAATGTAATATTGTTGACTTTATGGAAATGTATAATAATAAACCTAAAAATCAGAAACTAGATGCAGATGATTATTTAGGCATGGCATATGAAGCTGATACTGAGGAAGAAGCTCTTAAATATGCAAAAAAAGCATTAAAATTAGATAAAAATTGTATTGATGCTGAGGCGATGGTTTCTGAATTAACTAGTTATAATCCTGACGATTTACAGAAAAAGTATGAAAAATTAATTAAGAAAGAGGAAAAAAGGTTAAAAGATTCTGATATTTTCAATGAGGAAAGTATAGGAGAATTTTGGATTATACATCAGACAAGACCTTATATGAGATTAAGAAACTCTTATGTTAGATTATTGATAGATCAAGGAAAATTTAAAAAGGCAATTAATGAATGTGAAAATTTGTTGGAATTATCGGAAGGAGATAATTTGGGAATTAGATATTTACTTATGGGCTTATATGCATTTTTTGAAGATGAACTAAATGCAAATAAACTCTTAAAAAAGTATCATAATGAGGCAACTACTCGTTTTTATTTACCAATGATTGCTTTATATTATAAATTAGATAATTATAAAAAAGCAGAAACATATTTTAAAAAGTTATGTGAAGTTAACGACGAAGTAAAAGAAGTTTTTTCTGATACAAGTAACCCTATGGATATGGACGAAGTTATTGATACTGGAATGTATCGACCAGGAAGTAAAGAAGAAATAATGATTTCAATGATGGATTCTAGTTTCTTATATACAAGTGCGTCAGGGTTTATGTTCTGGATTACAGAAAGAACGATTAAGTAATAACTTCAATATAAAAAACTATAAATAGAGATATTGAGGTATAAATAACCTTAAAGTCTCTATTTTTATTTAGAAATTATTTTAATTTATGGAAAAAATTTCTGAATCATGTATAATTAAATAGAGTAAAATTAAAAAATAATATTATATAGTAGAGGAATAAATGTGTATAGTTTAAGTGAACTTGAAGAGATTGTAAAAAGCTGTAATATGTGTCCCTTGGCAAAGACCAGAACGAATGTGGTGTTTGGATCAGGAACTGAAGCTAATAAGATTATGTTTATTGGGGAAGGCCCTGGATATAACGAGGATAAAATAGGGAAGCCTTTTGTTGGAAGAGCAGGTGAATTATTTGATAAAATGTTACATGCCATTAAACTGACAAGAGAAGACATATACATAGCAAATATAGTAAAATGTAGACCGCCAAACAATAGGAATCCTTTAGAAGAAGAAAGCAAAAAGTGTATAGAATATTTAAGATGGCAAGTAAAAATAGTAAATCCTGATATCATAGTATGTTTGGGGGCTGTAGCAGCTAAAAATATAATAGAAAAAGACTTTAGGATTACTAAAAATAGAGGTATTTGGTATAAAAAAGGTAGCTTTAATATAATAGCAACATATCACCCAGCAGCAATCTTAAGAGATGATAATAAGAAAAAAGATGCGTGGGAAGATTTTAAATCTATACGAGATATGTATAATAAAATAACAGGTTAAAATAATGTATTTAATTATTTTGATATAAATAGAAGTGTCGTGTGTTAAGGGGAGGAAAGTATTTTGTCTAATGTATTGTATAATATAACGCCATTAATTTTAATGATGGTTGTACCAGTAGCTATTTTTATATATGTTTACTATGATGCTAAAAAGCGGGGAATGGAGGCTATAGTTTGGGCTATTATTTCTGCTTTAGCTCCAATGCTTCTTGGATTTATTGCATACATAATAATAAGTCGTAATTACAAAAAAATAAAATGCTCAAATTGCGGTTATAGTGTTGAAGTTAATTGGAATACATGCCCTAATTGTGGGCAGAACTTACCAAATAATAAGGAAAAATCTAATCAAAATGTTAATATTTTATAAATATTGCAAAATAGAGAGTAGAAATAATAGTTGCTCTCTATTTTTGTAAAAAAACTTTTAAGCTCTTAGTTATCATTTCAAATCTTATTGTAAAAATGGAAGTCACACATTTTGCCACCTTCTCCAAGGGTTTGAGAACGTTCAAATTTTATAGTTTTCATGTTATCAAAGAGTACATGATCTATATTGCAGAAGAGAGGAGTGATTTCTGGGTAATTATAAAAATCTGCAAGTTCTTTATAAACACAACGTTTTGTGTTAAAACAAAATGACTTCTTATTGTATCTAATAAAATCATTATCCCAAGCATCACATTGTAGTGCTTTGTACATCATTCTGCGAAATATAGCATAACCAAGGAAGGAGAGTTTACCTAAAATTTTCATAACCTGCTGTTTTCCCTTTGAGGTTAGTAGTAAATATTGCCATATAAATGAAAGCGCAAGCTCCTGTTCTATATTATTTTCTAAAAGAGCCTTATATCAAGATATACGGGGGAGAACATATTTTTCTGCAACTTCTAATTGTGTTTTAGTAAGCAATTTCTGCTGCTCTTCAAGCATAGAATTCATAAGAGTTTTTTGTGTTTGCATTATAGTTTCAATTTGAACATGTGTAAGTTTATCTGATAAAGTTTCTTTCATTTTGTGTCCCTTTCTATTATCCAAATGTGTTTTTAGTTTATACAACATATTATACAGTTAGCTAATGGTAACATCTGCTCAAAAACAGTTTCTTACTACTCAAAAATAGTTTTTAAATAAAAAATGACGCTAGTTATAGCGCCATTGGAGATTTAATATTTTAAGTTTTTGATTTCATATCTTTCAAATATTGACTAGGATTAATTCCATATTTTTTACGAAAGGCAGCAGAAAAATGACCCATATTAGAATACCCAACCATATTTGCTACAGTACTAACTTGTGACTCACCTTGCTCAAATAGAAACATTGCAGTTTCTATTCTTTTGTTTATTATATAGCTATGGATTGTTGTTTCAAATATAGACTTAAATCCTTTTGTTAGTTTGCTTTCACTTAAGTATACTCTTTTTGATAGAGAACTACATGAAGGCGGATTTATAATATCCTTATCAATTATTTCTTTTGCTTTAAAAATACTTTCTTTATCCGTACGGGATAAACTAATAGACTTTATTTTAAAGTCACTTTTTTGTAAGATAATTTCGCTGAAATAAACGGAAAGAAGTTCTAACAATTTACCTCTTATATACATTTCTTGCATAGTGTTAATATAAGGACAGTTAACCATTTGTTGAAGGATAATATTCATAGCAGAAGTAATTTGAAATTTTTCAAAAGAGCTAATCATTAGTTCGATAGATTTTACATCTTTAATATTAAGGTATTCACTTAATATATTATAAAATTGTTGTTGTGGTATTTTTATACCAATAAAGCTATAATCCTTATTTTTCTTGTAATATATTTGTTCAAAGCCATGTCGGTTATTTGAAATATAAGTTTCTCCTTTATTTAAGTAAAATAGACTTGTGTTATTAACTCCTTGCCATTCTACTTCTTCACCTAAACAAAAAACAATGTCAATCATTTTAGGAGGAGAACTTCCCATTAGCTTCATATCCTTATTATATTTCATTTGAAATTCTGCAATTATAATATGATTTTGTGTACTAATTTGTTTAAAATGCCCGGTACCTATTTCATTAGGAATAGAGTATGAATATTTTTTGGCATAATCCGTATTATTCGTGAAAGAGCATTACAAATATATTTATCAGTCTTAGTTAGTGTTGTTTTATTATCTTTTCTTATTATATTATTCATTTTAAATCACCTAAAATATCAACTTAAAAATATACATCTATATTATAGTAAGATAAACTTTCATGTCAATAATAGAAAAAAATAGCTAAATGATACTTCTTTGATTTTATGGATATGAAACAGTCAGAATGGATAAATAAATTTGCTGACAAGTTATATAAATTACAAGAACTAATAGATAATTATAGATAATTTAGTAAAAAAGTGTTACAATGAAAAGAGTTAGCTAAAACTAACTACAGAGGAGGTTTAGCATTGAGCGAAGATTTTATTGTAACAAGTGCTGATGATTTTTATTCTTATTTTACGCAGGTTTATGAATTTCATTGTAATCAATCTGAAATACATACTAGATATGAAGTTAATCCTGATATTGGCGAAGGGTATATGGAACAGATACGCTTTGACAATGGATTAGAGTTTTGTATAGCAGATTTTTATCTTAAAAAGGATATTAAAGTAAAATATAATATGAAGAGTGCACCTTTTGAAATTCATTATATGGCAGAGGGTAATATTTTTAATGATGTCAAGAATATTGGACAATTAAATTTGTCGGAAGGATATATAAGTGTCTTTTTTAGAGAAAATATGCAGGGCGAAATGACTTATTTAGCAAACAGGCATATTTCTTTTGTTACAATAATTATACATGACGAGTTGCTTGAGACGCTTCTAAAAAGTTGTAAATATGCAGGAAATCTTCATGATCTTAGACATTCTCCTAACATTAATGATTTAGTAAAGCCACATGCTCCACTATTAACATTAAAAACTATATTCCAAAACATTCTAACTTGTAAACTGTCAGACACAGTAAGATGGATGGTATTACAAGGAAATGCTACAGAAGCAATAGCTTATGTTTTACAAAAGGATTTTTTTACTGAAGAGATAGAAGAAAATAAAAAAATTAAACTAGATAGATATTCTCTAAAAGCATTAGACATGGCTAAAGAATATATTGAAGAAAATATGGCAGCGACTATTACAATTAAAGAAATTTCTGAATCAGTGGGTTTAAATGAGTACAAGTTAAAAGCAGGCTTTAGAAAGCAACATCATATGACTATTCGTGCTTATCAAACTCATTGCAGGATGCACAGAGCATATGAATTGTTGCAAAATGAAGATTGTAGTGTTACGGAAGCAGCTTCTACAGTTGGGTATACAAATATTAGTCATTTTGCAAAATGCTTTAAAGAACATTATGGAGAAAATCCAAAACATTTTCGTTTTGGTGTGTAAATGCTCCTTTTAGGGGCAGAACTTATATATTAGAGATGATATGATTCTATTCAGAGTCATATCTTTTTTTATTTTTAGAAAGGGGGTTTTTTGTATTCGAGTTAGCAAAAACTAACTTTAGTATGAAAACTAATTATGTTTAATAGTGTAAAAGAATTACTTTTAATATGCAAAGAGAAAAAAGGAGTTTACGGATTATCTATAGGATGTAGCATAATTTCAGTGTTATGTTCAATAACTGCATATTATTATATTTATCTTGTTTGTAAGTGCTTAATGTTAAGAAGTGATGCAATATATCCAATTATAGGAATGGTTATTAGCTTTTTACTACATTTTTCTTTTTCAGCATTTTCATCAGTACTTTCTCATAAAGCAACTGCGGATTTGCTTTGTGAAACAAGAAAAAAAATTACTGAAAAAATGAATAAAGTATCTTTAGGAGAACTGCAGAAATATCAAAGTGGATATTACAAAAAGCTAATAATTGATGACGTTGAAAGTTTAGAACGATTTTTAGCTCATAGTGTTCCTGAAGTATCCGCTAGTATATGTGGAGCGGTATTAGTTACAACAGTATTATTTTTTATAAATATTCCCTTAGCTATATGCTCGGTAATTACTATACCTGTAGCTTTCAAGCTTTTATCACAAATGATGAATGGTATAGAAGAAAAAATGGGAAATTATGCATGCTCCCTTGAAAATATGAATTCTTCCTTTATTGAGTATATACAAGGCATGTCTGTCATTAAGGCATATCATAAAGAGGGGGAAATGACAAAAAACTTAGATTCTGATATTGAAAAATTTAGGTTCTATGTAGTTGATTGGTATCGTTCTTGTTGGAAGTATCTTTCAGGATTCACTGTCCTAATGAAAGCAAATTTGTTACTTTTAGTACCAATAAGTGGAATCCTTTTTTTAAAACAATATATTTCTATTGAAGAAATTTTATTTGTAATATTGATGTCTTTTACTTATACAGTACCAATGACAAAATTGATGGAGTTTGGTGATACTATGCCTATGATTTCAGAAAATTTTTCGCAAATTAAACATTATCTTTCTCTGGAAGAATTAAAGGAAAAGGACTCACTGGTCAACTTTGATGATTATAGCCTTTCTTTCGAAGATGTAAAGTTTGGTTATAAGGAAGGTGAAACTGCTGTATATAATTTGAATTTTACAGCAGAAGAGGGAAAAATTACAGCTCTTGTAGGTGAGTCTGGTAGTGGAAAAAGTACTACTGCAAACCTAGCTGCTCGATTTTTTGACTCCCAACAAGGAATAATCAGAGTGGGAGGAGTACCCATTCAAGAGATACCTTTGAAACAGCTGATGAATACCATAAGTTTTGTTTTTCAAAATAGTTTTCTTATGGAAGGTACATTAGAAGAAAATATAAAAATGGGAAAAGTGGATGCAAGTGAAACAGAGATTTGGGAAGCAGCAAAAAAAGCAAGATGTACAGAAATCTTAAAAGAAAAAGGGTTAGATTTTAAGGTACAAGGAAACAATGGGATGCAATTATCTGGTGGAGAAAAACAAAGGCTTGCTTTGTGTAGGGCAATTTTAAAAAATGCTCCAGTATTAATTTTGGATGAAGCAACCGCTTCTTTAGATAATGAAAATCAGAAAGAAATACAAGAGGCTATTACAGAGTTAGCTAAAAACAAAACCGTTTTAATGATTGCTCATAGATTATCTACTATTGTAGATTCAGATCAAATTATAGTTTTTGATAAAGGGAAAATTGTTCAAAAAGGACCACATACAGAATTAATTGAGCAAAAAGGCATTTATAGAAATCTTTTTGATAATTATACTAAGTCATCAAAATTTGTATTAAAAGAACAGGAGGTTATGTAACATGTTAAACAGCATTAAAAGAATATTATTACTTTCTGATACATTACGTCCTGTAGTAAATAAAGGTATTATGTTTGGACTACTATATAGTGCAGTATCAGGTGTACCTATTTTAATTCTTCTTATTTTTATCAAACAATTAATTAGAAATACACTTACTCCAAGCTCTTTAATTATGCTTACTGTTTTACTTATTGTAGATTTTATTTTTCAATATTTTCTTAGTTTTAAAGAAATCTCGATTAATAGTAGTGCGGGGTATGACATTATCGCCAAAGAGCGCAAAAGTATGAGCATTTTTTTAAGGAAAATACCTATGGGAGAATTTTTAGGAGAAAGTTTAGGTAAAATTCAATCAATAGTAATAGGTGAAATGACTCAAATTGAGCTATATGCTATGCAGATGGTATCTAAGGTAATAGGAAATATATCTTTTCTTTGCTTTACTGCTTTACTATTAATATGTATAAATCCTATAGTTGGGGCTTGCTTTTTTATAGGTCTTCCTATTGCGGTTATAGTGAATTTTGTATTGCAAAAAAAGCAAAGGAATTGTGCTAGAAAACATTTGAAAGCTCAGGAACAATTAATAAATAAAACGGTAGAGTATATACAAGGAATTGAAACTTTCCGTTCTTATAATAGTGAAGACACTTGTAAAAGTGGAATTGAAGAAGAATTTAATGAGTATGCCCAAAATAGTATACACAGTGAGGCAAGACTTATACCTTGGATGAAAAGTCATTCCTTTTTCTTGTATATAGGTATTCCTTTTGCAATGTTTGTGGGTAGTGTTTTGCTGTCAAAAGAAAGTATACAACTATCTTCTGTATTGTTATTTGCAATGGTATCTACATTAATTTATCAGCCTTTAGAAAACTTATCAGCTAATGCTGGAATCATGAAGGGGATGGAGGAAAGTCTAAATAGACTTGATGAGTTAAAGGGACAAAGAATTATGAAAAATCAGGGAAGAAAAAATAACTTTACAAATTATAATGTGAGGTTTGAAGAAGTAGGGTTTTCTTATGGTGAAAACTTTAAGCTTTCTAATGTTACTTTTGAGGCACCAGAAAATACATTTACAGCTATAGTTGGGCCTTCTGGTAGTGGGAAATCTACTGTGGCAAAACTTTTAATGAGATATTGGGACGTAAACAGTGGAAAAATCATAATTGGTGAAAAAGATATCCAAGAGTATTCTATTTCTAAATTGATGGATTCTATAGCTGTTGTTTTTCAGGATAATTTTCTTTTCCATGATACAATTGCTCAAAATATAGGTATGGGAAAAGAAAATGTCACTATGAAAGAAATACAAATGGCCGCTAAACTTGCGTGTTGTCACGACTTTATTATGAATTTACCAGATGGTTATGACACAGTAATAAATGAAGGGGGAAAGTCGCTTTCTGGGGGCGAACGTCAACGAATTGCTATTGCAAGGGCAATTTTAAAGGATGCTCCTATAATTATTTTGGATGAAGCGACTAGCGGTATAGATCCTATAAATGAATATGAAATACAAAAAGGATTGCAAAAATTAATTAAAAATAAAACTGTATTTCTAATTACTCACAAACTAAATATGGCAGAGGCTGCAGATCAAATTTTAGTTATAAAAGATGGGAAAATCGAAGCAGCTGGTACCCATAAAGAGTTAATAGCTCAAAAAGGCCTTTACTCAGTTATGTGGGAAAGCGAAAAAAATACAGAGAGTTGGAGAATTAAAGAAAATAAATATGATGGTGTATAGAAGAAAACAGATAATAAATTATCTTTTAGAAGGTTTATTAACTTTAGTGTTAGTAACATTTCTTTCATTTTTACTTATGAGATTATCGCCTATTGATCCTGCTGAAGCTTATGTGAAGTGAACCACTTCTCAGCCGACACAGCAAATGATAGTGGAAGCAAGAGAAAAGATGGGATTAAATGAGCCGTTATTTATTCAGTATGGAAACTGGCTTAAAAATGCTATCCAGATGGATTTTGGTAAATCTCTAATTAATAATCAGTCAGTAAAAGATGACATTGAATTTACAGCTAAAAATACATTGAAAGTATCAGCACTTTCAACCTTATTACAAATAATATTGGTTTTTAGTATAGCATGGCTAGAATATATGATAATTGATAAAAAAGGGAAAAGCTTTTTTAATATGATTACCATACTGTTAGTATCAATTCCAACTTTTTATATTGCATTTTTATATATGGACGTTTTTGCAGTAAAAGCAAATTTGATGAGCATAATTAATTCATCAGGCTTTTTAAGATATTTTTCCCCGGCTCTTTGTATTGCATTGCCTGCAGCAGCTTTTCATGGGAGGTTGTTAGGAAGTATTTTAAATAAAGAAAGAAAAAAAGATTATGTGTTTTTTCTACAGTGTAGAGGACTATCAGACAATAAGATATTCTTTTGTCATGTTTTACCTCATGGACTTCTGATTTTGATTCCTATTTTTATGCAAAACTTGGGGTTAATAATGGCAAGTTCAGGCGTTATAGAAAAAATGTTCAATGTAACAGGGGTTGGGTATTTGCTTATTGATCATACTATTGCACGAGATGCTTCGATGATACATGCTTGTCTGCTATTTTTCGCAGTAGTTATGGTTATTACTAATGTTTCAGGGAAAATTTTGCAAGTGGTTTTGGGACAAGAAAATAGAGGAGTGTAATACAAAAGATGAAAAAAATAGGTTATAAGTGGTCTTTAATTATGTGCTTATTAGTTTTGCTATTATGTTTTTTAGGATTTATGTTTGCACCCAATGACCCAGATAAAATTGATTTGACCAATAGATTAGCTGGTTGTTCGTCCCAATTTCCATTTGGTACTGATATTCAAGGAAGATGTCTTTTATCCCGTATTTTATATGGTGCGAGAACGTCTGTAGGTATAGTTGCTATTAGCTTTATGCTAATTATTATTACCGCATGCCCTGTAGGATTATTTTTGGGACTCAAACAAAAATTTTTACCGTGGTTTTGGGATACTGTTTTAAATACCATCACAGCGCTACCGCCAATTGTTTACTTAATGGTATTTATTGGAGCATGGGGAAATAGCGTAAATACAACGTTTTTAGCTCTTACATTGGGAGTTTTTCCAAGACTAGTTAAGTTAGTTAAAACTAAAACAGAGATAGAAATGGAAAAGGCATATGTTTTATCTGCCAAAGTAAGTGGATGTAGGACGTTTAGATTATTATTTCGTCATATTTTTCCTAATTGTTTAAAAGAAATAATTTCGTACATGAGCCTTATGTGTGCTGAAATGATTATGATGATTACAAGCTTTTCTTTTATTGGGCTAGGTTTAGGTGACAACGTTAAGGAATTAGGCGCTATTATTGAAGATGCTCATAAAGTTATTTTATTAAGAAATGACATTATGCTTTATCCAATAATAATTGTAATCATTATTGCATTGTCCTTTAATTTAGTGGGACAGGAGGTTGAATAAACTATGGCTTTGAAAGTAGATAATTTACATATTAGTACAAAAGAAGGTAAAAAAGTATTAGAAAATATCTCATTTTCTTTAAACATTGGTGAGGTTATAGGTGTTACAGGGCGAAGCGGGGCAGGTAAATCAACGCTAATTAAGGCTTTATTGGGAATGACAAGTTCTAATTTAATACAAAAAGGAAAAATCACTGTTGATAATATTGAAATGGGAGATATAAGCAGAAAAAAGCAACGACAATTATGTGGTTCTATTCTGGGGTTTATTCCTCAACTTCCTATGACAGCCTTTGATCCTAGAATTAAAATAAGAACTCAGCTTATTGAAACTTATAAATATAAACTAGATATAAGTACAAGTGAATGCGAAAATCTAGCAAAAGATACTTTAAGAAAAGTGAATTTAACTGATGTAGAAAGAATTTTGAATAGTAAACCTAGTGAGTTATCAGGTGGTATGCTTCAAAGAATAGCTTTTTCTTATTTATTAGGTCTTTCCCCTAAATATATTTTGGCGGATGAACCTACTGCGGCATTGGATAAGGATAATGGGAATTTAATTGTAAAACTGCTAAATAGCATAAGAGAAAATACAGGAGCTTTATTTATTTCACATGATATAGCAGCACTCAAGAAGTTATGTGATCGCATAATTATTTTAGATAATGATGGCTGCGAGTATTATAATAGTTTTTCTGAATTAGAAACTGAACCTCAGGGAATATGGTCAGATGAATTTATAAAAAAACATCATACCTATGGAAAGGAGGAATTTTTATGGAAGGAATTGAGGTAGATAATCTAACAAAATATTTCGAAGATAAAACAGGAAATTACAGAACAATTTTAAATGAAATTAGTTTTACGCTTTATCCCAATGAATGCATTTCAATTGTAGGAGAATCGGGAAGTGGGAAAAGTACAATATTGAAGATTCTTTTAGGTTTATTAAAGCCGGATAAAGGTGATATTAAATTAGATGGTGAATCTATTATTAATTATACTCAAAAAGATTGGTTAGAAAAACGCTTATTAGTTCAAGGAGTATTTCAGGATGTACAAGGATCTTTAAATGAATATTTGTCTACATATGAAAATATTGAAGAAGCATTACGCAATCTTACTTTAAAAAATAAAAATGAAAGGAGGCAGATAGTAAAGGAATTAATGGCTCAACTTTGTGTTCCACATTCCTTATTAAAAACACCTGTGAAAATGCTTAGTGGAGGGGAACAACGAAGAATTTCTTTGATAAGGGCTTTAGCAGTAAAACCAAAGTATCTTTTATTGGATGAAGTTATTAGTGGATTAGATAGTATCTCTTGTAGCAGAGTTTTAGATACATTAGAGGAATATAAGAAACAATTTGGATGTGCATATTTGTTTATTACACATGATTTAAATTGTGCATATCGTTTATCAGATCGCATTATTCATATGGAAACAGGTCATATAACTAAGATTGCTGTAAAAAACAAAAAGGAGGAAAAATAATGAAGAAAAGAAAAACTTTTTTACTAGCTTTAATGTGTGCTATTTTATTTATTAGTGGTTGTGGAAATACAGCTACAGACAACAGTAGTTCAGAAAAAAAATCTACATTAGTTATTGGATATGGAACGGAACTTGATCCGTATATGCCAATTTCAAATAATGAATACATTTTACCACTTTGTGGTATTTCTAATGATACATTGGTAGATTATGATAATGGTGAAATTAAACCTTCATTAGCTGAAAGTTGGGAAATTAACAATGATGGTAAGGAAATAATTTTTCATCTTAGACAGGATGTAAAGTTTCATAATGGTGATTCTTTTAACGCAGAAACAGCAGCAAAAGCTTTGTTATATTATAAGGATTATGAAATGTTTTCTTGGATGAAAGGAGTTTCAGAAATCAAAGAAGCAATTGCAGTAGATGAATATACTTTGAAGGTTACATATGACAATGGATATTATGCCGCATTGTCTGATATGAGTAGTTCCTACAAAATCCCTATGGTACATCCTGATATGATAATTGAAGGAGACTACGAGAAAATGAATGAATCAATTGGTTGTGGACCTTATATTTATGATAGCTATTTAAAAGGTGACTACACAAAATTTATTCGTAATGAAGAATATTGGGGTGAAAAACCTCCATTTGAAGAAATTATTGTAAAGTTTATTCCTAATTCAACTACCAGAATAAAAGCATTACAAACTGGTGAAATAGATGCTATTTTTAGTTCCACTTTTATCAGTTATGATGAATATAAGCAAGCAACTTCTGTAGAAGGAATAAAAGGGCAAATTTCAGAGGATACAGTTAAAACACGAAATATGGTTGTTAATGCTTCAAGGCCGTTACTTGATGATATTAATGTTAGAAAAGCTATTGCTATGTCAATTAATAAGGAAGAAATAATTTCAGGTTATACTTATGATTATGAACAACCTGCTGATAAACTTTTTAACAATAAGTTAGAGTTTTGTGATGTTGAATTGAATAGTACGTATTCTTATGATGTTAAAGCAGCGAATAAGCTTCTCGATCAAGCAGGTTGGACCTTAAAAGATGGTGATACCTATAGAAGCAAAGATGGTGAAAAATTATCACTATTGTTTACTTATCCTAGTGAAGCTACTTTAAATAAGGAATTTGTTTCTGCTATTGTTTCTGATCTTGAAAAAGTTGGTATTGAAGTAATACCTCAAGGACAAGAATTTATGATGTGGTGGACAGAAGGCATGGAAGGGAAATATGACCTTTCTATTGGTACAACTTATGGGCCTCCTTATGACCCACATAACTATATGACACCAATGCTAGATTCTCTAATTGATATGGCTGCAATCAAAGGACTATCAGATTCTGAGGAATTCTTTGATACTTTAAACAAATCAACTCAAACAGCAGATAAAGAACAAGTAGGTAAAATGTATGATTATATGTTAAACTACCTAAATGATAATGCAGTGGAAGTTCCTCTTTCATATCAAAAAGAAATGATTATTTATAGAAGCGATGTTTTAGATAATTATGATTTTGGAGGTCTGCCCACAGAACTTAACCCTAATGGTTTTACTGTAAAGTAATGGCGCTGCATATTATAATGTAATTACCATATAAACTAAATAAAAACCTTAAATCATCTTAATGTTAATATATTAATGTTAAGATGATTTTTATATTACATAGAAGTAAGTGTATAAGAATCATACGTTTTTTTATGGTATTTAGAAAATATTAACTTATGAAAAATTTAATATGTGATTAATAATAAGTAAGGAAATTGCATAATTCAAAGTTTCTTTAGTAGCTTAAACTAATCCTATGTTA
>DAMCXN010000036.1:0-19734 GCA_032096995.1 Aminipila sp.
AAGAAACTAATATGGTTTTCTATTGAATGTTATAGCTACATTATACAAGGGAGGTAGTTTACGTGAACAAATTTAATTTAAAGGTAAGGAAAAATATTTTGGTATCAGTTCTTGGAGTGTTAGTTATAGGCTTAGGAATGGTATTAGTATCTTCTATTACGAAAGAGCATAAGGCTAAAGATGCTGAAGCTTTGGTAAAAGACAATAAAATAATAGATGTAAAAAACGATAGTACAAAAGATAATAATTCATCAAAGGCAATAGTTCCTGTAATAGCAAGTGATGAAAAAACGAAAAAGCCTACTGAGGATAAACAGTTAGATTCAAATAGTGAAACACCAAAGAAAGGCGATAAGGTTATTAAACCTGAACCACCAAAAGAAAAGCCAAGAACTAGTGATGATGTAACAAACAAAAATAAAGTTCCAACATATCCAGAAAAAGAAGTGAAACCTCAATTTCAACCTACAAAGGGTGGAGAAGCTAACAATAAAGGACAAGGAAACTTCCCAGGATTCGGAACAGTTGAAGACGGAGGAGCAAATAAAGGAGAAAACGTAAATTCTAGTGGAGATATAAATAAACAGGTTGGAAAAATGGATTAAGGCTTATTAAAATATATTTTAAGAGTATGGCAAAAGCTGTACTCTTAATTTTTTGGGAGGTTTTTATGAAGAGAATAACAGCATTTTTACTTTGTATAATGTTAATAGTTATTGCTATTCCGAAAAATGCTTTTGCCACAGGAGATGGGAACTTTGATGGTGGAGGAGGCGGAATGGGAAATGGTACAAATCAAAACTTTTGGAATCCAGGTAATGATGGTGTTAGAGTAACAGTTATTAGAAATAGTGATAAAATGCCTGTTACTACGCCCATTGATTTATCAAATAATAATCAGCCATCTAACATTGGTCACTTTGGTAAAAAGAGCAAAATTCAATATGTGAATGGTGCTACATTATATCCAAAGATGAATGGATATGTGTACTATAAACCTTCACAGCCAATGCCAAGGATAATAGGTTCAAGTAGTTACAGTATAAATATTGAAGCTACTAAAAAGTATTTTTGTTCAGAGTATGCAATAAGGCTAATTGCGGATATAACAGGTATGAAATATGATAATCTTATAAACGGTGATTATAAATTACTAATAGAACCTATAGCATATATGACGTTTCAGGGTGTTTATATAGCTATGACTGCACACGAAGCAGCTTTATATGATGAAAAATTAGGTGGAGGCTTAAGAAGCAAGATGGTAAGTTTATCTCATAAAAATTTACCTCTTGCTTTATTTTTGCAAACTTCTGATTTAGGTTTTCCTGCATGGACAGGTGCAAATAACCAAAAAGTATCTAATGCACAGATAAAAGCATATTTAGGGCTTGGGGTTATACGTTTTGGTGAAGCTGATAAAGGAGTTGTTATAGATACTAATTACTATGAATACAGATGTGATACTGATGTTATTTCTTCAATAACAGTAAGTACACAAAAAAGGCGAACCCCAGATAGTCCTGTGTCTGTAACTTTTAGAGTGAATGGACAAAATTACACAGTTAATAACATTTGTATTCCAGAAGATGAATCACAGAAAGTTTGGTTTAAATGGCATACTCCATTAACACCACAAACACTTAATATAGATGTAAGTGTAAGTGGAGCATCAGCAGGCAGAGCATCTATTACAGCAAAAATTGTTGATTTAAAAGAAAACACACCACCTAATCCAACAGCTTATGATAAAAATAATAATTTTAAAATTCCAAGCATTCCAAGTAAAGCTCAAAAGACTTCTGCAACATGGGGAGAATGGGATTGTTATTGGGAACCTAAGTGGGAATGGGAGGCAGATTGGAGTTGGGTTAGTAATGGTAGTGGTGGAGGACATTGGGTTGATAATGGGCACTGGGTAGATAGAGGAGATTGGAAATATGGGTGGATAAGCTATAATGCAAATCTTTCAGCTAATATAAATGTTCAGCCTGACAGCAAAGTTCCTACAACTTTATTAAAAACAATAAAATCTGGCTATGGAGTAAATGTAAATGTATCAACAAATTTAAGCTCTAATGCTCCAAGTTCAGCAATAACATGTGCTCAAAATGTAATATCATATTATCCAGAATTTAATTATCAAAATTACAATAGAATTTTAGAAAAAATGTCAGCAGGGTATTCTGCAAGCTTTAAGCTAAAAAGTAATAAATACTCAACTTATAATCAAAGAGTACACTTTACACCGATATGGTATCCAGATGGAACATATAATGTGTATTCACAGGTTATTGACACTTGGACACCAGATGGAATGCTATCTATAAACTTAAATGATTATGTAAATATTAAAGGCAGCTTATATGATGATTGGCATATAGCTCCTAAAAATTAAAGGAGATAGAAGAACATGAGAATATTAATAATTGAGCCACAAAAAGTACCTTATGAAGCAGAAATTATTAAAGATTTAGCTTCAATGCAAAAGATAGTTGGAGGATTAATTCAAGCTGTTGATTTAGATCAAAATACAAGTCTTGTATGTAATGAAGAAGGAAAATTAATGGGATTAGAAGGTAATAGACGTGTTGGCAGAGATATAATTGCTGGCACGTTTTTTCTTTGTGGTTTTAATGAGGAGGGAGAATTTACATCCTTAAATAACGAGCAGATAAAAAAATATTCAGAAAGATTTAAAGAACCAGAACAATATGGATTTTATGATGTAAAAGAAGTAGAAACAATAGAAGTCATGCCTTGGGATGAAGAAGAATTTGAACTTTAGGAGGTGCAACATGAAACCTATTATACCAATTATTATGATTATAGTTTGTTTAACTTTAGGAGGAGCTTTAATTTTTCTAAAAAAGCATAAGAGAAAATCTAAAGAAATCTTAAACAAAGATGAGCATACAGCTAATGAGTTTGTAAATGTAAAAGATATTAAAGACCGTTTCCTTTATACAAGGGACGGTCAAATTATTATGTATATAAAAATTAATCCTATAAGTATTGATTTGTTTTCAGAAAGAGAAAAGAAACAATTAAACAAAACACTTACAGCGGAGCTTTCTAGTGAGCAGAAGCCTTTTAAATTTCTTGCTGTTTCAAGACCAGTAGATATTTCACCACTTATTAATGAATATACACAAATAATTTCAAGTACATCAGAACAAAAACAAAAGGATTTGTTAAGAAATGAAATGCTTGTAATGAGTAACTATGCTTTATCAGGGGATGTAGTAGAAAGACAATTCTATATCATGCTTTGGGAGAAATATGAAGATGGAGTAGAAAGAGATTTATCTAAAAGGTGTTATGAATTTGTATCAAAATTTGAAAGTGGAAGTATATGTTGTGAAATATTAAAAGAGCAAGATATAGTAAGACTTTGTAATCTTGTTAATAATCCTGCCTATTCTAACATTGAAGATAGCGAGTTTAAGGCTACTATTCCGTTGTTATAGAAAGAACAATATTTTTATATGACTTAGTTTAAATAACAAACCTAAAAAAGTTAGGAGGAATTAGCATGCCATATATAGACAATAGCTTTTATGGAAAAATTGATTTTTATTCTATGAAAGGTGTGGTCATGGAAACACTGTATTATGATAACAAAGATGAATTTGATAGAGAAATACAAGAAAGTTATGAGATATGGAGACCAATTAAACCTGAAGTATTATCAGGGTATAAATATTTAGATAGTGATTATGAGGAAGAATTGGAGTGGTAATAATGGTTAAAAAGAATACTAACACAGAAAATTTATTAAACAATGCACTTTTAAATATAATAACTCCAATGGGACTAGAATTTAAGAGAAATAGTCTTGTTGTTGGAGAAAATACAGGTAAAGTTTATGGCATAGTAAAATATCCTCAGAAAGTTGATTATGGTTGGCTTTCTAAAATAACTAATATACCAAGCACCATTGTCAGTGTCTCATTTACACCTATTGACAATGGTGCTTTTATTGAGAGCTTATCACGAAGTATCATTCAGAATCGTGGAGCTGCTGAAAGTGCAAAAGACCCTTTAGCACAGAAAAGAGCAGAAAGGGCAGCATTAGATGGTGAAAAAATTATGGTTCAGATAGACCAGAATGGTGAAACTGTTGGTTTACTAGGAATAACTATTATGCCAATATCTAAAGATGAAGAGGCTTTTAATAAAGTTTGCAGGAAGACAGAAAGTACTTGTGCAATGAGTAAATGCAAACCAAGAACTCTTGCCAATTTACAAGAACAAGCTTTTAAAACACTCTCACCGTTTTATACAAGTGATGAAAATATAGAACAAATAGTATCAAGAATTATACCATTATCCACCTTTGTAGGTGGATTTCCTTTTTCATCAAGCGGATATAATGATGGGACAGGTTATTATTTTGGAAGAGATACTAGTGGGGGATTAATTGTTCTTGATACTTGGAAACGTGGTAATGATAGAACAAATACAAATATGGTTATTATGGGAGTTGCAGGCGTTGGTAAAAGTACAGCAGTAAAGCATATAGCACTTTCTGAATATATGAAAGGTACAAAAATAATTTTCGTAGATCCAGAAAGAGAGTATAAAGAATTGTGTGAAGCTCTTGAGGGCAATTGGATTAATGCAGGTGGTGGAAGTAACGGAAGAATAAATCCATTACAAATAAGACCTACACCAATAGATGATGATGACGAGGTTTATAAGGATGAAGGCTTTGGTATGGGAGATATGGCAATATACATTAAAAACTTAGAAATATTCTTTAATTTGTATCTACCTTCACTTACTGATAGAGAAAGAGCTATATTAAAAGATTGCATTATTGAGCTATATAACAACTTTAATATAACTTGGGATACTGATATTACAAAATTAAGAAATGAAGAGTTCCCTATATTTTCTGACCTATATGAATTAGTAAACAAGAAAGCAAAGGCAAAAGAGAAAACACGCAAGGAAAGTGAACAAAATATATTCGCTGACCTTGCTTTATTACTTAAAGATATAGCTTTAGGTAGTGATTCTTTTTTATGGAACGGACATAGTTCTATCAAAACAAATACAAGATGTGTATGCCTTGATACCCATGATCTACAAAACACCAGTGATAATATAAAGAGAACTCAATACTTTAATATTCTTACATGGTGTTGGCAGGAAATGAGCAAGGATAGAAATGAGAGAGTTTTACTTATATGTGATGAAGCTTATTTAATGATTGACCCTAGTGTACCTCAAAGCTTAGTATTCCTTAGAAATGTAGAGAAAAGAGCAAGAAAGTATGAAGCAGGAGTTGCTATTATAAGCCATTCAGTTGTAGATTTTCTTGACCCACAAATTAAAATGTATGGTCAAGCTTTATTAGATATACCATGCTTTAAAATAATAATGGGTACTGATGGTAGAAATCTTCATGAAACAAAGGAACTTTATAATCTCACAGATGCGGAGGAAGAGCTACTTGCAAGTAAAAAAAGAGGAAATGCTTTAGTTATGATTGGTTCAAAGAGATTACATGTAGTTTTTGAAATACCTGAATATAAATTTGAGTATATGGGTAAGGCTGGAGGAAGATAAAAGCGAGGTGATTTGATGGTAATAGATCCAAAGACAGCAGCTACGTTAGCTAAAATAGCAATACAAGCTGTAAAAGATGAAGAAGCAAGGCATAAAACAATACTTATTGTGATGGCACCGTTAATAACGGTGCTTTTAATTATGA
Organism: Aminipila sp.; assembly: GCA_032096995.1. Classification (GTDB taxonomy): domain Bacteria; phylum Bacillota; class Clostridia; order Peptostreptococcales; family Anaerovoracaceae; genus Aminipila. The sequence goes on from DAMCXN010000036.1 coordinate 5,723, forward strand.
CTTTTATGGTATATATACTTACCAATCCTTTTGAAGCTATAAAGTTCCATTTCAAAGGTGCTGAGTTAACGAAAGTCGAAAGTATTGTAAATCAATATAGCTATGAACAGTTAATAAATCCAAATGATAAAAGCTATTTAGAAAGTAGTGGACTAGAGTTTTCAGGTATATCTTTTAAAGATGGAGCTACAGAAGTAGTTTACTATAATCAAGCTGATTCAAGATGGAAAGACAAGTCTTATGGTAAAACAGGCACAATAGGAAATAGTGGTTGTGGACCAACAGCATTATCAATGGTAGTTTCAAGCTTAACGAATAGAAAAGTCGATCCAGTTCAAATGAGCCAGTGGTCTTATGATAATGGATATTGTTGTGAAGGTGCAGGTTCTTATCATACTTTAATTCCAGAAGGTGCAAAGCATTTTGGATTAAAAGTAGAAGGTTGTACAGTAGATGAACCACAAAAATTAGTAAATGCACTTTCAAGTGGAAAGTTAGTTATAGTAATTATGGCTAAAGGACATTTTACAAGTTCAGGGCATTTTATAGTTCTTAGAGGAGTAACAGCAAATAGAAAAATCCTTGTTGCAGACCCTGTAAGTAGAAATAGAAGTGAAAAAGAATGGGACTTATCAATTGTTTTAAATGAAGCAAGACAAGGAGCGGGTGCGGGGGGACCATTCTGGATAATAGAAAAATAATTAGTGAAGGAGCAAAATGAATGAAAAAGAAATCATTAATAGAACTGTTTATCTATATCATAATTGTTGTGGTAGGAATTATATTACTGTTTACTTTCAAACCAGAAAAGAAACCAATTGAAATACCATCAGATTTTAAAATTGTAGCAAGAGGTGATAGTAGTGCTTTTGTATATATCAAGTAATCAAAATATAGGAATATTTGATTTTCTTACGAAAGAAAAAGGGATTATTATAAAAAAACTATCAGGAGAATTTTTTTTAAATAAGTTTGTTATCCATGATATGAGAAATTTAAGTCATTATAGATATGTAGCCATTGATGTAAAAGCTATAAAAGATACAGAACAAGAAATAATTGAAGCTTTAAAAGCTTTTAAAGTTATGTATGATTCCAGAATTATTATATTTGATGAAGGAAAAAACAAAGAAGAAGATTTAATAAAGAGTTTAGTTAATGAGAAGATTTATAACATTATCACAGCTAATACTGTAGCAGAAATTAAAGAGGAAATTTTAAAATGTGTAAGCGAAGAAGGAATGGCATATGAAGATTATTTTACAAGGGACAATAACAAACTTTCAGGTAATGTTTCACAATATATATTTAAGCAAAAGGATATTAAAATAGCAGTTGCAGGTGTATCAAGAAGATGTGGTACAACTACAACTGCTTTTAATTTAACCAATTGTTTATATGGATTAGGAGCTAAAGTTAGCTATACAGAAGCTAATGATAATAATCATTTAAAAGATATTACAGACTTCTATGAGTTCATAAAAGATGGTGGAGAGAGTTTTAAATATAGAGGAGTAGAATATTATCCAGGTAAGCAATTTCCTAATGAGTATAATTTTAATGTTTTTGATATAGGTGTTTTAAATGGTAATGCTTTACCTATTTATAAGGCTTGTAATGTTAGGATACTATGTGGTGGAAGCAAGCCTTATGAAATAGTAGAATATAAAAAAGCTTTAGAACCTATATCAAAAATAAATATAAGCACTATATTAAACTTTTGTCCAGAAATAGGAAGAACAAATTTGAAAAAGCTAATAGAAAATGAAAATATTAAGGCTTATTTTACAGACTATTCACCAAATTTATTTGATGGAAAAGTAAACGAAAAGATATTTAAAGACATACTGAAGGATTATATTATTGAAATTTAAGAAAGAGGAGGCTGTTTTTCAATGAAAAAGCATGAATTACTAGAGCAAGTATATAAATCAAATTTACCAAGTAGAGCAAAGCAGGTGATGTTTTATCTTATCAACAGAGCTAATGGAGAAGGAACTTGTTTTCCTTCTATTAAAACTATAGCTAGTGATTGTGGAGTATCTACAAGAACAATTCAAAGAACAATGGTAATTCTTTTAGAAGCAGGTTTTGTAAAGAAAGACAGCCGATTCAGAGAAAAAGGAGGACAGACTTCAAATCTTTATACATTGGCGTACCCTTCTCAAAATAATGAGGATAAGTGTGAAAAAGAGTTTAAGGAAGAAGAAGTAAAGACTGAAGAAAAGCAAAAATCAGATAATTGCGAAGAAATAGAAACAGTAAGTTTTTTTGATTATAAAACAAGTGATGATAGCATAAGTGAAACTATTAATGATAAATTGTTAGAGGAAAAAAATAAAGTAATTAATGATATACCAGGATTAAATTATAAGGGTGACATTTCTGCAATACCGATAGAATGTCACTCTATTTTTATGAAATTGGATAGAGCTATTAAAAATGTGAGTTGTAAAAATCTGATAGATAATATGCAATGTCATGGGGAGGGCGACAATTTGTATCCTCCATGAACTATATAGTCTAAGAGATATAGGGTTATTGAAAGATAAGTAATATATTTTATATATAATATAGCTTATATATAGTGTTATTGTAATTATTCGTAAGTACGAATATAATATAAGTGATGAGTTTATGATTAAGTTATAAATCTTGTAGAGTAAATTTAAAAGTGTCGGAGGATTTACTATGGATTATATTTCAGTAAAGCAAGCAGCAGAAAAATGGGGAATATCCGAAAGGCGTGTTCAAGTTTTATGTGGAGAAGGTAGAATTAAGGGAGTTTTTAAATTAGGAAACTCTTGGGCAATTCCTAAAGATGCTGAAAAGCCTTCTGATGCAAGGAAAAAGGATAATACATCTTTGGAATGATATTATATATAAATTAGAGCAGTGAATAATAAAATATAATCAATTATTGATTTTTGAGGAGCGTTACTATGAGTAATATAAACATAAATGAAAAAGCTAATCTGATATGGTCAGTAGCAGATAAGCTAAGAGGAGATTTCAAACAGTCAGAATACGGAAAAGTCATTTTACCATTAACAGTACTCCGTAGACTTGATTGTGTACTTGAAGATACAAAGCAAAAGGTATTAGCAAAATATAATGAGTTAAAGTCAATTATGGATGAAGAAGTATTAGATCCATTTTTAAGAGATGAGAGTGGGTATAACTTTTACAATACAAGTAAGTATACTTTTAAGACATTACTTGATGATGCAGATAACATTGAAGCTAATTTGAAAGATTATATTAATGGATTTTCAAAAAATGCTTATGAAATCATTGAGAAATTTGAATTGGATGCTCAAATTGCAAAGCTTGCGAGTAGTGACTTGCTTTATATAGTTTTAAGTGAATTTGTAAAACCAGAAGCAGACTTGCATCCAGATAAAGTGTCAAATATAGAGATGGGATATATTTTTGAAGAATTAGTACGTAAGTTTTCAGAAATTTCTAATGAAACTGCTGGAGAACATTATACTCCAAGAGAAGTAATAAGATTAATGGTAAATCTATTATTTATTGAGGATACTGAAATTTTGACAGGTTCAGATACACCAAGGACAATTTATGATCCAGCCTGCGGTACTGGTGGAATGCTCACAGCAGCAGATGAATACTTAAAAGAACTAAATAGTGAAGCAAAACTTATTCCTTTTGGTCAGGAGCTAAATGGAGAAACCTATGCTGTTTGTGGTTCAGATATGCTGATTAAAGGAGCTAATGCTAATAATATAAAGCATGGTGATACTCTTAAAAATGATATGTATGTTAATGTTAAGTTTGATTATATGCTTTCAAATCCACCTTTTGGGGTTGAATGGAAAAAGCAACAAAAGGAAGTAACGAAAGAATATGAGAAACTTGGGTTTGAAGGAAGATTTGGAGCAGGACTTCCAAGAGTTTCGGATGGAGCATTATTGTTTTTACAAACATTACTTTCAAAGATGAAACCAGAAGGTTCAAGAATAGCAATAGTATTAAATGGTTCACCACTATTCACAGGAGATGCAGGAAGCGGTGAAAGTAATATTAGAAAATGGATTATAGAAAATGATTGGCTAGAGGCTATTATAGCTTTACCTACAAATTTATTCTATAACACAGGAATAGCAACGTATATTTGGGTGTTATCTAATAAGAAAAGGCCATATCGTAAGGGCAAGATACAGCTTATTAATGCAGTTAGCATGTATGAAAAAATGAGAAAGTCTTTAGGAGAGAAACGTCAAGAGATTCCTGATGAAGCTATTGAAGAGATTACTCGTATTTTTGGTGATTTTAGAAAAAATGAAATTTCAAAAATATTTAATAATAATGAGTTTGGATATTATAAAATTGTGGTTGAAAGACCATTAATTGATGAAGAGGGAAACATAGTTACGGATAAAAAGGGTAATCCAAAACCAGATGCAAAGCTAAGAGATACAGAAAGTATTCCACTTAAAGAAGATATACAAGAATATTTTGAAAGAGAAGTAAAGCCTTATGCAAAAGATTCTTGGATAGATGAAAATAAAACAAAGATAGGTTATGAGATACCTTTCACAAGATATTTCTATCAGTATACAGTACCAAGACAATCAGATGAGGTTATGACTGAAATAATGGATATGGAAACTGAACTTCAGTCAATCTTAGGGGGGCTGTTTGAAATATGAGAAAGATGAAAGAAAGTGGAATAGACTGGATAGGAGAAATACCGAGTGATTGGGAAGTTGTTAAAGTAAAATATTTAACTTCTCAAATTGGAAGTGGAAAAACTCCCAAAGGTGGATCAGAAGTGTATGTCCAAACTGGAGTTATGTTTTTAAGAAGTCAAAATGTTTATAATGATGGATTACATTTAGATGATGTCGTATATATAGATGAAAAAACCAATGAAGAGATGGCTTCTACAAAAGTTAAACCATATGATGTTTTATTAAATATAACGGGAGCTTCTATTGGTAGAACATGTATGGTGACTAAGAATTTTCAAGGTGCAAATGTAAATCAACATGTATGTATATTAAGACCTATTCAAGAAAAGATTTTACCAATATTGTTTGAAAAGATAATGCAATCAAGTTTTATTTTCAATCAAATTTATTCTGTTCAGAACGGTAGTTCTAGAGAAGGACTTAACTTTGATGATATAGGAAACCTAGTATTTACACTACCACATAATATAGAAGAACAACAAAAAATAGCAAGTTTTTTGGAGGGGAAATGTAATAATATTGATAAAGCAATATGGTTACAACTAAAACAAATTGAGGCTTTGAAACAATATAAAGTATCAGTTATTAATGAGAATGTTACGAGTGGACTTAATAATAATATTTCAATGAAAGATAGTAGTATTAATTGGATAAGTAAAATACCACAACATTGGCAAGTTATAAAATTAAAGTTCCTTGGAGAATTAAATTCAAGTGGAGTAGATAAAAAAATAGTTGAAGGTGAACCTTTATATAAATCAATTCACTATGTTGATGTTTATAGAAATAGTTTATCTGAAATAGGAGATGGTGATGAATATTTAGTGATATCTGAAAAGGATACAAAAGCTGAAACTTGTAAGTTGAAAATAGGAGATGTTCTTTTTACTAATTCTTCGGAAACACCAGAGGATATAGGACACTCAACGGTAGTGGGAGGAGAGTTGGAAAATATATTATTTGGATATCATTTAATGAGATTCAGACCCAATAATAATATGTATTTACAATATGAAAAATATTTATTTGGTTGTAATTATGTTAGAAAGTGGTTTGATTTTAGGGCAAAGGGGATTACAAGATACGGAATAGTAAATGATGATTTTTCTTCATTGCTAATTCCATTACCACCATTAGAAGAGCAAAAGGAAATAGCAGATTATCTTGATAAAAAATGTGAAGATATTGATAAAGCAATATCAATTAAGCAAGGATTAATAGAAAAACTAAATGAGTATAAAAAGAGCCTTATCTTTGAGGTTGTTACTGGTAAAATAGAAATATAATTTATGTATGAAAGGTGATGAAAAAATGAATATTAAGAAAGTTCATGTTCAAAACTTCACAGTATTTGAGAATTTAGAGTTAGAGTTTACAAATGGAATAAATATACTTATTGGTAAGAATGGAACGGGAAAAACACATTTGCTTAAAAGTTTATATGGGATATGTGAAAGTACAAATTATGAGGGAGATGATGTTTTTGATATATCTCAGCCTTATTTTAAGGTGAACTCTATGAACTTGGTAAGAGATAAAAATGATATACAAAAGGAAACTCGTGTAACTGCTTATTTTTCTGAAAATAGCTATACTTCTTATGTCATAATAAAACATGAAGGAATGAAAATAGCAGCAGATGGAGCAAGTTATTGTAAAACAGATTTTAAAGTAAAGGATATTTTCATACCTGCAAAAGAAATGTTATCTCATTCAAAAGGATTTTTAGCTATGTATAATAAATATAATATGCCTTTTGATAAAACATATGTTGATATTCTTACAAATGCTGAATTACCAGAAATAAGAGAAATTTCAAATTTTAACGATAGCTTATTAGGAATAATATCAAAAATAATAGAAGGTAAAGTAATATATGAAAATGATACATTTTATGTAATAAAAGATGATGGAATGAAGATAGAATTTTCAATAGAAGCAGAAGGTTTGCGTAAATTTGGTCTTTTATGGAAGCTTTTGCGAAATGGACTAATTGAAAAAGATACAGTATTATTTTGGGATGAACCTGAGGCAAATATTAATCCAGAACTAATGACTATTTTAGTTGAAATAATCTTAGAACTTCAAAAAAATGGTGTTCAAGTATTTATTGCTACCCATAGTTATAATCTTGCAAAATACTTTGAGATAAAGCGAACAGAAGTAGATAAGGTTTTATACCATAATCTTTATAAAACAAATAATGGAGTTAAATCAGAGAGTAGTGAATATTTTGGAAAAATAAAAAACAACCCAATTATTGAAGCAGATTCAAAGCTTTTAGATGAAGTGATTGAAGGAAATTTTGAGGAGTAGGGTTATATGGATGATAAAATATTACTAGATGAAAATAAGGAATACAAATTTGATTTTTCAAAATTAAATTATGTATGGGATATACATGATATGGCATCGCAAACAACAATGTTAAGTGATGTGGATTTCATAACAGAGACAGAAAAAGAAGTACTTTTTATAGAATATAAGAATGCTAATATTGCTAATGCTAAAAATCCTGATGGAATGTTAAAGAAAGCAAGTACAGAAACCTTTTACAAAAAAATAGCTCGTAAGTATTACGATAGTTTACTTTTATTTTGGGCTTGTAATGGAAATTTTAAGCAACTACCTGTTGTTTATGTTCTTTTAATTGAGCATCCTATGATGGATAAAAAAATCAGGAAAATGCTTAAAGAAAAGATAAGTAAGCAATTACCTTTTAATTTAAAAGATTCAAGGATAGTTCATAAAATAATTGCTGATTTTGATGTTTGTAATTTAGAAGAATGGAAAGAAAAATTTCCATGTATTAGTATTACGCCAGTTGAAAAAATAAGATAGTAAAGATTTAATAACTTTCTAGAAGAAAGTTATTATAGTAGCAATGAACTTATGAAGATAGGGGTGGAAGGGTGTTCAATATATATTATATAAACTTAGAAAAAGCTTTTGAAATATCAATGATGATAAATAATGTACTTCTAAAATCAAAACAGGAAGAAAGTCAAAATGAAAAGAAAAATAATTTGGAAGCTGATGCAAATGCACAAGCAGAAGGTGGAAATAGTATTGTTGCTAAAGCTATGGGGAAATTAGGGTTGAAGTTTACCCATGCATCAACAAATTCTAAAAAAATGATTGATATGATGGAAGTAAATATAACAAAATCGATAATTCTTGAACAAATAAATGAAAAGGCAAAGAAGCTTGGGAAACTCTCTAATAATAAAATAGGCAGTTTAATAAAGATTGAGGATGTTTCATTAAGCATTGATAATATGAATGAAATTATTGCAACAAAATCAATTATGAATGGAATGATTGAGGATATAAAGTATGAGGGTGTTAATATAAATAGTTTTCTTCAGACAGTTTTAAAAGATTCTGCTTATATTTTTACTGGAAATCACAAAGGAAATAAGATTTCATTTAAGATACCAATGCAAATTGATAAGGAAATGGAAAATCAATATAATATAACAGATTTAGAGATTGGGACAGTTACTATTATAGGAATTTATAGAGGAAAGCACATTAAGAAGGATATAGATGGTAAAATGAATCAGATTATGATGTTAAATAACATGTCCTCTAATAGCACACAGTCTAATATTGAAGATGGTGATAGTGACGATAGGAATAATACTAATGCTCCAGATAATGAAATGGTGGATTATATTGATATTATTGCAATAATACAAGATCTCAATATTGATTAGTAGGTGAAGTTTAGTGGAAAAAGTTATAGTTTATGAATATGACAAAAGAAATTTTAAGGAAATTGAGAATTTAGTAGAAGAGCAAGATAGTGTTATTGTAGATTGGGTGATTTTTAATAAAAAGAGTGATGAAAATAAAGTTAGCTTTCCAGGAGGGACTGAGGCAATATATATAGATATTTCATCATTGCTTTATAATGAAGACAGGGCAGAAAATATAATTGGAGCAATTGTTCCATTTCTAAATATAACAGTAGAAAATTATGAATGCGATATATTCATAATAGTTGATAAAAGATATAGTGAGATAATAAAGAATACACTTTACTTGAGGATTTCAGAAATACAAAAACTGGAAAAGTTACTAGGAATGCCTCATGAGTCAATTAGTAATGTAATTGATATAGATGAAGCCATGTTTAACAGTATGATTCATCATGTAAATGACAATTTGTTTGGAAATGATAATTTCAAAAAACGTCTTAAAGAAGAATTGGTGAAATATAGGCTTTTTAATAAAATAGGAGAACAACCAGTATTTTCAGTGTTTGTTTGTGGAGAATCAGGAATTGGAAAAACAGAAGTTGCTAGATTACTCCATAACTATTTAAGCCCTACTGAAAAAATGATTAAGATAAACTTTGGTAATTACAGTGATGAAAATGCACTGAGTAGCTTAATAGGAAGTCCTAGGGGATATATTGGAAGTAATAAAGGAGAACTATCAGAAAAAATACTAAAGAGTAAGTCTAAGATAATATTAATAGATGAATTTGAAAAAGCCAGTAAGCCAGTATTTAACTTCTTTTTAGAACTATTAGAAGATGGAGCTTTTACAGATTCATTAGGGCGAGAGTTTGATTTAAATAAATATTTAATTATATTTACATCAAATATAAAGAAGCAAGATGTAAGCAAAACAATTTCGCCAGAACTTATGTCTCGTTTTAACTTTATGTGTCAATTGAATCCACTTAGTCAGGAAGATAAACAAAATTATATAAACTATAAGACAAGTCACATGGTAAAGAAGATTGAAGATAAACTCAATATTAAATTAACTGAAACTCAAATAATTCACATTAAAGACATAGATACAAGAACGATGCATAATTTACGTGATATTAATACTCAAATAATGAACAATATTTCTAAGCAGATTGGATTTAGATAGGGGTAAAAAGGGGGGAAGCCTAGGATGATTAATTATAAAGAAAAGGATTTTGAGGATTGGGTAGAAGAATGTCTGATAGAGCAGGGCTATATTAAAGGTAGTTCAGATAACTATAATAGAGAACAGGCATTTGATACTAGTGCATTATTCTCGTTTATAAAATCCACACAACCAAAAGAGTGGAAACGACATGAAATAAATTATCCAGGTAATGCAGAAAAAGCATTTTTAGATAGATTAATAAAGGAAATAAATTCTAAAGACAAAGGACTTATCCATGTTTTAAGACATGGATTTATTGATAGAGGAGTTAAATTTAGATTAGTATATTTTAAACCTGAAACAACATTAAATGATGATTTAATGGATAAGTATAATAAAAATATTTTTCAAGTAATAAGGCAACTACGTTATTCAATTCATAATGAAAATAGCATTGATGTAGTGATATTTATAAATGGTATCCCAGTTGTAACTATAGAACTTAAAAATCCAATGACAGGTCAAAATGTAGAACATGCAATTCAGCAATATAAGAAAGATAGAAATCCTAATGAGTCTATTTTTGGTTTCAATAAACGTTCTTTAGTTAACTTTGCTGTAGATCCGTACTTGGTATTTATGACAACTGAATTGAAGGGGGATAAAACATTTTTCTTACCATTTAATCAGGGTTCTGCGGGTGCAGGAAATATAGGTGGAAAAGGTAATCCAACTAATGCAAAAGGTTTTGACACAGCATATTTATTTGAGAATATATTAAACACTGATAGTTTACTTGAAATACTGCATAAGTTTATTCATAAAGAAGCAGATAAGGTAACTAAGAAAGAAAAGATAATATTTCCTAGATTTCATCAAATTGATGTAGTAAGGAAACTTTTAAAGGATATTTATGAAAATGGTGCAGGTAAGAATTATTTAGTTCAGCATAGTGCAGGCAGTGGAAAGAGCAATTCTATTGCATGGCTTGCACATAGATTGTCAGGACTTCATAATGCAGATAATAAAGCTATATTTTCTTCTGTTATAGTTATTACCGATAGAAAAATATTAGATAGCCAATTACAAGATACAATTTATCAGTTTGATCATGTTGCAGGTGTTGTAGAAAAGATTGATGATAATTCAAATCAACTTTTAAATGCTATTAATAGTGGAAAGAAGATTATTATTACTACATTACAAAAGTTCCCTGTTATATATGGTGAAGTAAAAAAGGTATCAGGAAAGAATTTTGCAATTATAGTCGATGAAGCTCATTCCTCGCAAACTGGACAAGCAGCAACTAAGTTAAAGATTGCTCTTGCTGATATTAGTGAAGCTTTAGAAGAATATGCAAGAATTGAAGAAGTAGAAGAAGAAAATATATTAGATTCACAAGATGAAATAATAAAAGAATTAGTTTCACAAGGGAAACATGCAAACCTTTCATTCTTTGCATTTACTGCAACACCAAAGGCAAAGACTTTACAGATGTTTGGTGAAAGAGGAGAAGATGGTAAATATAGAGCTTTTCACATTTATTCAATGAGACAGGCTATTGAAGAAAAATTTATTTTGGATGTTTTAGATAGCTATATGACTTATAATATGTACTATAATGTAGTGAAAAATATACCTGATGATCCAGAGCTTAACTCAGCTCAAGGTGTTAAGGCAATTAAAAGATATCAATCGTTACATCCACATAATTTAGCACAAAAAACAGCTATTATGGTGGAACAATTTAGAAATGTAACAAGACATAAAATAGGTGGAAAAGCTAAAGCTATGGTAGTAACAGCATCACGTATGCATGCTGTTAGATACTGTGAAGAATTTAGAAGTTATATAAAGTCTAAAGGGTATAATGACCTTGATGTATTAGTTGCATTCTCAGGTGAAGTAGATGATAATGGAATGCCAAAGACAGAAGAAAAAATGAATAGTTATAAAGGAAATCCAGTAAAAGAGAGTGAGCTTAAAGATGTTTTTAAAACTGATGATTTTCATTTTTTAATAGTTGCCGAAAAATATCAAACAGGTTTTGATGAGCCATTACTTCATACTATGTTTGTAGATAAAAAGTTAAGTGATGTAAAGGCAGTGCAGACACTTTCACGTTTAAATCGTACTTGTGTAGGAAAGGAAGATACTTTTGTTTTAGATTTTGCAAATACAGCAGAAGATATACAGAAAGCTTTTCAACCTTTTTATGAGTCAACAGTATTAGAAAAAGAGACAAACCCCAATATGCTGTATGATATAAAGCACATTTTAGACAAAAAGCAAATATATACCAAAGAGGAAGTAGATGGCTTTATAAATATATTCTTTAGTAAGCGTACTGGAAAAGAAGATTTAGGCAAGGCATCAGCATTTTTGAAGCCTGCAATAAGTAGGTTTTCAGAACTAGAAGAATTGGCACAAATGGAATTTAAGTCTTCGTTGACATCCTTTGTTAGACTATATGCTTTTATTACTCAGGTTATAAGGATGTATGATAAAGAATTGCATGAATTTTATACTTACGCAAAGTTTTTAATGAAGGTATTGCCACGTAAAAAGGAAGATAATATTGATCTAGAAGGTAAAATATCCATGGACTATTATAAACTTCAAAAAAGCTATGAAGGGCAAATATCACTTGTAAAAGAAAGTGAAGGAGCAGTATATGGAGCAGAACATGCAGGAGGAGCAAAGCCGCAATCAAAAGATACGTTAAGTCAAATTATAAAGAAAATAAATGAACGATTTGGAACACAGTTTGGTGGAGTTGATAAAGTCATGGAACAAATAATTGATGATTTTAAGAGTGATAAAACCATAGTAAATTTTGCTAAAGATAATGAAGTGGAGATATTTGGACATGTGTACAACGATATATTTAGTAAAATATTGGTTGATGGATTTAAAAACAGTAATGAATTTTATACCGAAATGTTAAAAGATAAGGAAAAACTAGAATTTTTTAAAGCAGCTATGTTGCCTATTATATATAATGCACTTAGAAATGCTGAATAGTAGCAGTGTATAAAACTAGGGTTAATTTAATGGAAATGGTGGTGTGGCATTTGAAAAAGAGATTTATGATTGAACAATGTAGGAGACTTGGGATTATACATCAAGAAGAAAGTGAAGAATTAAAGCAAGAAGATGAATTAAATAGTAAATGGTTAATCATTCATAATGATGGGCATAAGGAATTGATGAATGATTTTGTAAAGTTTCTTAAAAGCACAGATAATGAGGAGAAAAGAGTAGCTAAAAAATGGCTAAAGAAGAGTATAAAAAAATCTAATGATATAATCAAAAAATTAGATGCAAAATACAACGACTTTGTTAATGATGAAGTTATGAACCAAGAAGATGAAAGAATTTATCATATGAATGATGGTGCTATTTGTATTGCTTATACATTAATTAATATTATTGATAAGAGTAAATATATAAGTAAGTTAAAATAGTTTGCGGTTAATGAGCAATAGAGCTTTTAATATTGGTAATGGGGAGAGGATTTATTTTGGGGATATTTGATATTTTTAAGAAAAAGAAAAATGAATTACAAAAAGTTGTTATCGGTAAAAATGATAATGAGCAAAAAAATAATGATATGTTAGCAATAAGACCAGATATTATTCCACAAGATGTATTTAGATTATTATGGTTTATTGATGGTAAATATAAAAATTATGAGCAATATGCAAAAAATAGATCACAAATTGATATTGAGGGAATAAAGATTGAGATTTCTTTTATGGGTTCATCAGAACCAAGTGCTATAAGTATGAATTTACCAATAAAACAACCAAGAAATATTGACGAAATAGAAAGACCATCTTATTATCCTGCATATGCATCTATATCTTCAGAGCAAAGGTGGATATATTTGAATTGGCTGAAAAATATAGATTCTGATATAAATATAGGATATGTATTTATTTTTTATTATGGACTTGAACGTCATTTATTCTTTGGAAATTATGAAGAAGCTTTTAATATGGTGTTAAGATTACGTAATAAACATAAGAACGGTTCATTTTTAGCATATTCTTCAAATGCATTAATTGCAGCATGCTTGTTTCATAAAAGAGAAGATTTATTTATTAAGTATATAAATAGTATTGAAACTGTGGAAGAAGTTAATATGTCAAATATATATATTCTTGCAAAACAAGCTATGGGTATAAATCTTACTGCAAAAGAACTCATGGCTATTGCAGGCAAAGTAGGCTTCACTAATAAAAGATATATAAGGGACGAAAGTAATATTTTTGAAATAGAGCTTAATAAGTTACTGAGGGAAAAATATGGTGATGAATATCTTGCTTTAAACAAATACTCACCATTAAAATGTCCAAAAACGAGAGAAGTGATATTAGCTAACTATTCAATTGATGAAAATCAAAGAGTATTAGCTAT
>DAMCXN010000036.1:19744-31059 GCA_032096995.1 Aminipila sp.
CATCAATATTAGATAATCAGGCTTTTTCAGATACATTATTAGAAATTTTAAAATTAACACATGAAAATGTAAAGGCTACATTAAAGGAATTAAGAAAAGGTGGAAAATATGCACCACAAGCACAAGCTATAAAGAATATAGCAAAACAAGAACCAGATGAGGTTTTTAGAAAATCTGTACTTTTTGACGAGATTGAGGCTAATTTATTTGATAAGAATGTGGAGTTATACAATGAGGGAGTATGCCCTTACTGTAATAAGCCTTTATTAAAACGTCCTGTACAAAAGGGAAAGTGTAATGAATGTGGGAATACAATTCTTGTAAAGAATAGTGTTTTTACAGGTGAAAAACTTATGATGACAAATACTGAATATGAAAAAATGGTAGAAATAAGAGATGAACGTTCAAGAAGAAATTGGATTAAAACTATTATTATTAACGAAGGTCTAAATATTTCTGAAGTAGCAGAATTTATAAAAGCGAAAAAAGTTAGTATTGAACAAGCACTAATTGAGTGTGTAAAAAAGCAAGCTAAAATAAATAAAAGCAAATCAAATTATGGTTTATATAGGAACAGCTTAATGCAAATAGGTAATATTTATGAAAGGTTGCAAGATTACAATAAAGCAATTGATTTATATTTAACTGTATGCGTGTATGACTTGAGTGGGTGCTCTAATTGGTCAGAAAGCTTTAGAAAAGAACATGCATTTCTTGCTCCAGCAGTTATTGCATGGATATCAAATTTATCTGAAAAGCTTGAACTTGACGAAAGTGAAGTTAAAAAGCGATTTTATATAATTGCATCAAGCTTAGAAATTGATAATATTAGTACAATGGTTAATGAGTATTGGGAGCAATTAAAAGAAGATTTGTATCACGAAAATATTTAATTGGAGGGTTAATTAACTGTAGAACGTATATTTTTAGGATAAAGGGATTTATTTCTATTGGATATAAAATTAATTTATCAGCATTCATGTAAATAATAAGTTAGATATATGTAGAGTTAAAGATAGTATGATATTACAAGCAAGGAGGATATTATGTGGAAGGATAGTGAAACAGAATTAGATTTTCTAGATTTTGACTATTTAATCAATATACTTAAAGATATAATTGAAGACGAAACATTATTACCGTCTAGTGTTGGGGTATATGGGGACTGGGGCAGTGGAAAGTCAAGCTTAATAAGCATGAGTATGAATACTTTTAATAAGGATGAAGATACAGTGTGCTTAGTGTTTAATGGGTGGCTCTTCGAAGGTTATGAAGATGCTAAAACTGCTTTAATGGGAAGTATACTGGATAAGATACAGGAAAATAGAAAATTATCTAAAAAAGCAGCTATATGTATTAGTGGGTTGTATAAAAGTATTGATAAAATGAAGTTGTTAAAAAACGGGGTAAAGTACGGTGCGGATATATTCTTAACAGGTGGAATAGGAACTATTACAGATTTAACACTTAATAGCATTGTGTCTAAAGTTAAAGATAAGACTAAGGATGTAGATACAGATGGAATTATTAAAACAATTAAAGATGAGTTAAGTAATAAGGAAATAAGACAGAATATTAAAGAGTTTCAGAAGAGTTTTGCAGAGTTGTTAAAAGAAACAAAGATTAAAAGACTAGTGGTTTTTATAGATGAATTAGATAGGTGTAGTCCTGACACTATATTAGAAACGTTAGAGGCGATTAGATTGTTTTTGTTTGCTGGAAATACAGTATTTATTATAGGAGCTGATGAGAGACATATATCTTATGCTGTAAAAAGAAAATTTGATAAAATCGAAGGTCAGCAAATTGATATTGGAAAAGAATATTTGGAAAAAATAATTCAGTATCCAATAAGAATTCCTAGATTAAATTCTAAAGAAGTTGAATTTTATATTACATGTTTATTATTTCAAAAAGATTTAAGTGATGAAGAATTTAAACAAGTAATAAATTTTCTTAAAGAACAAAAGCAAATTAAATTTCTTGATTTTACACTTGACTATACTATTATACATGCTACCTTACCTGAAATAGGTGAAAAAGTTAAAGATAGTTTAGCTGTGTCCAAACAACTATCTTCAGTATTAGCTAATGGATTAAATGGTAATCCACGTCATTGCAAGAGGTTTTTGAACTCTTTAGTAATGAGAGAAAAAATGGCTCATTATAAAGGAATTGAAATAGATAGAAAAGTTCTTGCTAAAGTAATGTTACTTGAATATTTTAAGTCTCCTTTATTTAGGAAAATAGCTCAATTGCAATCAAGTGAAAAAGGAAAGTCTAAAGAAATAGAATTATTGGAGCTTGGAGAATTAACAGAAGAAAGTGAGCTAAGAATATGGAAAGATGATAAATGGGTAAAAGAGTGGTGTGAGATAGAGCCAAAGTTATCAGAGATAGATGACTTACGACCATATTTTTATTTTTCTAGAGAATCTTTAGATGAAAAGTTCGATACTAGTGTTAAAAAGTTAAGTCCAAAGGCTAAGGATATATTGGACAAGTTAGTAAGCAAAACTAAAGTTGGTATTAATGAAGCTATAAAGGCAGCAGAAGAAATTAATGATTATGAATCTGGAGAAATATTGCAGAGTGTTTTTGTAAAAATAATATCAGATACAAGTGTTGATAATGATTTATTCAAAGCTTTTATTGAATGGGGTAAGACAAAAGAAATTTTATATTCCAATGTCTTAAGTAATTTAAGTGGACTTTCAGGTGAACGTATTAATATATCATTGATACCAGTAATAAAAGATTTCATGAATGAATCAAAGAAAATTACTGAAGTTTTAGAGATTACAAAAAAGTGGGCACAAGAAAATAGTAAATTAAAACCTGCTTTAGAAAGATCATTTAAGAATCAGGGGGAATAATATGGGGACATCAAGTATATATAAGGGTCCAATAGGTAAGAATCCTTTATTACCTGAAGGATTTGAAGATGATAGTATAACAAAGGATGAAAAGCAAGATCACAATACAGATAACAATGAAAAAAAGCAAGAAGATAATGAAAAGCAAATGGGTTCATGGCAGGAAACTAAAAAAGCTATGTCCCAATATATCAAAGGTAGCTCTTCTAGTAAAGCACGGGTTTTAAATAATTATGTAAAGGCATATGGTGGGGCTAAGAGAGCTTCAACGCAGTCGGCGTCAGGAAGAAATTCTACGGTACAATTAGGAAAATTTCTTTCAAGTATTAGAAGCGTAGGTATTATAAAGACATTTGAAAAATTACATATAGATTATGTAGGTAAAAGTGTTGAGACATTATTATCTGAGATGGTTAACATTATATCATCTAATTCAAATACAAAAGAAGATGCTATAGCTAGGAATGCAACTATTGAAGCATTATCAGAAATCTATGATTTTTTAGAACAAAATAATAAGGACATTACTTCTTTGGATAGAATAGATGATTGTATTTTTGAACAAATTATGAGCATTTATATTAGTGATTATATATTTGAAAAAATGCTAAATGATTTACAAAGTAGGTTTGAACAGTATGCTAAAAATACACAAGAAGCATTAAGGGTAGAGAAAGAATTTAAAGATTATATTAAGAATTCTGTAGATATAAAATTGAAACAAGCTAAACTAGAACAAATTGATTACAATAATGCTGATATAGGTAAAATTATTGAAAATCTATATACGGAATGTTTTGAAGTGTTGGAGGTGTGTGTATGACTTCAATAAATATAGTTTGTCAAGTTGATGGTGCTGAGGAGTTTAGAATTAATGCTCCGTTTATAAATTACAATATAAATGATAATGAAATGTTTTCGTATACATTTTGGAATAATCAATTAAAAAGGTTACCAACTTATTTTTCTAATGTAGGAATAGATTTATTATGTTTGTCTTTGTTTGTTTTTGGGGCAGATAGAATAGTTCCTAGAAAAGATTTTGAGGATTGTTGGACTAGAAATATTAATATGTATATACCAGTTTTAGAATTAGAAATATGGGAACAGAATAAAGAACTAGTTCAAAATATGTTAAATTACTTAAGTGGTGATAAATGGAATTTGACGTTTAGATATAGAGGTTTTACAAAAAATGAGCTGGAATGGAAAAATAGAATTAATAATTCTAATGAAACTAAAGTGAATGCTAATAAGGTATGTATGTTTTCAGGTGGTCTAGATTCATTTATAGGAGTTATAGACTTACTAGAAGTATGCAATGAAGAAATAATATTCGTTAGCCATTATGGCGGTGGAAAAGGAGTTAAAGAGTATCAAGATGGATTAAAAGACAAATTTATTAATAACTATAATGTTAATGAGAATATTTTCTTTAGCTTTTATGCAGCTGCTATGAATGGAAAAGAAGATACAACACGAACACGCTCATTAATGTTTTTTTCTCATGCAATAGCTATAGCTACATGTATGAATACTCAGGTTAATCTGATAATACCTGAAAATGGATTGATTTCACTTAATATACCATTAACTAATTCAAGACTTGGAAGCAGTAGTACAAGAACAACTCATCCATATTACATGAAAATGCTACAAGAACTGTTATCTAAATTGGGGATTGATATTAGAGTAATAAATCCATATCAGTTTAAAACTAAGGGAGAAATGATACAGCAATGTAAAAATATTGGGTTTTTAAAAAATAATATTGTAAACACTATGTCATGTTCTCATCCAGACCATGGAAGAATGTTAGGGGAAACTGAATCTTGTCACTGTGGAAATTGTTTACCATGTGTAATTAGAAGGGCTGCAATAAAAAAGTCAGGAATTGAGGATATTACAATATATAGAGATAAAAAATTTGATAGTGGAAAGACAGCAAATATGAATTTGAATTCATATTTATTGGGAATTGGTAAGTATGATGAAAAAAATTCATTTTTAATTATTCAAAAATCGGGTCCACTTACTTCAGATTTAGAAAAGTATTCAGCATTATATAAAAGAGGACTTCAAGAATTAATGGAATTGTTGGAGGAATGCAATGAATAGGTTTAATTATGACACTCATATGCATTTAGATTTATATAAAAATATTGATGATTTAATCAAATACATTGAAGAGAATAAATCATATACTATTGCAGTAACTAATTTACCTGTATTATATGAAAAGTATATTCAAGAGTATAAAAATCTTAAATATATACGATTTGCTGTTGGATTACATCCACAGTTAATTGGGCAATATAAAAATCAAATACCAAAACTGATAAAGGATTTAAAGTATAGTAAGTATATTGGTGAAATTGGATTAGATTTCAATGAAGAAGATGTTGAAAATAAAGCTTTGCAAATAAATACATTTAAAGAGATTATAGATAATTGTAATAAACTTGGTGGAAAAATATTGAGCATTCATAGCAGAAAAGCTAGTAAGCATGTAATTGAAATAATAGGGGACAAATTTAACGGCAAGATTATTCTACATTGGTTTAGTGGGACAATTAGTGAACTAAGGGAAGCTATAGAAAATGGATATTACTTCTCAATAAATACTGAAATGGTAAAAAGTAAAAAAGGTATAGAGTTAATAAAAAATATACCAATAGAAAGAATTTTAATAGAAAGCGATGCTCCTTTTACTAGGTCAACAAAAGACGGGTATAATCTTAATTTTATAAGTGATATAGAAAAAGGATTAATTAAAATAAAAGGTTTAGAGGGAACAAATATTAATGAAATATTAAAAAATAATTTTAAAAAGTTGCTAAATGTCTAAGTTGTAGTAAATAGAGGTTAGAAATGAACGGTAAAACATCTGTTGGATTTTATAATTATTGTAGGTTACATGTAAGTTATAGTTAGAAAAACATCAAGGACATATCACAAGAAAGTTTGGTGGAAAATTGAGTAATAAAATAAAAGAGATAACATCATATTTTAAAAGTGCAGTTGCATCACAAGTTAATAAGGGAATAGAATTTAAGGAAGGTAATTATTATCAATTTGCATTTGATGAATTGATAAATGGGCAAATTGATAAAGAGATTTTTGTAAAGTTGTCTAAAGTATCTTCAGAAAATAAAGAAAAAGATAGCATTAATGTGATAATTGTTGCAAAGACAATAAAAACAATTTTTGATTCTCAAGAAAAGAAGAATAGTAACTTTGAAGATTTGACAGGGGTATACTATATTCCTTCTATATTAAAAAAGGATGGTAGCCTTCATTATGATGAGGGAAAGTTTCCCTGGATACCTAGAGAATTTCTTCAACCTATGATTGAACCTATATTATCAATGGGAAATTATAAAGATTATGACAACTATATGAGTGAAAGTATAGGGAGAATTCATAAAATAGAAAGCTGGCAAGATTACATAAATTTTGCTAAGGATATATATGAAAATGTTACTAAAGCAAAATTTTCGGAGTGTAATCTATTAGATACTGAACTAGATAAACATATTTATATTTTAAAAGATGATACTATAAATGCTACAACATCAATACTAAAATTGTATGACAATATAATTGACGAATGTAAAGAGTCTAAGCTTTATGAGAATTTTATAAGTTTAGATTTTAATAAAGTATCACCATTGATACCAAATGAACTATTGGAAATGAACAAACACTGTGGACAGATGGGAGGAGAATACCCATTATCACCTTCACAAAGAGAATGTATTAATCATTTTACAAATATGACCAATGGTGAAATATTAGCAGTAAATGGACCACCAGGTACAGGTAAGACAACCTTGCTTCAATCCATAGTTGCTAATATGTATGTAGAAAGAGCATTAAAAAAGGAAAAGCCACCGATTATAGTAGCGTCGTCTACAAATAATCAAGCTGTTACTAATATAATAGAGTCCTTTGGTAAAATAAATGTTTTAGGATATGAAAATCTTGAAGAAAGATGGATTGAAGGTGTAAATAGTTTTGCTGTATATTTTCCATCAGCTAAAAGTGAGAAGAACGCAAATGCTAAAGGATATCATTATACTAATTTAAAAGGTGAGAATTTTATTTCAGATATTGAAAGTGAAGAAAATATACTAAAATCTAAAGAAAAGTTTCTGAAAAATTGCAACAAATACTTTAGTGATAATATTTCAGACTTAGGTGTATGTGAAGAAAAAATACATACATTATTATGTAGAATTGATTTAATTAGAAAAAATCTTTTAGGGTTAGTTAATAAGCTTAAATCATATGATCTTAATGATAGAACTATAGAAGAGCATTTAGTATTTCTAAAGGATGAAATAAATGATTTAGAATGTAAGATATCTTCAGATCTTTTACGAGTTGAAGCTTGGAGAAAGCATTTTAAGGAAATGCCGCTGTTGTATAAATTATTAAAATTTCTTAAAAGCTATAGGACAAAGATAGAAATAAGAAATAGAATGTTTATTGAAAGTGAAGAAACCTTTTTAGATGAATATATGAGCTTAGATAAAATTGAGGAAAAATATAGCTATATAATTAAGGAATTAAAAATTAAGCTTGGAGAACTACAAAGAGTATATAAAGAAATAGAACATATAAAGGTTCAGTATGATGACAATTTAAGAATATTGAATGAACTAAATATTGATATATTTAAAGGAGAAAAGCAAAAGTTTCCTATTAAATTAGATAAAATAAATGAAATAATGGATAAAACCCTTAGATACATTGAGTTTTGGTTAGCAGTTCATTACTATGAATGTAGATGGACTAAAGGAGAAGATAGTTTAACTGAAAAACAAAAGGGAAAAACATTTGAAAATGTTTTGTATAAGCTATATAACAGATTGAGTATGGTTACCCCTTGTTATGTAATGACTTTTTATCAACTTCCAAAGAATTTTTTAGCATATGAAAATAGTAAGAATTTTATCTTTATAATTACATAGATTTATTAATTGTAGATGAAGCTGGACAAGTTTCTCCTGAAATAGCAGCATGTTCTTTTTCATTAGCTAAAAAGGCTATAGTTGTAGGTGATATATATCAAATAGAGCCTGTGTGGAGCGTTAGTAATGCTTTAGATAAATCTTTAGCTATAGAAAAAGGAATAATAAAAAGTAAAGAAGAATTTGAAAAACTTTCTGAGTTAGGTATGAATGCTTCAAATTCAAGTGTAATGAAAGTAGCTTCAAAAAGTTGTAAATATATGAAATTTGAAAATAGAGGATTATTTTTAAGTGAACATAGAAGATGCTATGATGAAATTATTTCTTATTGTAATGATTTAGTATATAAAAGAAAACTTGAACCTATGCGTGGAAAAGGTGTCAATGATAAGGGATATAAGTTAACTAAACTACCACAGATAGGTAAGCGATGGAACAAACACCGTCATGAAAAATAACTTCCCATTCGATATACTTGGATAAAGTAAAGAGATGGGAGGTTTTTATTTTGAGATCCAAACCTGAAGATATAGTTCTCTGGGAGCAGAGAATTAAGGAAAGAACTAAAAGTGGAATGCCTGTGTCAGAATGGTGTAAAATTAACGAAATTAGCAAGAGTAAGTATCATTATTGGAATAACAAAATAAACAAAAAGCAGAAAGTAGATAACGAAATGGGCTTTGCTGAAGTCACTTCTATTATTTCAAATACACCTGGGTCAGGGACCAATCAAAGTAAACCGGCTGATTTCCAGATATTCTACAAAGACATACAAGTAACTGTTCCAAGTAACTTCAATCAAGAGTCTTTAGCAGGACTAATGAAAGTTCTGCAGCAGCTATGATGAATCATATAGCCGATGAGGCTGAACACATATATCTTGCTCTAGGACCAACAGATTTTCGCAAGCAACAAAATGGACTTGCTGCATTAGTTTCATTAAAATTTAAATTAGATCCTTACTGTGGAAAAAGTGTTTTCCTATTTTGTAATAAAAAACATAGTTCCCTTAGAGCTCTAAGATGGGACGGAAATGGTTTTGTTCTAGTTACAAAATTTCTTTCTGATGAAATGAAATTTCAGTGGCCCAAGAATCAAGGAGAAGTAAGAGCTATAACAAACCGTCAGCTAGAATGGCTTTTAGAAGGATTGCAGATTGATCAGAAAAAAGCACATAGAGAAAGTATTGATACTGAGAAAATGATTTTTTAAATCCGCTTGAAAGCTAGTAAAATAGCCGTTTTTCTGGTATAATATAACTATAAAATCTACCAGAAAGGAGCCTTTAAAATGCAGTGTTCAGATGAAAAAGATCAACGTATTAAAGAACTTGAAAACGAAAACAGAATGTTGCAGGAAAAGGTACAATCTCTGGAGCATAATGTAGAAATTCTAACTCAAGCAGTGTTACATGCAGCAAAACAGCGTTTTGGAGCATCAAGTGAGAAAACACCTCAGATATATGGACAATGCTTCCTTTTTGGTGAACTCACTGATGGAATTCCAGGTGAAGCTGAAAATAAAGTTATAAATATCAAAGAACATAAAAGACCTGTAAGAAAAAAAGGCGATAGAGAAAATTTGATAAAATCACTACCACATGAGGTGGTTGAATGTGTTCTTAATGAAGAAGAAGCTGTATGTAGGATCTGCGCTAGTGAACTTGAGATAATAGGAAAGAAAAAAGTAAGATCTGAAATAGAATATATTCCAGCAAAGCTGATAATTAAGGACTATGTCCAATATGCATATAAGTGCATAGAATGTGGGAAAAATGATGCTAATCCATATGATTCTATATATTGTGCTACGGCGCCAGCACCTGTGCTTGCGCACTCTTTTGCTTCGCCTTCAATTGTAGCATGGGTAATGTATCAAAAATATATGATGTCAGTACCACTATATCGTCAAGAAAAAGATTTTAAAAGAATGGGTGCCGAGCTTAAAAGAGATATGATGGCAAACTGGATGATTCTCTGCTCTGAATATTGGCTTAGACCGCTATATGATAAAATGCACAGACAATTGTTAACTAGCAGCATTATTATGAGTGATGAGACAACCTGGCAGGTAAATCATGAAAACGGTAAAAAGGCATCCAGCAAATCTTACATTTGGATTCATAGAAGTGGTAACTGTGAAGGTCCACCGATAATTTTGTACGAGTACACCAGTACCCGTTCCGGTGATCACGCAAAGAAATTCCTTGAAGGTTTTCGGGGTTATCACGTAAGTGATGCCTATGCTGGATATGAAAAAGTCGAAGGAATTACACGGTGTCTTTGTTTCAGTCATTTAAGACGATACTATCTAGAAGCCATTCCATTGGATTCTAGAAAAAAAGAAATTCCAGGATCAGGCGGAGCCATCGGACGAGCTTATTGTGATAAACTCTTTAAACTAGAAAGAAAATGGAAAGAGTTATCTCCTGAAGAAAGAAAAAAGAACAGAATTATGCAAAGTGTCCCTGTGCTGGATGCCTTTTTCGCATGGTCTGAAAATACTTTCACTAATCAAGAGAGCTTAAAAAAAGCTTTGGGATATACACTAAACCATAAAAAGTATTTTAGCAATTTTCTTCTTGATGGGAGGATACCCCTATCAAATAACTTGTCCGAAATTGCGGTAAAACCCGTGGCAATTACACGAAAAAACTCATTGTTTTCTGATTCTCCTAAGGGAGCAGAGGCCTCAGCACTCATATTTAGCATTATAAATACGGCGGCAGCCAATAATTTAGATGCCTATAAATATCTTGAATATATACTCCGAAATTTGCCCAATAGTAATTTTGCACTAGACTCTTCAGTGCTTGAGGAATACTTACCTTGGGCAGATAAAGTACAACTTGAATGCAAAGTAAATACAAAGGAGGAACCTAACATTGAGTCTGCCTAATATTGATTTTATGATGAACATGACAAAGGAGTTTCTTAGTGGAAAGATTGATGATATAGCTTATACTCTTGATTTTCCATATGAATTAGACCAGCGATACAAAAAAATGCATCGTGAAGATGACGATTATTGCGAATTGATATATGAATGCCTGTATGAAGAAGGCATTGCTCTGTACAATGAGCTATCAGATGCTGATTTCAAAAAGCTCATAAGAAAACAATATAACTATATAAAGAAAATTGCCAAAGAAGGCTTCTATTAAAAAATCCAGCTTCGCATTTTGAAGCTGGATTTTTTTGAGGTACCGTAAGGTGTTCCATCGCTTACCACAGATAGGGTATAAACAAATTGAAACCGGATATTCAAGCAAAAAGGGAAGTAGTAGATATAATAAAGAAGAAGCAATTGAAATAGCAAACTGGATTAATTGTAGATTGTCAAGCAAAATTGACCCCCTTTTTCACTGAAAATTGACCCCCTCATAGTTAAATTATAATTAAGCTAAGGCCATCATTTTTTATAGTTTTAGATTTAACAGTGAGTTGCCTTGTTTCATGGCTAA
>DAMCXN010000037.1:0-30693 GCA_032096995.1 Aminipila sp.
TAATGGTTCTTTATGCAACTTGGTTTAGTAGAAGTCCATCAGGATATTCTTCAGTAAATTTAAATTTATTTAGCTCCTATGTTGAAGCGTGGAATAATTGTACATTAAGGAGTTGGCAACTTTTAATTCTAAACATTGTTATGTTTGTTCCTTTTGGAATATTATTGCCGTTGGTAAATAACAAATTTAGAAAAATTATTTATTCTGGAATTGTAGGAGCTTTTTTCACATTGTCAATTGAATTAATTCAATTTATTTTTAATATTGGAGTATTTGAACTAGATGATTTACTAAATAATTTTGTAGGTGTCATAATAGGATATGGTATAGTAATGGCATTTTTATCAATAGTAAACAGAGAAAAAATAGTAGTGAAGAAAAGTATTTGTTACTTATTACCATTAATCTTAGTGATATTAGCTTTTGCAGGAATTTCTATGAAATATCATACTAATGAATTGGGGAATTTAGCCTTAGCTTATAGTTACAAATTAGATTGTGAAGACGTTAAAATTACTTGTAATACTATAGATTTGGAAAAGAAAGCAAAGAAGGATATTATATATAAAACTAAAATTTATGATAAAAAAACTGCTTTAGAATATGCCAAGAAGACTTTTAAAGACTTTGGTATACCTACAGAAAATGTAGAAGTTATTCAGTATAATGACAATGCTATTTATAAGGTTTTTTATAATGAAGTAGAATATAGCTTATGGATTGAATATATAGGAGGAAAATATACTTATACTGATTTTTCCTTTGATAAATTTAAGCCAGAAAATAAGAATCTTACAGGAGAATCAGCAACTAAGGCCTTAGAAAAAATGAAAATTGTTTTACCTGAAGGTGTAAAATTTATAAAGGATGAAGGATCTGAAGATGGTCAATTTTATTTCGAATCTGATATGATAAAAGGAAAAGATAAATATTTTACAGGTCAACTATCTGGAACTTTGTATGAAGATGGCAATATAAGAGAGTTAAATAATAACATAATAACTTTAGAAAAATATAGAGATGTGGACATAATTAGTGAGGCTGAAGCTTTTGATAAAATAAAGCAAGGCAGATTTAAGCTTTATATGGAAGAGCCATTGTCAACTATTGAAATTCAAAGCATAGAAATTATTCATAGAACAGATAGCAAAGGGTATTACCAGCCAGTATATAAGTTTGATGTGAAAGTTAATGGTACTAAAAGATATATTTATATACCTGCTATAGCTTAATTAATTGAAGAGATTCTATAAAAATTAGTTAATAAAATAAGCAAGTAATGATTAAATAAAGTGTAACGTGGGATAGAATAAAAAATTAATATTAGGAATTGACATATATCGGTAATCTATATATAATGTGTTTAGAAATAATATATAGATTACCGATATATTGCTATATAAAAAGACAAATATATTTTTTTGAAAATATATATAGATGGTCTATATATATGGGGTAATAATACAAGGCTATATGATATTAAGCATTATAAAAAAGAAAGGAATTTTTATGAAGGTAGATAAAAGTTTAACTAGTGGAAGCACAACAATGCTTGTGCTTAAACTGCTTGAAAATCAAGATATGTATGGCTATCAAATGATAGAGGAACTAGAAAACAAATCTAAAAATGTATTTACTTTAAAAGCTGGAACTTTATATCCTATATTACACTCTTTAGAACAGAAGGGGATGATTACAGCTTATGAAGGATTATCAGAAGAAGGACGCACTAGAAAGTATTATAAGATAACTGAAAAAGGTAAGAAGCTTTTCCAAGAAAAAAAAGAAGAATGGACGGTTTATGCTAGAGCAGTTAAGGATGTACTTGGGGGTGTTTCTTATGCTACGGTTTAATGGAAAAATAAGTGAGCAAACAACCAATAAAACGGAGGCTAATGTATATGTAAAAAAAGTATGTGATCAGATTCGTTGGAAAAGAGCACATAATAGCGTTTCAGAGGAATTGTTAGAACATATAGAAGATCAAAAATATGCATTTATAAAAAAAGGTCAAAACAAAGAGGATGCAGAAAAAAATGCCATTTTAGAAATGGGAGATGCAGTTACAGTAGGTCAGCAACTTGATAGAACCCATAGACCTAAACCTGATTGGGGTATATTTTCATTAATAGGAATTTTGATTTTTTTTGGAGCTATTGTTCAGTTTATTATTTCTTATCATTCTGGAATAACGTCTGAATTTGCTTATTTTAATGCATTTAGTAAGTATTTAATTACAATACCATTTGGCATAGCTATTTTGTTATTTATATATCTAGCAGACTATACTTTAATTGCTAAAAAGCCTATTGTTTCCTATGGCATTATTTTTTTGATTGTAGTAAATGAGAGTATAAGTAGGTATACAAATTATAGTAATCTTTTATACAAAGCAATATTATTGATTCCACTTTATGCAGCAATTGTATATAACTATAGAGGTGGTGGATATAAGGAAATTATTAAGTTAGGGGTTGTAGCCGTTGCAACTATATCCATATTTATATATGGACATGGATATATGGCGTGTTTCATATTTTCTTTTTCAGGAATAGTAGTACTTACAGCGGCGATAGTAAAAAATTGGTTTTTAGTAAAGAAAGTTAAAGCTTTAGCACTGGTTTATATACCCACAATAGTAGCCAGTAGTTTTCTTTTCTTTGCAAAACAAGCAAATATAAGTTTAACTGGGCGTGGAATTATTTTATTAAAGCAAAAAGAAAACTTAGAGGATGTTTATTATTATATTTTTGTAACTATAAAAAAATGTTTGGATAATTCCCAATTTTATGGTGAGGGGACAAAGTTTAATTTGCAAAATTTTAATGCATATGCAAATAGTTCTATTCAAGAAATGCTTCCTAGTTGGTGGGCTGATTATTCCTTAACTTATATAATATATAGGTTTGGATATGTTTGGGCAATTCTAATTATATCAGCAATAGCAGTTCTATTAATAAAAATGTTAGTAGGCACATTTAAACAAACAAGTGAATTTGGTTTCATTATTTGTTTATCTACAACAATGGCATTTGTTTTTCAATACCTTTGTTACATTCTAAGCAATTTTGGAGTAATGATAGCTGTGCCAGGAGCATTACCTTTCATTACTTATGGGCAAAAGAGCTTCGTTGTAAATATGTTTTTGATGGGATTATTTTTATCAGCAAACAGAAATAAAGCAATTGTAAATGATATAAAGGCAAGTAGATTAAAAGAGGAACTGTTTGGAAATGAAAAGACTTTTATTGGAAAGTGTAAGTTTACTATTAAGAGATTTATAGGATAAATTACATTCACTATAAAAGATTGTAAGATAACAGAAAAAGCTAAAAAGATTTTTTAAGAGAAAAAAGAAAGAATATACGGTTTATGCTAGGGCAGGACAAGAGGTACTCGGGGGTGTTTCCTATGTTACAATTTAATAATGAAAATAACAGTTCTAATTCGAAAAAAACTGACGAAACTGTTAGCTATAATTTAGATAAAAAAACAAGTAATAATGTTAGTTATAATGCAGAGGACAAAATAAACAATGGTGCTAATGACTATGTAAAAAAAGTATGTGATCAGATTCGTTGGAAAAAAGCACATAATAGCATTTCAGAGGAATTGTTAGAACATATAAAAGATCAAAAATATGCATTTATAAAAAAAGGCCAAAACAAAGAGGATGCAGAAAAAAATGCGATTTTAGAGATGGGGGATGCAGTTACAGTAGGGCAGCAGCTTGATAGAACCCACAGACCTAAACCTGATTTTGGGCTGCTTGCAATAGTTGGTGTGTGCATATTAATAAGCCTTGTATTACAATACTTTATTTCCTTAAATGTTGCGGAAAATGATTGGCAGTTGCAAGGATATTTTTATAATTATCTAAAAGTATTACCTATAGGGATCGGTGTAATGTTTGCTATTTATTTTGTGGATTACAGCATAATAGGAAAATTTCCGCAAATAATTTACGGCGTTTTATTGGCAGTATGCGTATTGCTATTTAATTTTGATTCACTTGAAATAAATTATTCTTATCCACATGTATATTATTTTGTAGCGTTTATGATACCCATTTATGCAGCAATTGTGTACAAACAACGTGGTAAAGGGTATTTAGGATTGCTATATTGTGGTGCAGTAGGAGTAATTAGTTGTATAATATTTCGGATGTCATCTCTTTTAGGAGTATGGATATTTTCCATATGTGGTTCTGTTATACTTACTAAAGCCATAAAAAAAGATTGGTTTCAAGTAAAAAAGAAACTAGCATTAATTTTAGTGTGGGTGCCAGTAACAGTTGTCATATCTCTTCCATTTATTTTTTGCTTTAGAAGGTTTGCGTTTATTTTTATTACAACGGGAAATGAATATGGAAGCGCATATCTGCTTAAAATGGTAAGGGGATTTCTTTCGAATGCCAAATTATTAGGGCAAGGAAAATGGCCTTCTTATTTACCGGAGGGAAACGCTATAGAAGGAATTCTTCCATCATGGTACGCTGATTACAGTTTAACATATACGATATATAAGTTTGGATGGATTGTGGCTATAGTAGCTATAATGGTGTCAGTATTTTTAATTATCAGATTGTTTAAGATAGTACATAAGCAGAGTAGCCAGCTTGGCTATATTGTATCTTTTGGCGTATTTATTAGTATAGTTGCTGAGAGTGTGATTTTCTTATTTTCAAACTTAGGTTTATGCGGCTGGGCTTCTCATCCATTACCATTAATATCTCCAGGTAATATTAGTTTTGTTGTAAATATGGGCTTAATGGGATTAATCCTTTCTGTTTATAAAAACAATTCAATAGTTAGGGATAGTAGAATCCAAGCTAAATCTGCAGGTTATTTTGGGACTTTTTGTATAGGTCAACATAGGCTAAAGATAGGTAAATGGCAGGTTGTTTTAAAAAAACTTAAATGATTTTATAGAAAATACTGGAATTTAGATTGATAAAAATATATTAGTATAATAGAATAGCCATATGATATAAAAAGGAGAATTTTTACATATGACTTTAATGCCATTTATATGTCTAGGAGCAGGGCTACTAATAAGCATAAAGGAGTTACCCGATAAAGTTCTAAAAATAGTAGACTTGATTATTAATGTTGCTTTAATTGTATTAATGCTCACAATTGGTATGAATATTGGAATTAATGATTCCGTAATGCTAAATTTACCAACTATAGGACTAAACTGCGTAGTAATATCATTAAGTGCAATTGCTTTTAGTGTTCTCCTTGTTGTTTTAGTAGAAAAAACGGTACTTCCTTTAGATGAATTACGTGAAAAGTTATACAAAGAAAAAATAGATGTAAGTGATGAAGTTGATATAGAGCAAGAAGAGGAAAAGAAAACCTCACCTTTAGTTTGGATTATGCCAATTAGTATTATAGCAGGTGTTCTGATAGGATATTTTTTATTAAAACCTAGTTTTTCAACCTATTTGGATTATAGTTTATATGGCTCACTAATTCTTTTGTATACTGGGGTAGGTATTAGCCTTGGAACTAATAGAAAAGTTTTTGGTTATATAAAAGTTCTGGGTTTTAAGATTATTTACATATCTTTGGCTATTTTTATAGGAAGTTTAACAGGGGCTGTAGTTTCGGGGCTTTTGCTTGGCTTACCGCTTCATATTCCAATGCTTTCAGCGGGAGGCATGAGCTATTATAGTATTACAGGAGCATATATGACACAGACCTATGGCATAGAGGTTGGAACTTATGGATTTATGGTAAATGTAATGCGTGAATTTTTTACGGTACTACTTTTACCTATATTAATAAGAATAAGTAAAGGTAGCCCAATAGCAGGAGGAGCTGCGGGAAATATGGACACTATGCTTGTTCCTGTAACAAAATTTGTAGGAGCAGAGCTTGGATTAGTAGCATTAATAACTGGTGTTATTCTAACATTTTTCGTTCCATTTGAATTACCTATTTTAGCAAATATATTAGATAGCCTTTTTTATTGAGAATATTATTGACTAAAATATGAAAAAGATTGGTTGTTTTGCAACCTAGAGAAACTTAGAGAGTTAGATACAAATATCTAGCTCTTTTCTACGTTTATGTTACAATTTGCCAAATGTATTGATAAATGTAGAAGAGGATTATACAATATAAAAATAGTTGGAATTAAATATAAATTTAAGAGATTTATAAATAAGTGGGAGAAATTTGCATGAAGAAAAGATTATTATATCTATTATTATTTATAGTGGCCATATCTTTATTTGTATCTTGTGGCAATAAAGATACAAGCGATATTAATGATAGTGGTGCTAATGAAAATAATAAGACTATTGATAAAGAAGCAGAGCGGTTAGTTAATAAAAGATTATTAACTAGCTACAAACAAATGGGCATAGAGATAGAGGAATATGAGATAAGTAGAACTAAGCTTATAGAACAGGTTCCTTAT
This sequence comes from Aminipila sp., assembly GCA_032096995.1. Lineage (GTDB taxonomy): Bacteria > Bacillota > Clostridia > Peptostreptococcales > Anaerovoracaceae > Aminipila. The sequence goes on from DAMCXN010000037.1 coordinate 6,430, forward strand.
AGTGAAGGAGGGGAGTTTCAATTTTATGAAATTGAAACAAGACTAAAACCTGCAGAACCTAAAGAAATTAAAAAAGTACAAGAAAGAGATGATATTGAATTTACTCAAGATAAAGATGGCTGGATTACAGAAAATTCATCTATGGGTAGAATTTTTATTTCTGCATATAACGATGGAAAAAAGCTATATGAAGTTTTATGGCTTAGAGAAATGCAACTACCTAGAGATGAAGAAGGTAAGCTTGATTTTGAAGATTTTGTTAGATATCGATATGAAGATATAATACCAGCAAAAGTATTAGAAGAGTATACATTTACCAATGGTGAAGATAAAATTGCTATTGGAGAAAACTATAAAGGAAGTGTACCTCTTAAAGATGCTGAAGTACAAAGGGAAGAGACAGATTCTTTTATGTCTGAAATAGCTAGATATAAGGAAATTTGGAAAACTGGTGAACTTTGTATAGAAACTTATTCGTATTTTGAAAAACATTATGAACCTATATCTAGAATGGTAGCAACTAGTACTAGCGTTGAAACTAATCGAGGTATTAAAGTAGGGAGTTCAGATGAAGAACTTTTTAAAGCTTATGGAGTAGATAAACTAGTTTTTTCAAGTAATTCATTTGGTGGAGAATGGTTAAACAGTTTTGCGCAACAGCAGAATATAATAGAAGAAAATGATGAATGGTCATGTTTTGGTTTTACTGGAGAAGATACTTCGCAAAATTACATAGCATTTTATATGAAAGAAGGTAAAGTCTTTGCTATAGAAATGGGAAATGGTTATGATTATAAACCTTTCACAAAAGAAGAAGGAAAATATCCATTGGAAGTAGAAGAACTTATTAACGATCATGTTGATGAGCCTAACATTATGAAATATGATGTGTTAATACCTAAGGTTAAAGAATCTGTAAATGGTAGCAAAAATCTTAATGCATTAATTCAGTTAGATTTTCAGCAGATTGTGGAATTTTCACAAGAAGGAAAGTATGAGCCGACTTCTACCGGCTTCGATTATCCTTGGGTAGAGATAAAATATAGTATAAGTAAATTAGATGGTGTAGATGTATTAAATATTTTTATGATACATTCTTCTGCTTTAGGATCAGGTTCTGATAGATTTGTTAAATCGTATTATTATGATACAAGCTGTGGAGCGAGATTATCTGAAGAGGCTGGTTTATACAAATTAGGTTATACAAAAGAAGGCATCAATAAATATTTAAAATATAAGCATCCTGAATTTTTTGAAGAGGCTAATAATCAAGAAGAATTACTTAATAATGTTAGTTTTTATTTTCATGAGACTGGGGAACCAAGATTTCTTATTAATGGTTTGACTTAATCATTATAGATTAAACTACAGAAAAAGCTTGAATAAGAAATAATAAAAATTATTATATAAAAAGGGGATTAAAAATTATGTATCTATTAAAGGGAAAAGGTAAATTTATTTCACTAATTATGATTGTAATGATGGCGCTAGGTATACCTGCATTAAGTTTTGCTACAGAAAAGACCAATTCAGATGAGTTTAAAATTGTTGGGTACTATTCAGGTGATTTATTTGATGAACCTGTAGAAAAATTACAGACTGATAAACTAACCCATATAATGTATGCCTTTCTTATACCAAATGAAGATGGAACACTTAAACCGTTAAACAAGCCTGAACAGTTTAAAGCGGTGGTTTCTAAAGCAAATAAAGATGGATGTAAAGTTTACATAGCTTTAGGAGGATGGTCTTATGAAGGAAAACCGCTTGTAGGAATTTTTGAGAAAGTTGCTGCCGATGATAAGCTAAGAGCAGAGCTAATAAAAAATGTAGTAAATTTTACTGTTGATAATAATTTAGATGGAGTGGAAATAGATTGGGAGCATCCTAATTCAAATGCTATTAGTAATTATGAAAAGCTAGTAGTAGAATTATCAAAAGCATTAAAGCAGAAAGATAAAAATCTAACAGCAGCTTTAAATGGGGCATGGTCTACTACTGCGGGCCCTGAAGTTTCAAAGTTGATGACGGACAAGTGTTTAGATTCTTTTGAATTTATAAATGTTATGGCATACGATATGAATAATAGTGAGCATAGCCCACTTTGGTTTGCTAATACTTCTATTAAATATTGGCTTAATCGTGGAGTAGAACCAGAAAACATAGTGCTTGGAATGCCGCTTTATGCAAGACCTAGCTGGATGCAATATCGTCATTTAGTAGAACAAAATGTTAATAATGCATATAACGATTATGTTGCTACAACACCAAATGAATCATATTATAACGGATTAAATACTTTAAGGGAAAAAACAACTTTAGCAATAAAAAATGCTGGTGGTGTTATGTTTTTTGATGTGAATGAAGATGTAGACTGGCAGGATGCGCAATTAGGAAAATATAGTGTAGTTTCAGAAGTTTATAAGACTGTAGAAAATACAAAAGGGTTTACAGCAAAAGAAGAAGATAATTATGTTACGGTTGTATTAAATAATCAAATTTTAGATTTTAGTAAAGAGGTAGGCTTTGGTATCCCTTTCTTAGATAAGAACCATAGAACTATGATTCCTATGAGAAAATTATTAGAAAGCATTGGTGCTGAGATAACTTGGGATAATGATTCTAAAACTGTTACAGCCGTAAAAATGCTTCCTGCTACAAATGAATATCCAGCAGGGAAAAATATTAATGTACAGGTGACAATAGGAAATAAATTTGTAACTGTAAATGGTAATCGTATAGATTTGGATACAGAAGCTGTTATGAAAGATGGAAGGACTTACTTGCCAGCAAGAGCAGTACTTGAGGCTTTCGATTATAGTTTGGCTTGGAGTGATGTTAGTAGTACTGTTTATATAAAATCTAAATAAATAGTTAAGAGAGGCTGATTTAAATAAATTCAGCCTCATTTTTTTTGAAAAAATCATAAAAAAATTGTACATTTTCAAGTTCATTCCAATGGCATACTTTGAAATCCTTAGTATCTAAATTGTATATTTTAGCATTTAAAGTTCCAAGAAGAAATGGCGAGTGAGTGGCAATAATAAACTGACATGAAAGTAATCTTGACCATTCATTGATTTTTTCTGCCAAAAGTACTTGATTTTTTGGAGAAAGGGACATTTCTGGCTCATCCAATAAATATAAAGAATCTGGACAAATACTGTCCTCTATAATTTGTAAGGTTGCTTCTCCATTGGAATACTTTTCTATAGAAAATCTTATTTCATCAAGACGTTTTTGACATTGCCACGAACTTTCATATTCAGCACGTTTTTTTTCTGACATACCTTCTAAAGCTTTTTGATAAAGATGCCCTTGCTTTAAAATTGCATCTTGTTGTATCTTTTTTACTTCATACATAATATCTTCACTTTTTATATAACGGCTTTCAGGAGAAATTTGTCTAAAAGTTCTGCCAAACTCATTATCTGCAAAGGTATAATCACATTCATCTATAAACAAATCAAAATAATCGGTGTTTCCTCTTATTTTTTCAGATCCTTTAAGTTCTAATTTATTTGCAATAACATTTAAAAGTGTAGATTTCCCTGAAGCGTTGTTCCCATATAAAGTTGTAATTGAATCAAAACTAATGTATCCACAATCTTTATGTTCAAATACGTTGTAAGGATATGCATTAGTGTTTGGTATTTTATGATTAGAAATATTGAATCCGTTTATATAAATCATTTTATCTCCTACTGGTTCTCATACAAAAAAGTGGCTTCGCCACTTCGCACTTTTTTATATGATAGCACGAACTAGCGATTTTACTATCATATAAAGAACTAATGTTCTTGAACAAGTATAGCATATTTGAATAAAAACATCAATAATATATGTTGCAGGGTGAGCCTTCAAAAAATAAGAATCCATGTTATAATATATGAAATACTAATTTAGTAAAATATTAGCATTCAACTAGATATAAATACAATATTTATGTTGTTTTTTAAAGGATAAAATAAACGATTATAGTCTGTTTATTTGGGAATAGGGGTTTTAAAATATTTATGACAAAAAATGAGATATTAAAAAAATATTTTGGATATAGTAGTTTTAGAGAAGGTCAGGAAGAACTGATTGATAGTATTTTAGAAGGAAAAGACACAGTAGGCATTATGCCAACTGGTGCTGGCAAATCTATTTGTTATCAAGTTCCTGGAGTGATGCTAGAAGGGATCACATTAGTGGTATCACCACTTATTTCTCTTATGAAGGATCAAGTAAAAGCATTAAATCAAGTGGGAATAAGAGCAGCTTATTTAAATAGTTCATTAACTCCAGGTCAGTTTAGAAAAGCTTTAAAGTTAGCTAAAGAAGGTACTTATAAAATTGTATATGTAGCTCCAGAAAGACTTGAATCAGAAGAATTCTTAGACTTTGCGTTGAACATAAAAGTATCTATGTTATGTATAGATGAAGCTCATTGTATCTCACAATGGGGGCAAGATTTTCGACCTAGCTATTTGAAGATACTTAGTTTTATAAGTAAAATTCCTGAAAGACCTGTTATAAGTGCCTTTACAGCAACAGCGACTAAAAATGTTAGGAAAGACATTATACGAATTTTAAACTTAGATAATTACACTCTTTTAGTTACTGGATTTGATAGAAGTAATTTATATTTTGCAGTAAAAAGGCCAAAAAGTAAGTTTCATTTTGTTGAAAAATATGTTGAAGAAAATTGTGAAAAAAGTGGAGTCATTTATTGTGCTACTAGAAAAAATGTTGAAGAAGTGTGTTATAGGTTACAAGCTGTGGGCCTCCCTGTAACAAGGTATCATGCAGGCTTATCAAATGAAGAAAGACAGAAAAATCAAGAAGATTTTATTTATGATAGGAAACCTATCATAGTAGCTACAAATGCTTTTGGTATGGGGATAGATAAATCTAATGTAAGATATGTTATTCATTATAATATGCCTAAGAATATAGAGAGTTATTATCAGGAAGCAGGGCGTGCAGGAAGAGATGGTGAGCCTGGAGAGTGTATTTTACTCTATGAAGGAAAAGATGTTATAATAAACCAATTTTTTATTGAGAACAATAGAGACAATAATGAACTTGATAAAGAAACAATGGAACTTGTAAAAGAACAAGACAGACAAAGACTGAAAATGATGACATTTTATTGTTCAACAAAAAAATGCTTGCGTGAATACATATTAAATTATTTTGGGGAATACAGTTCAAATTATTGCGGGAATTGTTCAAATTGTGTTCAGGAGCCTGAAGAACAGTATTTAAATGAGTTTGAAAAAGAAGAAACCATAAAAACGAAAAAAAGTAAGAAAAAAATAAAGCAAGAATTTGTAGATTATAACTTTGAATTATTTGAACTGCTTAGAGGATTAAGGCTTGAATTATCAAAAGAAATTGGAACACCGCCTTATATAATATTTACTGATAAAACATTAAAAAATATGGCAAGGACGTTACCTACAACAAAGGAGGAAATGTTAGAAGTCTCAGGTGTTGGTGAGGTAAAGTTTGGTCGATATGGTGAAAAATTTTTGGAACTAATTATTAAATATCAACATAAATAAATAACAAACTATATTTGTGAGATAGGTTAAGGGGTCAGATTATGAAGATTGAGGCTATGGCAATACGTAACTTTAAGTCAATTAGAAATCTTAATATACAGAATATGGAAAATGCAAGTATTTTAGTTGGTAAAAATAGCACAGGAAAAACAGTAATTCTTGATGCTATTTTGGCTGTATGCCAGATGTATAAAATTTGTATGCACAATTTTAATGAGCAAGAAAATAATATTGAGATAGATGTTACATTTTCAATTGATGAAGAAGATTTACGATTGTTTCATAGGCAGGGAAAAGTAAGCAAATACAAAAGATGGGAACTTTGGATTTCAGATTTTAATGCTAAGTTACCTTCATATAAAGATGGCCTTTTATCTTTTACATTTATAGCCAATAAACAGGGAAACATTAGATATTATGATGGGTTTAAAAAAGATAATAAGAATATATTGCAAATACTGCCTAAGATTTATTATATAGACCACTTCAGAAATGTAGAGGAAATACAATCTGATATTTTGATGACTAGAAGTCATGAGGCTGCACTTAGTGAGCTTAGAGAAAATAAATGCATATTTGATTCAACTAAAAAATGTAATGAATGCTTTCAATGCATTGGAGTGATTGAAAAAAAGAAACCTAGTCAGCTTAGTGTATTTGAGACTGAAAAGCTTTTGGAATATAAAGTGATGAATCTTGATATGAACAACTTTATTGATAGGTTAAATCATTATTTTAATAAAAATAGCGGATTACCTTATTCTTTGTTTTATCATGTTAACTTTGATGTGGATGCTTTATTTAATATGAACGTTATGATGTATCAAAAGCCAAATGAGGAAATAAAAGATATACAAAATATGAGTGAAGGAATGAAAAGCATTTATATTTTTTCTTTGTTAGAAGCTTATATGGAAGCAAAAGAAAAATTACCTTGTGTTATTTTAATTGAAGATCCTGAAATGTTCTTACATCCACAGTTACAAAAAGTAGCTAGTGAGATATTATATAGGCTTTCTCGTAAAAATCAAGTTATTTTTTCTACCCATTCACCTAATATGATTTTTAATTTTAATTCAAGGCAGATAAAGCAAGTAATGTTAGATAAAGAAGGTTATACTGTTTTAAGAGAAGATAATGATATAAGTAGAATTTTAAATGATTTGGGATATAGTGCAAATGATTTAATGAATGTAAGTTTTGTTTTTATAGTTGAAGGAAAGCAGGATAAGAGTAGGCTACCAATATTATTAAAAAAATATTACTCAGAGATTTATGATGATAATGGAAGACTACATAGGATTTCTATTATTAATACCAATAGTTGCACAAACATTAAGACTTATGCTAATCTTAAATATATAAATCAAGTATATTTAAAAGACCAATTTCTTATGATAAGAGATAGTGACGGAAAAGATAGAGATGAATTAAAGGAACAACTTTGTAAATATTATAAATTGAGAGAAGTTGAAGATAAAGGGAACTTGCCAAGGGTTCTACCCAAAAATGTTTTAATATTGAAATATTACTCTTTTGAAAACTATTTTCTTGATCCGGTGGTAATGTCAAGCATTGGAGTTATTTCAAATGAAGAGGAGTTTTATGATATTTTATTTGAAAAATACCAACAATATTTATATAGGATAAAGAGTTTTAAGCATTTATATGAAAAGACACGAGTAGTTTTTAACAGTAAGCAAGATATTAAGGAAAATATAGAATTAATTAAGATTTATGGACGGGGACATAATTTATTTGATATATTTTATGGTAGATATAAAGGTGAAAAGGAAAATGAAATACTAGAAAAATATATAGAAGCTGCACCAAAGTCAAACTTTCAAGATATTTTTGAAGCTATTGATAGTTTTATATATTTTAGTAATAGAAAAAAATAATTAATTTAAATTCAGGAGGAAATGTGATTATTAATATACCAGTTGATGCAGGGAAAATAATAGATAGATTAAGGGAAAAAGGTTTTGACGCTTATACAGTAGGTGGCTGTGTTAGAGACAATTTGTTAGGTAAAAATCCTGATGATTGGGATATATGTACATCTGCTTTACCAGACAAGGTTAAAGAAATTTTTGATGGATGTCTTGTGCTTGAAACGGGGTTAAAGCATGGTACTGTAACAGTAAGGTTTAACCACCAATCTTATGAGATAACGACTTATAGAATTGATGGTGAATATGTAGATAACAGAAGGCCAAAGAACGTTCAGTTTGTGAAGTCTTTAAAGGAAGATTTAGCTAGAAGAGATTTTACTATTAACGCCATGGCATATAATTCTTTTGAAGGTCTTATTGATTATAATAATGGATGCAATGACTTAAGAGATAAGATTATTAGATGTGTTGGAAATCCTGATAAAAGATTTGATGAGGATGCTCTAAGAATACTTAGGGCTCTGACGTTTTCATCAGTTTTAGATTTTAATATAGAGAAAGAAACCTCTTTAAGCATTCACAGAAATAAAGAGCTTTTGAACAATATAGCAAAAGAGAGAATAAATGTGGAATTATGTAAGCTTCTTTGTGGGAAAGGGGTTAGAAAAGTTTTATTGGAATATGCAGATGTTTTTTCAATAATTTTACCTGAGATTAAGCCTATGATTGGTTTTCAGCAGAAAAATCCACACCACCTTTACGGCGTATGGGAACATACAGCGGTAGTAGTAGAAAACTCAGAAGATGATATATTTATTAAATTGGCAGCTCTTTTACATGATATAGCTAAACCCGATTGTTATACTTGCGATGAAAAAGGTATAGGTCATTTTTATGGACATGCTGAATTTAGCTCAGATATAGCTAAAAATATATTAAGAAACCTCAAGTTTTCTAATGAAATCGTAAATAATGTAGTACAGTTAATAAAATATCATGATGCAGACATCAGCAAAAATAGTAAGTCTATTAAAAGATGGTTGAATAGGCTTGGAGAAGTACAATTTAAAAGATTATTAAAGCTAAAACATGCAGATGTTATGGGCCAATCTGATTATAAGAGGCAAGAAAAATTAAAAACGTTACAGGATATTGAAAAAGCTTTAATACAAGTGTTAGAGGAAAAACAATGCTTTAGCTTGAAAGATCTAGCTATAAATGGCAGAGACCTAATCCAAATAGGGATTATTGATGGTAAACAAATTGGACAAAATTTAGATAATGTACTAAAACAAGTAATTGAAAATAACATCGAAAATAATAAAGATGATTTATTAAGTTTTATTAAAAATATGACAAAATAATGATAAAAAAAAACCAACGGTTGAAGATTTTTCCCATATAGTGCATAATAGTTAGATAGGGGTAGCAGATCTTAGATTCTGTTATAGCAAATAAATAAAGGGAGGATATTATGAAAAAGTTTTTTGCTATTTTACTTGTTATATCACTTTTAATGGCTAATAGTAGTTTTTGTTTTGCTTCAAAATCTGCAGATGAGTCTTTGGACAAGCTTGCAGTAAGTAAAAGTAAGAGTACTAGTTCAAGTAAAAGATATGATTTATTTCCTGAATTTGATCCGAAGATTGATGAATATTATGTATTTTTACCATATGAGATGGATTATGCATATATTTATGTAAAACCTGACAAGAGCGATTATACGGTTTACTGTGAAGGAAAAGAAGTCGATGACGATGACGATTATTATGCGTATATTGATGATGTAGATAATGAAGATGAAGTGGAGATTGTTGTTAGAGATGATGATGATGATAAGCTTGATACATATACTATTAAATTTTTCCGTGGTGATAGGCATGATGATGATGAAGCAGAATTGGATTCATTAGTAGTTAAGGAAAGAGAAGGCAGAGACGACTATTCTAAAGTTTCATTAAATAAAGATTTTGATGAAGATGAGGATGAATATAAAGTATCTCTAAAAGAAAATGACTATGATGAAATCAGAATTTATGCAGAAGCAAAAGATTCACATGCCCATGTTTTAATTAATGGTGAGTTACTAGATGATGACTATTTAGATTTAGATGTGGAAAAAGGTAAAAATGAATTTGAAATAACGGTTATACCAGAAAACTGTGATGATGATGACAAAGAGGTATATAAGCTTACAGTAAATTATGATGATGAAGATAGCGATAACGATGATAATGATAAAGATGAGGCTATTCTTTCTTCCTTAAATTTAAAGGATAATGCAGGAAATATAATTGCATTAAGTCCAAGTTTTAACTCTGGTAAGAAAAATTATACTGCAACTGTTGGAAATTCTACTCAGAGCGTAAATTTTTATGCTATGACTGGCAGTGATACAAAAGTTTACTTAAATAATATTGCGTTAAATAGCTCTGTTTGGAGTCAAAACTTTAGCTTAAAAGATGGGGTAAATACTTTTACTATAACTGCTTATTTAACAGGTGATTCTTATGATATTAAAACTTATAGTGTAAGTATATATAAACATCCTAAATGGGTACAATCTTTAGTAAGCGTTCAGAATATGAATCTTAATGGCATTTCGAAACAACTAAATGCTTATAATATAAGTGGTAATAACTTTGTGAAATTAAGAGATATTGCTAGTATGCTTGCAGGAACTAATAAACAATTTTCTGTAGGATATAATGAAACAACAAATGCGATATCACTTTTATCAGGTGGATATTATACAACTAATGGACAAGAAAATGTTAAGTTACAGCCGTCTAGAAATATAATGATTTCCATACAGCCTGTTACATTAAATAATCAGCCAATAACAATGACTGCTTATAATATTGATGGAAATAACTATGTTATGTTAAGAGACTTGGCTTTAATCTTAAATTTTGGCCTTTCTTATAATTCTGCTACAGATACTGTTCAAATAAATACTAATGGAAGTTACAGTATAAATTAATTACTATTGACAATTTATTTTATTAAAAATATGACAAAAATCAGGTAAGAGAAACTCTACCTGATTTTTTTATGGGGAAAATACTGATTGATGGAAAATAGAAGTGGGGAGTTAGGTTAAATTTAACTTAAACTTTACTTTAAGTAAAAGTAAAATTAACAGAATGATATCATACTAGAAAATGTAGGATATAGTCTGAATTTTATTGAGGTTATAAGGCATATGGAAAAAGAAACAGAACTTATTACTATACTTAAAGGTGAAAATATTAGAACTGTATATCAACCAATAGTTTCATTAGACGAAGGTACAATATTTGGTTATGAGGCTTTAAGTAGAATTGAATTTAAAGAATGTAATTTTAATATTGAAGAGCTATTTAATATTGCAAGAGAAGAAAGGAAACTTTGGGAGTTAGAAAAACTTTGTAGAACAAAGGCTTTAAAGAATGCTATAAATAAGCCTCGAAAAGCAAAATTATTTATAAATGTTGATCCTAATATTATTCATGATTCTAAATTGAAATCAGGGTTTACCAAAGAAAAGCTTCATGAATTTGGACTTGATGTAGAAGATATAATTTTTGAGGTTACAGAAAAAAGTGCGATTAATACTATGAAAGTATTTAAAGCTTCTATTGAACATTATCAATCTCAGAATTTTAAGATTGCTGTAGATGACTTTGGTTCAGGATATTCAGGCTTAAGTCAAATCTGTAATTTTTCACCTAATTTTATAAAAATAGATATGGAGTTGGTAAGAAATATTAACGAGGATTTTGTGAAAAAATCAATCGTTGGTGCAATTGTGCAATTTTGCAAAGATGCTGAAATTAAAGTAATTGCTGAAGGAATAGAGACCAGGGAAGAATTAAAAACCTTAATGTCAATAGGTGTAGCTTATGGACAAGGTTATTTTTTTGCAAAGCCAGCAGGAGAATTCTATGAAATGGAAGAAGAAAAGAAAGCTTTGATTAGGCAAGAAAAAGATAAAACAAGACTATTATATAAACCATCAGTATTTGATAAAATTCATTCCATTTCTAAGGTTAAAAAAATAGTTAATTTTTCTGAAAAGGCAGTCTATGTATATAATATGATGCAAAATGATCCAGAAATAACTGAAGTTTGTGTTGTAGATAATAACAAAAAAGTGTGCGGCCTCTTAACAAGAAGTTATGTGATAGAGAGATTCAGTGGACAATTTGGATATAACCTTAGCCAGAGAAGAACTGCAAAAGAATTGATGAAAATAAATTTTTTATCCGTAGAGAGAGATAAGAGTATTGATGAAGTAGCTAAAATTGCTATGGAACGTAATGTATCAGATATTTATGAAGCTATAATTGTAACGGATAATCATAAATATGTAGGTGTTGTGACTGTAAAAGATTTACTTACTACAGCTATTGAGCTTCAAGTAAAACGTGCAACAGAAGCAAATCCTTTAACAGGGCTTCCAGGAAACACTGTAATACAAGAGAAGATTTATGACATTATTAAAAGTCTAGGAGAATTTTCAATTATTTATTTAGATCTTGATAACTTTAAGGCATACAATGATGCTTATGGTTTTACTAATGGTGACATAATGATTAGATTGTTAGCTGAAAGTATAAAAAGCTGTTGTAAGGAAAGAGACTTTAAAGGTCATATAGGAGGAGATGATTTTGTAATAATTACACAAAATCTTGATGCCAATAATCTTTCAAGAAAAATTATAGTTGACTTTAGAAATTCTATAAAAACCCTTTATAGCGAAGAAGATTGGGAACAAGGATATATTGTTTCTAAAAATCGTAATGGGTTTACAGAAAGATTTCCTATAGCCACCCTTTCTATCGCAGCCGTTACCAATAAAGAAAATCAATATTCTAATATTGAAGAACTTTCTAAAGTAATTGCAGAAATTAAAAAAAAGGCAAAACAGAAGTTAGGGAATTCAATTGTTGTCGTTTAACTAAATCATTTTAATTATAAAATTAGTATCTTGATAGTCATATAGAAGAGGAGCATTATGTATAGAAACTTAAAAATTAAACACAAACTCATATTATCATTTTCATTAATTATTGTTTTTTTTATAATTATACTGATTATATCTATCAACTCAGTAATATCAATTGAAGGAAAAATACATTCGTTTTATTATACAGAGCATGAAAATAGTTTGACACAAATGGAAATTAGGAAAAATATAGAGCAGTTAGATAAAGAAATTTTAATGGCAATAAATAACTCAAATAATGAAAAAAATGCAGAATATAAAGAAAGTATTGATAAATCTATAGGATTAGTTATAAATGATACAAATAAATTAAAAAAGAATTTTAATGAACAAAAAGCTATAAAAGAATTGAATAACTACATAAATAAGGTTATAGAACAAGAGATGTTAGTTATGACATATTGTTTTAAAGGGGATAATACTAAAGCTTTTGAAGTTTTTAATTCTGAATATGCTCAAGTCTCACAACAACTCCATCAGGCGTTGGATAATGTGAAGGTTATATCTGACAAGGAGGCACAGGAAGCCTTTAATGAAATTATTCTAGTCAAGAATTATGCAATTATTTTAATTGTAGTTACATCTTTACTTTGCATACTTCTATCTATTGCTTCTGTTATATTACTAACTAATAATATTGTAAAGCCAATAAAACAAATTGTAAAAGCTTCAGATGACATTTCTCAGGGTAATTTGAACTGTGAATTAGACACAGATTCTAAGGATGAACTGGGGGAGGTGATAATAGCTTTTAGAAATATGTCAGAAGTTTTGAAATATATTATTTCTCACTTAGATAATATGCTAAATGAGATGGCATTAGGAAATTTTAACTTCGATATACAGTTTAAAGAAAAATATATGGGAGACTTTGAACACATTTTTTTAGCCGTGAAAAATTTAAGGGAAAATGTAAATGACACGCCTTTAAATATCAATTTTGCTTCAAATGAAGTTGCAAATAGCTCAAATAGATTATTTAATGATTCACAAGCTGTAGCTAATGGATCCATAGAGCAAAGCACATCTATTAATGAGCTTTCGAATACTATTTTAGAAATAAAGACACAAATAGAAAATACAGCTAATAACGCAAAGAATGTTAACGTTTTTACAGAAGAGGTTAGCAAAAGTATAATTGAATCAGATAAATATATGGAAGATATGGTTATTGCTATATCGGAAATCTCTAACAAATCTGCGGAAGCTGCAAATAATACTACAATACTGATACAAGGTTCAATTGATGCAGTAAATAGTGGGACAAGAATTGCTGGAGAAACTGCTGATTCTTTGAAAACAGTAGTTCATAAATCTGCTAAAGTTGTAGACTTGATTGATGAAATATCAATGGCAAGTGTTCAGCAATCAGATGCAGTTAATCAATTATCGGCTGGTATAGAGCAAATTACTTCTGTAGTTCAGAAAAACTCTGTGACAGCAGAACAATCCGCTTCAACAAGTAAAGAATTACATAATCAAGCTATGAGCCTAAAAGATAAAATTGCAAGTTTTAAATTAAATGACCATCTAAACATAGACACTACAGAAAATAATTTAGGAACTCAAATATTAGAAGAAAATCCACCAAGTTTAATTTAAACAGAGTGGATTTATTATTATTTTAATTTTTCAATTACTGATTTCATATCATCAGGTAGTGGTGCTTCAACTTCCATCAATTCACCATTTACAGGATGATAGAAAGATAAATACCTAGCATGAAGAGCTTGTCTCTCTATAAGCCATGGATTTTCTCCTCCATATAAATGATCTCCAAGAACAGGATGTCCTATATGTGACATATGAACTCTGATTTGATGAGTTCGTCCTGTTTCAAGAAGAAGTTCTACAAGAGTATATCCTTTTTTATATCTTTCTAGTACTTTATAGTGTGTTATAGATGGATAACCGTTTTCCATTACTCCACGTTCAACTCTTTCGGGATCAGGTCTTCCAATAGGAACATTAATTGTACCATTATCTTCTTCTATAAGACCTTTAACAATTGATACATATCGTTTTGAAACTTTATTTTCTGCCATTTGTTTTGTAAATCCATCTTGGCTATGTGAGTTTTTTGCAATAGCCAAAAGACCTGTAGTATCCATATCTAATCTATTGATAAATCGGATTTTAAAGCTTTGATTAGTATCAATCATATATTGCATAATACCATTTGCTATGGTATGAAGGGTATGGCCCTTGGTAGGGTGTACTACATATCCCTGTTGTTTATTAATAATAAGTAAATCACTGTCTTCAAAAACTGGATTTATATCAATAGGTTCAGGAGGAAAATCACTTTTTTCTTCAGGAAGTTTAATAGTGATTATATCTCCAGCGTTAGCCGTAAGATACATTTTTTTAAACTCGCCATTTATTAGTATTAATTTATTTTGCTTTAGCTTTGTCATGAGACGACTAGAAAAAGTGAAATTGTTTCGCACAAGTTCCTTGTATGAAAGTCCAACGTCCTCTTTTTTTACAATGTATTGAAATTTGCTTGTATTGTTCATATTACCTCTACAAAAATTTGCTTTTAACTTTAGTCCAAAAATCATAGTTTTCAAAACGTAATAGATTCACGATTTTATCTGAAAACTCAATATTTATGTGTTTTATATCAGTATAATTATATTCTAGATGATCAGTAGTAATTTTAATGCCATGTTTAGTTGCATATTCTGGGATTACCCCTAAAGATAAATCTGAAGGAAGTAATATGCTTGAAGTAAAAGAACGATATGCAGTCGTATTCATGGGAGCAATAGGAGTTACTTGCATCAATTTTAATCTAGGGTCTACAATACAACCTCCTAAAGAGTAGTTATATGCAGTACTACCAGAAGGAGTTGCAACAAGTATTCCATCACCACTAAAACGTTCTATAAAGCTTCCACCAATGGAAATATTTAAATGAACAGGGTGAGATAATTCCCCTCTAATAACGATCTCATTTAGTCCAATATGTTCAAAATGTTCATCATCATCATTAATTACTGTAGCCTTTACAGTTGAAAGGGTTTGAAGACGATATTTTTCTGTCTTATAATGAAATATAAAATCTGCTAGTTGATTAGGGTTTATTTCTTGAAAAAAACCTAAATGACCAGTGTTAATACCAATAAAAGGGATATCGGGAAACTTAAACTTATGTATCCCTTCTAAAAAGGCACCATCACCGCCAATGCAGACAATTAATTCAGAGTCCCTATCAAGGGACTCTGAAACAATAAAACCTGTTCCTTCAAGTTTTTTAGCTAACAGTTTTTTTGTTTTTAATGATACTAAAGTATCATTTGTGTGTATTGTAATAACTCTATTTTTCATTACCTTTTATACCAATCTTTTATCTAATTATATGATTTTAAAATAATCATCCTACTTATAGTAGTTTTTCAAATTCATCTACTAATTTTTCAAAAGTTTGCATAGCAAGCTCGATAGGTTCAGGGCTGCTCATATCAACTCCAGCAATTTTTAGAAGTTCAATAGGATAATTTGATTCACCAGTTTTTAAGAATTCAATATAATTGTGTACAGCAGTTTTGTCTGTGCTTAAAATCTTATTTGAAATTGCAGTCGCAGCAGAATAACCTGTAGCATACTTATATACATAAAAGGCATTGTAGAAGTGAGGAATTCTAGCCCATTCATATTTTATATATTCATCTTCTCCCATAGCCTCACCAAAATATTTTTTATTAAGCTTTTCATATTGGCTGCATAACCATTCTGCTGTAAGAACTTCACCACGTTCAATTGCACTGTGAGTAAGAAGTTCGAATTCTGCAAACATTGTTTGACGGAAAAGAGTAGTTCTAAATTCTTCTATATATAAGTTTAGAAGATATTTTTTCATATTTGAGTCAGTTTCTTTATTTAATAAATGTTGCATTAACAATGATTCATTTACAGTTGACGCAACCTCAGCAGTAAATATAGAGTGGCCTCCATAAATAAAAGGCTGAGTTTCTCTAGTGTAGTTAGAATGCATTGAGTGTCCCATTTCATGAACAATAGTAAATACATCTTTAAGCTTTTCTGAGAAATTTAGAAGAATGTAAGGCATACTATCATAGCTTCCAAAACTGTAAGCACCACTAGTTTTGCCTTCATTTTCATAAACATCAATCCATCCATCAGCAACACCTTTATTTACTCTTGAAAGATAGTCTTCACCTAAAGGAGCAAGACCTTCACGCATAATATCTAAAGCTTCTTCATAAGATACATTCTTATTTGGAATTTCAATTAGAGGTACATATACGTCATACATTTTTAATTCATCTACGCCTAAGATTTTTTTGCGAAGATTCATATATCTATGAACGGTATGAAGGTTTTTATTAACTACATCTATAAGGTTTTGATATACTTCTTTTGGAATATTATCTCCAGATAAAGCAGCACTTAGAGCAGAATCATATTTGCGAATTCTTGCACTTATAACATCTGTTTTAGTGTTATAGTTGTAGGTAGTTGCAATAGTGTTAATCTGTTTTTTATAAGCTTCATACATATGCTCATAAGCATCTTTTCTTACTCTTCTATCATGTGATTCCAATAAGTTTATATATTTACCATGAGTAACTTCGACTTCATCACCATCTTCATCTAAAATAGTTCCGAATTTAATATCAGCATTATTAAGCATAGTAAAAATATCATTTGTTGATGAAGTTACTTCGCTCATTTGAGCTAAGATATTTTCTTCTGCTTTTGATAATATGTGTGATTTTTCTCTTAAAATATCAAGAATTAAATATTCGTAAATTTTTAATCCATCTTCTTCTTTTATAAAACCTAAAAGCTTTTCTTCAGGGATTTCTAAAAGTTCAGGTGTAAAGAATGACATAGCAGCTGAAGTTTTTGCTAATAAGGCATGACACTTATCAGTAAGTGCCTGATATTTAGTAACTCTATTATCTTCATCACGTTTCATTCTTGCATATACATATACTTTTTCAGCAACTTGCCAAATTTTATCTTTTTCTTGAAATGCTTCAAGTAGCATTTCAGCATTTTCCCCAAGTCTACCAGAATATTTGCTGTATTCATCAGCCATTTGCATTACTGCATTATAATCTTTGTCCCAATCATTTTCATTAGGATACATTTTTTCAATATTCCATTTATATTTTTGGTCAATTTGATCTCTAGTCTTTGTTTTTTTATCTCCCATTTTGAACCTCCATATATATTATAAGTAATCTAATAATAGTTTCTATTTACATATCATTCATAATTGTTTAATATAATATGTATTATATAATCCAATTATCGAAAGGATATAATTGGTGATACAAAGAATATTATACCACAAATTATGGTTTTAAATGTATTTTTTTATATTAAAGTGAGGGATGATGAGTATGAATTATGATGAACTATTAGAAGTATTGGATATTGATAGTCCAGATGAATTTCAGTATTTTGAGCATTTTGCAGATTTAATGGAATGTGACAATTATATATCGTATGATGCGATTTTTGAATTAATATCAAAAGTAGACAAAAAAGTATTAAGTGAGTTAATAGAAAACTATTTTGATGAAGTTTCAGAAGGATTACCAGAGGATGTAACAGATGCTTATACTTTTCTAAAAAGTTTAAGTATGTCTTTAAGAGGAATGTTAAAGCCTCTATTAGAGGAAAATGAAGAAGAAGATAGTATAAGACAACTTGTTGCTTTTGTAGAGGAATTAGAAAAATTTAGAAACTGGTATATTATTGAAAGCAATATTGAATGTACTAATAAAAATGATAAAAGCACTAAGGAAGTAACTTTCTTTGAAGCTTTAGTATTATCTAGGATGGAAAAGTTAAATGGAGAAGAATATCTGTATGGCTTTGATGAAGGTTTAAATTATCAGCTTGATGAGTATGTAGTTTCTTTTTCTGAGATAGCAGAGGAAGAGCCTGAAGAAGGATATATAGAAGAAGATTTAGCAGAAAACCTTAACTCAGAATATATGAGTGGTCTTGAGGAAGATGAATACAACTTTTAGAAGTATTATCACAAATAATAATGTAGGTGCATATTATGGTTAATAATATTATCATACATATGGAGGTACATTATGGGCGATTTTTGTGAAAGAGAATGTTTTGGAGATTGTAAGGATAGATGTGATGATAGATGTTATGACGATTGCTGCTGTAATAATGATTGTGGTGGCTCCGGTCATATTATTCTAATTTTAGTTGTACTTTACTTACTTTTCTTCAACAATAATAACAATTGTAAGGGCGGAGGCTTATTCGGAGGATTGTTTTAAATTCTAATATTAAAGTATTAAATTTTTAATAGAAGTATTAAAAACTTAATACAAGATGGAGTTATTGACTCCATCTTTTTTTTTGCTTAAATTTAAATAAAAAAGTTTTTTAAAATAGAAACGTTGCTATTTAGATGATTAATAAAAGAATTTTATGCCCCTATATAAAAATTTAATAGATCTTTTTCTTTTGGCACATCTCTTGCGATAAATAAGATGCAAATGGTGATGGTGAGAAACCAAATTTTATAATTATTAATTCTTTGATATGGAGGTAAAAAAATGAATCTAAAAAATGCATTACCTAAAATTATTACATCAGAGCTTCCAGGTGAAAAAGCAAAAAAAATTATCGAAAGAAGGGCAAACGCTATTCCTGATGCAGTTAAATGTATATATCCCTGTGTAATGTCAAAAGCAGAGGGTGCGATGTTTGAAGATGTTGATGGAAATATTTTTTTAGATTGGATTGGTGGTGTAGGCGTTACAAATGTAGGATATAGCCAGCCAGCAGTTGTAAAAGCTGTTCAGAAACAGGCAGAAAAATATTTTCATAGCATGATGAACATTACTACTCACGAAGGCTATATTAAACTGGCAGAAAAAATGAATGAGATAGTACCTGTTAGAGGTGAAAAGAAAAAAACTATGTTTTTAAATAGTGGAGCAGAAGCTGATGAAAATGCAGTTAAGATTGCAAGGGGATATACGGGAAGACCTAATATTTTAGTCTTTAGCGGTGCATTTCATGGAAGAACGCTTATGACTATGGCTATGACAGGGAAAAAATCTTATTCAGTTGGAATGGGGCCTTTCCCAGATGGAGTATATCGTGTGGAATACCCATATTTATATAGAGCACCTAAAGGGATGAATGAAAAGGAAGCAATTGATTATTATATAAAAAAAATAGAAGATGCTTTTATAGAAGTTTCTCCAGCAGAATACATAGCTGCTATAGTTTTGGAACCTATTCAAGGAGAAGGTGGTTTTGTACCAGCGCCAATTGATTGGGTTAAGGCAATAAGAAAAATCTGTGATGAAAAAGGTATTTTGTTAATAGCAGATGAAGTTCAAACAGGATTTGCTCGTTCAGGAAGAATGTTTGCAAGTCAATATTGGGAAGAAAATAATTGTGCTCCAGATATTATGACATCAGCGAAATCTATTGCAGGTGGAGCTCCAATAAGTGCAGTAACAACTAGTGCAGAAATTATGAATAAAGTTCCAACGGGGACAATAGGTGGAACCTATTGTGGAAATGCCTTAGCTTGTGCAGCAGCATTGGAAGTAATAAATATTATGGAATCTGAGGATTTTCCTGGCAAAGCATTGAAGATTTCTGAGAAAGTTATGGCAATTTGGAAACAATGGCAGAAGAAATATGATGTCATTGGAGATGTAAGAGGCATTGGATGCATGATGGGAATTGAGTTTGTTAAAGATAGGCAAACAAAAGAACCTAATACAGAATTAGTAAATAATATTGTGCAGGAAGCTGTGAAGCATGGACTTCTTTTGGAAAGTGCAGGTACCTATGGAAATGTTATTCGCTTCCTTGCTCCACTGGTTATTACAGATGAACAATTAGAGGCAGGCTTAGAAATTTATGAAAATGCTATAAAAGCATGTTTGTAGTATAGGAGGCGTTTGTATGGGTTGGCAAGAAATGTATAATGATCGTATTTGTACACCTGAAGAGGCTGTTTCACATATCAGGAACAATGATGTAGTTTTTTTAGGCCATGCAATTGGAGAACCTAAAGTATTAGTTGATGCTATGGTTGCTAATTCCAAAGAATACCAAGGAGTAGTTATAAAACATATGGTTAGTTTAGGATCGGGAGCATATACTGCTCCCGATATGGGAGAACATTTTAGAGCAAAAACCATTTTTGCTAGTGCAAATGTTCGTAAAGCTCTAGAAGAGGGAAGAGCAGACTTTATACCAATGTTTTTTCATGAAATACCCATTATGATACGAAATGGGAACTTAAAATGTGATGTACTTATGACACAAGTAACACCACCAGATGAAAATGGATATTGTAGCCTTGGAACTTCTGTAGACTACACTTTTCAAGCTTTAAAATCAGCAAGGACTGTTATTGTTCAAATGAATGACCAATTTCCAAGAACTTATGGAGAAAAGGTTCATATATCTGAATTTGATTATATAGTAGAAGAATCAATGCCTCTTTATGAATCAAGAGCTGCTGTGATTGGAGATACTGAGTTGTCAATAGGTAAGTATTGTGCTTCATTAATTGAAGATAGATCAACGTTACAGCTAGGTATTGGTGGTATTCCAGATGCTGTTGTTCAAATGCTGGATGATAGAAAAGATTTGGGGATTCACTCTGAAATGATTGCAGACGGAACGGTTGAGTTATATAAAAAGGGTGTAATAACAGGTAAATATAAAACGGAAAACAAATGGAAGATGACAGTTACATTTTTGATGGGAAGTAAAAAATTATATGAATTTGCTCATAATAAGACCAGTAGATTATGTTAATCATCCCGCCGTTATTATGAGGCAGCATAAAATGGTGGCAATTAACTCAGCAATTCAAGTTGATTTGATGGGTCAGGTTGTAGCTGATACAATTGGTAAAAAACAATTTTCAGGTGTCGGGGGTCAGGTAGATTTCCTTCGTGGAACGGCAATGGCAGAAGATGGAAAGGCTATTATTGCAATGCCATCCTATACTAAAAAAAGGGATGGAAGAATTATATCAAAGATAGTTCCGCTTTTAGATGAAGGTGCAGCAGTAACTACATCAAGGCATGATGTTAACTATATTATAACAGAGAATGGAATAGCTGAAATGAGAGCAAAATCTCTTCGTGATAGGGCGAAAAACTTAATAAGAATATCACATGAGAGTGCAAAAGACGAATTAATGTATGAGTTTGAAAAGAGATTCAACGAAAGAAAGTTTTTTATAGGAGATATTAAAGAATAAAAGATAAATTTGTTTATATAAAAGGAGGATATAAAATGTTAGCATTAAGAGTAGTTCCGAAAATATTTTATTTTGATACATTTAAACAATTTCAGTCAGAATTCAATATTGGAAAAAATGATGTTTTGGTAACAAATGAATGGATATACACTCCCTATGTTAAACCTTTAGGGTTAGACACAAATATAATTTTTCAGGAACAATTTGGCTCAGGGGAACCTTCTGATGAAATGATAGATGCAATGTCAAAAGAAATAAAACAATATGATTTTGATAGAATTATTGCTTTTGGTGGTGGAACTATCGTAGATATTTGTAAAATTTTAGCCTTAAATGTGCCTGAAAAATCTGTGGATTTATTTACAGGTAAAGTTTCTCCAAAAAAGACTAAGAAATTAATTGTTGTTCCAACAACGTGTGGAACAGGTAGCGAAGTTACTAATGTTGCAATAGCTGAATTGAAATCTTTACATACTAAAAAAGGTTTGGCGGTTGAGGAAACCTATGCGGATGAAGCTGTTTTAATACCCGAGACATTGGGAGGTCTTCCAGATTATGTTTTTGCTACAAGCTCAATAGATGCTTTGATACATGCAATAGAATCCTATCTTTCACCTAAAGCATCTGCTTTTACTGAAATGTATTCTTTAAAAGCGATAGAAATGATTATGGATGGATATAAGAAAATATTAGGAAAAGGAAACACTAAAGAAAATAGGTTGCCGTATTTAAAGGATTTTGCTATTGCTTCTAATTACGCGGGAATAGCCTTTGGAAATGCAGGGTGTGCAGCTGTTCATGCACTATCTTATAGCATAGGTGGAGCTTTTCATGTACCTCATGGAGAGGCTAATTATCAGTTTTTTACGGAAGTATTTAAAATGTATGTGAAAAAAAATCCTAATGGAAAGATTTCTAAGGCAAATCAAATCTTTGCAGAAATTTTAAACTGTAAAGTTGAGAATGTTTATGATGAATTAGATAAATTCTTAGGACAGTTAATATTAAAAAAACCCCTTAGAGAGTATGGAATGACTGAAATTCAAATCGACGAATTCACAAAAAGTACTTTAGAAAATCAACAAAGATTGCTAGCAAATAATTATGTTGATTTATCTAAATCAGAAGTTAGAGAAATATTTAGTAATCTTTATTAGTTTTATTAAAGGAGGTATATAAAATGGCTCTTATGACAGGTAGTGAATACATAGAGAGTTTAAGAAAGTTAAACACAAGAGTATATATGTTTGGTGAAAAGATTGAAAATTGGGTGGATCATCCAATGATTAGACCTTCTATAAACTGTGTAGCTATGACTTATGATTTAGCCCACGATCCTCAGTACACAGACCTTATGACTGCCAAATCAAATCTTAGTGGTGAAACCGTTAACAGATTTGGGCACTTACATCAGAGTACAGATGACCTTAGAAGAAAAGTTAAAATGCAGAGACTATGTGGACAGAAAACTGCTTCATGTTTCCAAAGATGTGTAGGTATGGATGCTTTCAATGCAGTATTTTCAACTACATATGAGACAGATCAGAAGTACGGAACAGAATATCATAAGAACTTTGTAGAATATCTAAAGCATGTTCAGGAAAATGACCTAACAGTAGACGGAGCTATGACAGACCCTAAGGGCGACAGAGGACTTTCACCATCAGCTCAAAGAGATGCAGACCTTTTCTTAAGAATAGTAGAAAAAAGAGAAGATGGTATTGTAGTAAGAGGTGCAAAATGTCATCAGACAGGTTCCATAAACTCTCATGAGCATTTAATAATGCCAACAATAGCGATGACAGAAGCTGACAAAGACTATGCAGTATCCTTCGCATGTCCATCAGATGTAGAAGGCTTATTCATGATTTACGGAAGACAGTCATGTGATACAAGAAAGCTAGAAGATGGAGCAGATGTAGATCTTGGAAACAAGCAGTTCGGAGGACAGGAAGCATTAGTAGTATTTGACGATGTATTTATTCCAAACGATAGAATCTTCCTTTGTGGAGAATATGACTTTGCAGGAATGATGGTAGAAAGATTTGCAGGATATCACAGACAGTCTTATGGTGGATGCAAAGTTGGAGTAGGTGATGTTGTAATAGGAGCAGCAGCATTGGCAGCAGATTATAATGGAGCAAATAAAGCATCACATATTAAAGATAAATTAATTGAAATGACTCACTTAAATGAAACATTATATTGTTGTGGTATAGCATGTTCAGCAGAAGGATATCCTACAGCAGCAGGAAACTATCAGATAGATCTTCTACTTGCAAACGTATGTAAGCAGAATGTAACAAGATTCCCTTATGAAATCGTAAGATTAGCAGAGGATATAGCAGGTGGACTTATGGTAACAATGCCATCAGAAGCAGACTTTAAGTCAGAAACAGTAGTAGGAAAAGAAGGAGAAACAATTGGTGACATATGCAACAAGTACTACGCAGCAGCACCAACATGTACAACAGAAGAAAGAATGAGAATCTTAAGATTCTTGGAAAATATCTGTCTAGGAGCATCAGCAGTAGGTTATAGAACAGAATCAATGCATGGAGCTGGTTCACCACA
>DAMCXN010000038.1:0-5739 GCA_032096995.1 Aminipila sp.
AGACACAATAAAGTAATATCAACAACTCCCTCAACAACATTCTTATTTTGCTCTAAAAAGCTTCTGCAATTCTTTACGTCTCCATAAATATATATAACTTTCTTTACTTCGCCATACTGCTCTGGAACATTTATAATCTCCCTAACTGCTGCTTCTGTGACTCCACTTCCTCCTAGAGACATAGCCTCTAATTCTACCTTATCGCAAATAACCTCTTTATTTCTATGATATATATCGGTTACAATTTCTCTTTCTAAATTTTTATAAATTTCTATAACTGTCTCTACATCACCTTCTAAAGCAAATGCTTTTTCTAAGGATTCTTCTGCATCTGGCTCTTTTATACGCATTTTAAGATTATTATAGTTAAAGGATATTTTACTTCCCTCTGCTGGATTTAAAATAGGTATAAACTGTGTAAATTCAGACTTTCCTTGGAACAATTGTGGTGTAAGCGCATTTTCGGTCATCTCTTGTGCTTCAATAGAATCGGCATCTCTGTTTATTCCTAGGTATAAAACATTACAATACACCGTGGCGTTTACTACGGCTTTATCTTCAGTAATCTGTTTGTGATTTTCTACTATATCAACATCATATTTTAAAATTCTTTCTGGTATAGGCTGAGTATCTTTTACAGCAAATACTTCGTTTATGCTCATTACATCTGTTTTTCTCTCTGATACATGAGTCATTTGAATTTTTTCTTTTAATAACTGTAATTTTTCTCCCCTTATACCTTCAAAAACTTGCATCTCAACATTTGCGTATTCACGCATTGTTAATTTTACAGTTAATTTTGCTCTAAATTTTCTTTCATTTATAACTGTATAATCAATACTTTCAATGGAAGGTGTAATAGCTAATCTTGAAAGAGGCGCTACAGATGTATTACATTCTGTTTTAAAAGGAAGCCTAGACTGTATGTTTATAATGTGCTCTTCACTAGAATAGCTTTCAGGTATATACAAAGTATGTAGTTCTATTTCACCTGTAACTTTTACAGAATCCTGCCCCACCTGTCCTACACGGATTTCTGAATCAGAAAGTCTCGGATTACCTGTCATAGATAAAATTGTTGCTAAATCCTCTTTTGTATCTGGAACTAAAATATCTTCTTCCACATAAACTCTTATTTCTGGTTTTTCTCGTATATCAGTCATTTTTAATTCATTTGTAACAAGTGTTCCTGCTAAAGGTACAATAACAGAGGCTTCTGCATTTGGCATTGCTGCATTTACAGGCTCAGCTACAGGTTCTTTGTTTGCTTCAGGTGCTGGAGCAGAAACTGGTTCTGCTTCTGGTTCACTCTCTGATTCAAAATCTGGTGCAGAAACAGGTTCTGCTTCTGGTGCGCTCTCTGACTCAAAAACTGGTGCAGAAACCAATTCTACTTCTGGCTCACTTTCTTGCTCTTGCTCTGTCACGACAGATTTTACTTCTTCAATTGTATCATTTTCCTCTTTTGTCTCAACCTCAAAATTCGGTATACTAATATCTTCATTAGGCTCAAATTCAACTTCAGAAGATTTTTTCATTTCTACTTCTAAATCCATTTCCTCTTCTGGTTCTATATTTATTTCTTCAATTGAATCTAAATCTAATTCTTCAGTAACTTCTGGTAGGATTACCGGTTTAGTTTCCTTTTCCAATTCATCTGCCTGCTTTTTGCTATGAAAATTTAACAATCGATCATATGGTGATGGATCAAAAGCATCCTGTTCATCTGGATCTCTTGCTGGCTGAAGTGCAAAATCAGGTATATCCTTATCATAGGTCATGATATTATCCCCCTTATACGTTAGATTTTTAAAAATTTTATGCGGCATTGTCCGCATTGCATACATTAATCACAATACATTTTATTCCGACTCCTTTATTTCTAGTACTAAAAGTACTACCAATGTTAAAAGAATTGAAGTATTACCTATTTTATGGTAATCTATCTTTGAGTTATTTTTTATTGATTATGTAAGGAGCATTGCAATGGATGTAACAAAAAAAGAAATAGACGCTATAGGAGAGCTTTTCAATATAGGCATTGGTTCTTCTGCTACTGCACTTTCTACAATTTTAGGTAAAACAGTAAATATCTCTGTCCCTAAGGTAGAACTTGTAACACCAAAAAATCTTGATATAACTTATTTGGAGCCTGCCTATGGGATCAGTGTAGATTATACAAAAGGATTAAAAGGCACAAATTCCTTAATTCTAAAAAAAGATGATATTCTTAAAATGGTTAGTCAAATGACTTTTATGGAAATCACTGAGATCGATGAAATTTCTAAAAGTGCAATCTGTGAGCTTATGAATCAAATGATGGGTTCTTCCTCAACTGCCTTAGCTGGATTTCTTAATAAGGAAATTGATATATCAACCCCTAAATTAGGAGAAATTGAAAATACAAATAGCTATAAAGAATTTATGTACGGACAATATGATCTTGTTATGACTATAACTTTTACCTTAATTATAGAAGATTTTATGACAACTAATTTTGTAACTGTAATGAGTAGTGATATTTGTCAAACTATTTTAGCCGAAATACGAAATATGCATCCTATTACATAATTTATATTTGTACATGATACGAAAATATTCCTAAAAAATAAAACCCTTACTTAAAACTTTTTAGTAAGGGTTTAGTTCTATACAAATATGAACGTATTAAATCTCTTCAGTTTGTATAAATTCTTTTAAATGTCTAATATGAGTATCTGCGGCTTGCTTTGCTGCCTCAGTATCTCCATGTGCAATGGCATCAATGATAGTCTGATGCTCGTTAGGCATATTTTCTGCTCTTTTAAAATCATCATAATATAAATATCTAAATCTCAAAGCCATTTCTTGTAACGGTTCTATAAGCTGTAATAAAGTCTTATTATTACTTGCCTCAACAATCAATTTATGAAATTTAGAATCATAAAATATCATGCCCGCCGTATCACCTGTTTCAACTGCCTTATTGTAAAGAACCTCAGTTTCTTCTATTTTCTTTAATTGTTCAGGTTTCATACGAGATGCTGCCATAAATGCAGCAAGTCCTTCCATATTCTGCCTCACCTCAAGTACCTCAACCATATCATCAGCGGAAACTTGAGACGCATAAGCACCTCTACGTGGTTCTATAGTTACAAGGCCTTCTTTTTCTAACTTTCTTATAGCTTCTCTTATAGGAGTTCTGCTTACACCCATGTCCTCTGCAAGCTCTACCTCCATCATTCTAGTTCCAGGAACAATTTTCCCTGTAAGAATTTGTAATTTTAATTCTTCATAAACTATTTCTCTTAATGGTCTATGATTTTGAATATCAAAATTCAACATTTTACACCTCATCTTAATTATTTTATATTAATGTCTTAGTCTTATAAGTTTCCTTATTAATCTCACATAAAAGCTTATAATCTTCATCCATCATTGCTTTTTTTAAATATATGCCAAACACTGTAGGTCCACTTCCACTCATAAGAACTTTCGAAGCTTTGCCCTCTCTCTGAATCTTGTCTTTTGTATACATGATATTAGGATACCTCTTTGTACTGAACAATTCAAGCATATTTGACATATTGTTAATCACTTTAGTGTAATTTTTTGTATTTAAACCACTTATTAGTTCCTTTGTATTAATATTATGCTTCAAATTTGCTTCTTTTGTATTTTTGTCTTGAATTTTCAGCCCTAGTATTTCATCAATACCCTTGTAAACTTCCGCAGTAGAAACTCCTATTGCAGGCTTGCTTAATAATACCTCACACTCTAGTGGATCAACTGGAGTAAGAATTTCTCCTATTCCTTCTGCCAATGCACAAGTAGTTGCTAAAGGATCCTCATTTATTTTTTCGCCTAGGTTTAAATTCCCCTTTGCCTGACCCATTATACAAAATGGTACATCTGCACCTAATTTTATACCAATATCACATAGTTCTTTTACCTTTAGCCCTTTATTCCATATACTATTTAACGCATGCAAAACTGCTGCTGCATTTCCGCTTCCTCCTGCAAGACCTGCTGCAATAGGAATATTTTTTTCTATATTTATTTCAACTATGCCATTCTTTTTAAAGTATTCCATCATAAGTTGCGCTGCTTTGTATGCAATATTTTGATGATTTAAAGGTAACTCTAAGCTGTTAGATTTCAATATAATTTGAGATTTATTTTTTTCTGTTTCTTGCCATTTAACATGTACTACATCATGTAGTTCTACTTGTTGCATAATCATTTCTACTTGATGATATCCATTTGAAAGTAGACCTAAAACATCTAAAGATAAATTTATTTTTGCATAAGATTTAATAGTAATTGAATCCATTTCAGTTTCCTTTCTAAAAAAATAGCTCACTTTACAGAAAACTTAAAGTGAGCCAAAATTTATATTTTATTTTCTTTTCTTACCTTTTTTCTTAGGGTTTGTAGTTCCTGCTTGGGCTTTTCTTTTAGCAGCTTCTTCAGCAGCGGCTTTTCTTCCTGTAATATAAGTACTTCCTCCTGCAGAAATTGGTCTTGGACCCTTTACTTTTTTATTTCCATCAGATATTTCATCATCTTCTTCGTACTCTTCATCATCAGCCTCTTTAGCAAGTTTTTTGGCTAACTTTCTACGATGTTTTTCTTTTTCTTTTTGGTCTTTAGCAACAACTGCTTCTACAGATTTACCAGTTTCTTTAGCAACCTTGTATGGATTAACTTTATCTTCTCCAACTGTTTCTTCTTTTTCTTTTTCTTCTTTCTTTTTAGCTGCCTTACTTGAAACCCAAATAACACCTACCATCATAAGTCCCATCATAACCATGTTGGCTTTCATTGCTGAACTAGTGTCTACAGTGCTAAATTTTATAGTCATATCTTTTCCAAGAGTATCTCCTGAAGCCGCAACTACATCTCCTGAAATTGAAAGCCTATATGTGTTATCTGATAAAAGTGTTTGCTTGTCCACAAGGACTAATACTAAACCTTCTTCTTGAGGGCTATAAAGAACTTTAATAGGTACTTGCTTTCCTTTTTCGTCGGTAAGTTTAAACGCCCCTAAGTTTACTTTTTCATGCTCTTCACTAATCATATTTTGGTTGAAATATAATTTTACGCCTGAGTTATCAACCGCAAAACCTTTGCCCCCATCTCTTGGGTATGAATCGTCAATTTTCAAAGTTCCTGCAAAACAAAGAGATGTTGTCATCATTACCATCAATAATATCAGTGCAGATATTACACCTATTCTTTTTTTCATTTAAGTTCCTCCACTTTCTATTTTGTAAGCCCTGAGTCCTTTTGTTTATTCCATTTGGAACCTCTTAGCCTTATTTCTTTAAAAAACGCTTTTATTATGTCTGAACATTCAGCTTCCATAAGCCCAGTCTCTATTTCAACAAAATGGTTTAGTTTTTCTTCTTGGACAATATTAAAAATTGAACCACAGGCCCCACCTTTGGGATCCATAGTGCCAATAAAAACTTTTTCTATCCGCGACCAAACGATAGCTCCTGCACACATAGCACATGGCTCACATGTTACATATAAGTTGCAATTTTGCAGCCTCCATCCTCCTAAGTTTTTAGCTGCTTCTCGTATAGCAAGCATCTCTGCATGTGCAGTTGGATCTTTTAATGTTTCTGTTAAATTGTGTCCTCTGCCTATGATAATTCCCTCTTTTTCAACAATCGCTCCAATGGGAATTTCACCACAAGCATAGGCTTTTTTGGCTTCAGCTATTGATGCGAACGTCTCCCCATGAGGCACATG
>DAMCXN010000038.1:5749-11474 GCA_032096995.1 Aminipila sp.
TTCAGCTAATGCCTCTATCATATAATTTTTCATGTACCTTACAATGTTATCATAATCACATGCAATATTCAAGAGAAAAACACCGCTTAAGACTGATATTTACTATATTTACCTTTTTATATTTTATTGGGTGTTTATCAGACCGTTTACTACACTGTTTATTTATATATTTTACTATAAAAACGACTAAAACAACGTAATAAATTTAAGATATAAGCGTAAACATAATTGTTTATCAATTTATATCTTATTAAACAATTCTAATAAAGAAGGAGGATTTTTATGAATGACGAAAGTAGATTATCGCAACTAACATCCGAACAAACAGATTTTAAAAGGGAAATAGGAGTATTCGGCGGTGTTAGCATTATTGGGGGAATCATGATTGGTTCTGGTATTTTTTATCTAGGATCATACGTTATTGAAAGAACGGCCATGAATCTAGGCCTTGCACTTATTTGTTGGATTATTGGGGGTATTATTTCAGTTATGGGAGGCCTTTGTTATGCGGAGCTTGGTGCTGCTATGCCTAGAGCTGGCGGAAGAGCTTTATATCTAAATGAAGCTTATCACCCTATTGTAGGTTTCCTTGCTGGATTTACTGATTGGCTTATAGGTGGTCCTGGTTCTATTGCCGCTATTGCAATAGCCCTTCCTACTGCACTAAAGTCTTTTATTGACATTAACGAACTTGGCGTAAAGGTCTGTGCCATTGTTCTAATTGTTGGTCTAACAATATATAACTGCTTTGGAGTAAAAAAAGCATCTATATTACAAAATATTTCTATGATTGCTAAGCTAATTCCTATTGCTGTTATAATGCTTGCCGCATTATTTTGTGGCTCTGTTACTCCAGATTTATCACTAAACTCTGCCTTAGAAGCAACATCCGGAGGAAATGGAAACATCTTCACTATGATTGCCTTTGCTGTAGTCGCTACATTATGGGCATATGAGGGATGGACTAACTTAAACACTGTAGCTGAGGAAGTTAAGAACCCTAGAAAAAACTTACCTTTAGCTTTATTGTTAGGTATCGGCGGAATTACCATATTATATACTTTATTTAACTATTCTATTTTTAGAGTACTTACACATGATGAAATCCAATCCATGATTGGCAGTGGCAACTTTTATTTAGGAACTGCTGTAGCTCAAAAAGTTTTAGGTAATGCTGGTGCTGTAGTTGTAACAGTGGGTATGGTATTAGCTATGTTTGGTTCTCTGAATGGTTTAATTTTAGCACAGCCACGTATGTACTACGCTATGGCAGAAGAAGGACATTTTTTCAAATGTTATAAAAAGTTACACCCAAAATACAGAGTTCCTACTACAGCTATTATAATTCAAGGAATTATTTCAGTTATTCTTGTAATGATGAGAAATCTTGATCAACTTACAACTTTAGTTGTCTTTACTGCTATGATATTTAATTTCCTTACGGTAGTAGCTGTTCCTGTATGTAGAAAGAAATTTCCACAGATTGAACGACCTTATAAAGTTTGGGCTTATCCTTTTTCAGTAATTATAACTGCTTTAATATTCTTTGGCTTAGTTATAAATACATTCTTTGATGACCCCGCTAGTGCTGTTCTTGGTTTCTCAGTTCCACTTATTGGTATAGTTTTCTATATATTCTTTGACAGGAAATTAAAAAAGGAACAACTATAAATAGGCATTATTGGAGGTATAGCAAAAATGAAGACAATATTACATAACGCTAAAATTTATCTTGAAAGAGAAACTTTTGCTGAGGCAGTTTTAATAGAAGATGGTATTATTTCTAAAGTTGGCACCGAAAAACAACTTTTAACTAGTTGTGATGACAAATGTCAGGTTATTAACTGCAAAGGAAAAACTATTATCCCTGGATTAAATGATTCACATTTACATTTGCTTATGTTTGGTGATTCCATGGCACAGGTCTCTATTAGTGATAGTACATCTATAAATGACATGATTAATAAATGTAAAATTTTTATGATAGAGCATCCTGAAAATGTAAAACATGGAATGCATGCTCTTGGTTGGAATCAGGATCTTTTTGTTGATGAAAAAAGGACTCCAACTAGATTTGATTTAGATAAAATTTCTACAGATATTCCTATTGTATTAGAACGTGTATGTGGTCATATTTTGTCTACCAACACGAAAGCCATAGAAGTGTTAGGAATTGATGGAAACTCTCCACAGTGGGATGGTGGTACCTTTGAAATTGGCAACGATGGTTATCCGAATGGAATCTTTACTGAAAACGCATGTAATTATGCAAAAGATATAGTTCCAGAATTCTCTCCTGAAGAAAGAGAAAAAATGTTTATAAAAAGCATGGAATATGCTGTAGCTCACGGGCTTACAAGTGTTCAAAGTAACGATATAGGCACTACCGTGCTTGATGCTCCTAGCTATTTTAAAATGTTTCATAAAATCTTTGATGAAGGTAAAGGTCTACTTCGATACAGGCATCAAGTTTGTTTTAATAATCTAAAAGAATTTAAAGATTATATTAAAAATGGCGAATTTTCAAAGGGCAGTTATCCTGAAGATTCTTGGCTTACTCTTGGCCCTCTAAAATTATTTAAAGATGGAAGCCTTGGTGCTAGAACTGCTTTAATGAAGCAAGAATACTTTGATGACCCCGGTAACTTTGGTCTTGAGTGGATTAGTAATAAAGAAATGGAAGAGTATTGTCAGCTTGCATTAGAAGCAAATATGCAGGTAGTTACACATGTTATAGGTGATGCCGCAATTGAACAAACTCTTAACTGCTATGAAAAAGCTTTTATAGATGGAAAAAATGCTCTTAGACATTCTCTTGTTCATTGTCAAATTACAAATAAACCATTACTTGAAAGAATTGCAAAACTGGGAGTTCTTGCAATGTTTCAACCAATCTTTCTTGATTATGATATGCATGTTGTAGAAGATAGATGTGGAAAGGAACTCTCTTCAACGTCTTATGCGTTTAAAACTTTACATGATTTAGGTGGTAACATTTCTTTTGGTACGGATTGCCCTGTGGAATCATGTAATCCATTTCCGAACATATATAGCGCAGTAACACGTAAGGACTCACAAGGTAACCCAGCTTCTGGCTTTTATCCTAACGAATGTGTCGACATTTATACTGCAATAGATGCTTATACACAAGGTAGCGCTTTTGCAGAATTTATGGAAGATAAAAAAGGACGTATCAAAGAAGGTTATTATGCAGATCTGGTTGTTTTAGATAAAGATATTTTTACCATTGACCCTATGGATATAAAAAATATTCTTCCTGAAATTACTATGGTAGGCGGTAAGATTGTCTATAGTAGTGGTAATTTATAAACTTAAACTTTTCAATAAGCAGGTTGCTTTAGGCTCCTGCTTATTAACATTTTCTAACAAATTCATATTCTTCATGATTATATATATGTTATACTTATGTTAAAAGTATACTACTTAGGAGTAAATAGATGTACGCAGATATTATAATTAAAAATGGCAAATGTTTAACTATGAACGGTCACGAAAAAGTTGATTGGATTGCAATTAAAAATGATAAAATTACTGATTTAGGTTTAGATAATAATTATAAGCATATGATTTCCTCCGAAACCATAATTCTTGATGCAAAAAAGAATACTGTTCTTCCAGGCTTCATTGATAGCCACTTTCATTTAGTTCTTACGGCATTAAATGCAGCAAGCTTGGATCTAAGTAATGCTAGAAGTTTTAAAGAAATTGGCAAGCTTATTTATGATGTTTCAATCAAAAATCCAGGAACGCCGATCCGAGGCATACATTTGCAAAAAGAACTTTTAAAAGAATATAAATATCCTAATAGATTAGTTTTAGATAAATACTGTAGTAATACCCCTGTTTCTCTTCATTCTTCAGATTATCAGGTTACTATTCTTAATACTTGTGCTATGCTTTATTTCAAGATTCCTTTTACTACTTTAGGTACCGAAATCGATAAAAATAATATGCCTACTGGAATCTTTGAAAAACAAGCAAATGCAATCTTATATTCAAATACTCTTAAAGAATTAAATGACGAATATCGTAAAAATGTAGTTTCAAATGTCATGAATAAGCTCATTTCAAATGGCATAACTACCATACATGCCATGGAAGGCGGTCGTATGTGTTGTGATTTAGATATAGATTTAGATGCTGAATTCATACACAAATATTCTAAGGACTTTCCTATTGATATGGAATTATTCTATCCGACCATGAACATAGAAAAAATAAAACAAATGGGTTTGAAGCGAATTGGTGGAGTAATTTATATTGATGGTTCCATTGGCGGTCATACAGCTGCTTTAACCTTTCCTTATGCTGATAAAACAGAGCATTTTGGTCACCTTTGGTTACCTCAAGAGGATATTGATGAGTTTGTATTAAATTGTTATAAAAATAGACTACAGGTTTCTCTTTTCACCTTGGGAGATAGAGCTGTTGAATCTGCACTAGTTGCTCATGAAAAAGCTATAAAGGAAACTGGTATCACAGGCCTTCGCCATAGGTTAGAGCATATAGAGCTTTCTAGTCTGGATCAAATAGAAAGAGCTCATAATATAGGTATTCTTTTCTCAATGCAGCCTACTTATGAATTTCTTTGGGGCGGCAAAGGAAATATGTATGAGCAGCATTTAGGTGAATATTATAAAAATACAAATGCATTAAAACAAATCACCGAGAAAGGTGTTATAATCTGTGGTGGGTCTGACAGTGATGTTACAGAACCTAATCCTTTATTAGGTATACATAGTGCAGTTAACCATCCAGTTAAATCTCATAGACTTAATGTTTTTGAAGCTATAAAACTGTTTACTTACAATGGTGCTTTTGGAATATTTCAAGAGCATGAAAAAGGTTCTTTAGAAGTAGGCAAAATTGCAGATATTGTTATATTAAACAAAGATATCTTATCACACAACCCTGAAAGAATTAAAAAT
Source organism: Aminipila sp. (assembly GCA_032096995.1). Lineage (GTDB taxonomy): Bacteria > Bacillota > Clostridia > Peptostreptococcales > Anaerovoracaceae > Aminipila. The sequence continues at coordinate 10,699 of DAMCXN010000038.1, forward strand.
ATAAAAGTATCTACTACTATAAAATCAGGGGAAATTCTTTATAACATCAATGATTAATTTGTAAAATAGGTAAGAACATGTTGAATATTTCTTTTTTAGGTAAAATAACATTTGAATTTAACGGAGACAATATTTCAGAACAAATAGGCAGTAAAGCGGCAGCTTTAGTGGCTTTATTAATGTTGCATAAAGGTAAAGATCTACTTAGAGAAAAAATTATTACATACTTATGGCCTGACAGTAATGAAGATGCGGCAAAGTATAATCTAAGATATAACTTATGGCAACTTAAGAAAAACATTCGCAAGGATTCTAATAATCAAGACTTTATCAAAATTAATAAGGATTATTGTAGTATAAATATGTCTTATGAGTTTGATTGTGACGTATTAAAAGTTCTAAGTTTCAAAAAAGACAATAGCGATACTATAGAAAGCCTCACTAAATTAAAAGGCCTTTTCAATGGTGATTTTTTTGAAGGTCATTATTTTAATAATTGCCATGAATTAAACGAATTAATTATTTTTTATAGGAATTATTTCGAGAGTTGTAAAGTGCGAATTCTTAAAAGACTTTCAGAGCTTTTAGAGCAAAACTCTGACTACGAAACTTGTATTGACATTATCAGCCTAATATTAGAGATAGAACCCTATGATGAGACTCTTGCTGCAAAAGTAATACAACTTCATACTATAAATCAAAATAGAGGCGCTGCCATAAGGTTTTATAAAAGATTTTGTAGTAGACTCACTTACTCTTTAGGTATAGAGCCTTCT
>DAMCXN010000038.1:11484-30211 GCA_032096995.1 Aminipila sp.
TATTGAACTACAACAACAATATAGTGAATTAAAAAAATCCTTATCAGAAACAGGAAAACCTGCGATCAGTTATAAAGTTTCTAATAATGAAACTGATTTTGATAACAAAATTTCCGTTATCACCGACTGTATTGAAAGTGTAAAGTTTTTTTGGCTTACAGACTGTGTTGAAAAGATTTGTAATTTAAAAAACATTGATATTCAAGACTTTTTAAGCCCGTCAGATATTTATGCTATTTCTTTTATTGTTCCTGACTTAGAGGCAAATATTTATAAAGAAACTCTCCCTATAAATATAGTTCCAGATGTTAGAATAACAAAAGCTTTTATACATCTTATTCAAAGTATTTGTGACAATTATATATTAACTGTTGCGATACATAACTTTAGTTCTATGGATAAAATGTCTTTGGATGTTTTACAATACTTATATAATCAAGATATTAAAAATTTTATTATAATAAAATAGACTATATATTTTAGGTTTCATTATAAAATATAAAAGACGAGTTATAATACACTCGTCTTTTATCACCTTTATTTATCCTTTATGTTTTAGATTTAAGCCTTTTTCAAAGGTATATTATAAAGTTCTATAGCATTATTTCTTAAAATACCTTTTGCAATGGTAATTGCCGTTTCCTCTTATATCTACTTTTTATAATTCATCTTAATATATACTTTATATGAATAAGTTTACATTTGATTGTTCTGCATCCCCTAAATATGCTGCAACACCTGCAAGTTCAACACCATCTATAAGTTCATCTTTAGTGATACCCATTACATCCATTGACATAGTGCATGCAACAATTCTAACTCCATTTGCCATAGCATTTTTCATTAGCTCTTCCAAGGAATCAACATTTTTGTCATTCATAACTTTCTTCATCATCTTTGTTCCCATACCACCCATATGCATTTTAGAAAGTTTTAATTTTGAAGTTCCCCTTGGCATCATCATTCCAAACATACTGTCTAGTAATGGTTTTTTCACTTTTTGATTTTCTGATTTTCTTAGAGCATTAAGCCCCCAGAATGTAAAGAACATTGTTACAGGCCTTCCCATAGCTGCTGCTCCATTAGCTATGATAAATGAGGCTAAAACCTTATCTAAATCACCACTAAAAACAATCATTGTCTTTCCTTGGGGCAGTGAATTCATTTCCTGATTTCCTATATTATTACTAGTTGCAGAAATCTTTTTTTCGTCAGCTTTTCCCTTTTGAATATATACAATATTCTTGTTTCCATCTCTACATGTCTTCACTAAGGTGTTTCCTGTTCTTCTACACCATGAGTCTATATCTCTAGCAAAACCCATGTCTGTAGCAGATACTTTTATAATCTGGCCCTCTTCAATTTCCTTTATCGTATTAAATACTCTCATAATTGGTCCTGGGCACTGTAATCCACTACAATCTAAATCTTTAGTTATTACTACATTATTTATATCTACTGAGTTACCTTCTTCAACTTCTCCACAGTTTTTTTTAATTTCATCTTCTGCCTTGGGAGAAAACTCTACTTTTCCTTCCCATTTTTTATTTTCTTTAAACAACTTGTCATGATATGCAGATTTATATAAACTTGTTCCTCCTGGATAAACGGCCACATGCTTAAAACCTGAATTCATTAGAATTCTTGCCACATTATAAGAGCGAACACCTATAGCACAGAAAGTTACGATTAAACTGTCTTTATCAAGCTCATTCATTCTATCTCTAACCTGACCAAAAGGCATGTGAACTGAATTCTCTAATGTAAATGCCATTCTTTCAAAATCCTCTGTTACATCAAGCAAAGTAACTTTTGATGCCCCATAAGCTTTAGCTAAGGATTCTTTGTCTTCTAGACCGTTCCACGGTATGAACTTAGCTGTTCCATTTAAAATATTTTCTGCTACAAAGCCTAGCATATTTACTGGATCTTTTGCTGAAGAATATGGAGGTGCATATGCTAATTCAAGGTCTTTTAATTCAGTAGCTTTTGCTCCTAATCTAATTGCTGACGCAATTACATCTATTCTTTTATCAACTCCATCTTGCCCTACTATTTGCGCGCCAAAGATTTTTCCTTTTGGTGAGAACAACATTTTTAAAGTTATAGGTGTTGCTCCTGGATAATATCCTGCATGAGACTTCTGGTTAACAATTGTTACGAAATAATCCTTATCAATCTTTTTACCCATACGCATTAAGCTCTTTTCATTTAAGCCTGTTGCTGCTACAGTGTAATCAAATACTTTTGCTACCGAAGTACCCTGTGTTCCATCATAAGTGTCCTTTGTTTCACCTTTCATTAATCCAAATTCGGCTGCAATATTTCCTGCGCAAATACGGGCTTGTTTATTTGCTGGCCCAGCCAACGGAATCATTGTTTGACCTTTTTCTATAAACTCTGTAACTTCAATTACATCTCCAACTGCATATATATTTTCATCAGAGGTTTTTAGGTATTCATTAACTAAAATACCACCTCTTTGGTTAAGTTCTATTCCTGCTGCTTTGGCTAAACCACTATTAGGCCTTATACCTATAGATAAAATAATAATATCTGCTTCTAAGGTTTTACCGCTTGCCAAAGTAATTTTTGTTTTATTTACTTCATTACTATTTTCATTTTTGATGCTTTCAAACTTTTTAACTCCATCAGATAAAATTAGTTCAACACCATTCATTTTAATATTTTCATGAACTAATTGAGCCATTTCAAAGTCTACTGGAGTCATTACTTGTTCCTGCATCTCTATAATAGAAACGTCACAACCGGCTTCTTTAAGGTTTTCTGCCATTTCTAGACCTATAAAACCTCCACCTATAACCGCTGCTTTCTTAGGTTTTTTCTCTACAACATACGCTTTAATTTTATCTGTATCCGGAACATTCCAAAGAGTAAAAATTCCTTTTCCGTCTATTCCTTCTATTGGAGGAACAATAGGCGTAGAACCTGTAGATATAACTAATGCATCGTAGTCTTCCACATACTCACTACCATCGGATGTCCTTTTTACTGTAACCTTTTTTTCTTCTTTATTTATCGAAAGAACTTCATTACCTGTTCTTACATCTATGTTAAAACGCTTTTTCATTACTTGAGGGGTCTGAAGCAGTAATGCTTCTCTTTCTTTAATAACATCACCAATGTAATAAGGTAACCCACAGTTAGCATAAGAAATGTAGTCACCTTTTTCCATAATAATTATTTCTATGTTTTCATCAAGTCTTCTCAGTCTTGCTGCTGTAGTTGCACCGCCTGCAACTCCACCAATAATAACAACTTTTTTCTTACTCATAAAATTACCCTCCATCTTGGAATTTATGTTTATATTTTAACTATATAAATAAAATGTTTCAGTGATAAAGTCACATTAGTTTAATAAATATGATATAATGAGTATCAAATTAAAAGATTAATATTTTCAATTTAGGAGTGATATGTATGAGCAATGAGACCCTTCTTTCAGAAGTATATCCATTTTGGGAGAAACTTACTCAAACAGAAAAATCAGAAATGGCTACAAATACAGTTGTACGTACTTTTAAAGCTGGCGAAATAGTCCATGATGGTGGAAATGAATGTACAGGTGTTATCGGAGTTATTAGTGGAAGACTTAGAACCTTTATACTTTCTGAAGAAGGTAAAGAGATAACTCTTTTTAGATTAGTTGAAGGTGATAATTGTATGTTATCAGCTTCTTGTATGATAAGAAATATTTCCTTTGATGTTTATGTATCGGCAGAAATAGAAACAGAGCTTGCCATAACAACTCCAGCTGTATATGATAAAATAGCTAAAAATAATCCAGACGTAGACAATTTTATGAATGAAATAATCTCAATGCGTTTTTCTGAGGTTATGTGGATTATAAATCAATTACTATTTATGAAAATGGATAAGCGCTTAGCTATTTTTATTTTAGAACAATCTGCTTTAGAAGAAAGCGATACTGTTACATTAACTCATGAGCAAATAGCAGGTCACTTGGGAACCGCTAGAGAAGTAGTTTCTAGAACTTTGAAATACTTAGCAAATGAAGGGTACATATCTGTATCAAGAAAAGGTATTAAGATCTTAAATAATAAAGGTTTATATAAAATGGCAGAGTATTAATACTCTGCCATTTAGTTATTATTAAACAGGATCTATAATATCTCCTGTCTCTTTATCTATAGCGGTTATCCAATATCCATACGCAGTCATTTTATTTTCTAATGAGCAGTCTGCTTTTGTAGCCCCCAAACTTTCTGCCCCTACAATAGGCTGCCACAAAACGAAACCAGATTTACCTCCTTCTGGCTGTTCTTCATTGATAAACCTTCCTGGTATTCCTAAATAATAAACATCTACAGATTCTCCAAAGATATAATGTCTATATTTAGTTGCCCCCCAAGTTGCTCCTGGAGATACTAAAGGTAAATTATTTACATTTGCAATTCTCTTCCATTGAGCACCGGTCTTATCTTTAGTAAAAGGTACTATGGAATCATAAAGTTCTGCTGCCTTTGCAGTCTTTCCACATACTTCTTTTAGGTATTGATTATAATATTTGTTATATGTATTTTTTTTCTTTTTTGTAATATCAGCTATTTCATATGGACTTGGTGACAAAGCATCATCAAAAATTTCCCTTTCTTCTTTAAATGCTTTTCTTGAATTATTTTCCCTATTTTCTCTAATTTCTCTATTGTCTCTATGTTCCCGCATCTCTCTATTTTCTTTAGGGGGACTATTTCTATGATTTGAACCATTATTTTTATTTGTAGGCCTTCCCTGTGGAACATTTTTTTCTGTTGTCCTTCTATTTATATCTTTTGGCTTGTTATCTTCCATTTTTCTTTTTTCAATATTTTCCTTCTCAGAAATTTCTTTTTTTTCTTCTATTTCTGTTGCCCCCCTGCTATTTCGTCCTTTTTCTGAACCTGCTGCCATTACATTACTCCCCAATGAAGATAATTTCCCCTTTAAAACAGGGTGTAACGGCTCCTTATTATCCCTCATAGATACTGCGGCTACAATTGCTACTGCATAATCCTCTAATTTTCCACCTCTTCCGTCCACGTCATTTGGGTCAAATCTGAAATAATTTTCACCTGAACCAAACCTATTTAATATTAACGAACCAATAACTGCATGAATAGTACGCTCTTTCTTTTCTCCAAACAAAATCAATTTATAAATATATCGATTTCGTTCAAAAAATCGTAGATTCTGAACACTTAAAGAGATTGCCCCTTTGTTGTTGCCTGTTTCTACTCTTAAGTTTCCATATATTGCCTGCTCCGTTTTGGCAGCGAAATCTCGATTTTCTTCAGAAAGAAGCACCATTGATTTATTATATTTTGTATATTCCATATTGCCCTCCCTTATCATTTCTAGTACTATATACATATATATGGGAGGGGGGATCAATTTATGATTATTGATATAATAGTCGCAGTCATAATTGTCACTACAATGGTTCAAGGATATAAACATGGCTTTTTAAAAACATTTATTCATACAATTGGTTGGATTATTGCTATTGTCTTTGGTTTTATTTTTTCTCCAAAGTTTAATCAATTTATTTTAGACAACACTAACATCTATTCATCAATTTATGGAAATATAAATGAGAAGGTAAATCATTCTCTTTCTCCTGCTGAGATGCATGGAAATATGCCTGCTATCATTCAAGAACCTCTTTCAGATTTAACAAATTCCTTAGCCGGTTCTATTTCTGAGAGCTTATCTAACTTACTTTTTACTATAGCTTGTTTTGTAGTTATAACTATTGCAATTCAAATAGTTCTTCACATTATTATATCTTTGCTATCAAAAGAAAATCATGATGGTTTAACTGGTTTCTTAGATGGAGTTTTGGGTATGATTTTTGGATTTCTTAAAGGAATTCTCTATGTCTTTATAGGTCTTGCCCTTATGATTCCTATTGCGTCTCTTGCGGATCCTAAGGTTTTAGATTTTATTATGACAAGCTTGAGAAACTCCAGTCTTGCAGTGGAACTATATGACAATAACTTAATTTTACTAATTGTAAAAGATTTATTTTAAGTTTAGAAATCAAATATTTAATTCATAAAAAATACGGTAGTGGTTATGATAAACGCTACCGTATTTTTAAATTTTCTAAGATTATTGTTCTAAAACTAGGCTATCTACAAAATACTATACCTACCCCACCCATTATTATTATTATTTTTATGGGACTCATTTTAAACTTTGCCGCAAGTATTACAGTTGCTACAAAAACTAAAGCTGGTATTATTTCGATGCTGCCTATCAAGTCTTTTAATGCCCATTGTATATAACTCCATATTTTTTCTACAGAAAAAGCAGGTACATTTCCAGACCATAATAGACTATTTTGCTTATTTATAAGCGCTGTTTCACCAACAAATACAGCTGCTGCTGCTATAAGACCTACTGCTGCAGGCCTTATACCTGTAAAGACAGCTTCCATACCTTTACTCTCACTAAACCTGTCTAAAAATTTAATAGCGGTTATTACCAGTAAAAAGGAAGGGAGTCCAACTCCAATTGTTGCACACATTGCTCCTAAAATCCCTGCAAAATCAAAACCTATAAATGTTGCTGCATTTACAGATACTGGACCAGGTGTGATTTGTGATAATGCAACTAAATTTGAAAATTCTTCAGAAGACATAAAGCCAAACTGTTTTACCGTTTGAAATATCAGCGGTAACATAGCAAGCCCGCCACCAAATCCAAAAATACCTATTCTAAAGAAGGATAGAAATAAGGTTAAATAAATCATTATTCTTCCTCCTTATTTTTTAATTTTAGTGTCCTATACCAATATGGGATTAACCCTGCAAAAGCTCCTAAAATTACAGCCCATACTGCGGTTATTCCAAAGAAAGTAATCATTGAAAATCCAATTATAGCTATTGCCCAGGAAAAACGACTTTTTAGTACTTGCTTTCCCAATTTTATTGCTGCAAATAAAATCAAACCACAAGATGCCGCTTTTAATGCTGTAAATGCCCCATTTATATATGCATTATTGCCTACAGCGTCTAAAAAAGCAACTGCAAGTATTATGATAATAAACGAAGGCATTATGGTTCCTAAGGTTGCAGCTATTGACCCCACAATCTTATTTTTTCTATATCCTACATATGTAGCAACATTTATTGCTATCACTCCAGGTAAGGATTGACAAATTGCTATGCAGTCTATCATTTCTTTTTCTTCAAGCCATTTATAATCTTCTACTACGACTCTCTGGATAAGCGGCAACATTGCTAATCCGCCACCTATAGTAAATAATCCTATTCTAAAAAAGGCTAAAAATAACTTCCATAAATCTTTCATTCTTTTTTCCTTTATAAATATAGTCAACTATTTTTATGATTTAACTATTTTTTCATTGTAACTATATTTATATTATACTTCTAAATGGAATTTTCTAAAGCTTTATTTTGAATTACTCTTTCCTTTAACACAAATATTACAAAACCTATAAATAAACCAAATATTGCTGGAAGTACCCATCCTAAGCCTTCTTCGTAAAGTGGTAGAGTTCCACACATTTTTGTAAACACTCCTAGTCTTATACCTACTTGATCTAAAGCCTGGATAATACTTACAACGCCTGTAAATAAAGTAGTAAATCTATAAACTGCGGTGCTTCCTTTAAATAAGTTATCTGCCAATGCAAGTAATATTAACATTATTGCTAAGGGATAAATTGCAACCAATACTGGTACTGATACGGCAAGTATTTTTGTTAATCCCATATTTGCAAGAACCATACTAGAAAGTGTTAATATTCTAACCCAATTTTTATAAGAGATTTTTGGGGTTAAGGTTACAAAATATTGACTACATGAAGTTATAAGTCCAACACTAGTAGTTAAACAAGCCAATGTAAAGATTGCCGCAAGTAATACTGCTCCCGGTTTTCCATAGATATATGTTGTAACATTTGTTAATGTTTGTGCTCCATTTTCTGTAGCTCCAAAATGACCTCCACTCATTGCCCCTAAGTGTGCAAGTAGCGAATAAATCGTTATTAATAAAGTACCTGCAATTAAACCAGCTTTTATAGTTGAAGAAACAACATATTTTTCTTCCGTAATGCCTTTTGATTTAATTACTAATGCTATAACTATACCAAAGTTTAATGCGGCTATTGTGTCCATTGTCATATATCCATCTAAAAATCCTTTTACTAATGGAACACTCATGTATTCACCCGTAGCTGCTCCATACCCTCCAAGTGGTTTAAAAAATGAACCAACAAACATAACTAAGATTAAAAGCAATAAAGTTGGAGTTAATATTTTTCCCATACGATTTATAAGTTTATTTGGTGATAATGATAGCCAATAAGCCACTGAGAAAAACACTAAAGTAAAAACTAATAAAGCTACCGTTCTTGAGATGCTAGGTGATAAGTAAGGTGCAACTACCATTTCAAAAGGTAAACTTCCTGCTCTTGGAATACCTAAGCAAGGCCCTATGGATAAATATATTAAAACTGTAAAAACTGTTGCAAATACAGGATTTACTTTCTTAGCTAAATTAGTTAAACCTCCTGATTTTGCTACAGCAACGACTCCTAAAATTGGAAAACCAACTGCTGTCACAAAAAATGTTACCATAGCAATCCAAGTACTAACACCTGCTGATTGACCTAAAAATGGAGGAAATATTAAGTTTCCTGCTCCAAAGAATAACGAAAAAAGCATTAAGCCTACAAGTAATAAATCTTTTTTTGATAATGTTTTCATTTTACTGACCCCCGTATTATGTCTTTTTATATTTTTTTCTAACAACTATCTATTTCGTTCTATATTGTTGGATTTTAAATTCAAAAAACAAAAAATCCGTCCCTTAATACAAGGGACGGATTATATCCGCGTTACCACCCTAATTCTATACAGGCAAAAAAACCTTTATAGCTCTTAGCACGTATCCATCAATACGTTTATCCTTTTTACGGCGATAGATTCCGTCAATACTTACTCTAGAGTTCAGCATTGCTTCTCAAAGATGATTTTCAGATATACTTTGAACATTGGCTTACAGCAACATGCCAACTCTCTGTAGAACAAATATATACTTACTCTTTCTCGTCATAGAATTTAGTTTTTAGTTGTTGATAACATAATAACTCAACTTTTTTTGTATGTCAACCCTAATTTTGGAATTTTATTACTCCTGCCTTATTGCCTATCTCTACAAATGCTTCTCCATTTCTTACAGTAAGTGCCTTATCAAATATTGGTTCTACTATGACCTTTCCTTGTTTATCCATATAGCCATATTTTTTGTTTTTATTTAAAAACCCCACTTTCCCCTCAGTAAAGCTTTTGCATACAGACCAAATATAACCTTTATATCTATTGGGGACAGTGAATAAAACATTTCCTTTAGTATCTATATATCTCAACTCTTTATTATTCTGTGCTAAAGCTATTCCTTCTGAAAATCCGTATAATTCTATACAATTTTCTATTTTAGCTATAACATCTTCATCTTTATTTATAATATACCAATTATGTTGATACTTTGCTGCAATTGCACCTTTATTAGACCAATTTAATTCTTCATAAACCTTATCTGATATAGGCTTAAATTTATTATTCCAAAAAACATATAGATCTTTACCTCTATCATTCTTGTAACCTGCAATAATTCTGTCTTCTGTGATTTGCGAAATATAATCATATTTAGGTTCCACTATAATCTGTCCGTCAATGTCTATAATGCCTTGAAATTGACCACTATAATAGTGAGTGTCATTGCCATTTTCATAGACTTTATCTACATCATTAGCAAAAGAAAACAACCCTTTATCTGCATCAAAGATATCTAAGAAATCACAATTTACTTTTAATAACTTTTCCCCATTTTTAGAAATAACATAGTTTTCTCCATTTTTCTTTACACAAGCATATCCATTTTCAAACATAGAGGCATGCTCAAAATCTTCTTTTATGAAATCTGTACCATCCAATTTATAATAATGGTATTTGTATGTATCATTGTTTTCTTCCTTTTCCTTAGGGACAGAACCTCCCGTTAAAATATATTTTTGTTCTATATCAACTTTTAACACTTCATATTTGGAAGGTATTATTAGCTTCCCTTCACAATTTCTAATTCCATACAGTTCATCATAAGATGAGTCCTCTTGTTTATTTTCAACACTCACCAATTGTAAATTTATTTTTTTTAAGTCCCCCTCAAGTTCTTGACGTGGTTTTCCTAAGTATATAGTGTTGATTTTATTAAGATAATCATCTCTGGTATATTCTTCACTCAAAGGTACTACCCATTCCAAACTAGTAATAGTCTCTTTCTCTGTTACATAATTTGTCCAATGAACATAGCTTGCATATATTATAAGTATTGCTAAACAAATGCACCCAACTATTATTACTGCTTTTTTATGATTTTTTATTATCTCGCCCATATTTTCCCCTTTATTACTACACACTTTTATAAATTTTATAACTCCTACTTTATTTACAAGAAAAAAGGCGATGTAAAAGTTTTATTCTTCATCGCCTGCATTTAGTACTGTATTCTTTTTCTCCTAATTATTTCCTTTATAACTAGGATATACCTTTCAACTTTAAAACTCAAAATCTTTTAATCGACAACTTATTCTATAGTTCGACACACAATTGTTCTGTTCATCCCAATTAAAACTTTATTACCCCTGATCTCCTACCTAGTTCTACAAAGGCTTCACCATTTTCTACTATGTCTGCATCAGTAAAAATAGGCTTCACTATAACATTGCCTTTAGTGTCCATATAGCCTAACTTGCCATTTTTCCCTCTAAAAGTAACTTTGCCTTCTTTAAATTTAGACATTGCGCTTCTAACCTCTTGATTAAATCCTTTTTCTATTGAAAACAGTACCTTTCCTTCTCTATCATAGTACTTTATTTCTTTATTAAATTCCGCTGCAGCTATCCCCTCTGAAAAGCCAGACATATCTTTACACCTTGATATTCTGCTTATAACCTCTTCATTCTCATTTATAATGCACCAGCCCTTTTCATCTCTCACTGCGGCTACACCACATTCAAAAACTGTAGCATCTTCATATGACTTCTTTGATACTTGCTGAAAATTACTATCTAGATATATTCTGTCTTGCCCTCCATCTTCACTTGTATATATAGCTAAAATTCTATCCCCTGAGTGACTGCTTTGAATCACATCGTACTTATCTTCTAGCACTATGTTTCCATTTATATCTACAATTCCCCACTCATGGCCATCAAAAATGTCTTTATATTCATTACTATTGTTTTCATCTCCCTGAAATTCAAATAACCCTTTTTCACTATCAAAAATGTTTAGATACTCACACTTCATATTAAAAATTTCTTTGCCTTTAGCATCTATAACACTATGTAAATCACCTTTTTCTACACAAGCATAACCATTTTCAAATTTAGACGCACTTAGAAAGTCTCCTTTTATAAAGTCTGTTCCATCAAAATTATAATAATGATATTTATTTGTATCATCATTTCCAGCAAGTATGTAACCTTGTTCTTTATCAACAGTTAATCTTTTATATATAGCAGGTACTATTACTTTTCCTTGACTATCTTTTACCCCACATAATTTTTTTGCAAAAGAAAAATCTTCTTCATAATCTTTATTTTCTTCAAATACAAGTTTTAAATTAACTTTTTCTAAATCATTATTTAAAATTTTAATGTAGTCATCCCAATAAGTATAATCTTCACTTAATGGAACCACCCATTCTGCTCCTACTAGCGTTTCTTGTTTATCTAGGTAACTATTCCAATAACCATATCCCCAGTAAATTAAAAATCCAATTACACAAACAAACGCAATTCTTGCCACCCATTTATTTTTCATCATCTTACCTTTTTTCTTTATTATGCTTTAACTTATAATGTTGTAAGCATTTTACATTCTATTAATAGCATTATAATTTCTTTATTAAAAAACAAACAAAAATGCTGATATTAAAAATATAAGCATAACGCCACAACCAAAGTTCCCTACTTTACTCCAAAATTTTTCTTTCTCTTTGATAATAACCGTTGCAGTATTGGAGATTTTCATTAAACATATTCCTATAACCACAGCTATTCCAAAATATAAAGCTATTTTATTTCCACTTTTCACATAATCTCTAAATATAATCTCATATGGAGCGAGTATAGTAATGCTTCCAAACATGAACAAAAGCACTGCATTATAAAAATATCCCCAAACCTTAATTATAAATCTATTTTTAGTTAAGTTTTCTCTTCTTATATCTATGGCTTTACTTCCTCTTAAAATAAAAAATAAATATCTAAACAATCCTATCAAAAGTACTGCGCAACCCATTAACATAAATGATATCATAGAAATTCCTTGTAGTGCCATTTCTACAATTTCTCCATTAGTAATGTTATTCATAAATATAAGTGCAAACAACATGATTAACGTAAACGGGAGTTCAAACGTTCTATATGGTTTTTTCATTGCTTCAAATTCAGTTTCAGTTTCTGTTTGAAGTGGAACAGGCTTTGCATTTGAGTCCGAGACAAAATACTGCATATAATTTATCTCACAAACATGATTCCACCCTGAATTCTTCGCCATATCTAAATAAGAATTATATTCATATACACCTTTATCCGTATATTTGCTATGCTTGAAACCATCTATACAATATTTAACATTAGTAGGTTGCTCTTTTTTATAAATAGCTATTGGAAAAGAATTAATATCTAATCCAACTAATATTAAACCCTTTTGAGCTTTTTCTTCTAAATATTTTTCTGCCGCCTTATAATCTAAAGTAGTAAAAGGCCAAAATCTGATTGCATATTTATTCATGTTGGAATTAACACTCCTTTTCCAAATCCTCCAATGCCAAAACCTTTTTTCTCTTTTACTTCTTTTGAAGCTTTATTGCTCTCAAAACCTTTTTCATCTACAGGCATAGAAATACCGCCTCCTGTATTATCATCGGGTGGTGTTGGCCTCTGTCCCTCAAATTCAATAAATTTTTGTCCATCACTTACCATTTTATTTAATCTATCGAATTCTTCATTTAGAATACCTTGTCCCTTTTCAGTTAACTTATAAATCTTTCTTCGATTTTCTTCTGCTATCTGCTCTATAATTTCTTCCTTTTCAAATCTTCCTAAAAGAGCATATAATGTTCCTGCTCCTACTGCCACTCTACCTTCTGTAAGCTCACTTATCATCTGCATGATTCCGTATCCATGATTTTTCTTTATAAGTGAAAGCAGAACATAGTACATTGGTTCAGTTAATGTTTTTAATTGTTCTCTTGCCATTTTTTCTTCTCCTTTTATAAGTTTTTATCTTACTAAATACAGCTTTATGTATTCTATATTGCTAAAATAATACGCAATATAAGAAATAAAATATGCAATAAAGTATGCGGACCTATTCTTCTTAATATTAGGATATAAAAATAACACATATGTTAAAGTTAACATAGTTATTATAGAGCTTATATCTATTGCTAACATTGCAATAGCCCATGTTGTTCCATAAATTTCTGATGGATTTACACCTGCTCCCCAAATTTCATAACAATAACCTATGATGCCCATAGCGGAAAAGCTTACTAACCCCGTAACACATAATAAGTTCTCCCAAACTTTTAATTCTTTTAAAGTTTTATTGTCTGGTATCTTTTGTTCATTTAATAAAGCTTTTTTTAATTTGTATTTAAATATTACATTATTAAAGATTTCTAAAACTTTATATATTAATGGCAATGTAAAAAAGATAATAAAAACATAACTTGCTAATCTGTTGGTAGCTGTTGGTCCAGAATATATCATATACCAAACTAAACATGCAAAAAATAATGCATAAATACTGTTTTTTATTATTCTCGCATCTTTCTTTATAGCTTCATTTAAATTCGCCATTTCACTAAACTCATCTGTATACAAAGGGAAATTATTGTTTTTATCTGCAATAAAAATATGTAATTTTTTTCTATGACAACCGATGTTTTTCCAACCCAAATCTTTATAAAAATCATAATAATTTTCTTTTTCTGATTCTGATAACTCACAACGTACGTCAACTGTATACTTTGTTTCTCTTGCTTTTTCATCTTTCTCAAACATAGCGAAATCTCCAAATATAAAGTTTCCATCACTTAAAAATCTATATCCTTTGTCTGCCATTTGATTTAAAAGTTTTTCAGCATCTTTATAATCAAACACTCCAAAATTAAATCTCTTAAGAATATGTTTCATTAACTTATTTCCTCAACCCTTTCAATTTTTTATGCCATAACTCGTTATATCGTTTCACTATGTATCATTATTCGATATAACTATTATCAATATACTCTTTGCTATCATTTTTGTCAATGCTATCATATATAATTTTGCAAACTTGAACTTCGGATTTCAATTCAGCATTCAGTCTGATGCTATTTCACCCTTCTGCATTTATCCAAATGCAAAATATATTTGACATTTAGTATTATATATCATATAATTCAATATGCAGGGGGGGTCATATGAAAAATAAAAAAATGAAAATTGCTAGAGTAGAATATGATTTATCACAAGAGCAGTTAGCAGAAAAAGTAGGCGTAACAAGACAAACTATAGGAATGATAGAATCTGGAAATTATAACCCTACATTGAATTTATGTATAGCAATTTGCAAAGCTTTAAACAAAACACTTGATGAACTATTTTGGGAGGTTGATAACGATGTTCAATAAAAACAATAAAATCATAGATGAAAGACAAGAACTACAAAGTTTAAAAAATACAAAGATAAGTTGGATTGTAATTACAGTGCTTTTAGCACTTAGTATTATCATTAAAACTTCTTTTTTTAATGCTTCATCATTAAATAATTTTTCGGAAATTATTATATTACTTATAGGATGTTTTTTAAAGCTTATCCTAGATGCTAGACAAGGTCTTTTGTTTACAAAAGAAATGCAGAATACTAAATTTAACATTATTCTCTACATTGCTTCTTCATTAATCGGAAGTTCAATTGTAGGAATCGGAAACTACTTGAAATATGGGTTCTCTCCTATAAATATCTTTGCAGTGATCATACCTATGTTTGTTTTTATGCTAGGTCTTATGCTTATTTGTGATTACTTTTATAGAAAATCTGCAAAGCATAGAATAAAGAAATTAAATGAAAAATTAGAAAAAGAAAATTAATTATTACTTCTAACTTTAATTTTTAGTAAATAGTTTAAACTTAAATAAAAAATAATAAAAAGGATGACTCAAACAAAATGAGTCATCCTTTTATTATTTTACATCATTAATATATCAAAGATATTATTCGCCTATTGGCTCTTCGATTCCCAAAATATCCTTTGTAGCCTTAAGTAGAGTATTCATCTGATCCCTTGTCCCAATAGTAATTTGAACATAATCTTTTATTTCAGATTCATCATAAGAACAAACTAATATATTCTTATTCTCTAATGCCTCGAAATACTCTTTTCCCTGCATAGAGGTACTTCTAACAAATACAAAGTTTGCCTTTGATTCTAGTACAATAAAGCCTAATTGCTCCATTTCTTTAGAAAACCATTCTCTAATTTTTTTAATATCATTAATACATTTTTTATAATAATCTTTGTCTTTCATAGCTGATGTTGCCGCAATACTTGACAGCTTATTTATGTTATATGGATTAAATGATGTCTTAATTTTATTTAAATCCTCTATTATATCAGCATGTCCTATAGCGAATCCTACTCTTGCTCCTGCCAAATTTCTTGACTTTGAAAAAGTTTGCACCACCAATAAATTATCATATTTTTCTACTAAAGGAATACAGCTTTTAGCCCCAAAATCCACATATGCTTCATCTATAATGACTAAATTATTTTTGTTTCTTATTAGTATTTCTTCAATTTCACTTGGACTTAGTGAAATTCCCGTAGGTGTATTGGGATTTGCTATTACAATTGTCCCATCTAAATTATAGTAATCCTCAGGATTTATACTTAAATCTCCCTTTAGAGGTATTTCTATTTTATTCATACCAAAAACATCTGAATATCTTCCATAAAATTCATAGCTTATCTTAGGAAAATAAAACTTTTTTTCACTATTTTGAAAAGCCATAAATGCAAATGCTAAAATTTCATTAGCTCCATTACCAATAGCTATCTGTTCCTCTTTAATCTCAAAATTTTCAGCAATAACTTTAACTAGTTTTTTATCCTGAGGATCAGAATACATTCTTAAATTATCAATCTCAAATTGGTCAAGAGATCTATATACAAATGGACTAGCAGGATAAGGGCTTTCATTAGCATTCAAACGAAGAACCTTCTTAGCTCTTTTTTCCTCAGATGTATAAAATTTTATGTTCTCAAAACTATTATTAAAAAAACGGCTCATTAAGTCATTTCCTCCTGTAACTTCATCATCGATTAATTATACCATCTTATCCCCCATGTTCAAACCTAAAATGTCCAACAATTTACAATATTACATTTTGTTTATTTTGTCGAACGATTAAATTTCGTGATGTATAATAATTTATATTAGTATTAATTCATACATTGGTTTTATGTAAGGTTTAATATAAAATATATTTTTTGGGGGGAGAGTAGCTATGTATAAAATTTTTTCATTTTTAAAAAATTATAAATATCCTTTATTTTATACTGCACTTACTCCAGTTATATGTTTGTTACTAATTTTACTTGTTAGAAAGTGGCCTTCTTTAGGACAACTATATTCAACTTATATTTTTCCAATACTCCCAAATACTTTTGGTAGATTTTTTTCACTTTTTTCATTTTCATTTTTAGAAATAATAATATATATATTAGCCGCTTTAATAATTTCTAGCCTAATATTTTTGCTTATAAATCTATTTACTAAAAAAGGTAGACATAGGATATTATTAAGAATACCTAAAGTAATAATTATATTATTAACTTTTTCTTCTACTATATTTTTAATGGTTACCTTAGCTTGTAGTTTAAATTATTCAAGAGATGGGATTGCAAAGGATATTGGCATCATAACAGCCCCTTCATCTTATAATGACTTAACCTCACTTTGTTCATTGCTTATAAACGATTTAACTGATATTACAACGGATTCTATGGTTACTAATACACTAACTCAAGCTGAACTGCATAAACAAAGTAAAGAAGCTATGAAAAATCTAGGAAAAAAATATCCTTCATTAAAGGGCTATTATCCTAATCCAAAACCTATAATTATGTCTTCTCTGATGTCGGATATAAATATGACAGGTCTATTTTCACCTTATACCATTGAAGCAAACTATAACGATGATGTAGTCTTTTTTATAAAGCCTTACACTATATGCCATGAACTTGCCCACTTAAAGGGTTATATTCGCGAAGATGATGCAGGATTTATAGCATATTTAGCTTGTTCAAATTCCGATTCAGCTGAGTTGCATTATAGTGGAACCCTTAATGCATTAGCATTTACCTTAAATGCTCTATATAAAAATAGTACTGCCGAAGAGTATCAAAGCATTTTATCTCAAATTCCTGAAAAAGCTATGCTAGATCTAATTGAGAATCAGGAATATTGGCAACAGCATAGTGGTTTAGCCTCACGTATATCAAGTGCTGCCAACGATACTTATCTAAAAGCTAATGCACAAGAAGGTGGCATTAAAAGCTACGGAAGAATGGTAGACTTACTTCTTGCATATCATGGCCTAAACAGCCAATCTGTATAATAATAAATAAAAATGCTCTGAATATATAACAATATCTCAGGGCATTTTTTCACTCTTGCTTATTTTTTATTATCTTTATATTCATTTTTTTATAAAACAAGAAATATAATTTATAAGAAAGTTTTCTATTTACAGTTTATTTCCCAGTGCCCTTGCTTTATGTAATGCTGTAGTCTCTATTATATCTCCAGGATTTTTTACATCTGGTTCTACAACACATCCTCTATCAATTAAATGTAAAAATTTCACCATATAGTCATAGGTTGCTTTTACACCTTCAAAAATAGAAATATCATCCATTTGAGCACAAGATAACAAAATAGCTTCTTTATCATTTAAAGGTTTTTGACCTATACAAAAAGAATAAAATTTATCCATTACTGCTTTTATTTGTGCTGGGTATGTAAACCAATAAACTGGCGTAGCAAATACTAATACATCTGCTTTTAAAATTAGTGGTGCTAATTCATTGAAATCATCGTTAAAGCTACAAGCTTTTCCTGTAGTAAAACAAGTCTCACACGCACGACATCCTCCAACCTTTTTTTCAGCGGCTCTCCATTTGTTAACAGTATGTCCTGCAGAAATAGCCCCTTCAATAAAAGCATCCGCCAGAAGTTCGCTGTTTCCTCCTTTTCTTGGACTGCCAGTTATAACAAGTATATTCTTTTTCATTGTTTTCACCCTTTCGTTACTATCATCCAGATATATCATAGCACTGTATTTTATCCTTTTCAAGTAACCTCTTGAAAGTGTCCGCTAAATGTGCTAATATATATAAGCTAAAACAATCCAATATGCTTTTGTTGGTTAAGAATATGTCTCCGTAGGTAAATGGATATACCAAAGCTCTCCTAAAGCTTAATTGTGGGTTCGATTCCCACCGGGGATACCAAAAACAAAAGGTAAAAAAGATTTATTGCTTACAAAGCCAGTAAATCCGCGCCTTTCGAGGACTTCCACAATGAAAAGTGGAAGTCCTTTTTTCGTAGATTTAT
>DAMCXN010000038.1:30266-30480 GCA_032096995.1 Aminipila sp.
CGATCCAAGGAACAAGCTGAAAATAAAAAGGGCGCTGATTTTTAAGGCTGAATGAAAGCCGATAAAGTTAGCGCCCTTTTTAATATACACCAAAATCACATTTAAATTGAAAGCATCACAAGGCCGGAGAATTGGAGTTCAGGAATGCACTTTCATTCTCCGGCTTTTTTTGTTTTCTGGAAAGGAAAAATGATGATAGTAAGATACAAGCGAA
>DAMCXN010000039.1:0-6262 GCA_032096995.1 Aminipila sp.
AAAAAATGCTTGCGTAGATTATGTAGATATGATAACTGAACCTGGAATGGTTAAAGTATTATCTCAAGATAATTGGGACGTACTTGATAGACTTGCAGTAAGCGTTAATATATCAATAGAAGCTCATCATTCTAAAATTGTAGCAGTAGTAGGTCATTATGATTGTGCCGCAAATCCAGTTGACATAGAACAACATTATAAAGATATAATAATGGCAACTAATGTGGTAAAATCATGGGCTTTCCCTGTTACAGTAATAGGTTTATGGGTTGATGAGTGTGGATGTGTCCATCTTGTAGAAAAATAAGATAAGCCTAGACTTAATAAAAAAAGGGAGTTTGCTACATCAACTGTTATGTAAAATATAAAAACTAATCATATAAATTGATACATATATTAATTTATTTACTCCCTGTATTTATTATAGCACATATGCTTTAAAATAAAACACTCCAAATTATGCAAATTAAATTGCTTATAATTTACCATTATAAACTTATTTTTTAATTTCTTCACATACTAATTTTATAAAAATATTCACTTCATTTTCCTTAATTAGTCCATCCAATTCTTCTTTTGATAATAATCCTAATCTTACCGAACAGTGTCCACCATCATTTCCATGAAATAAATACACTTCATCTCCCATATTTATTTTACTATCTCCACTAAACCAATAATTGGTTAATTCAGAGATATCTTCTTCTATCTCTAATTTTGAAAATGCTCCACCAGAAAACATTCTTATTTTATCTTCTTGTATATTTATTGATATAGTAGTATCTTCTATCTTCTCCTTTGTCGGTTCAAATAACATACTACTTATATTTTCTTCTTTTAATTTTTCATTAGCTTTATAAACCTCATATACTATCTTTAATTCGTAGTTTTTATCCTTAGGAAAATTTTTCAAATCATATTTAGATGCTCTATTTCCAGTTAGTAATAATATTTCATTTTGTTCATCTGTAAACTCTTTAGAATTAATTATAAAATTTTCATTTTGAATACATCCACTAATAATTATGACACTTAAAATCATAACTAAAACCAATATTTTTTTCATTTTCCCCTCTTTTCTCTAAATCCTTATTTTCTTCTTCAAAATTTTTTCTTTTACATTAAGTAGATTTATATTGGTCTATCTCATTCTTATTACTGTGATTTAATAACTGTGCTAATAACAATATATCATTCTTAAAACCTTCAATTTGATTATTTACAGCATTCATATATGAACCTTTACATTTATAAGTCTTCAACAATTGTATAAATTTGTAATTATATCTTAATACTACCATGTGAAACATTATTGTCAATAATAAAAATAAAAAAATCCTCCCTATTTTGAATACATATACTAAGATGTACCCAACATAGAGAGGATAAATTAATGCATTTGTTATGTTGAAATTTTATGAAAATTAAAAATTTTCATTTTTATAATTTTAAATTTTAAGCGTTAAAGCTCTAAATTTTCAACTATTCAACTTCTTCTAAATCAATAGAACAGTTGTGATGCACCTTTTGAACGTCATCATTATCTTCAAGAATGTCAATCATCTTCTTTAACTTCTTGATATCATGTTCATCACTTGGTGCAGATTCCATTGATGGAACATATTCAACATCAGATTCAATCAATTCATATCCTGCGCTTACTAATGCACTATGTACATCTGTATATGCAGCTGGTTCTGTCTGAATTTCAAAAGCATCTTCATGAACTATCATGTCCTCTGCTCCAGCTTCGAGAGAAGTTTCCATAAGAGAATCTTCACTAATCTCATCAGTCTTTTCAATGATAAGAACACCTTTTCTAGCAAACATATATGATACGCATCCTGGAGCTCCAAGATTTCCGCCATATTTGTCAAAAGTTGATCTTACAGCAGCTGTAGTTCTGTTTTTATTGTCAGTTAATGCTTCTACAATAACTGCAACTCCACCTACTCCATAACCTTCAAAGCTTAGTTCTTCATAAGTTTCACCTTCAAGTTCTCCAGTTCCCTTTTTTATAGCTCTGTTGATGTTATCATTTGGTAAGTTAATGCCTTTAGCTTTTTCTATTGCAACCTTAAGTGAAGCATTGTATTCTGGATCTCCACCGTTTTTAGCAGCTACTGTAATAGCTCTAGCATATTTTGTAAAGATTGCAGCTCTTTTTGAGTCTTGTGCTGCTTTACGTCCTGCGATTGTACCGTGTCTTCCCATGGAGACACCTCCTAACTTGTATAATTTTTGACTCAAATATTA
This sequence comes from Aminipila sp., assembly GCA_032096995.1. GTDB lineage: Bacteria > Bacillota > Clostridia > Peptostreptococcales > Anaerovoracaceae > Aminipila. Next base: position 2,257 of record DAMCXN010000039.1, read on the forward strand.
TACTACTTTTAGCCTTTAATTGCAATGAGACTTTTCCATGTTTTTATATGCTGTCGCCATCATCAGCTTTATTCTATTAAGCTGATTAACGTCACTAGCACCTGGATCATAGTCAACAGCTACAATATTTGTATAAGCATTATATTTTCTTAAAGCCTTCATCATACCCTTTCCAGTTACATGATTTGGGAGGCATCCGAATGGTTGAAGACAAGCAATATTACCTACTCCATTATCAATAAGTTCCAACATTTCACCAGTAAGAAGCCATCCTTCTCCACATTGATTTCCCAATGAAATTAATTTCTGAGCTTTCTCTGCAATTTCTTCAATATGGTTAGGTCCTTTAAAACGTTTACTTTCATTTAATGCTTTTCTCGCAGGCTCTCTAAGCCATTCTATCATTCTTATAGCCATCTTATTTATAACCATAGAACTATACTTTCCCGCTAAATGCTTAAAGTTAAATTCCCTACTGTACATACCATATAAGAAAAAGTCTATCAAATCTAAGACAACGGCTTCTCCACCTTCTTTTTCTATAATGCGTACAATATCATTATTCGCTGTTGGATGATATTTTACTAAGATCTCTCCTACCACTCCAACTTTTGGTTTTTGTATTTCTTTAAGAGGCAAATTGTCGAATTCATTTACCATCTGCTTTATTATTCTTTTAAATAAAACAATACTTCCATTTTTTATGTTTTTATAGATTATATGTGACCATTTTTCATAAAGTCTATCTGCAGAACCCGGCACTTCTTCATAAGGTCTTGTTGCATATAACATACGCATCAAAGTATCTCCATATACTGCGCCTAGCAATACCCTTTTAATCATAGGTATAGTAAGCTTAAATCCACTATTTTTCTCTAGTCCAACTATATTAAAAGAGATTACTGGTACTTGCTCCATTTTTAAATCTATCAAGGCTTTTCTAAGTAATGATACATAGTTACTTGCTCTGCATCCTCCTCCTGTTTGAGACATAAATACAGCTGTTTTATTAAGATCATGCTTCCCAGATTTTAATTCGGATATTATTTGCCCTAAAGTAACAATTGTTGGATAACAAGCGTCATTGTTAATGTATCTTAGCCCTTCATCAACTGCAGTTTTATCAACTGAAGGCATCAATTCTACATTATAACCACATTTTCTTAAGCCTGGGGCTATAAATTGAAAATGTATTGGCGACATTTGCGGAATCAAAATGGTATAGTCTTTTTTCATTTGTTTTGTAAATACTTTTCGAATAAATTTAGTATCACAATCGGTATGCTTAACCTTGTTTTTTTCTCGCTCTTCTATAGCTGCTTTCAAAGATCTTATTCTAATTTTAGCAGCACCTAAATTTGTACCTTCATCAATCTTTAAAACAGTATACATGTTATTACTGTTTTTCATGATTTCCTCTACTTGATCTGTTGTTACAGCATCGATACCACATCCAAATGAATTTAACTGAACAAGTTCAATATCATCATCCTTACTTGCAACTAAAGCAGCTTTATATAATCTTGAATGATATGTCCATTGATCTAAAACTCTTAATGGTCTATTAAGCTTAGCTAAATTAGCAATAGAGTCCTCAGTTAATACTACAAAATCAAAAGAGTTTATTAATTTATCTATTCCATGGTTTACTTCAGGATCCAAATGATAAGGTCTTCCAGATAAAACAATACATTTTTTATTGTTTTTCTTTGCAAATCTAATAGCATTAGCACCTTGCTTTTTTATATCATCTTTAAATCTTTTATTTTCAGCTCTACCTTTTTTAACAGATTTTGCTACTTCTGAATACTTAACACCTAAATGCTTTAATAAAGAATAAAGTTCCCTAACTAAACATTGTTCATTATCATAAGGTAAAAATGGATGTGTAAAAGTAACATCTTTTTCTTCAAATAGTTCATCCATATTATGAGATAAAACTTCTGGGTATGTTGCAACAATCGGACAATTATAGTGATTAGAAGCTGTAGGATCTTCATTAATCTCATAATTTATACACGGATAAAAAATCCACTTAACCCCTTGATCCACAAGCCATTTTATATGACCGTGAACCATCTTAGCAGGATAGCATGCAGTATCTGAAGATATTGTATCCATGCCATGTTCATACATAGCCTTTGACGAAGGTGGTGAAAGAACTACTCTAAATCCTAAATTTGTGAAAAAAGTAAACCAGAAAGGATAATTTTCATACATATTAAGGACTCTAGGAATTCCTATCACTCCACGTTTTGCATACATATCAGCAATAGGCTCATAAGAAAATAGTCTTTTATATTTGTACTCATATAAATTAGGAAGGCTGTTAGAATTTTTTTCTTTGCCTGCTCCTTTTTCGCATCTATTCCCCGTAATAAATCTTGCTCCACTGTTAAACTTATTAATAGTAAGCAAGCATTTATTTTCACAACCATTGCATCTTGTGTGTGTATTTGTAACTGTAAAAAGCTCCATATCTTCCAATTTAATTATTGAAGACTCTGTACCTTCTACATAATTTTCTTTAGCAATAAGTGCTGCTCCATAAGCCCCCATAATACCAGCTATATCTGGCCTCACCACTTCTTTACCTAAAATGTTTTCTATACTTCTAAGGATGGCATCGTTAAGGAATGTTCCACCTTGAACAACAATCTTTTCTCCAGCCTCATCAGTATTTCTAAGTTTAATTACTTTATATAATGCATTCTTTATAACAGAGTAAGAAAGTCCTGCTGAAATATCACCAATACTTGCCCCCTCTTTTTGAGATTGTTTTACTTTTGAATTCATAAAAACAGTACACCTAGTACCTAGATCTACTGGAGCTTTAGAAAATAAAGCTTCTTTAGCAAAATCTTGAACGTCCATATTTACAGACTTTGCATATGTTTCAATAAATGATCCACAACCTGAAGAACAAGCTTCATTAAGCATGATATTATAAATAGCTCCATCTCTAATCTTCATGCATTTCATATCTTGGCCGCCGATATCTAAAATGAACTCTACTCCTGGCAAGAAAGCCTCTGCTGCTTTGTAGTGAGCCATAGTCTCTATCTCACCTAAATCAGCTTTAAAAGCAGCACGAATAAGCCCCTCACCGTACCCTGTAACCGCAACATTGGATATAGGAATATTGTTAGGTAGCAGGTTATATAGTTCTTTTAGCATCGCCATGGTTGCTTCTAGAGGTTTCCCCTCATTATTTCTATAAAAAGAGTATAACAAGTTATTTTCACTATCAATTAAGGCCGCTTTAGTCGTAGTAGAACCAGCATCTATGCCTAAAAAAATATTTCCCTTAACTCTTTTTATATCTTTTCGTTTTATTCTATGCTTATCATGTCTTTGCTTAAATTCTGCATAATCATTTGTGTCCTTAAAAAGTGGATTAGTATGCTTTGTTTCTGACAATGTTGAAGCATCTGCATTTTTTAGTATTTTAAAAACACTCTCAATACTTTTTTCTTCATATTTTTCCGAAATAAGTGCTGCTCCTATTGCAACGAAATATTTTGAATCATCCGGAAAAATTACACTTTCTGGAGTCAATTGTAAAGTCTCAATAAATCTATTTCTTAGCTCTGATAAAAAGGACAGAGGTCCTCCTAAAAAAGCGACTTTACCTTTAATAGTTCTACCACAAGCTAATCCGCTTATTGTCTGATTAACAACTGCTTGAAAAATAGAGGCTGCAAGATCTTCTATGCTTGCCCCTTCATTTATTAAAGGTTGTATATCTGTTTTCGCAAAAACTCCGCATCGAGCAGCAATAGGATATATTAATTTATAATTTTTAGCGGCTTCATTTAATCCACTTGCATCAGTGTTTAATAAAACTGCCATTTGGTCAATAAACGCTCCTGTACCACCTGCACAAGTTCCATTCATTCTTTGTTCAATAGTAGCCCCATAAAATGTGATTTTTGCATCTTCTCCTCCGAGTTCAATAGCAACATCTGTATCGGGAACTATGGTTTCAACAGCTTTACTACATGCA
>DAMCXN010000039.1:6272-17376 GCA_032096995.1 Aminipila sp.
ATGATATATCAAGAAGCTGTGACAAAGCTAAGCCTCCAGAACCTGTTATGGTCATATGTACTTTAGCATTTTCAAACTTATGGTGAAGTTCTGCAATTAGTTCTGAAACCTTTTCAAAAATATTCGACATATGTCTTTCATATTTTTTAAATAATATTTTATTTTCTTCGTCCATAAGCACAACTTTAACGGTAGTTGAACCAACATCAATACCTAATTTCATACTATTAATGCCCTCCAAGGTGTTTGGTTTTTACGCATATTCTTACGCATATTAATGATGTATTATACCATAAATTCATGGTATATAATCATATATTTTGCTAAATTAATTGTTTATTTTTCATAAATAACTTCATATTTAATATTCATATTTTTTCTATCCTCTGAATCCATTTTAACTAAATCAAAAATCAAAGGATCTTTTATCAAGCGATTCCATACCGTATATGTTGCTTTTTTAAATTTAGGTGTAAGCTCCATTTTTTCTGCAATTAAAGGACATGAATATGGAAGTTCTGATGTACATAATATCAACTGTAACTTCCCTTCATCAGACCAGTGTGGCGCTAATGGAAAAAACCTGCATTGCAAAGGTCTAGATTCCCTTGGACAAATTGGAGGTGTTTTGCATCTAACAAAATAAATTTTTCCAAACCATGAATCTGGAAAATCATAATCTTCTGCATATTCCACACTCCACTTTAACCATTCTTCTTTCTGTGTGAATAGCTTTTCTTCACCTGGAAGCAAATAAATTCCTAAATCATAATCAAGGCCATCTTCGTCCTGACTATCTCCTCCACAGGTGCAGCAAGCTGCATTACAAAGTTTTCCGCAATCACCATCTATAGGTGATACTCTATCTAGCAGCCTATATATAGCTTTGTATGTTTTTTTCTTTATAGTACTTTTCATATTTTTCTCTATCCTAACGGTTCAATTTCATTTTTATATAACTTCTTTAAATATATTAATGAATATATTATACCTAAAATTTCAGCTAAAGGCCATGCCCACCATACTAGATCTAATCCACCTGTTTCAAGTAATATCCACGCTAACGGTACTATCCCTATTAATTGTCTTATTAAAGCCTGCCACATACTTAACATACCATGCCCTGTAGCCTGAAATATTGTTGAAGTTAAAATTCCAAAAGCTGCTGGTATAAAACATAAGCAGATTATACGAAGTGCTGGGACCCCTATAGCAAGCATATTCTCTGATGCACTAAATAGTCCAAGAAGTTGTGCAGGAAGAGTTAAAAATAATATAGTTCCTAGTATCATTATCACTAATGCTGTTATCAGTCCAACTTTATAAGCTTTCATTAATCTTTCTTTGTTTTTAGCACCATAGTTATACCCCATGATTGGCATAGCTCCTTGATTAAGTCCAAAAACAGGAAGGAATATAAATGATTGAAGTCTAAAATAGCTTCCTAGTACGGCTACAGCTGTTTCTGAAAATGCTAATAGCCCATTTATAAAGAAGAGCATTACTGACCCTATTAGCTGCATTAACATAGCTGGAAATCCAACATTGTATATTTCTTTTATTGTTTCTAAATTAAATTTAAAACCTCTTAATTTAACTTTAACCTGATGTTTATGTCCAAACAAAAATATTAAGCCTACGCACATTGATATTAATTGACCAATTATAGTTGCAATAGCAGCACCTACAACCCCCATTTTAGGGAAAATTCCAATACCAAATATTAATAACCAGTCAAGAACTATATTTGTTAAAGCTCCTGCCAAACTGCTAATCATTGGCATAAGCATGTTTCCTGTTGCTTGTAAAACTTTTTCTGTGTTTATTCCTATGAACATGAACAAAGAAAACACTGTAATAATCATAAGATACATTGAACCATTTTCTATTATGTATGCTGAATCTGAATAAGCATTCATATATATATTCGAAAATAGTAAACCAAATGCGGCAAAAACTGCCCAATTAATAAAAGCTATTCTAAATCCATGATTAGCTGCTAAATCAGCTTCTTCAAAACGTTTAGCTCCTAGCTTTCTTGCTATTAAAGAATTAACCCCTACTCCTGTTCCAATTGCAATTGCAATTAGTACCATTTGTATAGGAAATATTAAAGTAACTGCAGTAAGAGAAGATTCACTAATCTTTGCTACAAATATACTATCTACTACGTTGTATAGAGCTTGTATAAGCATGGAAAGCATAGCAGGCCAAGACATTCCCAGCATAAGCTTTCCTACGGGCATACTTCCCATTTTATTTTCTTCTGTCATCGTTTTTATATTGTTATCTTGTGTCATACTTCACCTCTTATATATAATTTTTTCTTAAATTGCTACTTTAATTGTTTTTAATTGTTTTTTGCAACATATTTAGGGAACGATTCAGAATCGTTCCCTAGTTTTTTGATAATATTAGCTTAGTTATTATAACATCAATTTGATTTCTGTCAAGTCTGTGGGTAGTTACTTAAAACTTACTTTATCAACTGTAAAGATTATAATTAACGCACCTAAAGCTGTTACAATAGTTGCTGTCATATTTAAAAGATCCGCTCCACTTATATCAAGTATAAATCCACCTATCATACTCGATATAACTGTTGTTACTGTAATTGTCATGGTAAATAAGGCTTGACCTTTTACAGCTTCTCCTTTGTTCATTATTTCGTCTATAAAATGAACCATTGCCGGAAGGAAAAGTGCAAATGAAAATAGTTGAAGAAATTGTGCTGCAAATATCATGGCTACTGATTGTGCCAAAAAACACATTCCGATTTTCAATGTAAAGCATATAGAAGCTACTTTCAGCATGAACTGGCTTGTAAGCTTTTTTCTAAACCATTCAAAGCAGAACATAGTAGGTATTTCTAAGAACGCCATTACAGCAAAAATTCTTCCCATATCTTCACTATTGCCACCTACGTTGCCAACAATCTGCATCATAAAGCTATTTAACACAGAATTGCTGAAAAATACTCCCAAAACACCTATATTTAAAATCATAAATATTTTATTCCGCTTTACAAATGCAATGAGATTTATTTCTTCATGATTTTGTGATATATCATTCTTTAGGCAATTCTCTTCCAAACTCTCATTAGATTTTTTCTCATTATTAAACTGCATTTTGGTCAATGCAAGACTAATTAGTAATAAGACAAGTACTACTTCTCCCGTAACGGGTAAAATCCTTACGCCATGTTCTTCAACTAAGGTACCTAATGCTGCACATAAAAGTGAATATCCTAGTGAACCCATACTCCTTGCTATTCCAAAATTAATATGTATGCCACATTCTTGAAGTTTAAAGTTAAGTGAATTAAATAATGGTTGCAAAACTATTAACCATGCTACGCATAATATGAATATGACTGATAAAGCCAAGGATTTTCGTTCTAAAATAAACAATCCAAAAGTAAGTAGCATTAAAAGCAATGTCATCAGTTGGCTAATTCCTACTAATGATATTTTTTTCGATCTATCTGCCAAGTCTGCTGTTATCGGTTGCAGGAAAACTGCTAAAACATTTCCAACAGCAAGTATAATTCCAATCTCAGAATTTGAATAATTCTTTTCTAAAAGAAAAACTGAGGCAAAACTACATATTACACCAAAATACATCCAATATGTTGCATGTATAGATGCATATTCAATATTTAAGAGTCTTTTCATTAGTTATAGATTCCTCTCTGATATAATGAATTTTTCATATACAAGACTATTCCAACTCTTCATTACTTTCTGTCATTAATGCAATAACATCGTTCATCTTAGATACCTCATCTTCATTAGTAAGTATGATTAAATAGTCACCAGGAAATATAGTTGTATCTCCGTTTGGGATTATTTCGTGTTCCCCTCTTTTAACAGCTACCAATAAGCAATGTGACGGCCATTTTACTTCTTTGATTTTTTTACCATCCAACTTAGAGCCCATACAAACTGCATATTCTAATATAGCTTTATGCCTGTTGTTACCAAAAGGCAGTTTATCTCCCCTTTTAGCTAATAAGTTTTCAAGTAATGATTCATAAATTGGCTTTGAACCCAATACGTCTGCTACCAGATACGCAATAATAGATACAATAGCTAAAGAAAGTAAATGGTTAAATGATCCTGTCATTTCGGTAATTAAAATAGTTCCTGTTATAGGAGCTCTAACAACCGCAGTAAAATATCCTGCCATTGCAAGTATTATAAAGTTATTAATATATACACTATCAAAATCTGCAAATGAAACTAATACAAGTCCATAAATGTTTCCTATTAAAGCTCCAATGGCAAGAAGTGGAAGAAATATACCTCCAGGTGCTCCAGATCCATAAGATAACATAGTAAACAAAAACTTTGCAGTAATTAAAATCAATAAAAAGAATAGAGGAAAATTCTCTGTGCTTAGAGATGTAATTAAATTATGTCCTCCACCTAAAACTTGTGGTAAAAAAAGTCCAAGACAAACTGAAACTAGTAATGGAACCATTATTCTCATTTCTTTCGGAAGCCAAGATTGAGCTTCATAAATATTTTGGGTTTTTAAAAGAAATTTATTAAAACCTACTCCTAAGATTCCTATAAATACACCTAACAAAACTATATATAAGTATAATCTAAGTGGTAATATTTCTAGATTACTAAATGTAAAAACCGGTTTTAAACCAAAAAAACCACTAGCTATAAAATCCGAAGATAACGCTGCTGATACAGCTGAAATCATAACTAAAGGTGAGAAGTTTTTATGAACTTCTTCTAAGGCAAACATTACTCCTGCCAGAGGAGCACCAAAGGCTGCTGACAATCCAGCACTAGCGCCGCTTGTTGTAAGATATTTTTCTTCAATTTTTACTCTTTTAAAAACTTTACCAAATCCCTGTCCAATTGCTGCGCCTAATTGAACTGATGGGCCTTCTCTACCTAAAGAAAGACCAGAGCCAATTGAAAGTACTCCTCCTATAAATTTGCCAATTATGACTTTCCACCAAGTCATATCAAGTTTTCTAAGAAGAACGCCTTCTACCTGAGGTATACCACTTCCGCTAATCATAGGCTCGTGTTTCACTAACAATCCTACAATATATCCTACAATTATTAAAATTAAAATCCATGGCAGAAGAAGTACAGGCTTTGTTTGTATAAATTTATAAATATCCGATAAAAATTCACCTGCTACCTCAAGTGAATATCGATATAGTACTATTAATAACCCTGTAATAATACCTACAGCTATACCTTCCCATACAAGCTTTAACCTAAAACTATTCCAATGAAATAAGGTATTTTGAGTATTATGTTTGTTCGTCATTCTCATTTTATTTCTCCACTACTATATAAAGCATTACTTTTAATTCTCCTTGAACTTACTAAAATATGGTATTATTCCTCATATATAATATCACAACTCAGAGTGTTAAAGATAGTTATTTTTAAATATTCAAACATTTGCTTAACCATTTAATTTACTTAATCCAACATTATTTTTGCCACAAAAAAACTCCATATAATGTACAAGCCTTAACCAATCTAGTAAAAAATCCTGTTCCTTATATAGAGATCAATAATTCAAAATGTTTAAATGTTTAATTAAATGTTTTGGGCAAGTCTATAAGCCGGGTTCTGTATTAGACAATCATCTATCTAGGCCCATCATTGCTAATGGGCTCGAGCGACCTACCTACCGGGCAGCGACGGGCAGCCGCTTTTTATGCCCTATTCGGTCTTGCTCCAGGTGGGGTTTACACGGCCGTTATGTCTCCATAACGCCGGTGAGCTCTTACCTCACCATTTCAACCTTACCACAGCCTAACTGTTTCGGCGGAATGTTTCTGTTGCACTTTCCCTATAGTTACCTACGCCAGACGTTATCTGGCACCCTTGCCCTATGGAGCCCGGACTTTCCTCGTGCCGGAGCACGCGACTGTCTGGCTTACCCAAAACATGCTCTAGTATTATAACACACGCCTAGAAAATGTCAAATTATTTATTATTCTAAATATTTCTACTTTTCAATAGTGCCCTTATTTTTCGTGCCACTATTATAAGTTAAATGGATTCAGATCTATAGAAGAACTGAATATCTCTACCTTATCGCCCAATAGTTCCTTCAATTGTGTCGCCATATTTGGAGTAAAAATTTTTTCAGTTCCATAGTGACCAGCATCTAGAACATTCATACCCATTTCTTTAGCTTTAATAGCATCATGATATTTAACATCTCCAGTTATGAACAGCTGGCAACCGCTTTTAACAGCTATATCTAACATGCTTATACCTGCTCCAGTACATAACCCAATTTTATTTATTTTTTCATCATAATCGCCTATCACTCTTATTTCATTTTGCCCTAACTTCAATGAAGATTGTAATTCCTTTATAATATTTCTTAAAGACTTAACTTCAGATATTTCTCCAAAAAGACCTATATAATCGTCACCATATTCTTCAAAATTTTTAATGTCTTTTAGTTTTAAAATTTTTGCTAAATAATAATTATTACCATATTGAGCTTTATCAAAGTTTGTATGTGCAGAATATACAGAAATACCTTTTTTAATTAAATCTACTGTATACTTTCCTATAATGTCATTACTGTCAATCTTTCTCATAGAAGAAAAATATAAAGGGTGATGGGTAACTATAAAATCCACACCAAGTTCTTCCGCTTCTGCTATAATATCCTTTGTAATTTCAAGGGTTACAAGAATTTTTTTAATTTCATTTGGAGATAAATCTATTTGCATACCACAATTATCCCATGATTCTGCCAAACCAATTGGTGCAATGTTTCCCAATGCAGTTATAAGATTTAATTTAGAAACTCCCATAAAAATCACCTCATTTCTTGTATTTTTCTAATAAATTTTCTAAATATAAAATTCTATTTTCCATTTGATGAATTTTTTCATCATTAGAAATCTTTGCTTTTTTCATTTTTTCTAGTATATCAATTTCAACTTTTAACTTTTTTTCAGTAAATTCCAATGCTAAAGAGTCATTACTCATAAGTATTGATTCTGGCAACTCATATTTTATATCTTCCGCTTCTGTTTTTGATGGGTTACCTTTATTTTTGTCACTATCAACTTCTACAAAAATAATTTCGCATATAAACTTACCTTCTCTTACTAACTTTTCATCAAGTATAGTAAAACCATTATTTAAAAGCCACCATCTAAGCTTTCCTTGCCCATTTCTAGGCTGTAAAATAAACTTCTTTATAGATTTAGTCTTTTCTATGTTACCCCCTAGTATTTCGGTCATTAATATGCCTCCCATACCAGCTATAACAACAGTATCTACCTCTCCGTTTTCAAGAACCTGAATACCATTTCCTAATCTAAAATCAAAAGACTTTTTTATAGTTTCTTCATCATAATCCTGCATATAAACATTATCAATAGCTTTCTGAAGAGAGCCTTTGCTTATATCTGCTAAAATTACTTTTGGACTTTTCTTGCTTTCCCATAAAAACATAGGCAAAAAACCGTGGTCGGTACCAATATCAGCCACGGTTTGTCCTTTTTCTATAAGGTCGGCAATCATTTGTAATCTGTCCGATAACTTAATCATCCTATTACCTCAATATGCCTTTTCTATATTTATTTATTCTAAATAATCCTTTAATTTCTTACTTCTTGAAGGATGTCTAAGCTTTCTTAAAGCTTTAGCTTCAATCTGTCTAATTCTTTCTCTTGTAACGTCAAATCTCTTTCCTACTTCTTCAAGAGTTCTAGCTCTCCCATCTTCAAGTCCAAAACGTAATTTTAGTACTTTTTGTTCTCTTTCTGTTAATGTATCTAAGACTTCAACTAGTTGCTCTTTAAGCATTGAAAAAGCTGCTGCTTCTGCTGGAGCAGGAACATCTTCGTCTGGAATAAAATCTCCAAGATGACTATCTTCTTCTTCTCCGATAGGAGTTTCAAGAGATACAGGTTCCTGAGCAATTTTTAGAATTTCTCTAACCTTTTCCTCGGAAATATCCATTTCTTTTGCAATTTCTTCAGGAGATGGTTCTCTTCCATATTCTTGAAGTAATTGTCTTGATATACGAATTAATTTATTAATTGTTTCAACCATGTGAACAGGTATACGAATTGTTCTTGCCTGATCTGCTATAGATCTTGTTATAGCTTGTCTAATCCACCATGTAGCATAAGTACTAAATTTATACCCTTTTCTCCAATCAAATTTATCTACGGCTTTTATTAAACCTAAATTTCCTTCTTGAATAAGGTCAAGGAAAAGCATTCCTCTACCAACGTAACGCTTAGCTATACTTACAACTAACCTTAAGTTTGCTTCACAAAGTCTCTTTTTAGCGTAGTCATCTCCAAGTTCCATTTTCTTTGCAAGCTCAATTTCTTCATCAGCTGATAATAGTGGAACCTTACCGATTTCCTTTAAATACATTCTTACAGGATCGTCTACAGCTATGCCCTTAGGCAAAGTAGCTTCTAAATCAATTTCGTTGTCTTCTGTAACCGGCATAACCTCATCGTCTTCTGATTCTTCATGTTCTATAGAAAGGAGTTCAAAATCTTCAGGATCAACCTCAGAAACTATTTCAATACCCATCGTAGTAAGTGAATCATAAATTTCATCCATCTGGTCTTTATTCAAATCTACACCCTCTAAGAAGTCAGCCACTTCTCTAAACGATATAGTTCCTTTTGTTTTCGATTTTTCAGCAAGTTCACGGACGTAGTCTCTTTTCTCTATAGAATTTCCTTCTTGAAAGCCCATTTATTTACCCCTTTCCATTTTTCTTTTTTGCAAATTCATCAATTCCTCTGTTAAAATTTTTATCATTTCTTGATTTTCTTCCTCATCTGCCATAGAAAGTCTTATTAATAAAGAATTCTCTTTTTCTTTTAGATCTTCTACTTCTATTTTGTTTAAACATTCATGTAATACTTCTTCTTCTTTACCTGAAAACTGGACATTATCAATGATGTCTGAAAGAACAGCCATTTCATCTTGTTCTAAAGCATCTTGAAGTTTTTTTATATCTAAATCCTTCTCGTCTTCATATAAAGAATTTACTATAGAAAAAAGCTTTTTACCATAATCAGATTTAAACGCATCTTTATTTTGCGAAATAATTTCAAAATAATTATAATCAGTAATCATAAGCTTTATTAGATTTTTTTCAACTAATAACACTGATGAGTTTATTTCATTTAAATAATCTTCATCTTTAGTAGTATTTTCATGATGATAAAGCTTTTCTTCTTGTGTATTATTGCCATTTATTTCTAGTCTTATTGCATTTTCTGATATTTTTATCTCATTAGCTAGCTTTTTTATGTGTATATCTGCTTCAATTGGGCTTAATTCTTTAAGAATTGCTGCTGCTTCTTTTAAAAAGTCAATACTTTCATCATAATTATTTAAATTATATTTTTTTCGTAGTATTGAAATTTTATAATCCACAAAACCTAAAGACTTATTTACTAAATTTTTAAAAGCATCTCTTCCATGTTTTTTTACAAATTCATCTGGATCCTTGCCATCAGTCACATGCAATACCTTTGCTTTACATCCCTCTTTAAATAATATGTCTATTCCTCTAAGGGCCGCAGCTTGTCCTGCATTGTCTGCATCATATGACAAAACAATATTTTTAGTATACCTTCTTAGCATTTTAGCTTGGTTCTCTGTCAAAGCAGTACCTAAGGACGCGCCAACATTTTTAATGCCGCTTTGATACAAGGATATCACGTCCATATAACCCTCTACCAAAATTGCACAGTTCTCTTTACTTATATCCTGTCTGCTAAGATTTAAACCATATAAATTATTTTTTTTCAAAAAAACTGGACTCTCAGGAGAATTTAAGTATTTAGGAGTAGAATCATCTATGGCTCTTCCTCCAAAACCAATAACTTTTCCTCTAGTATTAATAATCGGAAAAATCACCCTGTTTCTAAACTTATCATAAACTTTTCCCTTTGATTCAGAAACAAGTCCTAATTCTTTTAATATCTTAATGTCGATTTTTTTGGACTTAAAATAATTTAATAAGCTATTCCACTCTCCGTCCGCATATCCTATTCCAAATTTTTTCAAGGTTATAGGCTCAATCCCTCTTTTTAACATATATGTTAACCCTGGATTTGAACTTTTCCAAAATGCTTTATAGAAAAAAGTCGCAGCTTCCCTATTTATTTGGTAGTATAATTCTTTTTTGCCATCATTTTTATTTCTGTTAATATAGTCAATTCCATATTCCTTAGCAAGTTTTTCAACTGCTGTAGGAAAATCTAAATTATAATATTTCTTAACAAATTCAAAAACATCACCTGTAGCCCCACAACCAAAGCAAGTAAAAATTTGTTTTGTTTCTGAGACAACAAAAGAAGGCGTTTTTTCGTTATGAAAAGGGCAAACACCCTTAAAATTACTTCCCATTCGTTTTAAAGGAACTACTTGTCCAATGACATCAACAATATTACACCTACTTTTTATTTCTTCTGTCACATTATCATTAAATGAACTACTCAAATCTCTCACCGTCTATTAAATATATTACATAACTATATATATTATACGACAAATTTAAGCAAATCCTTTTTTTATTTTTAATTTTTTTGCTATTTTTTATTATCTAGGAAATATCTTTTACGATATTGACGAAATTTTCGTCTTTTGCACTTTTCTTATATAATAACAAGTTTATCTATATTTATTCCTTTCTCAAAATAAAAGCCGAAAGGAAAACTAAATTTCTTTCGGCATAAATACTTATATCTTAATAAATGTTTTACTTCCATCCTTTTGGGATAAAGATTTCATTATATATATTTAAAGCATATCTATCTGTCATACCTGCAATATGGTCCTTAACAATTTCTGCCACACCATATGATTCAATCAGTTCTTGTCTTTCTGTTGGCAATAAATCATGATGATTTAAATAATAGTCATATAAAGAATTAATTATTGTTTTTACTCTATGCAAATCCTCATGTTTTTTCACTTTTTCATTATGATAAACATGATTAAACATATATGTTCTGAGCTTATCCATATATTTCTGGCAATCCTCACTCATTTTAATTATTTCTTTACCGTCACTATTTATAATCAAATCCATTACTAAAGTATTT
>DAMCXN010000039.1:17386-24322 GCA_032096995.1 Aminipila sp.
TTATCCTACTCCTATGAGTATTTCCTAGAACTTCAATGCAATCTTGAGGTAAATCCGATATTTTGATAACTCCACTTCTTATGGCATCATCAATATCATGATTAATGTAAGCAATTCTATCACTAAATTTAACAATTTGTCCTTCCAAAGTAAAAGGTCTAATAGGACCAGTATGATTCACTATTCCGTCTTTAACTTCTTCTGTGAGGTTCATTCCATATTTGCCTTTACTACCTTCAAGAACTTCAACAACCCTTAAGCTTTGAATATTATGCTTAAAACCACCTGGATGTATGTTGTTTAAAATTGTTTCGCCACTATGTCCAAATGGAGTATGTCCTAAATCATGCCCAAGAGCTATGGCTTCAGTTAAATCCTCATTTAAGCCTAAACCTCGAGCAATAGTTCTTGCAATCTGTGCAACTTCTATGGTATGTGTTAATCTAGTTCTAAAATGATCACCCTCTGGAGCAAGAAAAACCTGTGTTTTATGCATCAGCCTTCTAAAAGATTTAGAATGAACTATTCTGTCCCTATCTCTTTGAAAATCAGTTCTTAACTGGCATTTTTCTTCTTTCAAAGCTCTTCCTCTTGAATCCTTGGCCTTAGTAGCCAAAGGAGATAAAACTTCATATTCTTTTTTTTCTAAATCTGCTCTCGTAACCATATTTACACCCACTTCTAACAAAATACGTATACTAATAACATTTAATACTTATGTTATTAGTATACCACTAAGCGTATTTCATGGATACCCCTTCTAGAATATTAGCTACATTTTCACATGAGTCTAAACTCTTTTCAAGCTTTTCAAATAGATGTTTCCATTTTATTAATTCGATTGGATCTTTTTCTTCTCTAAACAACTTAGCTAAAGCTTTTCTAAAAATAACGTCCCCTTCATTTTCAATTCTATTTACTTCAATGATTTGTTCTCTTACTATATCATTTTTGTTCATCTCTGCAAGATGCTTAAATAGAACTTCCAATTCTCGTATGCTTTGCATAATTAAATCTGCTAAATAAACAGCTTCGTGTCTAACAGATTCTACATTGAATGCTACGAATCTATTTGCAACCTCTTCTAAAGAATCTACTATATCATCCATTTGCTTTGTAACAGAATAAATGTCTCCTCTATCAAAAGGGGTATCAACTGATCCATTTAAAGCTTTTAAAATCTTATGGACTTCCATATCACATTCTGTTTCTAACACTTATAGAAGCAACCTTGTCCTCAACCTCCTCATAGTTTTTTACTAGATCCACAAAAGCTTCTCCAGCATTAACTATTTTTGCAGCATATTCTATAAACAAGTTATAAAAAATATCCTCTTTTTTCTTTGCCTTAAACATGATTTCCTCTCTTTCATTACTATAATTTATTTTATTATTGATACTATCGCTATATTAATTATACGCTAAAAAGTACAAGTTCTGTTAAGAGAATGTTAATTCACTGTAAAAAGCATGTAAATTAGGCCTAAAAGGCCTTATTTTTATATAAATTTATAATTGTCTTTCGATTTTACTTCCTAAATCTTCATTTATAAGTTTCAGATAGTCAATTATTTTTTCTTGTACATCCGTATTTATAAACATTAAACTTTCTACAAGATTAGAAGTCAAAGCCTCTTTTTCTTCCGTATTAAATGATTTAAAAGTTTCATTTGCCTGTTGAAAAACCATTTCCATAAAAATTACCTCCTCCTATTTCTCCACTCATCGTCATGTGCAAAGCACAATAAGGATAACATGTCATCATCAGGAATTTCTATGCCAGGAACAACATTAGAAGGACTAAAGTAACTTAGTTCAACTTCATCATGGAAACTTGACGGTAATCGATTTAAAGTTAGTTTTCCTACTTTTATGTGAGGACAAGCCCTTTCTGGCCATAATACAGTCTTGTCAAAAATGTCAAAATGAAATTCTTTAGCTGCATTTTCAGGTATAAGTTGTACTGATAGCTCATATTCTGGATATACTTTATTTTCAATAGCATTATATAAATCATTTGTCAAAGCATCAGGATCATATCCCGCTAGAAATTCTGCTTCTTGAGCGGAAATATTTTTAGTTCCCATAAGGGGTACCCAATGATATCTAACAAAAAAAGCCCTGCCTTGTTCATTACGCCATACATATGTATTTACGCTAAATGATTCCATTGTTCTATAACTTTTTACTGTTCCTTTATTAGAGAATAACCAAATCATTAAATGTAAACTTTCAGGATTTTTAGATATAAATTCCCAGAATTTTTCTCTATCATAAGACAAGCCATTTTCAGGACGCACTGCTTGATATAAATCTAAAACTTTTTCAGTATCATTTATAAAGAATATCGGCATATTTTGACACAATAAATCATAGTCTCCACCCTCAGTAAAAAACTTAACAGACATACCTCTTACATCTCTTGCTGTTTCTGCCGATCCCCTTCGCCCAAGAGCTCTAGAAAACCTAACAAAAACTTCTATAGTTTTTTCAGTGTCATTTAAAAAATCTGCTTTAGTATAGTCAAAAAACGGCATATAGAGATTAAACTTTCCATATGCTCCTACACCTTTTTCATGAAATAATCTTTCTGGCGTCATTTCTCTATTTAATTCAGCCAGCTTATTAAATAAAATAAAATCTGTCACAATACCACCCCATTATGTTTTAGTATATGCAACAGATTTAATTTTGCTTAATGTCCAATCATATATTATAAAATTTATATTTTACCATCACGAATCATATATAAGATTGCATTGCAAATTGCAGCAGCAACATTACTTCCACCTTTTCTTCCAGCAGCTACTATAAATGGAATATCTGATGACATAATTAATTCTTTTGATTCCACTACGTTCACGAAACCAACAGGAACGCCTATAACAGCTTCGGGATTTAGTTTTCCTTCACTAAATAGCTCATATATACGTACCAATGCCGTAGGAGCATTACCAATGGCAAAAATTACAGGTCTATCTAACTTAGAAGCTTTATCCATAGAAGCTGTTGCTCGAGTTGTTCCATTTTCTTTAGCAATCTTAGCAATGTCTTCATCTGACATAAAACATAAAACCTCTCCGCCAAACTGCTCTAAAACCTTCTTGTTAATACCAGACTTAGCCATTTGTGTATCAGTTACAATGTATGCTCCATTGCGAATAGCTTCTGCAATTTTAGCTACAACATCTTCTGAGAACTTCATATTATCATAATAATCAAAATCTGCTGAGGTATGGATAGCCCTTTTTACTATTGGTGCAATTTCTTCAGGTATTTGTCTATCACCAAGTTCTTCTGTGATTATTTCAAAACTACGTTTTTCAATATCCGCTGGTAATACTTTTTGTAATTCTATCTTCATCTTAAACTCCTTCGTTTAATATTCTATAAATAGCTTCAACATCCATATTTTGACGAAGCCCATCTGCAAGTAAATCATACTGTCTGTCTTTGTAAGCTTTCACATCAAGACCTGAAACTACAGATTCATCAAGACCTTTATTTTTAAGTAAAACTGAAACTATAGTTTTAACTACATTTTCTTTATCAAATATACCATGAATATACGATCCATAAACATTATCTTTACATAATCCTACCAATTCGTTAGCTTCTTTTGAAGAAATCTCTGTAATCTTAGTCAAAGCCTTTACACTATCTTTCTCTGCTTCTTCTATAGTAGTCTGTCCCATATGAATCTCATAACCTTCGATTTCTACACCTTCAAGAGTTGAAAAATAACCTTCACCATTCGTTACAAAATGTCCCTTAACTTGTGTTCTTGTCTTTTCTTTTTCAAAGACAGTTTTAGAAGGTAAAAGCCCCATACCTTTTAAAGTTCCGCCATGTTCTACGTTATATGGATCTTCTAACACTCTTCCTAACATTTGAAATCCTCCGCAAATTCCAAATATTGGTTTGCCCTTTGAAGCATGTTTTATTACAGCTGCCTCAAGACCACATTGTCTCATCCAAAGCAAGTCCTCCATAGTGTTTTTTGTACCTGGAATAATGATTAAATCAGGATTTCCAAGTTCACCTACTGAATCAACATATCTTAGACTTACAGCCTCTGAATATTCAAATACATTAAAATCTGTGAAGTTTGAGATTCTAGGAATTCTAATTACAGCTATATCTATTAAAGCAACTTTGCTTTTTCTACTAAATCGTTCAGTAAGACTATCTTCATCATCAATGTCAACATCAAGATACGGAACAACACCCACTGTCGGTACATGTATAATATCTTCAAGCATTTCAAGTCCAGGTTGAAGTATGGTCTTATCCCCTCTAAATTTATTAATAATAGTGCCTTTGACCATTGCTCTGTCTTCTTCACTAAAAAGAGTCATAGTTCCTACTAAAGAAGCAAAAACTCCACCTCTATCTATATCTCCTGCTAAAAGTACCGGAGCCTTAGCTAACTTTGCCATAAACATATTAACAATATCATTTTCTTGAAGATTTATTTCAGCAGGACTTCCAGCTCCTTCTATAACAATAATATCGTATTGTGACGCAAGTTTGTCATAAGCATTTTTAACTGCTGGCACCATTTCTCTTTTGTATTTATAATATTCTTTTGCATTCATGTTACTATAAACTTCACCATTTACAATAACTTGTGATGCCATATCATTTGTAGGTTTTAAAAGTATAGGATTCATAAGAACTGATGGCTCAATACCAGCCGCCTCAGCCTGCACAACTTGTGCTCTTCCCATCTCTAAGCCTTCTTTTGTAATAAAAGAGTTCAAGGCCATATTTTGAGCTTTAAAAGGAGCAACCGAATAACCATCCTGCTTAAATAGTCTACATAATCCTGCAACCAGTAAACTTTTTCCCGCATTTGACATTGTTCCTTGAACCATTATTGCTTTTGCCATAAAAAACCTCCATTTATATTGATTTTAATGCATTTATAAGACGTACATTTGCACTATGAGACTTAACTGCTATTCTATAATATCCATTTTCAATCCCTACATAATTGTTACAATCTCTTATTATTATTCCTTTTTCAAAAAGCTGTTTCTTAAAAGTTGATACATCATATCTATCATTTTTAAGTATATTAAAAAAGATATAATTTGCAGCAGGCTTATAGTTTTTTATCCCCAACTTATTAAGTTCTGACACTAAATAATCTTTTTCTTCTTTAATCTCTTTAAGGGATTCTTCTAAGTACTCAGTCTCCTTTAAAGCTTGAACTCCTGCCATTTGTGCTGGAATAGATACCGCCCAAGGCTGACCCATATCAGTAATTTTTCTGAGTAATTCCCCATTACTAGATAATCCATATCCTAATCTAAGACCAGGCATGGCATAACTCTTAGTAAAAGCTTTAAGTATAAATAAATTGCTGCACTTCTCTATGTAAGACTTCATCGTATATTTTTCATAGTTCTCAACAAACTCTATAAAACATTCATCAAGAACCATCAAAATATTGTTTTCTATACATTTCTTAAGAATCTTTTCTAATAATCCTTTTGATATAAGTTGTCCTGTTGGATTATTTGGATTGCATAAAAATACTACATCATAAGACGAGTCCAACGACGCTAAGTAATCGTCATTAACAACAAAGGAATCCTCTTCTTTTAAAAGGAAATGCTTTGTCTCACATTCAACAGTATTTAAAGCAATCTCATATTCTGCAAAAGTTGGTGCTAAAACCAAAGCTTTCTTAGGTTTTAAAGCTAATGCAAATCTAAAAATAATATCAGCTGCACCATTGCCACATATAATACATTCCTTATTTATTTGTTCAAACTTTGATATATCAGATATAAGCTTTCTGCAAAGAGGATCAGGATAGTTTACACATGAATCAAGCCCCTCTATAATAGCTTGTTTTACTTTATCAGGTAACCCTTTAGGATTAATATTCGCTGAAAAATCTAAAATATCTTCTATTCCTTTTTCTTTTGCACTATATATATCTCCACCATGAATTAAATTAGCCATTTAAATATTCCCATTCCTAACATACATACAATTAAAGTTATCCAAGCTGTTCCATAAAGTAATCTATTTGCAAGAACAATATCACGCTTTTCTATAGGTCTTATATCATCACCTATGGTCTTTTTCTCATATAGTTTTCCAAAATAATAAGCATTCCCCGCCAGTTGAACATTTAATGCTCCTGCACAAACAGCCTCTGTCTGAGCACTATTTGGGCTAGCATGATTATATCTATCTCTTATAAAAATCTTAGCCGCATTTTTAAAATTCAGTCCTAAAAATAAAGAAGCTATAATCATAAATATCCCTGAAACTCTAGCAGGAATGTAATTAAGTACATCATCAAGCTTTGCTGCACATCTGCCAAAATACAAATATCTATCATTTTTATATCCAATCATAGAATCCATTGTATTTACAGCTTTATATAAAAATCCTAAAGGTGCCCCGCCAATTGCCATAAATATCATCGGTGCTACAGTTCCATCCGAAGTATTTTCTGCTATAGTTTCAACTGTAGCCTTTATAATACCCTGCTCATTAAGACTCTCAGTGTCTCTCCCTACAATCATAGAAACTTTATGTCTAGCACCTTCTACATCATTTTTTTCTAGTTCATGATAAACCTTCATGCTTTCCTTTTTTAAAGACTTAACCGCTAAAATTTGGTAACACATAATTGTTTCAATCGCCAAGCCTAATATTAAATGAATTTTATAAGAAGCAAATAAAATTAGGGCTGGAATAACAAAAGATAATATAGCTATACAAATTGTCATAGTTATGCCTGCCGCAAATTCGCCTCCCTTAGTTTTAGGTGCAAAGTATCTAAATAACACTTCAAACTTTTCAATGGCAATACCAATTAACCTAATAGGATGCGGCCAATTGTGTGGGTCTCCTATAATCAAGTCTAAAATAAAGCCTAGAAGTAAAGGCAGAACAGCATATATAATACTA
>DAMCXN010000039.1:24332-29789 GCA_032096995.1 Aminipila sp.
ACATCCTCCTGAACTTCCCTATATCCCCTAGGAGTAACCATTTTGCCATTCATATTTTTCGTTTTCGAGTTGCCAATAAACACTGTTGTAAACATGTCTACCTTTGTATCTCTTAAAGTTTTTAAATCAGTTACAATACCAATTTCTCCATCTCTTCCGATGTTTTGTACATATCCAGCAACATTTTCTGGTTTTCTGTGTTTTAAAATAATGTCACATGCCTTCTGCAAATAATCATGTCTTTTTATACTAGAAGGATTGTATAGACAAATAGAAAAATCACCCATAGCCGCGCATTCCAATCTCTTTTCTATAAGATCCCAAGGAGTCAGTAAATCACTTAAGCTGATAACTGAAAAATCATGAATAAGCGGTGCTCCTAAAACAGCCGCTCCACTACATGCTGCTGTTATGCCTGGTACAACTTCTATCTCAATTTCTTCTGCTAAACCTCTAGCATTTACAATCTCATACATAAGACCTGCCATGCCATAAACTCCAGCATCACCACTACAGACCATAGAAACTATTTTACCTTTTACAGCCTCATCTACCGCAAGATTGCACCTGTCCGCTTCTTTTTTCATAGCAGTTGAAATCATTTCTTTATGTCCAAATTTATCTTTAATTAAATCAATATAAACCGTATATCCTGCAATAACGTCGCTTTGTTCAAGGGCATCAAGTGCTCTTTCAGTAGCTTGCTTTAGCTTTCCCGGTCCTAGTCCAACTACAAATATTTTATTCATTATTTTGAAGCCTCCCTAAATTCGTGTGTAAATGTTGGATCGTAAAGTAAAGAACGATCGTAGCTACTTCCAAGGAATCCACCAACAACAATCATAGCAGTTTTAGTTATATTATTGTTTTTAGCTGTTTCTGGTAATGTTCCTACTGTACATCTAAATACTTTTTCTTCTGGCCAAGTTGCTTTATATACAATAGCCGCAGGAGTATCTTCTGTATAACCCCCAAGAAGTAATTTTTCTCTTAAAGACTCAAGTAATCCAGTTGACAAGAAGATTGCCATAGTTGTTCCATGAGAAGCCATAAGTGACATTTCTTCTTTTTCAGGTACAGGAGTTCTTCCTTCCATTCTTGTAATAATTACTGACTGTGATACATTTGGTAGTGTATATTCTGCTTTTAACGCAGCAGCTACTCCACAGAAAGAACTTACACCTGGAGTAACATTAAATTCAATATTCTTTGGTTCTAAAATATCCATCTGCTCTCTGATAGCTCCATATAAACTAGGATCTCCTGTATGAAGTCTTACTGTCATTTTTCCTTCGCTTTCTGCTCTTTCCATAACGTCAATTACTTCCTCTAAAGTCATACTTGCACTATTATGAATTTCACATTCAGTTTTTGCTAGTTTTAAAAGTTCAGGGTTAACTAAAGAACCTGCATAAATAATTACATCTGCTTCCTGCAATAATTTCTGTCCTCTAACTGTGATTAAATCAGGTGCTCCCGGACCTGCTCCAACAAAATTTACCATCTCAACTAATACCTTTCTAATTCTAAATTTTCAACAAGATTTTATCAACTTCCGAAGTCTGCCCCAAATATCCATGTTTATTTGAAAACATTATTGCTCCAATCTCCATACTTTCGTGAGTTCTGCTTCTTAAATGAAGTTCTATCTTTTCCATAAGAGAATCAATAACTTTGGTCACCAATTTGCTGTTATAAGCTTCTATAGCTTCATAAGCATTATCAGTAGTTATTGAGCCTAATATATCTTCTATCAATTTTGTTTCTACCCCAAATTTAGCAGTATGAGCTGCCATAATCTCCATTCTAGCATCTGCATATTTTGAATGAGTGTTCATAATGCCACCAGCTACTTTTACAAGTTTCCCCATATGTCCAATAAATAGGATTCCTTTAAAGCCTTGAGATTCTGCATAATCTAAGGTTTCTCCTATAAAATTGCTACATTTAACCGAATAAAATTCTTTATCCTTTAAATATGCCTTTAAAAAAGTTTCTCCATAATTTCCTGGTGTAACAACTAAATATTCCGCTCCCAAAGCTTTTCTAACATCTATCTCTACTTTTATTGTATCGATAAGTGCTTTCTCACTCATAGGTTCAACTATCCCACTAGTCCCCAGTACGGATAGCCCGCCTTCAATTCCTAATTTAGGATTATATGTACGTTTAGCTAACTCTTCTCCTTTGGGAATGGAAATTGTAACTTTAGCACTACCTTCATACCCGAGTTCTTGAAAAACTTGGGTGACCATATTTTTTATCATTTTTCTTGGAGTAGGATTTATAGCCGCTTCTCCTACTTGACAAGCAAGCCCTGGCATTGTTACTCTTCCAACACCTTTTCCTCCATCCAATATGATTTCACAATTGTCACTTTCAGTTAGTTCTATTTTTGCATAAACTAATATACCATTTGTTATATCTGGATCATCTCCACTATCTTTTTTTATAGCACAAGATGCGGATTTCCCATCTACTTTACTGTCCAAAACATCTAGTATAAGAGGAATTCCTTTAGGAGTATCTACAGAAACTTCTTTTATATCCATACCTAATGCAAGTAAAGCAGCAGCTCTTGCCGCCGCTGCCGCACAAGTTCCAGTGGTATATCCTCTACGCATCTGGCCTGCCTTAGGATTTAGTTCTTTATTTTTTTCTTCCTGCATATATCAACAAACCTTTCTGCCGCTTCTAAATTGGAATAGAAATGTACATGAGGATATCCTGCATAAAAGTTTTCATTGCCTACAACGCACTTCCAGTTTCTTTTTCTAAGTGGTTTTTGAGCATGGAAACAATCCCCTGAGTTAGTGCTATCCCAATAATGAAATTCATGACCTTTGAGTTTCATACCTTTGTCACAAAGCAAGTTTTCTTTTTCAGCTGTCATATCAATATATCCAAATCTTACAAGCTTATCAGCAAAGAAACTCCCACCCTCAATAGCTCCTACCATATGGTATGGAGTGCCATGTTTATCTTTTATTATCTCATGTAGATACATAAACCCTCCACACTCTGCCATGCAAGGTAATCCACTATCCAATGCATTTTTTATATTCTGTTTTATCGAAACATTTGCCTCAAGATCTTTTAGATATAATTCTGGATAACCACCACCAAAATAAATTCCATGTAAATCTTTTGGTAGCTCCTTATCTTGTAAAGGACTAAAGTAACAAAGTTCCACACCAAGCTCTGAAAGCAATTCCAAATTATCCTGATAGTAAAAGCAAAATGCTCTATCTTTAGCTACGCCAATTCGTACTTTTTCACCTGAAACTATGTTTGGTGCTTCAAAATCAATATCCGGTGCCGTTTGTGATAATTTTATAAGTTTGTCTAAATCTATTGACTCAGAAGCCTGTTTTGATAAAACTTCTAGTATTTCTGTTATATTGCCTATTTCATGAGCTGTAACAAGTCCCAAATGTCTGCTTTCTAAAGAACATTCTTTCATCACAGGCATATATCCTAACACTTGAATATCTAAAGTTTCTTCTACCAACTTCTTTATTTCTTCATAAATCATAGGTGAAATTCTATTAAAAATAACGCCCTTTATGTTACTATCACTTTCTAATTCTTTAAATCCTTTAATTTCAGCTAATATAGAAACCGATTTTCCTTTGCAATCAACTATTAAAACCGTTGGAGTTTTTGTTACCTTCGCTAGGTCATAAGAACTAGCTTTATATGATTTTCCTGCCAAGCCGTCATAATACCCCATAACACCTTCAATAATAGCTAAATCAGTGTTATTAGAATTCTTAGCTAGTAAATAATTTATAGTTTTTTCATCATTAAAAAACAAATCTAGATTTCTTGATTCTAACCCTAGAGCTTCCTTATGGAACATAGGATCAATATAGTCAGGTCCACATTTAAAAGAACTTATATTTAGATCTTTATTTATAAGAGCTTGAAGTATTCCACATACTACAGTGGTTTTTCCACTACCACTACCCGGCGCCCCTATTAAAATTCTTGGTAACTTCTTTGTTTCCATTTAAACCGCCTTTACTTTTTTAAACTCTTTTCTAATAAGTTAATTCTTTTAAATCTATGATACCGTACCCTGTACTGTTATGATATATACAGGATTTTGTCCCATCATAAGATTATACTTTCCCAAAGTTTTAGCTTTAGAAACATTCATCTGTGTAATATCAACATCTTTAAATCCATATTTTTTGATGCATGCAATAACTTCCCCTAAAGATTCCAGTGCAACAACATTTACAACGATTCTTATATCTGGGTTTCTATGGATTAGTACATTTATTATTTCATCTAAATTACCTTTTGAACCGCCTATAAAAGCCTTATCTGGCTTAGGCAGGCCTTCCATAGCCTCAGGTGCCAATCCATCTATAATATGCAGATTTTTCACACCAAAATTAGATTTATTCCTATTTATTAACTCAATTCCTTCAGGATTAGTCTCAATAGCATAAACTTCACCATAATTACAAGCTAAAGCCAATTCTATTGAAACAGAACCAGTTCCTGCACCAATATCATAAACAATATCATTTTTATTTAAATTTAGCTTTGAAGCTGTTACAGTTCTTATTTCCTCCTTAGTCATAGGAACATTGCCTCGAAGAAAGGCTTCATCTCTTATGCCCAAAGTATCTTTTTTTCGTTCTAATGGGTTACTATTTAAAACAAACATTACGCTTAAAGGTTCAAAGTCTCTCTGAGAAAGCTCCGATGCAGTACCTTTTGTTATATTCTCATCTTCATAGGAAAGTTTTTCTCCAACATAAACAAAAGCTTCTCCAAGTCCAGCCTGAACCAATCTTTTGCATATCTCCTTAACAGTATTTTCTCCTCCATCTGTTAAAAAAAAGGTTTTTTCGTTATTTAAAACCACTGCGGAGTCTACATCATCACGTCCATGAAGGCTGATAATTTTAGAATCATCCCAAGAGCTTCCGATTATAGATGAAAAATAAGAAAGTGAACTAATCCCAGGTATATACTCAAATTTAATTGACTCATTTCCCTCTATAGAACCATATTTATCATTAATTAACTCCCTTAGTTTTTTTGCACCACTAAAAAAGCCTACATCTCCAGACATTAAGATTGATATATCATCGACATCGTCATGTTCTCCTATCAAATCCAATATCTCTTTAGGCGAAATAGCATATTTAGCTTGCTGTGTTTCAGTCACAAAGCTATCAACCATTCTTTTAGCACCAATTAAAACTTTACTGTTACAAATACATTCTTTACCTTTTATTGTAATAGTATTGGGATTACCCATTCCAATACCTACTATATAAATCTTTTTCATTACTACTTCTCCGCAAAACTTAATGTAATATTTTTCTTAGCCATTGCAATGGTTACACCGTTCAAAGCTTGTTTTTTCAGTATTAATTTACCGCCTTCATTGGAAACTATAGCTGCTCTTTCACAAACATTTTCTACACCCGTTAT
>DAMCXN010000039.1:29799-30473 GCA_032096995.1 Aminipila sp.
GTTATACTCCTAACAAATGAGGATGGTGTAAACTCTCCTTTTGCTTCCATAAGCTCTTCTCCTGAAAAAGTCACAAAAGGTACTTCTAACTTTTTGCCAAGCTTAATTAATGACTTTTCATTTTTCTTAAGGTCAATTGATGCTAAGCCTCGAATAGATTCAGTCATTATTTGTGTATCATTAACAGCGTTTTCAAAAAGTTCTATAACCGATTTAAATGGAATATCTTTCTTACATCCCATACCTATTGTAATATTTTTAGGCACTAATTGAAGAACATACTTATCTTTACCTTTTAAAGAATCTAAGACCTTTTCAGTAATCACTATGCAAGTTCTTTTCTCGTTTATCTTTTCTTTTAATGTTACTGCATCAACTAACTCTATTCCTTTTGGTGTTTCTCCTTCAATATTTCCTTCATAATACAAGTATACAGTATTATCTTTCAAAATATCTGCTGACACCTGCTTTGCTGCCTTTAAATTAATTATACCTAAGTTCTGACTTTGCGCCCAAACATCCACAGCAAATTTATTATTTATATCTGTAGCTGTAGTTATTATGGGTACTGCATCAATAGCCTCAGCTATCACAGAAGATAATCTATTAGCTCCACCAAGATGCCCTGATAAAAGTGATATCACATACTGTCCTTTTTCATCTATAGCTATTAT
>DAMCXN010000040.1:0-13627 GCA_032096995.1 Aminipila sp.
ATTTTAATAAAAGATTACATCCATGTACATGTCCAAAAGAATTTCCTATTTGTACATGTGGGAAAATAACAGATGTTGTTAAGGTAACAGGTAAACCTATTATTTCTAATAAAAAAGAATTAGAAGATAATCATAGAGCTAGAAGTGCAAAGCTTAGAATAATTGAGAAAAAGGGGTAAAGAAAATGATGCCTGCTGAACAATGGTATGAATACCAAGACAATTATAAAAGATACGGGATCGATATGAAACCGAAAAAAGCATCTGTAATAAAACAAAAGAAAAAATCAAGCGTTACTCCAAGGGATAGAGTTGCAATGATATTTCTTACGATTATTATAGGTATGCTTTGTGTATCGGTTATTATTACAACTGCGTATTCTGCAAGTATAAAATATGAAATAAATAATATTATAAAAGAAAATGGTGTAATAACGGGAGAAATAGAAAATTTAACTGTTAAGTTAAATCAAGCAAATAATATTCAGGCAATCGAACAAAAAGCTATGGCGGAATTAGGGATGATATACCCGGATACAAATGAGTTTGTTTATATCAAACCGGAGGATGAACCGGTAAGAGATTTTGCATTACTTCTAAGAGAAGAAGCATATAATTAGTTTAAATTGGAATAATAGTTTTTAATATTAAATATAATAAAAATGAAATCTTTTAACTACATATTGATTAGAACCGGACAATTAAATTAACGTAAGTTTTTTAGTCCGGTTAGTTTTTTTATATGATAAAGGAAGGCAAAATGAATAATCCAACACCAAATAGTGTAAAAAAAAGAATAATTATGGGCTTTTTGATTATTTGCCTTATTACTACGGGGCTAACTTTTAGAGTTGGTTGGTTACAGATTGTTAATGGGGAAGAATACTCAAAAAAGGCAATTGAGTCACAAACGCGAGATGTTCCAATACCTGCAAAGAGAGGCGTTATCTATGATAGAAATGGCAAAGAATTAGCT
Source organism: Aminipila sp. (assembly GCA_032096995.1). GTDB lineage: Bacteria > Bacillota > Clostridia > Peptostreptococcales > Anaerovoracaceae > Aminipila. Next base: position 976 of record DAMCXN010000040.1, read on the forward strand.
GTTAGTGCAGTAACCTTCTCTGTGTGGGCAAGACCTGACAAGATAAGAAATAGTGATAAAGGAGCAACTTCAGAAGAAAATATTGATAAAACCGCTAACTTTTTATCACAACAACTTAATATGGATTTAACTGAAGTAAAAGGAAAAATCAGTCAAGAAAGAGCTTTAGTTAAAGTAGCAAAGTATGTAGAAAAAGATATTGCTGATACTATAAGACAAGAAGGGTTGTCTGGTATTGAAATTGCCGAGGATGTTAAAAGATATTATCCTTTAGGCAGTTTTGCTGCTCAGGTACTAGGAAGCGTAACAGATGATAATAATGGGCTTGCTGGCTTAGAATTAAAATACAATCAATATTTAAGTGGTGTTTCTGGAAGATGGATTAAAAATACCGATGTAAATGGGAACAGCTTAGCTTATGGGATGGAGAAGTATTATAAGGCAGAAGACGGATTGAATTTAGTTTTAACTATAGATGAAGTTATACAACATTATGTTGAAAAAGCCTTAGATACAGTACAACAAAACACACAGGCCGATCGCGTTATGTGTATAATGATGGATCCTAAGACTGGTGATGTCTTAGCTATGGCAATGACTCCTGATTACGATCCTAATGACCCGAGGGTTCCTAATGATCCACAAGAAGCAGCTTATGTAGAGTCTTTGTCTGATAGTGATAAATTAAAATATTGGAACCAGATGTGGAGAAATCCTATGGTTAGTGACACCTATGAACCAGGTTCGACTTTTAAACTTTTAACTACGTCAATGGCTTTAGAAGAACAGCTTACAACTTTGAGTGAAAATTTTGTTTGCAAGGGTACATATTATGTTGCAGGAACTAAACTTAGATGTTGGCGTTATTATAGACCTCATGGAGTTGAAACTTTAGTTGAGGCTGTAGGAAATTCATGCAACCCAGTTTTTGCAGAACTTGCATCAAGATTAGGAATTGATAAATATTATGAATTCCTAGAGCTTTTTGGAATTAAAGAAAAAACAGGAATTGACTATCCTGGAGAAGGATATGCAATATTACAGAATAAAGACACTGCGGGTCCTGTAGGGCTTGCAACTATGGGATACGGGCAGGGAATTGCTGTTACACCTATTCAATTGGTAACGGCAGTGTCTTGCTTTGGAAATGATGGAAAACTAATGCAACCAAGACTAGTAAAAGAACTTACAGACAGCGACGGAAATGTTGTAGAGGAGTTTGATACAAAAGTAGTAAGGCAAGTAGTTTCTAAAAAAACGTCTGAAGAAATGCGTCTAATTATGGAAAGTGTAGTTTCAGAAGGTGGCGGTGGTACTGCTAAAGTTCCAGGATTTAGAGTTGGAGGAAAGACAGGTACTGCTAATAAAGCTAAGAATGGAGGATATAGTGAAGAAACATATTCCTCATTTATAGGTATGGCACCAATGGATGATCCAAAGGTTACAATTCTTTTGGTTGTTGATAATCCTAAAGGAATTAAATTTGGAAGCATGACTGCGGCACCTGGGGTAAAATTGATTTTAGAAGATACTCTTAGATATTTGAATGTACAGCCTTCTTATACACAAGAAGAAGAGGCTCAGATGAGCAGTGGTAAAACTACTGTACCTAATGTAACAGGAAAAGATTTTGATGAAGCAATAGGTATTTTAGGAGGAGTTTCTTTAACATATACAATATCACCGGCTTTAAGTGAAAATGAATCTTTAGGAGATGCGGCAGTTGTCGATCAATATCCTAAAGCTGGTGAAAAGATAAGCACTGGAGGAAAAGTATATTTGTATAGGGAGTGATATCTGTTGACCATACAAGTTTTCGGAATTACCGGAACTAACGGAAAAACTACAGTATCATACATGCTCAATAGCATATTAGAAGAAGCCGGCCAAGAGTGCGGGTTGATAGGAACTATAAAACATAAAATCGGAGAAAAAAAGTATGACGCTATAAACACCACGCCTTCTAAAGAAGTATTAAAGAAATATTTTCATGAATTGAAAGAGCAGGGAATTGAATCTTGCATTATGGAGATTTCTTCACATGGTTTAGATCAAGGAAGGGTGGATGATATTCAAATTCATTACTCTGGTTTTACAAATTTAACGCAAGATCATCTTGATTACCACATAACTATGGAAAATTATTTTAATGCAAAATCTAAATTATTTTTCAAAACAGAAAGTGGCATTTGTATTAACATTGATGATGATTATGGGAGAAGACTTTATAACAAATTAAAGTTAGAACAAAACTCAGGCAATTTAAGTGACAGTATTAAAATTCAATCTTTATCTTTAAAAGATGAAACAGCTGATTTTTATGGAAATGTAATAAAAAATACTATAGATGGAATTATTCTTCAAGTTGTAGAATGTGGAGAAAGTTGGGATGATTTAGAAATTGATTTAACAGGAATAACCTCTGCATATAATGGATTGCTTGCATTGGCAATGGCTAGGCAAGCAGGAGTAAGTAAGAAACATGTGGTAGGTGGATTACAAAGATTAAAGGGAGTACCTGGAAGATTTCAAAAGATAGAAAATGATCTGAACATAAATGCAATTATTGACTTTGCGCATACTCCTGATGCTCTTGAAAATTTACTGAATATTGCTGAAGAAATAAAAGAAGGAAGACTTATTTGTGTTTTCGGATGCGGAGGTAATAGGGATAAAGAAAAGAGAAGCATTATGGGAGAGATTGCAGGATTACATAGTGATTTTTGTATAATAACTTCTGATAACCCGAGATTTGAAGAACCAAATGGGATAATTAGTGAGATTGAGAAAGGCATTCTTAGGACCACTTGTAAATATACATTAGAAGAAGATAGATATAAAGCAATAGAAAAAGCAATAGAAATATATGAGAAGGGTGATTTAATAATTATAGCTGGAAAGGGTCATGAAAAATATCAATTAGTTAATGGGAAGAAGATACCTTTTGATGATGAGAAGGTAGTAAAAGATATAATTAATACGAAAGAGTGAGATTATGAAAAAACTAATGATTAAAGAGATTTGTAAGGCGTTAAATGGCCGGTTAATCTTAGGGAAAGAACAAAATTGTGTAAAAAAAGTATCTATTGATTCTCGTAATGTTGAGGAGAAAGATATCTTTTTCGCTTTAATAGGTGAGAATCACGATGCACATAAATTTATACCCATGGCTATAGAGTCAGGATGTAGAGCCTTTGTTGTTTCTGATGAAAAAGAAATAATGGAAAGTCCTTTTAAGGATGAATTAGATGTAATTTTGGTTAAAGATACAACAAAAGCTTTACAAGACTTAGCTGTATATTATCTTTCAACTTTTAATATAAAAAAAATAGGGGTTACAGGAAGTACAGGGAAGACTACTACGAAAGACATGCTATATTATGTTTGTAGCGAGAAATATAAAACTTCGAGAAATGTAGGTAATTTTAATAACCATATTGGTTTACCACTTACAATTTTAAACTTTGAAGAAGGCACTGAAGTTGGAATTCTAGAAATGGGAATGAGCGAATTGGGAGAAATTGATTTACTCGCAGATATAGTAAGACCTAATGTTGGAATTATAACTAACGTAGGAACTTCACACATAGAAAATCTAGGCAGCAGAGAAGGAATACTTAAAGCAAAGCTTGAAATAACAAATTATTTTAATAAGAATAATACTCTTGTGGTTAATGAAATAAATGATTTGCTTTCAAAAGAAAATACTCAAGGAGAATATAAAAGGGTTTCAATTGGCAATAATGGGAAAAGCGACTATATCATATCAGATATTGTAGACATGGGAGAAGAAGGTATTTGCTTTACTGTTGAGCACAAATTGCAAACACAAAGATTTGAACTTAGTATTCCGGGAAGGCACAATGCTATTAATGGAACTTTAGCAGTGGCTGCAGCAATGGAGTTGGGAATTAGTATGGAAGAAGCTGCTAAGGGCCTGAAGAAAATGGAACTTACTGATAAACGTCTTAGTATAAAAGGAAAAGATGGAATAAAGGTTATAGACGATACCTATAACGCAAGCCCAGACTCAATGAAAGCAGGCATTGATGTGCTTATGTCGACTAAAGGTATAAGAAAAATTGCTATATTAGCAGATATGCTTGAAATGGGTAAAGAAAGTGATAAATATCATAAAGAAGTTGGAATATATGCAGCGAAAAAAAATGTTGACTTATTAATAGCCATAGGAGATAATGCCAAGTATATTGCTGAATCAGCTAAAGAAACCTTGGGCAAAGAAAGCGTTCTTTATTATGAAAATAAAGAAAAGTTAATAACCGAGTTAAAAAATATAGTTAAACTAGGAGATATAATACTAGTAAAAGGCTCGAGAGGTATGGCTATGGATCAAGTAGTGAAAAAAATCATGGAATAATTTTAGGAGTAATTATGAGTTATTTACAAATTGGAATTTTAATAATAGTATCGTTTTTTATAAGTTTAGTACTTACCTATATAGAAATACCTATTTTACAAAATTTAAAAGCAGGTCAAAACATTAGAGAAGAGGGACCGAAATCACATCAATCAAAGGCTGGAACACCTTCTATGGGAGGTCTGGCGATAATTGCGGCGACGACTATAACTTGTTTAACATCTGGTGGAATATCAAAAGATATGGGAGTTATCCTTGTAGCATTTATCCTTTTTGGATTGTTAGGGTTTTTGGATGATTATTTAAAGGTAGCCAAAAAACAGAATTTAGGCTTAAGAGCATGGCAAAAGCTAGTATTGCAAATTATAATTGCATCTGCTGTAGCAGCGTATCAGTCTAATGTTTCAGTATATGGGACTTCGGTATATATACCTTTTTTTGACCAACATTGGGATTTTGGTATATGGTATATACCTTTTGTAGCATTTGTGGTTGTTTCTATGGTAAATAGTGTTAACCTTACTGATGGATTGGATGGACTTGCATCAGGGGTGACAACTTTAGTAGCGTTATTTTTTGCTATAATAGCTGTAAGCTTTGGAATGAATGCTGGAGGTATCTTTAATGCAGCTTTGGCTGGAGGATGTATGGGATTTCTAATGTTCAACAAGAATCCTGCAAGAGTTTTCATGGGAGATACAGGCTCACTGGCTTTAGGTGGAGGTTTGGCTGCGGCGGCAATAATTATGAATATGGAATTGATGTTACCAATTGTAGGTTTGCTATTTGTACTTGAAGCACTTTCAGTTATGATACAAGTAATAAGCTTTAAAACAACAGGTAAAAGAGTATTTAAGATGTCTCCATTACACCACCATTTTGAATTATGCGGACTAAAAGAGACACATGTTGTAGCATTGTTTTGGGCGTTTACATTATTATGTTGTGTATTAGGATTAGTAATACTTTAGAGGTGAGAATATGAAGAATAGCATGGAAAACAAAAAAGTTTTAGTTGTGGGGATGGGAAGATCAGGAATAGCGGCCACTCAAGCTATGTTAAAGTTAGGGGCAAAGGTTTTTGTTCAAGATTCTAAACCAGTTTTAGACATTGAACCACAATTAGTTAATTTCTTAATAAATAAAAATGTTAAATGTTATTTTGCGGAAAAGCCATCATGCCTTGATGAAATAGATATGATGATTTTAAGTCCTGGTGTTCCTACAGAGATAGATTTTATTCAAGAAGCTATAGAAAAAGGCGTGGAAGTTGTAGGAGAATTGGAAATTGCATATAGAGTAGGAAATGGAAACTATGTTGCAATAACAGGAACTAATGGCAAAACAACAACTACAACTTTAGTAGGAGAAATCTTTAGAAATGCTAAGAGAAAAACCTATGTAGTTGGGAATATTGGCGTTGCCGTTATATCTATGGCATTAAGTGCTGAACTAGATTCATGGCTTATTACTGAAACCAGTAGCTTTCAACTTGAGACTACTAGAGATTTTAAGCCTAAAATTTCAACTATATTAAACTTAACTCCAGATCATTTAGACAGACACCATACTATGGAAAATTACGGCAATGCAAAAGCAAAGGTATTTCAAAATCAGGATGAGGGCGATTATTATGTAGCTAATTATGATGACCCAACAAGCTTTGAACTAAGTAAAAAATGTGATAAAGCAAAAATCGTACCTTTTAGCAGAAAACAACAGTTACCATATGGTGTCTTTGTTTGTGAGGACGAAATTGTAATCAAAAATAATGAAGCTAATTTAATTAAAATATCTCCAGTTAAGGATTTAAAAATACCAGGGACTCACAACCTTGAGAATGCTCTTGCAGCAGTAGCAATTTCATACTTAGCAGGAATTGAACCTAAAATTATTTCTGAAACTTTAAAAAGCTTTAATGGCGTTGAACATAGACTTGAATACTGTGGAGTCGTTGATGGAATTAAGTTTGTAAATGATTCTAAGGGAACTAATCCAGATGCTTCCATAAAGGCAATAGAGGCCATGGAAGAAAATATAATATTAATTGCTGGAGGTTATGATAAGGGTTCTGACTTTAAAGAGTTTATTAATTCTTTTGATGGAAGAGTTAAACATATGGTATTACTAGGGAAAACGGCTGAAAAAATAAAACAACAGGCGGAAGAGCTAGGATTTAAAAATATAACCGTTACTAAAAATATGGAAGATTGTGTAAAAGAATCTTTTGAGATTGCAAACCCAGGAGATACAGTTTTACTTTCTCCTGCTTGTGCAAGTTGGGATATGTATACTTGTTTTGAACAGAGAGGTGAACATTTTAAGAATTGTGTTCACGGTTTGGAAAAATAATTTTCTGAGGTTGGAAATATAAATGGCAAGAATAAAAAGAAAAATGAAATCTGGAGATTACTTTTTGGTACTAATAACTTTAGGACTTGTAATCTTTGGAATAATAATGGTATTTAGTGCCAGCTATTATACTTCTATAAATAAGAGTGGTAATCCATATTCTTATTTAATTAAAGATACTGTTTGGGCTATGTTAGGCCTTTGCGCTATGTTCGTGACAGCATCTGTAGATTATAGAATTTATAGCAAATTTGCAAAACCAGTTATGATAATAAGTGTAGTGCTTTTAGTGTTGCTTTTTACTCCTTTGGGAATAGAAAGAAACTATGCTACTAGGTGGATTGGTGTTGGAGGCATTACAATTATGCCTGGAGAGTTGGCAAAACCAGCTGCTATAATTTTCACATCATGGTTTCTAAGCAGAGATCATAAAAGAATAAAATCTCTTACAAAAGGAGTTTTACCTTTATTTGCTCTTTGCGGGGTATATGGAGGACTGATTATATTACAACCCAATTTGTCAACAGCTATAACTGTATGTATGATTATCATAGGTATTATGTTTGCGGCAGGATTAAACTATATTTATTTAGGTGGTCTTGTTGGTGTTGGAGCATTAGGTATTTGTACTTTAATAATCACAAACCCAAATAGCCACTGGATGAAGCGTTTGACAAGTTTTATGGACCCTTTTGCAGATCCTTTAAACACTGGTTATCAAGTAGTTCAATCACTATTGGCTTTGGGCTCAGGAGGACTTTTTGGATTAGGGTTAGGAAAGAGTATACAAAAAAATCTTTACCTTCCAGAACCTCAAAATGACTTTGTTTTTTCTATAATTGGGGAGGAATTAGGATTTATAGGGTGCTTGATTTTAATTACAGTATACGTTGTTTTAGTTTGGAGAGGGATTCATATTGCCATTAATGCTCCAGACTTATTTGGAACGTTGCTTGCATCAGGTATATCTATAATGATTGGCATACAAGTGATTTTAAATATTGCAGTTGTTACTTCATCTATGCCACCTACGGGAGTTACTTTACCTTTTGTAAGTTATGGAGGTAACGCATTAATGATCTTCATGGCTTCTGTGGGAATACTATTAAATATATCAAGACATACAGTCGCTGTAGAATAAAAAACAAATAGAGGCTTAGAAAAGAGGTTTGACTTATGAGAGTTATTATGACTGGAGGCGGAACCGGAGGACATATTTATCCGGCTATTGCAATTGCAGAAAAAATAAAAGAAAGAAGCCCTGAGGCAGAAATACTTTTTGTAGGAACAAAAAAAGGTCTTGAAAAAGATTTAGTACCTCAAAATGGTTATAAAATTAAATTTATAACTGTTAGTGGTTTTAATAGAAAAAATCCAATAAAAAATATAAAAGTAGTGAAAGATCTTTTAAAAGGTAACAAGGAAGCAAGGAAGATAATAAAAGATTTTAGACCAGATATTGTGATAGGTACAGGTGGATATGTATGTGGCCCTGTAGTTAGAGCTGCTCATAAAATGGGTATAAAAACTTATATACATGAACAAAATGCTTTTCCAGGTATGACAAATAAATTACTTGAAAAATATGTTGAGAATGTATTTATAAGTTTTGCTGATGCAGAAAAATATTTTAAAAATAAAGAAAAATTAATTTTATCAGGAAATCCAGTAAGAAGTGCATTTTTTTATATAGATAAAAAAAATGCAAGAAAATGCATTGGGGAATCAAATGATAATTTTGTTATTTTATGCTTTGGCGGAAGCCGTGGAGCAGGCAAAATTAATGATGTAATGGTAGAGGTAGCAAATCAATTAAATGGCGTTAAAAATGTGACTTTGTTTTTTGTCACAGGTAGTATTTATTATGATAAAATTCTAAAACAAATGAAAAGTGATGGTTTTATTAATAGTGGAAATATTCATATAAAAAAATATATTAACAATATGCAAGACTACTTAGGTGCAGCGGATTTGATTATAAGTCGATCTGGAGCGTTGACAGTTTCAGAAATAACGGTTTGTGGTAAGGCCTCGGTTTTAATACCTTCACCTAATGTTACAGGAAATCATCAATACTTTAATGCTAAAGCCGTTGCAGATAAAGGTGGAGCGATTATTGTTGAGGAAAAAGATTTAACTAAAGAATCGCTTCTTAAGATTATATCACACTTAAAGGCTAGCCCTGAGAAAATTAGAGAAATGGAAAAAGCCAGTGCGGCTATCGCACCTTGTGATGCTACTAAAATAATTTATGAACAATTAGCGTGTAAACTGTAACAAAATACACACCTTCTCATATTATATATTAATAATAGTGGAGGTGTATCTGTTTTGGAATCATATCATATACGGGGCGGCAATAAAGTTAATGGTGAATACAGTGTAAAAGGAGCTAAAAATGCTGCACTGCCAATACTGGCAGCTACTATATTGTGTGGGGAGGAATGTATACTTTCTAACATCCCAGAAATAACGGATGTTTGTAGCATGAAAAAAATTCTAAATGAATTGGGATGTAAGACAGACACCAATGGCGAAAATATAACTGTTAATTCTAAGGGATTAGTTGCTGATACTATCTCTTTGAAAAGAATGAAAGAAATGAGATCATCAGTTTTTTTGTTAGGCGCCCTACTTGGAAGATGCGGAAGTGCAGTAATAAGCCAACCAGGAGGTTGTAATATTGGAAGTAGGCCTATAGACTTACATTTATATGCTTTGAGAAAGCTGGGAACAGAAATAACAGAGAAGGACGATGTAATAATATGTAAAGCAAATAAACTTAGAGGAACCCCAATAGAATTTGATTTTCCTAGTGTAGGTGCTACTGAAAATGCTATAATGGCCGCAGTAAATGCTGAAGGTCAAACAATATTGAAAAATTGTGCAAGAGAACCTGAAATTGTTGATTTACAGGATTTTTTAAATTCTTGCGGGGCCAAGATTCAAGGAGCTGGGACAAATACTATATATATAAATGGTTGCAAAGAACTACATGGTGGGATTCATAGAATCATACCAGATAGAATTGAGTGTGGTACATATTTAGTTGCAACCGCAGCAACAGGAGGAGAAATCCTTATAAGGAACTCTGAGGGAAATCATATAAAAAGTATTTTAGAAAAGCTTGAAGAAACAGGTTGCATAGTCAGGGTAGAAAGAGATAAAATATATCTTAAATCATGTGAAAGACTGTCTTCTTTGGAGAAAATAATTACGTCTCCTTACCCAGGATTTCCTACTGATTTGCAATCACCTTTTTTGACAATGTTAACTTTAGCTAAGGGTAAAAGTTATGTTGAAGAAAATATTTTTGAAAACCGCTTTGCCTTTACAAATGAGTTAAAAAAATTGGGAGCAGATATATATGTTAAAGATAATTATGCTATAATAAATGGTGTAGATGAATTGAAGGGTTGCAAAATCTCTGCGACAGATTTAAGGGGCGGAGCTTCTTTAGTAATTGCGGGACTTATGGCTCAAGGTGAAACTATTATTGACGGTATTGAACATATAGAGAGAGGATATGCAAACTTTTCTCAGAATTTAAGAAAATTGGGAGCAGATATTAGAAAAACAAATGACGGAAAAAGCTAGAAAGAAGAAAAAACGAAAGAAAAAAAACTATCTCCTAAGGTTATTAGTGATAATAACTATAGGAGCTGGTTTGTATTTTTTGATTACGTCCGAATTGTTTGATATTAATTCGGTGAAAATACAAAACAATAGTTATTATACAGTTGAGCAAGTAAAGGACAAGGCTGGAATAAAAGTAGGGAAAAATATTTTTAAGCTGAAAAAGAGTGATATAAAAGATAAGCTTCTTAAAGATCCATATTTTGAAAGCATCGTGATTAAAAGGAAACTGCCTTCAACTATAGTAATTCAAGTTACAGAAAGAACTGAGCAGGCAGCTATACAAATTGCAGATTCTTATATTATTATAGATGAAAATGGAATGGTTCTTAGAAAAGCAGAATTAGAACCTAAAATTACTATAATTCAAGGGTTTACTGTTAAAAAAGCCAAGGAAGGAAAGCCTTTAGAAGTAGAAGAAAACTCGATTTTAACAGGTACGCTTAATATGATTAAATCTATTGAGGATTCAGATATATTTTTTAAGAAAATTGATATTTCTAATGTTATAATAAAGGCACATATATACGATCAACTTATTTGTGAAGGTACTCCTGAAAATTTAACAGAAAGTATTAAAAATGGTAATCTTGAAAAAACGTTATATGAGATGTACAGTAAAGGTATAGAAAGAGGAATTATAAAAATAGGAAGTGATAATTATTGTTCCTTTGATCCAAATGTTGAGTAGGAGAGAAAAGAATGAAGAAACACAGTGGTTTAATTGTTATAGGATTGCTAGCTCTTTTTATAGGGTTGATTTTATCGATCCAATTAAGAATGACTGCTGGTGCTGATCAGGGTGGCCTTGTTCCTTTAGCTAAGGTTAGAGGATACGAAGCTGAATTAAAAATGGTTAAAAATGAGAAGGACCTCGTGGTGCAAGAGCTTATGGAGCTAGAAGATAGATTGAACTCTATAGAAAGTCAAAAAGCTGAAGAAGATGATTTTATTAATGGACTTGTATCAGACCTAGAAAAGTATAAAATGTCAGCAGGCGTTTTAGATGTTCAAGGACCAGGGGTTTTAGTTACTGTTAAAGACCCGGTTTCAGTGGATGAATATGAACAAGATTTCAGTACTATTATGTATAATTATGAGCTACTTTTAGGACTAGTTAATAAATTAAAAGAAGCTGGAGCAGAAGCTATTTCAATAAATGAGCAGCGAATTATGGCTACGACAGAAATTAGCATGGCAGGAAGTAATGTTAACATTAATGGGACTCCTACAGCTCCTCCTTATTATATTAAGGCTATTGGTAATCCTGAGACTATTCATGATGCCATAAATATAAGGAGTGGAATAATAGAAACTATGAAAATGAAATATAACTTAATAGTTTCTACTGAAGAAAAAGATGATATTACAATTCCTAGATATACTGGTACTATAAAGTTTAAATATGCAGAATCAATAATTTCTAATGATGAAACCGAATAGTGGCAGGTGTATTATGAATAAGAAAATAATTTTAATTATATTTCTAATTTGCGTAGTTATAGGAATTGGTTTTGCTTCTCAGGTAAGGGTTAGTGATGGACAAAGATTATACGTGTCTCCTAAAACTATTGAAGACTATAAGATAACAATCAATAGTGAGAGAGATGAAATTATAAAATTAAAGAGTCTGATGGAAAGTACTAAATCTAAACTTGAAAATTATGAAAACAAGTTAGAAAATGGTAGCGAGGGAAAACTAGATAAGGATTTAAAAGAAAATCTTTCTGAAGAAGTAGAAAAATATAAGATATCTAGTGGCAAACAGACTGTAGAAGGGTCTGGAGTAGTAGTAATTATAGATGATGGAAAAAGAGAGCTGTATTTTGGAGAAAGCATAAATAATTTACTTGTTCATGATATGGACATAATTATGATAATAAATGAATTGAATAGATGCGGGGCAGAGGCTATTTCTGTAAATGGTCAAAGAATTACTCCAAACACTTCTGTTTCTTGTTCTGGATATACTGTTAGAATAAATGGAGAAGTTTATGCAAGGCCCTTTAAAATAAAAGCTATAGGTGATGGTAAAAGAATGGCAGCTTCTCTTGTAGGACCCGACGGATATGGCACTTCGCTTAAAAACTGGGGGGTTCAATTTGAGGTAAGGCTAAGAGATGATATTATAATTGATGCTGTTTCTAAAGAATATATATATAAATATATGAAAAAGTTTCAAGGGGAGGAAACAAATTGATTTTAGCGGTTATAATTGGGCTAGCGTTAGGGCTGGCACTGGGGTTTGGACTTGACATTACGTATCCAGCTGAATTTTCATTCTAC
>DAMCXN010000040.1:13637-28934 GCA_032096995.1 Aminipila sp.
TTTAGCAGCTATGGATTCTATTGTTGGTGCAACACGTTCCATGATGGAGGGACGATATAACAATATTATTTTTATATCAGGATTTATTACTAATGCTTTGTTAGCAATAGTTTTAACTTATGTAGGTGATAAACTAGGCGTGCCGCTTTATTTTGCTGCTATATTTGTTTTTGGGGGTAGACTTTTTAACAATTTAGCGGTTATAAGAAGGCTTGCTATAGATAAATACTTTGAGAGAAAAACTCGAAAAAACGAACTAAAAAATAATCAAAATATTGAGGAATAGTAGTGCAAACATACATTATTTATGGTATAATAACGCATTAGAATGTATTTTAATTTTGTGCTATAGTGACAGGAGGTTACTTTATAATGCTGCAGTTTGAAGTAAATGAACAAAATGCTGCCCAAATAAAGGTTATAGGCGTTGGTGGCGGTGGCTGCAACGCTGTGAATCGAATGATTGAAAAAGGCCTGAAGGGCGTTACTTATATGGCGGTTAATACGGACAAGCAGGCTTTGATTGGAAGCTTAGCAGAAACAAAAATTCAGATAGGTGAAAAATTGACCAAAGGGCTTGGTGCAGGAGCTAATCCTGAAATAGGCCAGAAAGCCGCAGAAGAAAATATTGAAGATATTACTAAGTTTATTCAAGGATCTGATATGGTCTTTATCACTGCCGGTATGGGCGGTGGAACAGGAACTGGTGCTGCACCGGTAATTGCAAAGATTGCAAAAGATATGGACATACTTACAGTAGGAGTTGTTACAAAACCTTTTACTTTTGAAGGTAAGAGAAGAAGACAACATGCTGAATTAGGAATTAATTTACTTAAAAAATATGTAGATTCTCTGGTAGTAGTTCCAAATGACAGGCTACTTCAAGTAGCTGAGAAAAACACTTCAATGTTACAAGCTTTTAGTATGGCAGATGAAGTTTTAAAACAAGGTGTACAAGGTATTTCAGATTTAATAGCTGAAGCTGGATTAATTAACTTAGACTTTGCTGACGTTAAGACTGTTATGAGTGATAGAGGTATTGCTCACATGGGTGTTGGTAGAGCTTCAGGTGATAATAGAGTTGAAGAAGCTGTTAAAAATGCTATAGAAAGTCCACTACTTGAAACTTCAATTGATGGTGCTAAAGCGATTATCCTTAACATCATGGGAGGATATGACATGGGAATGCTTGAAGTTAGCCAAGCGGCAGCTCAGATTGAAGATGCTGCAGGGGATGACGCAATTGTTATCTTTGGTGCTTCTATTAAAGAAGAACTTCAAGACGAAATCTTGGTTACAGTTATTGCTACAGGCTTTGAACAAAGACCTAGTGAAACTGTTGCGGGATTATTTACCCAACCAAATGCTCAGAATGCAGAACAGGACAAGCCTCAACAAGAAACGGCTCCTGAACAACCTGAGCAAAAAGAAGAGGACTTGTTGTCAGGCGGAGGTTCTGGCTTTGTGATACCGTCTTTTTTGAATAGAGAAAGAAATGGTTTTTAATTTAATGCGTAGAAAGCCGGTATAGAAACCGGCTTTTTCTTTGATTAATAGGGTTTAAGTAGTATAATATAAAAAAATGGTGGTTTATGAAGAAAATTGCTTCAAATGACAATAAAATATTTAAAATGTGTTTACAGCTGGAAAATAAAAAATATCGTGATAAATTGGGGAAATATATTATAGAAGGGCCTAATCTTATAGAAGAGGCCTTAAAAAATAATGTACTTCCTGACTTTATCATAATAAATGAAGCAACCATGGAAAATAGTGAAATAGTAGAACTTTATGAAAAGTATGCTATTGAAATAGGAATTAGTAAGAAAGAAAATGATAGAATACTTGTTTTTGAAGAAAAGCTTTTTAAAAAATTAACTCAGACAGAAAAATCTCAGGGAATTATTGGAATAGTAAACAAATTGAAGTTCTCAGAACGTGAGTTTTTTAATTATAAAAAAGATAAAAAAGGAAATATTCTAGTTTTAGATAGATTACAAGATCCGGGCAACGTAGGTACTATTATAAGAACTGCTGATGCTGCAGGATATGAAGGTATAATGATTTTAAGGGGAACTGTAGATGTATTCTCCCCTAAAGTAGTTAGGTCTTGTACAGGATCTCTTTTTAGAGTTCCCATGTTATTTATAGAATCTCCAGAAGAAGCAATACAAATACTCAAAAAAAATGGTAAGCGTATTGTAAGTACTGGCTTTGAAACTAATAAATACTATTATGATATAGACTTGACTAAAGATGTAGGCTTAGTGATAGGAAATGAAGGAAATGGCATTTGTGAAGAATTTAAAAAACAATCAGATGTAGTTATTAAGATTCCTATGTGGGGCTCAATAGAATCTTTAAATGCATCAGTGGCAGCTGCTATACTTATGTATGAAGCTATGAGACACTGAGTAGTAAAATAAATTGATATATATTAAATAAAGATATAGAGAGGATTATAAAATGCAGACTCAATTAAGTAGGATTTTGCAGGAAGCGAAAGAACAAATAATAAAAGCTTCCTCACAAGTTGAAACAGAAGAAATTAGAGTTAAAGTTCTTGGTAAGAAGGGTGAATTGACAAACATTCTAAAATCCATGGGTAAATTGGCTCCAGAAGATAGAAAAGCTCTTGGTCAAGCGGCGAATAGTGTAAGAACGGAAATAGAAGGCTTACTTGAAGAAAAATTTGCTATGGTAAAAGAAGCTGCAAGACAGGAAAAGTTTAGACATGAAACTATTGATGTTACAGAACCAGGAGCTAGACATAATATTGGTGTTAAGCATCCACTTACTATAACTATAGAGGAAATTTCAAGAGTATTTATGTCAATGGGATTTTCAATAGCAGAAGGACCTGAGGTTGAGACTGTATTTAACAACTTTGATGCATTAAATGCAGGTCCAAATCATCCAGCAAGAGATTTTTCTGATACTTTCTATATAACAGAAGATACGTTACTTAGAACACAGACTTCTCCAGTGCAGGCTAGGACACTTATGAAACAGAAACCTCCGATTAAGATTATTTCACCAGGGAGATGTTTTAGATGTGATACTCCTGATGCTACCCACTCTCCAATGTTCCATCAAGTAGAGGGGCTTGTGATTGATGAAGGCATAACTATGTCTGATTTAAAAGGTACTTTAGATAGCTTTGCAAAACAGATGTTTGGTTCTGATTCTAAAACTAAATTTAGACCACATCATTTCCCGTTTACTGAACCTAGTGCAGAAATGGATGTTTCTTGCTTTAAGTGCGGAGGAAAAGGTTGCAATGTATGTAAAGGTAGCGGCTGGATTGAAATCTTAGGTTGTGGTATGGTACATCCAAACGTACTTAAGGTTGGAAAAATAGATACTGAAAAGTACACAGGGTTTGCCTTTGGTATGGGTGTAGAAAGAATAGCAATGCTTAAATATGGAGTTGATGATATAAGAAACTTTTATGAAAATGATATGAGATTCATCAACCAGTTTAAATAGGAGGTACCATAGATGTTAGTTCCAGTAGAATGGCTTAAAGATTATACAGATATAAAAGCAGATGTAGATGAATTCTGCGATAGAATGATTATGTCAGGCTCAAACCTTGAGACTGTAGAATATTTTGGTAAAAATACAGATAAAGTAGTTGTTGGTAAGATTTTAAAAATCGAGAAGCATCCTGATGCAGATAAACTTGTTATTTGCCAACTTGAAGTTGGACAAGATGAACCAGTAC
Organism: Aminipila sp.; assembly: GCA_032096995.1. Classification (GTDB taxonomy): domain Bacteria; phylum Bacillota; class Clostridia; order Peptostreptococcales; family Anaerovoracaceae; genus Aminipila. The sequence continues at coordinate 17,365 of DAMCXN010000040.1, forward strand.
AGATTGTAACGGGAGCACCGAATGTTTTTGAAGGAGCATATGTACCAGTAGCACTTCATGGAAGTACTATACCAGGACCACTTCATGGACAACCAAAGAAAGAAGATGGAGTGAAAATAAAAAAAGGCAAACTAAGAGGCGTTGAATCTTTTGGTATGCTTTGCTCAGCAGGTGAACTTGGATTTGATGATAAAGTTGTTCCTGCGGCGCATAAAGAAGGAATTTGGATTCTGGAAGAAAGATATACAATTGGGCAGGAAATTACAGAAGCTTTAGGATTAAAAGTAGCTACTGTAGATTTTGAAATCACTCCGAATAGACCTGATTGTCTTTCTATGATTGGTATGGCTAGAGAAGCGGCTGCAACTTTTAAAGAGGAACTTCATTATCCAGATACTGTTTGTACTAATGAAAACGGAAATTCAGAAGATTATATTAAAGTTGAAATAAATAAACCAGAATTATGTAAGAGATATGTAGCGAGAGTGGTAACAAATGTAAAAATTGAGCAATCACCTTGGTGGCTTCAAAAGAAGCTAATGACAGCAGGGATGAGACCTATAAATAATATTGTAGATATTACGAATTATGTAATGCTTGAATATGGTCAACCTCTACATGCTTTTGATATTAGAAGAATTGAAGAAAATAAGATTGTGGTAGACACAGCAAACGAAGGAGAGCTTTTTACTACTCTTGATGGAACAGAAAGAAAGCTTAATAAGGACATGCTTTTAATAAAAGATGGTAAGAAAGCTGTAGCAATTGCTGGAGTTATGGGTGGTATGAATTCAGAAATAGAAAATGATACTACAACTATCCTTATAGAATCTGCTAATTTTAATGGGGATAGTATTAGAACTACTTCAAAGAGCTTAAGCCTTAGAACAGAAGCTTCATCTCGATTTGAAAAGGGTATAGACCCTAATCTTTGTGAAGCTGCGGCTGATAGAGTATGCAAACTAATTGAAATGTTAGGAGCAGGTACTGTATGCAAAGGAAGTGTTGATGCATATCCTACAGTTGAAAAGGCTAAAACCTTGGATGTTAGAGTAGATAGGATCAATAAGGTACTAGGAATTGAACTTAGCAGAGAGGCTATGGTTGAAATCTTTGAGCGCCTTGAAATGAAAGTAGAGGGAGAAGGTAACATTATGACAATTACCCCTCCTACTATTAGACAGGATCTTGAAATTGAAGAAGATTATGTTGAAGAAATTGCTAGAATGTATGGGTATGATAAGTTGCCTGTGACATTGCCGAAAAGTAATACTGAAGCATGTAAATCAATAGAAAGAACTCTTAAGGATCTTGCTAGGGATACAATGTGCGCTCTTGGTGCTAATGAAATCCAGACATATTCTTTCTGTAGTCCTAGAAGCGTAGATAATGTAAGAATTGATGAGGACTCTTGGGAAAGAAGTTTTGTTAAACTAATTAATCCTTTAGGAGAAGAAACTTCTGTAATGCGTACAATTTTAACTCCGAATATGATGGAAGTTTTAGGTACAAACTATAGAAGAAATATCGCTGAAGTAAGAGCTTTTGAAATAGGAAATACTTTTATGGCTAATCTTGCAGATCCTAATCAATTGCCTGAAGAATCAGATTCTATGTGCATAGGTGTATATGGGAAAGAAGAGGACTTCTATACTTTAAAAGGTATGGTTGTTGAATTATTGCAGGTATTAGGTATGACAGATGTTAGATTTGAAAGTGAAAGTGAATATGGAGTATATCATCCAGGTAGATGTGCAAGAATAGTTTATGATGATATAGAACTTGGAATAATGGGCGAAGTTCACCCTGATGTTACTGAAAAATATGATATATCTACTAGATGCTATGTTTGCGAATTATTCTTTGACAATGTATTAAGTAAAGCAGATAGAACTGTAGTGTATAAACCATTGCCCAAATACCCTTCAACTTCTAGAGACATCGCTCTTCTTGTAGATGAATCTGTACAAGTTGGAAAAATTAAGGCTATAATAAAGGATAATGGAGGCAAAATATTAGAGAAAGCAGAATTATTTGATGTATATAGAGGACAGCAAGTGGAAGAAGGTAAAAAAAGTGTAGCTTTCAATCTTATTTATAGATCAAATGAGATGACTTTAACTGATGAAGATGTTGCTAAGGTTCATAATAAAGTATTAGAATCACTTAAAAGCGAGCTAGATGCCGTATTAAGAGAAATGTAAAATTTAGTTGCAAGGGGGAATATATAGAATGGAGAATAATAAAGTAACCGTTAAAATTTTTGGCCAGGAATATACCATTATGGGTAGCAAACCCAGAGAACACATTATAAAGGTTGCGGATTATGTTGATGTCAAAATGAAGGAAATCTCCCAAGCATTAAATTCGGGTTCGGCATCCTCTGTAGCTGTGTTATCTTCAGTAAATATTGCTGATGATTATTTTACTGCTTTAGAAAGATTTCAGCATCTAGAAGCTACAAATGCTCAATCAGAGAAAAATACAGAGCATTATGTGCAGCTTTGGGAAGAGGCTAAAAAAAGTCATATACAGCAGATAGAAGAAATAAAAGAATTGAATAATCAAAAAGATGAGTTAAAAGAAAGCTTTCAAAATCAATTTGCTGATTTACAAAAACTAATTGAAGAAAAAGAACTAGAAATAAATAGATTGAAAGAAGATTCTGCAAAGATAGAAGGTCAGATTATGGAATCTTCCAGTGATATCGTTAATGAACTTGAGGCAAAATATAAAGATTTAGAAAGTAGTTTCTTTGATATACAGATGGAGAATATTCAGCTAAAGGGAGAAATCGATAGATATAAAAAGAAAATGGAATAAAAGCCAATGAATGAAAAAACATATAAAGTACTTGAGTATAATAAAATAATTGAGAAACTTAAAGCAGGGGCAGGTTCTGAAATGACTAAAAAAGTCATTTCAGAACTTAAGCCTTTTGTTGATGTATACTTAATTGAAGAATTGTTAGCGGAAACCTCGGAAGCGGTTTCCGTTATTGTGCATAAAGGAGCATTACCTCTAGGAAGTTTTTATGATATTGAGAAAAGTCTTCATTTTGCACGAAAAGGTGGGACATTAACTATGAAGCAACTTCTGGAAGTGCTTTATAACTTACATGTGGCACGAAATGTTGTAACTTTCTTAAAGTCGGATTTACCGAAACTTCCTATTATAAATGAATTATCAGAATTAATTTCTATACAGAAAAAATTAGAAGATAATATTGATAGATGTATTATTTCTGAAGACGAGATGGCTGATAATGCTAGCTCGGAATTAAAGCAAATCAGAAGAAGTATAAATAGACAAAATGAGGCTGTTAAAGCAAAATTAAATCATATTTTAAATTCATCAGACAATAAGATGCTTCTTCAAGATTCCATTGTAACCATGAGGCAAGGCAGATATGTAATTCCAGTAAAACTTGAGCATAAAAGTAAATTTCCGGGAATTGTTCATGATCAGTCTTCCACAGGGGCAACTCTTTTTATAGAGCCACAGCCCATTGTTAACCTAAATAATGAACTTAGAGAATTGGAACTAGCAGAGAAAAAAGAAATTCAAAGAATTCTTGCTGAATTATCAAGTTTTGTTGCAGAACATTATCACGAGCTCTTAAATAATCAAGATATATTAGTTAAGCTAGATTTAATTTTTGCAAAAGGAAAACTAAGCTGTGAATATAAGGGTAATGATGTAAAACTAAGTGAAGAAGGAATTATTGATATAAAGAACGGGCGGCATCCTCTTTTGGACGTAGAAAAGGTTGTTCCTATAAATGTATCTTTAGGAGAAAACTACAATACGTTGGTTATAACTGGACCTAATACAGGAGGAAAAACTGTAACTTTAAAAACAATAGGTTTATTTGCGATGATGGTTCAAAGTGGACTTCATATTCCGGCAGGGTCTGGAACAGTAATGCCTATATTTAAGAAGATTTATGCAGACATAGGGGATGAACAAAGTATAGAACAAAGTTTAAGTACTTTTTCTTCTCATATGAATAACATTGTGGATATAGTGTCCAGTGCAGATGAAAATACTTTAGTACTTGTAGATGAACTTGGAGCAGGAACAGATCCTACAGAAGGAGCTGCTCTTGCTATCTCAGTATTAGATGACTTATATAAAAAGGGAGCAAGAACTATTGCTACTACCCATTATACTGAAATTAAAAAATATGCTCTAGAAACTAGTGGAGTACAAAATGCATCAATGGAATTTAATGTAGAGACTTTAAGTCCTACTTACAAATTGACCATTGGTATACCGGGTAAATCTAATGCATTTGAGATATCGGAAAAGCTAGGATTACCTAGTAGAATAATTGAGAAAGCTAGAACTTTGCTAGATAAAGGTGATATTGAATTTGAAAATGTTATAAGTTCAATTGAAGAAGATAAAAAGTTAGCTGAAGCTGAGAGAGATGAGGCTATTTTTATAAATCTTGAAATGAAGCGGCAAAAGGAAGAACTTGATAAGAAAATAAAAAAATTAGAAGAACAAAAGGAAAAAGTTCTAGCTAAAGCTAAGGCTGAAGCAAGAGATATTCTTAAAGAAGCAAAAGAAGTTGCTCAAGAAACACAGCAAAAGCTTAAAGATATAGATAAGATGGATTCCATGGCAGAAAGACATGCCAGACTTGCTGAAAGCAAGCGGAGAATTAAGCAAACTGATTTAAAATATAGAGAAACTATTCAGGTTCCTGAAAACTACAACCCTGTAACTATTGATCAATTAAAAATTGGGGATAGGGTTAAAGTTCTAACTTTAGATCAAAATGGTGAGATTTTATCTTTACCTGATGACAAAGGTGACTTATTTGTTCAGGTAGGATTATTAAAAGCAAATGTTAATGTTAAAAATCTAATGCTTATAAATGATGGTAGCAAAAAGAAGAAAAAAACAACTACTAATAGAACTAAGTATGGTAGCTTATATAAGTCCAAAGCACAAAGTGTTTCTTTATCATTAAATGTTCGAGGTAGAAATCTTGAAGATGCTATTATGGAAGTAGATAAATATTTAGATGATGCTTATATGGCAGGCTTGAAAGAGGTAACCATTATACATGGTCGTGGAGAAGGTATTCTTAGAAGTGGATTACAAACTATGTTTAAGAAAAACAAGCATGTTGACTCATTTAGAAAAGGTGCTTTTAATGAAGGTGGCGACGGTGTTACTGTAGTAAAGCTTAAATAAAGTATAGTTAGCTTATTAAAAAGGAAAAAAGAGATGTATATAATTAGTGGGTGTTTACTAGGAGAAAATTGCAAATATAATGGGGGAAATAATTTTATCGAATGGGTAAAGACTTTTTCCGAAAAGCATAATTATATTGCGGTGTGTCCAGAAGTGCAAGGAGGATTGACAACTCCAAGGCTACCTGCAGAAATTTTAAATGGCAGAGTAATAAATAAAGAAGGCCTAGATTTAACAGAGGAATTTAAGCGAGGCTGTGAAGTTTCATGGAATGAAGCTATTAAAAAGGCTAATGAACTAGGTGAAGAAATTGAAGGTGCGATTCTAAAAGCTAGAAGTCCTTCTTGTGGAAGTGGAACTATTTACGATGGGTCTTTTTCACATAAAATAATTGAGGGAGATGGCTTTTTTGCAGCTTATTTAAAACAAAAAGGTGTAAAGACTGTAAGTGAATTGGAAATAAATCTGGAGGTTTAAATTATGATAAATTACAAGAAGAAGATTGCAGAAATAATCTGCGAAGTTGTTGATGGACTTACATTAGAAGAAGTAATGTCAATGGTAGAAGTTCCTGCAGACGACAAAATGGGGGATTATGCTTTTCCATGCTTTAAATTAGCAAAGACCTTAAGAAAGGCACCGCCTTTAATTGCTAAGGATATTGCAGCTAAACTTCAAGACAAAGATATGTTTAATAAAGTTGAAAATGTAAATGCTTATGTAAATATGTTCCTTTCAAGAAAAAGCTTTATGGAAGAGGTTGTAAAAGAAGCTGTTCATGAAGGTGACGATTATGGAAGAGATACTCTTGGTGCAAATAAAAAGGTTATAGTTGAATATTCATCACCTAATATTGCAAAACCTTTCCATATTGGACATATAAGAAGTACAGTAATTGGTAATTCAATTTATAAAATATATGATTTTCTTGGATATGATACTGTTAGAATTAATCATTTAGGAGACTATGGTACTCAGTTTGGCAAAATGATTGTTGCATATAAAAAATGGGGAAATAAAGAAGATGTTATTAATGCTCCAATCAAGACATTGCTAGAATACTATACTAAGTTCCATATTGAAGTTGAAAATGATCCTAGCCTTGATGATGAAGCAAGAGCGGTATTTACAAGACTTGAAAATGGTGAACCAGAAGAAGTAGAACTTTGGCAGTGGTTCAGAGATGAAAGCTTAAAAGAATTTAATCGTGTTTATGATATGCTTGGCATTTCTTTTGACTCATATGCAGGTGAAAGCTTCTATTCTGATAAAATGGGAAGAATAGTTGATTGGCTAAAGGATGATAATTTACTTGTTGAATCAGAAGGTGCTAATATTGTTGACCTTGAAAAATATGGCATGTCACCAGCACTTATAACAAAGAAAGATGGTTCAACTTTATATATCACAAGAGACATTGCTGCTGCTGTATATAGAAAAGAAACTTATGATTTTTATAAAAATTTATATATTGTTGCTTCTCAACAGAATCTTCACTTCCAGCAATGGTTTAAAATTGTTGAACTTATGGGTTGCGATTGGGCTAAAGATTGTGTTCACATTCCGTTTGGTCTTGTAAGTTTAGAAGAAGGAACTATGTCTACAAGACATGGTAGAGTAGTTTTCCTTGAAGATGTTCTAAACCGTGCTGTTGAGCAGACTAAAGAAATTATAAGGGAAAAGAATGTTGCAACTGATAATATTGATGATACTGCAAAAATGGTAGGTATTGGTGCAGTTGTGTTCCAAGAACTATCAAATAACAGAATTAAGGATTATGTTTTCTCTTGGGATAAAGTTCTTAACTTCGAAGGAGAAACTGGCCCATATGTACAATATACTCATGCAAGAGCAGCTAGTGTTTTAAGAAAAGCAGGAGATGAATTAGTTAAAAAAGCTAGTGAAGTATCTGCACTTGATATGTCACATGTTCTTTCAGATAGTTCATATACTTTAGCAAAGCTTATTTATGAATTCCCACAAGTTATTGTTGAAGCTGGAGAAAAGTATGAACCTTCTATTGTAACAAGACATATCGTTGATATTGCACAAAGTTTCAACAGATTTTATCATGATGAGCACATTTTAGTTGATGATGAAGCTGAGAAGCTTGCAAAGTTAGCACTTGTAATAGCAGCTAAGAATACTATTAAGAATGGTCTACATTTGTTAGGAATGCAAGCTCCTGAGAAGATGTAGTTTGTTAATATGTTATTTATGGAGGTTTTATGCGTTACGAAGGAAATATATTTAGACCCCCGAGTGAAGCGTACAGTCTAATAGTCCAAGTGACTATTGGCTGTACTCATAATAAGTGTACGTTTTGTAGTATGTTTAAAGATAAACAATTCCGAGTTAGAAATGTTCAAGAAGTTTTAGAAGACTTAGAGATGGCAAGGAAGTACTACAAACATGTGGAAAAGATTTTTTTGGCGGATGGAGATGCACTTTGTTTATCTAATAAAAAGCTTATGCTGATATTGGAAAGGATAAAAAAATTGTTTCCTGAATGTCAAAGAGTTGGTATTTACGGAGCACCTCAAGATGTACTTTCTAAAAGTCATGAGGAGCTTGTGCAGTTATACCAAAATGGAATCGGAATTATTTATATAGGTGCTGAATCAGGAAGTCCAAAGGTGCTTGAGGCTGTAAATAAAGGGGCTACTAGAGAAGAAATCATTGAAGTTGTAAAAAAAATAGAACAAGCAGGGATCAAATCTTCTGTAACTTTTATTTCAGGGCTAGGTGGAACAGAATATATGGAGGAACATGCTATAGACACTGCAAGTATGATTACAGAAATGCAGCCTTCTTATGTAGGATTATTAACCCTAATGGTAGATCCAGTAGCGCCAATATATAAAGATATTAAAGAAGGAAGATTCAAAGTTCTTACAGCTGAAGAAGTGTTAGGAGAAACAGCACTTATGCTAAAGAACATAAAGGTTACAAAGAAATGTATTTTTAGAAGTAATCATGCTTCTAATTATGTTTCCTTGAGAGGTGATTTACCTCAAGATAAAGACAGAATGATGAATCAACTTAAAAAGGCTATGTTAGATACAAACCTTATTAAAGATGAAAGATTCAGAGCGTTATAATAAAAACTTATAAGTACGAGAAACTTTGTATGAAAATATTACTTACGACGTTAAATGCTAAATATATTCATTCAAATCTAGCTCTAAAATATTTGTATATGTCTGCAATTGAGAATAGACGAGCTATCGATATGAGAGAGTTTACTATAAACAATCCAGAGGACTATGTGTATACAGAGATAATTAGAGGTGGATATAATGTAATATGTTTTTCCTGCTATATTTGGAATATTACGAAAACTTTATACTTAGCTGAAAATATAAAAAAGGCAAGACCCGATATAAAGATATTGCTAGGGGGGCCTGAAGTAAGTTATGATTCTATAGAATTTATGAGAAAGCATAAATATGTAGACTATATTATTGTAGGTGAAGGAGAAGAAGTTTTTGAAGAAAGGTCTTTTGAAAAAATAAAAGGTCTTATTTATAGAGCAAATGGAAAAATATATGTAAATCCAGTATCGGATTTGCAGGAATTTGAAAATGTCCCTTTCCCATATAGTTTTTTAATTCCTAAAGAAGATAAAATTATATATTATGAATCGGTGAGGGGATGTCCTTTTAGATGCAGTTATTGTTTATCATCTATTGAAAAACATGTTAGGCCTTTACCTTTGGAGAGAGTGAAAAAAGAATTAGACTTTTTCATTTTAAAAAAAGTGAAACAAGTCAAATTTATTGATAGAACTTTCAACTATGATAAGGCGCGGTGCAATGAGATTGTTAAATATATTTTAGACAAAGATAATGGTATTACCAACTTTCATTTTGAAATTTGTGGAGATCTTATAAATGACGAATTTGTTGAATTGTTAAGTACTGCTAGAAGGGGACTTTTTCAAGTAGAAATTGGAATCCAAAGCTTAAATCCATTGACTTTAGAAACTGTAAATAGGAATAAGAACACAGATGCTCTCTTAGAAAAAATTAAGAAAATTATTGATCTAGGAAATATACATACTCATGTAGATCTAATTGCAGGTTTGCCTTTTGAAGATTATTTATCTTTTATAAATTCCTTTAATGGAGTTTATTCATTAGGGGCAGAGCAGGTTCAATTGGGCTTTTTAAAGCTTTTAAAAGGAACAAAAATTAGGGACGAAAAAGAAGTGTATGAATATGTTTTTCGGGATATAGCTCCTTATGAAGTGATATCTAATAGATTTATATCAGCAGATGGGATAGCTAGGCTAAAGATGGTAGAAAACCTTTTAGATTTGTATTATAACCGTGGAGGTTTTTTTAAAACTTTAAAATATTCTATAGGAAAAGTGAAAGCTACAGCCTTTGACTTTTACGAAGAATTTGCTTATTTTTTCTATTTAAAAGGTTATCAGAATCGTTCACATAAAAAAGAAGATTTATATCGTATTTTTTATCAATATGCTTGCTGGAAGGATAGAAGCCTTCCTGGAGTTGCAGATGAGATAAAAAGATTACTTACGATCGATATGGGAGAAACTTTAAATCCGGATGCAATTAAGAAGTTTAATAGAAAGGGTTGGGAATTGGTATAGGTGATTATATGAAAAAGTTAAATAAAAATAAGCCATCTATCAAAATAGCAGAAGCAGAGACTGATATAAGAAAAAGAAATGACAGAGTAGGTAAGTATTTAGAATCTTATTTAAATGATTTTATATTTGATGAATTTTCAGATGATTTTCTACAAAAATCGGGTATAAAGGAATTAATGAAAGGTGTACCTATTCCTCTGAGGAAATCGGATGTAGAGAAGTTTCAAGGGGGAAATGGACTGAAGACATTACATATTGCTGAAAATATGGCATGGATTGTAGGAATTAATCCTAAATTTAAATATACAGAGCATTACATAGCATTTTTATTGAGCTTATATAACCATAAAATATTCCAGGGTATTTTAAAAAAAGGAAGAGATGCAGCAGAAAAAGAAGACTTGGATAGTGCTTGCGTATTGTTTAGAGCTTGTCTTTGCTTGAAACCGGATTATTTGGATGCAATGTATAGTTATGCTAGAGTTTGTAGAGAGATGTACCTGAAAGGTGGAACAGAGGATTATGTAGGTAACCTTAAAGCTGAATCTATTGATTATTTTGAATTGCTTACAGAGATTCACCCTGATTTTGCACAAGCTTATTATTATTTAGGTTATGCTTATTTAAATTTAGGACTTTATGTTAAAGCAGAGTTAACATGGAAAGACTTTATAGAAAAAACAAGAAACTCTAAAGATAAAAAAGAAATAAATGAAAGATTACAACAACTAGAGGCTCCTGTAAAAATAGAGTCTGGCTGCAACGATGTCATGGCAGGACGCTATGAAGATGGTATAAGTAAATTAGAGCCTTATGTAAAGAGCCAGTTTAATACTTGGTGGCCTTTATATTACTACTTAGGTGTTGCTTATTCTAGAGTAGAAGAAAAAGAAGAAGCCATAAAATGTTTAAAAGAAGTTCTTAAATTAAAACCTAGCCAGATAGAACCGATGGAAGAATTGGTTATGATTTATAAAGAACTTGGAGATAGAGATAATGAAACTAAATATAATAAGAAAATAGAATTGATTAAATCTCAGATGGCTAAATCATAAATAATAAATTAGTCCGTATGGCCTAAATATAGTGGATTTCTATCTAATAAGGAAGGCTATTTAGAATTCCTTATTAGATAGAATAAAGGAATATCACAAGTTTAAAATAATTATTTTAATTTAATAGAAATTATAATAAGAAATTCTAAAGTATTTTACATATTTTTTTCTATATTTATAAAATAATATAAAATTATTGTAGAAAAAGAAAAGGAAAATGTCGGAATTTCAATGTTTGTATCGAGTTGTTAAAAAAGTATAAAAAAAGTTAAAAAAAGTGTTGACATTTATAGTGGATATGGCTTATAATAAATCTTGTCGTCAGCGAGAACAAAGGAAAAAATAAGCAGACGAAAGTTATTTATTAAATGTTCCAAGGTAGCTCAATGGTGGAGCACTCGGCTGTTAACCGATAGGCTGTGGGTTCGAGCCCCACCCTTGGAGCCAATTTAATTAAAAGTAGCAATTTATTATCGATGGTGCGCCGGAGTGGCGGAATTGGCAGACGCACAGGACTTAAAATCCTGCGATCTTTACCGATCGTACCGGTTCGACCCCGGTCTCCGGCACCAATATTCAAATTGTTATTAGGTTTGTATAAACCTTAATGTCGCGGGATAGAGCAGTTGGTAGCTCGTCGGGCTCATAACCCGGAGGCCGTAGGTTCAAGTCCTACTCCCGCAACCATG
>DAMCXN010000041.1:0-4587 GCA_032096995.1 Aminipila sp.
GTCTACCTGAAGATAGTTCTAAGGCGGCCTTTAGATTAAATAAAGAGGTAAACTTTAGAGGTGCTATGGAAATCCCAATGGGCATGGGAGATACAAAGGCAAACAGTGATATTGCTATAAAGGAACTTTGGTTTGATAGAATCAATGCAAAGCAAATTGAAGTTAATGCAAATTTATTTATTTCTTCTTCTGTATATGGGCAAGATAAATATCAAGTTATACAAAATGTTTGCTTTGTTGAGTCCAAGGAAGAACCCGGATCAAAGCCAGGAATGGTAGTTTATATAACTAAGGAAAACGATACTCTTTGGAGTATTGCTAAAAAGTATAGAACTACTATGGAAATGATAACCGAAATCAATGAGCTTGGTGAAGAACATCAATTAACGCCAGGGAAAAAACTCTTGATAGTAAAATAACTCTCTATTATCAAAAAATTGGTATGTATAAATTTAACAAAATTAAAAAAATAATGGATATAGCATGAATAAAAAGCCTCTCGTTGGCAATACTTCAAAATAAGGAAGGAAACCAGAACGGGAGGTTTTTCTATGAATTTCAATAAAAAACAATTGCAAGCTATGCTATTTATTTTAATATGCATGATTTTATATACTGGATGGTATACTCAAAGTTTAAAAGAACAAGACTACCATTCTGGAATAATTCGTTTTCACGTTGTAGCCAATAGTAACTCTTCAGAGGATCAATCTCTTAAATTAAAAGTAAGGGATGGAGTTTTGGAAGCAGTAAATGAAAATTTAATAAAAGAAACTATGGATAAATATGATACTGTTGAAGCTGATATTTCAAAACCAACTTCTGAGGCAAATGAACAAAGCCAAGAGGAAAGTGTTAATGATAATGTTACTAATATAAATGAAGAACCTGTAAACGAAACTATGGCAGTAATAGATAGCAGAAATACACAAGAAGTGTCACTTGATATAGAACAATCTAGAGACTATTTGATGACACATTTAGATTTGATAGAAGCAATAGCTGAACAGATAATAAAAGAAAATGGATATGACTATAATGTAACAGCAGAGTTAGGCGTAAGATGGATACCAGAAAAAGCATATGGTGATATGACTTTTCCTGCGGGAAATTATGAGGCTTTAAATATTACTATTGGAGAAGGAGAAGGTAATAATTGGTGGTGCGTGTTATTTCCGCCATTATGTTTAATTGATGGTTCTGATAATCCTAATCAATTAGAACCTTTTGAAACAACAACCTTTGCCGCTGTGGGTATGACAGATGAATTGTTAAAAATGAGAAAAAACAATACTGAATATGTACCAACACAAACGGCTATTAAGTTAAAATTCAAAACTTTAGAATTGTTAGAAGATAATTAAAAAAATATGACCGAGGACTTAGGGCTTCGGTCATATTTTTTATTGCTAAACATCAAAACTGATGGAATTTTATATATTACATTTAAATGTAATATTAAAACTTAACTGCTAGTTTTTTCTCCAAGAGTTAAAGTCAAGTCTTTCATTTTATTATCACGAATTACAGTGATTTTTACCTTATCTCCAACCTGATAGCCATCAAAGGCACTAGTTAAATCAGAAGCAGAATCTATTTTTTTCTCGCCTACATAGTACATCATATCTCCACTTTCAAAGCCCGCTTTTTTAGCAAGATCACTATCTACACTTTTTATATAAATACCGAGGCTTCTTACTCCGTAGTAGATAGCATTCTTCATAGAAGTTAAATCTACAAAAGTAAGACCTGTATCTATTCGACCTCTAACATAGCCATAATCAGCGAGTTCTTGAGCAATGGTTTTCACTTTATTTACAGGAATAGCAAAACCTAAGCCCTCTACATCTGAGCCAGCAGATTTAGCAACTATAATACCTACTAATTCACCATTTTGGTTAAACATGCCACCACCAGAGTTTCCTGGATTAATAGAAGCATCTGTTTGAAGTAATGTCATATTTTTGCCATCAATAGTAATAGAACGATCAAGGGCACTAACAATTCCTGATGTTACAGTACCACCTAAACTTCCTAAAGGATTACCGATTACCACAGCTAAATCACCAACTTTTAAATCATCACTATCTCCATAGACAACTGGCGTAAGTCCTGTTGCGTCAATTTTTAAAACAGCTAAGTCTGTTTCATTGTCTCTTCCGATAAGCTTAGCTTCATACGCTTTGTCATTTTTTAATGTCACTGTAATTTTATTAGAATTTTCAATAACATGATTATTTGTTACAATAAAACCGTCAGAAGAAATAATTACACCACTACCAGCACCCTCTGTAACGTATTGTTGCATCCATGGATCTGTAACTACAGATTCTGTTTTTATTTCTACTACTGAGTTAGCATTTAATGCAGCAATTTCTTTGGTAGTTAAATCACCTTCAGTGGAAAGATCTAAAGTTGCTCCAGTCTTAGATGCATTAGTTGATTCAGCTCGTTTACCAAAATCAGTACTGCCTGTTGATAACTGGTTTGCAAGCATCGCTCCTGCAAAGCCAAAAGCAGTAGACGTTAGCATACATAAGACAATGATAAAAGCTAAACCACTCTTTGAGATTTTGATATTAATTTTTTTCTTCTTTTTCGTGTTTTTAGTTGCATTTGAATGTTCAGAACTTGAGGAATCATCAACTACTACAAAATTGACGTCTTGTATTGGCTCGTTATGATTTGAGCCAGAATAATAATTCTTAAAGTTATCCATATAACAAACCCCCCTACTATTTATATTTTATTACTCTTTAAAGAAATAATAAGTAAATCTATGCCTATATATTAACCCTGAAATGTGATTTTTTTGTGAAAAAAAGATGTTTATGTGGTAAAATATATTGTTAATAGTGTAAAATGACCTATAAAAGAAGAGAAAAAAGGAAGCAAAAGGGAGTTTTCATATGAGAAATAAATTTGACGTTTGGTATAAATTTTTAACAAAGCAAATTAAGCTTGATGATATTGATGAGGAAATAAAAAATATAAATAAACAATTATTAGACGAATTAGATAATTGTTTAAAGATGCAAAATGCTGAAGAAGAAATATATGAAAGATTTTATAAAGAAGTCGAATTTGGTACAGGTGGATTACGTGGCATTTTAGGGGCAGGAATAAATAGAATGAACATATACACTGTAGCAAAAGCGACACAAGGGATAGCAAACTACATAAACGAAGGGGATTATATAACAGATTCACCTTTGAAAAGAAAAGAAATAACAGAAAATCCAGCGGTGGCTATATCATACGACAGTCGTATTAACTCTAGTATTTTTGCCAAAACAGTAGCAAAAGTATTGAATGCAAATAATATAGATGTATATTTATATGAAGAACTAATGCCTACACCAGCGCTTTCTTTTGCTGTAAGGCATTTTAATTGTGCTATGGGTATAATGATTACAGCTAGTCATAATCCAGCTAAATATAATGGATATAAAGTATATGATAACTCTGGTTGTCAAGTTACTTTAGATGCTGCACAAAAAATATTTGGATATATAGAGAAATTGGATATATTTGAAGATGTACAAAACACAGGTGGAAATGGTATGCTTAAAATAGTAGGAAATGATACCTTAGAAACCTATCTTGATGCAGTTGAAGCTGAAAGTACAGCGGTAAACGAAGAAGAGAAGGCTGCTTTAAAAGAACTTTCGGTTGTTTATACACCTTTAAATGGTTCAGGGAATAAACCTGTTAGAAAGATATTACAAAGGTTAGGGATTACAAAGGTAGATATAGTTAAAGAACAAGAATTGCCTGATGGTAATTTTCCTACTTGTCCTTATCCAAATCCAGAAAAGAGAGAAGCGTTAGAGCTTGGACTTTCTGTTTGTAAAAATCTGGCCAATGAAGCCATAAATTTGGGGAATCTTAATGATATTCCTGATTTACTCTTAGCGACAGATCCTGATTGTGATAGAATAGGAATTGCTATCTATGAAAATAAAAGAGAAGAACCGACATATAAGTTACTTACAGGTAATGAAGTTGGTATACTGCTCTTAGATTATATTATCTTGAAGAAAGTAAAGACGGGCATAAAGAAAAATCCAATTGCTATAACAACAATAGTTTCTAGTAAAATGGCAGAAGCTATTGCAGAAAAAAATGGCATTAAGTTAATAAAAACACTGACAGGGTTTAAGTTTATAGGTGAGCAAATTGCATTGCTTGAAAATGACAATAGAGAAGAAGAGTTTATATTTGGCTTTGAAGAAAGTTATGGTTATTTGTCAGGAAGCTATGTTAGAGATAAAGATGCTGTAAACGGAGCTATGCTTATCTGCGAAATGGCAGCTTACTATAAGTCAAAAGGAATAACCTTAAGTGATAGATTAGAAAAATTATATGAAGAATTTGGCTTTTACAAAGATAAGCTGATTGATTTTACTTTTGAAGGTTCTAAAGGCATGGAAGTAATGAAAGATCTTATGCATGAATTTAGAGAGAATTTGCCAGAAGAATTTATAGGTAAATCAGTAATTCAGGTGGCAGACTATAAAAGGCAGGAGCGAGTTTCTTATACGGGAACTGGATATTGTTGCATGTCTCAAGTAGTTGCACCAATTA
>DAMCXN010000041.1:4597-8245 GCA_032096995.1 Aminipila sp.
AAGCTTCCTAAATCAGATGTTATAGAAGTAATTTTAGAAGATAAAAGTTCTTTTACAGTTAGACCTTCAGGGACAGAACCTAAAATTAAAATTTATTTATCAGCTAAAGGAAAGACTTTACAAGAATCTGAGGAAATAATAAAACAATTAACTGAAGAACTAACTAATAAAGTTAATCGCAAATAGACGATTAGACGATTGATTGATGGTTTGTTTAAAATGTAATTAATTGTAAGAATATATAAGAAAAAAATAAAGTATTTACAAAAAAGGAGAAATTATAAAATGGGAAAAGCATTAATTGCCATAGATAAAAGTAAAATGTATAGAGTCTACTTGACAATCAGCACAGACATGGTAGAAGAGGCAAGAAAGATTCATGATACAACTCCTCTGGCAACAGCTGCACTAGGCCGTGTTTTAACAGGTGCAGGCTTGATGGGCATTATGCTTAAGGGGCAAAGAGACAAATTGACTGTGAGTTTTACAGGTGATGGTCCTGCTAAACAAATCTTAGCTACATCAAGTGCAGATGGAAATGTAAAAGGATATATATCAAATCCAGATGTTGACCTTCCTCTTACAGAAGAAGGAAAGCTAGATGTAGGTGGTTCACTGGGTATAGGAGAATTAAAAGTTATTAAAGATTTAGGTTTAAAGGATCCTTATGTAGGAAGTATTGCCCTTGTAAGTGGTGAAATTGCAGATGATTTAACCGCTTATTTCTTTATTTCAGAGCAGCAAAATTCTTCAGTTGCTTTAGGTGTAAAAATAGCAAGAGATCTATCTGTTCTTTGTGCAGGTGGAATGATTATACAGATGATGCCTGGATTTGAAGAGGAAGCAGTTGATGTCCTTGAAGAAATGATTGGAAAAATGAAGCCGCTTACAACGCTTATAGAAGAAATAATGCTTCAATCGGCAGGAAAAACTGAAGAGGGTGTATTAGAGGCTTTATTAGATCATATATTTGAAGATATGCCAGATCAGTATAAGCCAGAGCCATTAGAATTCAGAGAAATTAATTGGAAATGTGATTGTAGTGAAGAACGTCTTGAAAAGGCTTTAATGACTATAGGAAAAAATGATTTGGCTGAGATAATAGAAGAAGACGGTCAGGCAGAGCTTGTTTGCCAATTTTGCGAAAAAAAATATTTATTTAATAAGGAACGCCTTACAGACATTCTTTCAAAACTTTAGGGGGCATAAAAATGATTAAAATAGGTGTAATATTTGGAGGTAAATCTGGAGAACATGAGATATCACTTATGTCTGCAGCCTCTGTTATTAACGCACTTGATAAGACTAAGTTTAAACCATTTTTCTTTGGTATTACTAAAGAAGGAAAGTGGAAACACTTTGAGGGAAATACAGCAGAAATTGAAAACGGACAGTGGGAGAAGAATGCAAAAGACTTCAACCCAGGGAGTTTAAAAGAATATATAGATTTTGCTTTGCCTATATTGCACGGTCCATATGGAGAAGATGGTACTATTCAAGGTATGTTTGAGATGCTTGATATTCCGTATGCAGGTTGTGGTGTTTTGGCTTCATCTTTAGCCATGGATAAAGCTATAGCTAAAGATATTTTTGCGAAAGCAGGTCTGCCGATTTGTAAACATGCACTTACATTTTCTGAAGATTTTATGTCTGATGATGGTAAAGAGGACATAAATCTTATGGATGTAGAGATAGATAAAATTGAAGAAAAGGTTCCTTACCCAATGTTCGTAAAACCTGCAAATATGGGGTCTAGCGTAGGCATTAGTAAGGCTAAGGATAGAGCAGAATTGCATAAAGCTTTGTTAGAAGCTGCAAAGTATGATAGAAGAATAGTGGTAGAAGAAGGTATAGATTGCAGAGAATTAGAAACTGGAGTTATTGGAAACCATAAGCCAGAAGCAGCTGCGGTTGGAGAGATATTGCCGTCATCTGAGTTTTATGATTATAAAGCGAAATATTTTGATGGGGGGCAGTCTAGAATCTGCGTACCTGCGGATGTACCAAAAGAGATAAAAGATAAAATTAGGAATATTGCAGTAAGGGCTTATATGGCTCTTGATTGTGCGGGTTTTTCCAGAGTAGATTTCTTTTTAGAAAAAGATACTAATAGAATTTACATAAATGAGATAAATACAATACCGGGATTTACGAAGTTCAGCATGTTTTCAAAACTATGGGTTGAAGCTGGAGTTCCATATCCCCAGTTGATTGAAAGGATTGTGGATTTTGGATATGAAAGATATTATGCTAAAAATAGTAGGTAAACAGATTTCAACTGATGATTTAAATGCGGAAGAGATTGAGTTTATTACAGAAGGCAAAATTTTTGAAAGAAATAAAGCAACATATTTAGTATATGAAGAAAGCGAAGTTTCTGGGATGCCTGGTTGTAAAACGAGTTTAAAGTTAAAAGGTGATACTATAAGGATGAAGAGGTTTGGCGAAAGCGTTGCTTTGGATACCGTTATAGAATTTGAAAAAGGACATAGATACGAGGGCTATTACGATACTCCTTATGGGGCAATTGAAATGGAAGTTCTTACAAACGATTTAATTAATAATATTAAGCCTGATGGAACAGGTTCTATTGATATTGATTATCATGTTAGTTTAAAAGGATTGTCTGAAGGAAGAAGCAAATTGAACATACAAATTATATAAAATAATTAAAAATAAAGGGGAAGAAAAATGAATAAAAAAACTGTAAAGATAGTAGCTATTATCATTGTATTAGCTATGATTATTACATCTTTTTCTTTTATAGTATTTTTGCCTTCAGCATATGCAGAAACAAAAGATGAAGATACAAACTCAAGAGAATATTTGTTAAATCGATTGGTGGCCATGCAGGAATATTTAGAGTTTATCAATAAGTACTATAAAGACGATGTAAACTATGATGACCTTATGGATTCTGCTATGGAGGGAGCAACAAAATCTTTAAATGATCCTTTTAGTGAGTTCTATTTATCTGATAGTGATAGTGAAGCCTTTGTTGATTCGGTTTCAGGTGACTACGCAGGTATTGGGGTTACAATGCAGGAAACGGACGGAAAACATGAGGTTGTTTTTGTTAATCCTAAAGGTCCAGCTTTAAAGGCAGGCATAGAAACAGGCGACTTGGTCGTTAAAATTGATGGCAAAGATGTAAGTGCATTAAGTTTGGAAGAAGCCGTTGCACTTATGAGAGGTGAAGAAGGTACAAAGGTTACCTTAACTGTTGATAGAAACGGTACTCAAAAGGATATCGATATCACAAGAGCCATTGTAAACATGCCCAATATTTCTTATAAAGTATTAGAGGATCAAATTGGTTATATGCATATTGCCAGCTTTGATGCAGATATTGCTAAAGAGTTCAAATTAGCAAAGATTGAACTTGTAAATAAAGGAGCTGAATCTTTAATTGTTGATATGCGTAATAATCATGGAGGATATATGGATGAGGCAATTGAAATTGCAGATCAATTGATTCCAGAAGGATATATTACTCATTACATAAATAAGGGAGAGATAATTGAAAGTAAAGAAGCTACGGGAACGGTAGATGTTCAGATGCCTATTGTAGTTCTTGTAAATGAAGAAAGTGCTAGTGCTACAGAGCTATTGGCAGGTGCTTTACAGGATAACAAGGTAGCAACATTG
>DAMCXN010000041.1:8255-22235 GCA_032096995.1 Aminipila sp.
ATGGTAAAGGCATTGCGCAACAAGTTATATCTTTATCATCAGGAGATAAGGCCAAGGTTTCAGTTTTTTACTTTGTCACACCAAATAAAAATGATATTGACCATGTAGGGATAACGCCTGATTATGTAGTAAAAAATGGGTATGTAGGCAGTGAAGAGGCAAAAGCCAAATATGATGCCTTTGCACCTATGAATGAAAATACAAAACCAGCTTTAGGCGATACGGATTTAAATATTTACGGAGCGCAACAACGCTTAGCTTTATTAGGATATTATAATGGTGATATTACTGGAACAATGGATGATGCTACAGCAGGGGCTTTAAAGAAGTTTCAAAAAGACCAAGGATTGTATGCATATGCAGTTTTAGATAATACTACTAGACTTAATCTAGAAATAGAAGCTTATGGTTTTGCTTATGGAAATTCTCAAGGAGAAGAAGACAAACAATTAGAAAAGGCTATTGAACTTTTAAAAAAATAAACTAATATTAATATGTATTATAGATAGAATACATATTTTATAAAAACCACATTGATGAGTTGTTTTATTAACTTATTTATGTGGTTTTTTATTTGCATCAAAAAAAAGACAAGATAATTTAATTTTCCAGTTTCAAATTGCATAGCTGCGTGATATAATAATTGCTGTTGTTTTAAAATAGTAGGTAGAAAGAGGTGAGGACCATGAACAAAAAAGGATTTAGCGCAGAGAAATATATTGAGGAACAGTCAAAGCACATTTTAGAAAGAATAAATGCAGAAAAATGCGAAAGATTGTATCTTGAATTTGGAGGTAAACTCGTTCATGACAAGCATGCAATGAGGGTTTTGCCTGGATTTGATGAAAATGCGAAGATAAAATTATTACATAAAATGAGGGACCATGCAGAAATAATTATTTGTATTTATGCTGGTGATATAACAACGAATAAAACACGTCAGGACTTTGGTATTACTTATGACTTAGAGGTCCTCCGTTTAATTGACACATTTAGAAAATATGATTTGTCTATTAACAGTGTAGTAGTAACTAGATATGAAGAACAACCTTCTGTAGATATGTTTATTAATAAACTGAACCGTAGAGGAATTAAGACTTACAAGCACAAGGTGACAAAAGGTTATCCAACAGATGTAGATGTTATTGTAAGTGAAGAAGGATATGGAGCTAATCCATATATTGAAGTAACTAAACCGCTAGTAGTAGTTACAGGGCCAGGTGGTGGCAGTGGAAAGCTTGCAACATGTCTTGCTCAGCTTTACCATGACAATAGAAGAGGTAAAAAGGTTAGATATGCGAAGTTTGAAACTTTCCCTATTTGGAATTTACCATTAAAGCATCCAGTAAATGTGGCTTATGAAGCAGCTACAGCAGATCTTAGAGATGTAAATATGATAGATTCTTTTCATTTAGAAGCATATGGAGAAAAAGCGGTAAACTATAATAGAGATTTGGAAGTTTTCCCAGTAGTTAAGAGAATTATTGAAAAGATAACAGGCGAAGAGTCTGAGTATCAATCTCCAACTGATATGGGTGTAAATAGAGCAGGATTTGGAATTACTGATGATGAAGCATGTAAAGAAGCTTCAAATCAGGAAATTATAAGAAGATATTTTATTGCGGAATGCAATTATAAAAAAGGTAAAATTGATGAGGGCGCATTAGAAAGAAGTAAGCTTTTAATGGATGAGCTTAACCTTAAACCTTCAGATAGAGCTGTAGTACAGCCAGCAAGAGATTATGCTGAAAAAAAGCGTAACTGTGATCCAAGGTATGAAAATGTTGTTGTGATGTCAATAGAAATGCCAGATGGTAGCTTTATTACAGGAAGAAGTTCACGCAGAATGGTAGCAGCAGCGGCGGCTATCCTAAATGCCATAAAGAAATTGGCAGGAATTGTTGATGATATGCCACTTATTTCACATACAGCACTTGAAGCTATTCAACATCTTAGAAAAGATATTTTAAATCAAGATAGATCAAGTTTAAATTGTGAAGAAATATTAAGTGCTTTAACTATCTCAGCGACAACTAATCCACCAGCTGAAATTGCAACAGAAAAACTTCTTTTATTAAAAGGTTGTAAGGCACATTGCACAGCTATTTTAAGTGATAAAGATGAGCAACTTTTAAATTCTTTAGGACTTGATGTTACTTGTGATCCTGAATATGTAACAACTAACTTGTATTTTGGTTAAAACTTAATATAGTTAATATAAATTTACTAGGGCTGTCTTTTGGACAGCCCTTAATTTTTGATTTAATCTTTTTATGAGCATATTTAGCATAAAAAAGTAACAAAATACAACAAATTAATGAAAATTACTGGAACTTTAAATTATTTAGTGATATACTAAAACAAGAATAAAATGATTAATTAGTTATATTAGATGAAAATAAGAATAACTAGTTAATTTTGTGTAGATGGTTTATAACCATCTAAATTTTCTTTAGTGGAGAGGGATAGTCGGAAAAAGCTTATTATTAAATTTCATTAACTAACTATCATTGTACCGTTTTTTTTATTATTAAAAATCTCGGTAATTTTTTGGGCAAAAAACCTGCTAATTAGCATGGTTTAGAACTTAAAAGTATAATAAGCAATTTTAATAATTAATTTTAGTATTAGCATTAATGGGGTAATAAATATGTACATAACACATAAAACAATTAAATCAATCGGACAGTTTAAAACATTTAAATACACATTAATGTTAAAGGGGGCAGCCGTTGGAGCCTTAACAGGAATATTAATAGTGTTGTTTCGCCTTGGTGTGCAAAAAATGTGGGGAGTAACAGAGCAAATTTTTAATTATGCACACAATAGTGTTTTTTTTGTTTTAATACTGATTTTTATTTTATTTTTTATATCTCTTGCAATAGCCTACCTATTAAGGCTAGAGCCTATGATTTCTGGAAGTGGAATTCCTCAAGCAAAGGCTGATGCAGCAGGAGATTTATCCATGACTTGGTGGAAAGTTATTTTTGGCAAATTTGTAGGATGTATGTTAGCCTTAGGAGCAGGTTTAAGTTTAGGAAGAGAAGGCCCTAGTGTTCAACTTGGAAGTATGGTTGGAAAAGGTTTTTCTAGAGTAACTAGAAGAATAAGATCTGAAGAAAGATTTTTAATGACCTGTGGAGCAGGAGCAGGGCTAACTGCAGCATTTAATGCACCTATAGCAGGAGCTATTTTTTGCCTTGAGGAAATGAATAGAACTTTTTCTGAAAAGACACTTCTTACAGCCATGGCTTCTACCGTTACGGCAGATTTTGTAGCTAGCTATGTATTTGGTCTTAAACCAATATTTTCTTTAAAAGTAGGACAGACAATGCCTTTAAAATACTATTGGATGATTATAGTTTTAGGACTTATTTTAGGAGTTTTTGGAGCCTTTTTTAACAAGTGCTTAGATATGTTTCAGAATTTTTATAGAAAATCTTATATTAGTAAGTTTGGTATGGGTATACCTTTTATCTTAGTCTTTGTTTTAGGGTTTGTATATCCTGATTCTATAGGTTCTGGCGGACAGCTAGTAGAAGTGGCTAGTACAGGAAAGCTACTAATAGCTTCTATGTTTGTACTTTTCGTAATTAGATTTTTATTCTTTATGTCTTGCTTTGGCTCTGGTGCACCAGGTGGAATATTTATGCCACTACTGGTATTTGGAGCTCTTCTAGGAAGTATTTTTGGACAATATATGGGTACAAGTATTGGCTTTGGAAATATCTACTTAGAGACGTTTGTGATAGTAGGTATGGCTGGATATTTTGCAGCAATAGTTAGGGCCCCTGTAACGGGAATAATTCTTATTAGTGAAATGACAGGAACTTTATCTAATTTGTTAGCCTTATCCTTAGTTTCATTGGTTGCATATTTTGTGGCAGATATTTTGAAGTCAAGACCGGTATATGATCAGCTTTTGGATAGAATTATGCGTGAAAAAAAGCAAAAGGAAAGAATCTATGAAGAAGAGATTGGAATAATGTAATATATAATATTGCCTAATTTTAAAATTTGCGGTAGTAATTTTGAAGTGACCCCAATAAGTTAGACCAAAGAATTTAACTTATTGACGTCAGTTCAAGGACTACCGTATTTTTTTAAACAAATAAGCATGACAGATATTATAATTTTTCCTTTGAAAGAAAAGCAACAAAGACATTTACAATGTTAGGATCAAACTGAGAGCCACAATTATTGATAAGCTCTTCAATTGCATACTCATGAGTCATAGCTTTCCGATAAGTTCTGTCTGAGGTCATAGCTTCATATGCATCAGCAACAGATATAATTCGAGCAATCATAGGAATATCCTTACCTTGTAAACCTCTTGGATAACCCTTTCCGTCCCATCTTTCATGATGATATAGTACATTTTCTGCTAGGGAACTATATTCATCTACAGAACGTAAAATTTGATAACCAATTTCAGAGTGCTTTTTAACTTCTTCATATTCACTTTCACTTAATTCATTTGGACTATCTAGAATACGATTTGGTATTACTATTTTACCTATATCATGCATCAAACCAGCAAAAGCTATTTCGTTTAACGTATTTTCATCAAAATTCATTGCCCTGCCAATTTCTTTACTAATCTCACTTACTCGTTTACAATGGATTCTTTCGGACTCATTATTCTTGTTAATGGTATTAAATATAAGCCGGATAGTTCGGTTTCTCATGTTTTGACTTTCAACAATCTTTTTTTTGTACATATTTTCTTCAGCTTTAAGTAAAATATCTTCAATAGGTGTTTCTATGTGTTCTTTGGTCTTAACTCCAATAGATATAGATATAATATTATTATTAAATTCTGCTTTTTCAGCACAGTCATAAATGCGGGTTATAATATCGCAAGCATCTTTGTAAGAGGTCTTAGGAAATAATATAATAAACTCATCTCCGCCTATTCTGGCAATTAAATCATCTTCGGTACAGTTATCTTTCAGTATAGATGCGATTCGTTTTAACAGCTCATCGCCAACTTGATGTCCAAAGGCGTCATTTGTCAACTTAAGTCCATTGGCATCTAACATTGCAATGGAAAGTGGTAAATTTTCTTCTACATCTAAATACTTTAATCTTTCTTCGAAAAATCTTCGATTGTATAGTCCAGTCAAATAATCGTGATAGCTTAAATATATGATCTCATCATGTTTTTGCTTTTTTTCGGTAAAGTCTCTAAAAACAACAACGGCTCCAATTATGTTCCCCTGCTCATTTTTGATTGGAGCGGCACTATCTTCAATAGGTATTTCCTGACCATTCTTTTTAATTAATAATGTGTGATCTTCTAACTGAATTATTTTACCAAAATGCAAGACTTTTGTTACAGGGCTAGGCAGTCTTTCTCTAGAAAATTCGTTAATAATATGAAAAACATCATTAAAATCCTTTCCTTTTGCATCTTGAATACTCCAACCTGTTAAAGTTTCGGCAACAACATTCATTATGCTAATTTTACCCATGTTATCTGTTGCTATAACAGCATCACCTAAAGAATGAATTGTAGTCTTAAACAATAAGCGTTCTTCACTTATACTTTCTTTTGCAGTTAATAACTCTTTATTCTTACTTTTTATTTCCAGAAGTGAATCCGAGATCTTATTTAGCATGAAAACAAGTCCATTAGACAGTGTCCCTATTTCGTCTTTTCTAGATAAGAACTTTTTTGGTAGCGAAATACTTTGATTATTATTGCTATAATTTCTTATTTCATTAGAAATCTTAATTACTGGCATAGAAATAAAGTTATATAAAAATCTTATAAAAAGTATTGTTATAACTATCAAAAATAATAAAATAAATAAATTTAATACAATAAAATGATTTAGCTGATGAAAAACTTCGGCTTTTGGAACAATAATAAATATTAATAAATCCGTATTAGGGATAGGTTGACAAGCAATTATATCTTTATCATTACTAAAAATATAGTTAGTCAAGTTTTTTTCTTTTGAAAGAACTTCATGCGCCTTAGTACCGATTAAATCACTTAAATATATTGTAGTTGTAGGGTCGGTAGTATCATAATCGGGATGAGTTATTAAATGACCAGAATTACAGCTTAATACCGCATAGCCGGTAGTTTCTATTTTGTATTGATCCATTAGCTTTACAATATCTTCTATCATAATGTCAAGACCAAATACACCAACAATTTCATCGTTATAAAAAAGTGGAGAAGCTACAGTTATAGTCATTTTACCAGTAACAATATCCGTATAGGGATCACTTATTGTTGTTTTAGAACTTTGAATGGTTTTTTGATACCATTCCCGTTTATTCAAATCGAAATTAGACGAAGTATCATATTCATATCTATCAGTAATTAAATCATTGGTATTAGATAAGGCAATATATGATAATGATATGTTTTTATCAATACTAGATATATCAGCAAGTTGACTTTTCACAGAAGAATAAAGAGGGTGAGATTTTTTTGAATCTTTTTTTGCTATTTCTTTTGAAATCTGAATAAAGTCAGGATTATTTTTAGCCTGTTGTGTAATAACTGTATATTGATTTAGAAACATTTCTATTTCAGTTGAAATATGGTGAGAATCTTTTATCAATTCGTTTTTACTTTCCTGTTGAAAATAAGATTTGAATTGAACGTTTAAAAGGTTAAAATAAATTAAAAAAAGAACAAGAAGAAATACTAAAAATGACAAACCTATAGTTCTTGTAATACTCTTTTTTATCCAAGTCATAAGTATACCTCTTTGAGTTATAGTTTCAGTAAAAATCTAAATTTATAAGAAATAATATCATATTATTCGTCAAAATACTACATATTAGAACAATATAATAAAAACCCTAAGTAAGATTTTGATATCCTAACTTAGGGCTTTAAATTTAAAGTATTCGTATCAGGTATAAATTGTTAACTTTGCTTTGTACCATCTTGTAGTTCAAAAGCATCAGTTGCCTTTTCTAACTTATCTACCATTTCATCAATTTTATTCTGAAGGGCATCCCTTTTTTCGTATAAATCTGTGGCTTCAGTAATAACTTTTGAAAAAGCTTTATATACATCAGAGGTAACCCATTTATCACCAGAAGGAACTTCATCAGCAGAAGTTTGTATACGTACTCCATCAATTTTTTTGGTGGCTTCACGAATAGCAGTTTCTAAGGTGCTTTTATCAGCTTTTTTGCCAAAAGTAATTTTGCTTTCAAAGTGATTTTTTGCATTATTTAAAGTTTCTGTTTCAGATAACACCTGTTCAAAAGTAGTTATACTCTTTAGAGCTTTTTCAGCTGTAGAAATAGCACCATTTAAAGTATCTATATCCTTTTGAATAACCCATTTAGAAGAGGGGCTGATATCAAAACCATCTGTACTAATTTGTATACCTGTTTTTATGGCTTTGGCATCATCAATAGATTTTTCTAAAGCAGAAAGACTTATTCGAATTTTACTTCCTGATTTTTTATTATTTTTAAAGGCAGTGATAGCATCGGTTAGAGCCTTTGCGGCTTTATCAGCCTGTTCCTTTGAAGCAACAGTTACTTTAGCTGTGTTAGCAGTTGAAATAGCCAAATCAAATGCAGTCATTTCAGATTTAGTTACCCAGTCCGTATCTTCAAATACATCTGTTCCATCAATGCTGACCTTTACTCCAGATTTAGCAGATGTGGCTGAACTTAAAGCGTTATTAAGAGCTACAGTATCAATACTTCCTTCAACAGTAAACGTCGAACTACTGGAACTTAGATAAACTCCAAAATTATTTATTAATCTAGAAGATGAAAGCTCTACCTTATATTGATGTCCTGGTATAAGGTTATCTGAAGGGTTTAAAACAACTTTAGCTCCACTGCTATAATTATTAAAAGTATCAATGTTATATGCTACTGGTTTATTACTTTTTGTATCTCTTAAAGAAATATAACTTTTTAAGTAGGACTTAGATGGTTCTAATTTAGAACTAGTGTATATTTTACTAGAAAAATTTAAAACAATATCTTTATTTAACTTAACATTTGTAGCATTATTTGAAGGATCAAAAGATACTGTAGAAGATGAGCTTCCTGAGCGTGTAGTCCAAGTAACGCTTTTTGAATTTATACGCTCTTCTCTTGATTTCGTTCTAAATTTTCTATCGCGAATTTCTAAATAATATCTTTGACCTTCTTTTAAAGTACGATCTGGATCTATAGTGATTTTCTTAGAGGATTTAATTTCAGCATTGAAAGAAATCTTAGTGCCGCTCGAATTGTTTTCTCTAAGGATAATATTGTCTTCTATATATGTTTTAGTGAGGGTACCTCCTCGATAAGGTTCAATGGACTCTGGAAAATAGATAGTTGGGTCAACGCTAGTGCTAACGTCAGTTGCCTTGTTTTTAGGATAGAAGGTAATGTCGTCATTATCATCGTCATCATCTGTTGTAAAGTATGTAGTTTGAGAATCATTGCCATTGTTTCTAGTATCATAAAATTCATTTCTTGGAATAATGACATAGTATTTAGTCTCATCGTCTAAATCACTATCTGGAGTTAAAGTGATTTCACGTTTATTACTACTTATTCTTCCAGAGAAAGAAACTTTATGACCATTAGAAGAGTCTTCTCTTAATTCGATGATATCATCTATGTCTGAATCATATATACGAGAGCCATTACGTTTCGTTACTGCTGTATCAAATTCAAGCGTAATAGTTGTATCTACATCTACATTTTTAGCTTTATGTTTAGGGCTTACTTCAATATCTAAGTCAGAATCATAGTCATCATCTGTGGTAAAGTATGTAGTTTGAGAATCATTGCCATTGTTTCTAGTATCATAAAATTCATTTCTTGGAATAATGACATAGTATTTAGTCTCATCGTCTAAATCACTATCTGGAGTTAAAGTGATTTCACGTTTATTACTACTTATTCTTCCAGAGAAAGAAACTTTATGACCATTAGAAGAGTCTTCTCTTAATTCGATGATATCATCTATGTCTGAATCATATATACGAGAGCCATTACGTTTCGTTACTGCTGTATCAAATTCAAGCGTAATAGTTGTATCTACATCTACATTTTTAGCTTTATGTTTAGGGCTTACTTTAATATCTAAGTCAGAATTTTCATCGTCATTAGGCGATGAAATACCAGCTTTTACTTTGATATATCTTGGTTTTGTTTCATATGACACATCGCTTGAATTAACATTCATGGTATTTATGCTTCCTGAACCACGGAAAGAAGCCTTTGAATTTACATTAGCAGTACCTATACTTGAACGACTGTCTAAATTAATTTCACTGTTTCTTCCATAGCTAGATACATCAAAAGTATTAATAGAACAAGATTCAGCTTCTATTTCGGCAGAAGAACCTGTTATATTAACCGTTGAAAACTTACCTTTTAGAACGGTATCTGCTGAACTTTTTATATCCACATGGTTAAAGCCCATACCATATAAGCCACCTGATAAATTAGATGTTTCAAGAATCGCATCATTACCAGTGGTTGCTTTGTTTATAACTGTTTCACCTTTTGCTAGAACTCTAACAGATGAAGATTTCTTTTCTATATATGCGTTGGCAACCCTAGAGTTAGATACAGTTATTGTATCTTCTCCACCACCATATACATATAAAGTTCCAAGAACAGTACAGTTATCTAACTCAGCATCACCACTACCTAAATCTGAATGCATTGTGACATTATTTGAATATATACGATTTGATAAAGTTGAACCACGGCTTTTTACAGTGGTACTTGAAGTTACAATATGCTCTTTATCAAGAATACTACATAAGATTTTTGCTGTTTGAGCTCTTGTTAGAGGATCCTTTGGATGATATTTACCATCATTTTTGTAAGCACCCATATAACCTTTAGAATAGATTTTTTTAACGGCATCATTAGCCCAACTAGAAATAGCATATTTGTCCTTAAATGATGACGTGCTTTTACTATGGTTGTATGTAGGTACAAACCTAGAAACCATAACAGCAGCTTCTTCTCTTGTTACAGGACTGTTTGGTCTAAAGGTATTGTCATTGTAGCCACCTACAAAGGCAGCGGAGATACCTTTTGCAACATCCTTATAATACCATTGATTGTATGGTACATCTGAAAAGGTTACGTTCTCAGTGCCGTTATTACCCAAAGCTTTATTTACCATACTGGTGAATTCAGCTCTAGTTACAGCTTTGTCAGGACGAAAGTTTCCATCAGGATAACCTTTTACGAATCCTGCATATACAGCCTTATTTATGTAAGATTCTGCCCAATGTCCATGTATGTCTTTAAAATTAGATGCATACGCTGTAGTAGGAACAGAAAGTAAAGGAACTGCAATGATAAATGCTATAAAACATGTTAAAACCCTTTTCGTCATAATTGGTGTGACGATTTTCATAATACTCCCCCTTTGATATTTTTTGTGTATAAATACCCACATTAATATATTCATATTTTAGCACTTAGAGGCCTTAAAAACAAGGCGAATAAGCCTAAAAGCTATTCTTAAAGCTAATTGATAGGCTTCTATTAATACTATGCTAACAATTAAACTGATAGAAAAAACTATAAAAGTATTTTTAGGTAATGTCCAAGATGATTCATTTGATAATAAAAGAGAAGCTTCTCTACATTGTTTTATTATGAATGGATGGACTAGATAAACTACTAACATATATTTAGGAAGCAAAGTTATAAGCTTCTTTAAATTTATCCAGATTATCTTTCCATACTTCACATTACAATTATTTACAAACTTTAATTTTGTCATAACCAAAAATAAACTAAAGCTCATAAGGAATACTGTAGGTGAATAATTACTAAAAAAAACTAAATTGGGTTTATCAAAACCAAACATTGGATTGAGTAGCCAAGTTTCTTGATAAGTAAAACGAAAACAAAATATTCCTATGAAAAATATGATTATTGAAACAATCCAATTTGGAGTATATTTACTAAAAAGATATCCTGCCATAAAATAACCTATATAACCAAAGAAAAAAGAAATGGAAAGTTTACTTAAGATGACGTGAAGCAAGTTAATATCCCACAGCTCCTGATTTAATTTTGTTATAGAAGTTATCAGAACACATAGAAATACAAAATAAATTATTTGATTCTTAGGGGCCTGAGCAGATATATGTTTTAATAGTGGTGTTAAGAGATAAAGGCCTGCAAGCATATAAAGATACCACATATGATAGTGGCCTTTTGCAAAATATATCCAAAATTTATTCCAATTAACCATAGACCAGCTATCTGAGAAACCAACAATTGAAACACTTTCAAAAAAATTCTGTTCAGCTAGAGAATAAAAGAAAGACCAAAAGACATAAATAAGAATTAGTTTTGGTAAATATCTTTTAAATATATGAATTAATGAAATGTTTTTTTCTTCTCTTAATAAAAAAGCACCACTAAGCATGATAAAAATCGGTACTCCCAGTCTTGATAGAGTAGAAAGTTTAATAGCCTGTTGCCATTGTACATATTCGTCAAATGAAGCAGGACATTTATTTATATATTGAACTGAAAGATGTAGCATAACTACAAGAAATGCTGCTATTACACGCAACAAGTCATAATTTACCAATCTTTCGGACAACTGTTTATTTTCCATTGAATCCTCCCTGTTTTGTTTCTATAAAATCCAATAAGTGGTTAACAGTGTTATTATAATGGTAGACAGTTTTTACTGCAAGCGATATAATTAGTTTATATATTTAAAAATAAAAAATGTATTTTTACGTAAGTTTTTGGGAACATATTTTAAAAAATTAGAGTCAAAAGATGAGAAGGGGAGGTTATAAAGTGTTAAAAAAGAAATTTCTTGCAGTAATACTTTCTGCAGCCATGGTATTGACTACAAATGTAAGTATTGCATCAGCAGGGACTGATAGATTTACAGATATTAGCGGACATTGGGGCCGAGAAATAATTAATGAAGCAGCCTCGATGGGTATCGTAGGGGGATATCCAGAGGGCTATTTTTTGCCGGACAACCTTATGAAAAGAGAAGAATTCTATAAACTGATTACAAATGTACTTACTGTAGTTCCAGATACTACAAAGACTACACTTACTTTTACAGATGTTAATCCTATAGAATGGTACATACCTACTATTAAAATTGCTGTAGCTGCAGGGATTACAAAAGGATATGATAATGGTACCTTTGGGGTTGGACAGATGATTTCAAGGCAAGAAGCGGCAAAAGTTGTTGCTTCTGTTATTTCAACTAGCAACTTAGATCTTTCAAAAAATGCATCTCAAGCAAAAGATGCAGCTTTGATTGGAGATTGGGCACTTCCTTATGTAAACATAATGTTTCAAAAAGGTTATATGCAAGGAGACACTGAAGGGTATTTTAGACCTACAACGGCTTTAACAAGAGCTGAAGCTGCTACTTTATTATTAAATGTAAAGAAACACGAAACAATTATAAAAGGTCCAAGTACAACTCAAACTCCTGCAACGCCAAATGGTACTAATACAACAGACAGTTCTGTAGTAGGAGATGCAGGATGCCAGAGAGAGCATCAAATTACAGCAGGTGCTTTTACGGTGGGAAATGGTACCGCAAAAGATCCTTATGAAGTTTCTACAGAAGCACAGTTGAACCATATAAGAGAACATATAGACGAAGGTGCTTATTATGTTCTTAAAAATGATATAAAAATTGTTTCAGATTTTGCTAGCACAGTACCAAATACATCATCAAAAGAGCCAGACTGGAGTCAAGGAAACTTCGAACCTATTGGAACTGAAGATGAACCATTTGTTGGAAATCTTGACGGAAATGGACACTCCATTAGTGGGATTAATGTGATGGGAACGGTTAAAGGAAGCTCTGAAACTGGAAATATCGCTAGCTATGTTGGGATCTTTGGCTATGTCGATGACAAAAGTACTATTGAAGATTTAACCATAGAAAAATCTACTATAAAAGGAGCAGCCTATGTAGGAGGCATTGCGGGATATAATGAAGGAAATATAACAAATTGTGTATTTGATTCAAACAGTGTTGTTATAGGGCAAAGCAATGTAGGCGGTATCGCAGGATATTCAACAGAGCAGCTAAAAAGCAACATTAATAAAGGGTCTGTTGAGGGAACTTATACAAATACCGGAGGCATAGTTGGAGCTATGTCCGTAGAAGGAGACGCTCTATACGGATGCGTAAATAAGGGAACTGTAGAAGGAAAATCTAAGACTGGAGGAGTGATTGGATACATTTCAGCATCCTCAACCTCATTAAAGATTGAGAAATGCAGTAATTCTGGTAAGGTTAGCAGTACTGCAAACTATGCAGGAGGTATTGCAGGACAGGTAGACGGTTCTTCCAATGGAGTTTATATAACCAACTCTTATAATACAGGAGAAATTTCTGGTGAAGGAACGGATGGAGGCATAGTCGGATATGCTAGAGGTAGTAAAACTAACATTAGTGACTGCTACAATGAAGGAAAGATAAATGGAAAACATTCCGGTGGAATAGTTGGTAATAATGAAGGTGACATTGAAAAATGTTATAACAAGGCAAAGATTATTGCTGATTCAGAAGCCGGAGGAATAGTGGCATATCAAAATACAAGAGAAGGGCATATTAGAAAATGCTACAATGATGGGGATGTCACAGCTAATTCCAATGCGGGAGGAATTGCGGGAGTAAGTAAAGACAAGATATTTGATTCTTATAATACTGGCACCATTGAGTCTACCCATTCTTCAGGAGGTCTAGTTGGAAATAATTATGCTTATATACATAGATCCTATAATGCAGGAGAAGTAAAAGGAACTAATGGTGTAGGTTCTCTGACAGGAAGAAATAAATCAAAACTAATAAGTTGTTTTTGGCTAGGGGATACCTGTGATACAGATATTGGAACAGAAGATTCTGGCTCAACAAGAAGTAACGTTAAAAGGCTTACAAAAGAGCAACTTTCTGGTCAGATTAAAATTAAGATGGGAAGTGGATTCCAACTTTTAACTAATTACTTAAATGAT
>DAMCXN010000041.1:22245-28693 GCA_032096995.1 Aminipila sp.
GGAATATACCTATAGAGTAGACCAATCTGCTACTAGTGAAAGTACGTCTGTTATTTCTAATGGCGGTGGTATAGTCCCTCCTATTGAAATTTCAACTACAGATGAAAAAGGGAATGTGATTAATGCATCAGATTTAAAATCAGCTTATATCTATCCAAGCTTGATAGATACTAAAAGATAATTTTGTAATATCTGTGTAATGGATTTAATTGTATGTTTTGATATAATTAGATTTGTATAGAAACTTATTGATAAGTCAGGAGGGAGTTTGAGATGATTAGAAAAAAAATTGCAGTATTTGCACTTTCAATGGTAATGGTTATTGGTGGAGGTACTATGGCTTTTGCAGATAGTACTAGTTGGAATTCAGGAAACATATATCCACAAGATGTTATGAATACAAAATTACTTACACCAGTAAAGTTTTTAATGGACAAAAAAATTGTTACGGGTGATGATGACGGATTGTTTCATCCTGAAAAAAATATTAACAGAGCTGAATTTGCTACTATGATGGCTAAAGCAACAAACCATGTTAATGAACTGGATGTGCTTGCAAAAAAAGACATTTTTAAGGATTTAGGCGGATATGGTTGGGCAAAAGGCTACATAAATGCTTGCGAAAAGGCTGATCTTATTCAAGGTGTAGGAAATGAAAAATTTGCTCCAGCAAAAGAAGTTACATATGCGGAAGTTATTACTATTATAATAAGAAGTAAAAATCCATCTGCTGTAACTACAGGGACATGGCCAGAAAACTACATCCAATATGCTCAAATAAACATGAATAGTATGATTGCAGATCGCAATATAACTGATTGGTCAGCTCCAGCGACAAAAGGTGATGTAGCAACTATGCTTTATAGAAGTATGCCAAAAAATTAAAATAACTAGAAAAGCTAAATATAAAATATTATGAAACTTAATAGGAGGAGAAAGATAGAAATGAAAAACACATTAAAGATTGTTTCAATGATGCTTGTGATAATGATGTTTACTGCAAACTTTGCTTTTGCAACAAATATGCCGACAGATATATCAGGGAAGACTTGTGAAGAAGCTGTTAAAACTTTAGTAGAAGCAGGGGCTATCACTGGAGATGTTGATGGACAGTTTCATCCAGAAGATAATTTAACTAGAGCACAGGCTTGTATTATTATAGTAAAAACTATAGACCCTATTGCTTCTTTAGTAAATGGTACTGCTACTCAATCTGCAATAAAAAATAGCTTTACAGACCTTAAGGGTTATAGTTGGGCAGCAGGATATATTGCTTATGCAGTAGAACAGGGTATTGTTAAAGGATATCCTGACGGTACTTTTAAGCCAGGTGAAAACGTAACTACAAATGAAATGCTTACTATGGTGCTTAGAGCAGCAGGTTATAGTGAGGATAAAATTGGAGCCAACTGGCCATCTGACTATATTACAAAAGCAAAAGAAGTAGGAATTTTAAATGGTATTGAAGAAGAATATCCAGAAAAGTCTACTAAAGGTATGG
This sequence comes from Aminipila sp., assembly GCA_032096995.1. Lineage (GTDB taxonomy): Bacteria > Bacillota > Clostridia > Peptostreptococcales > Anaerovoracaceae > Aminipila. The sequence continues at coordinate 23,747 of DAMCXN010000041.1, forward strand.
CCGCTCAAATGACTTTTAACCAAATGAAAGAATTAAAGGCTATGGCTCCATCTGTTGAAAAAGAACCCCAAGGAACTAAAGAAGATAAACCAAGTGATATTCCTTCAACTGAAGGCATGACTTTCACAACAGGAAGCTTTGATGATAATCTAACATCTTTTGCAGGAAAAGATGTTTCAAAACGTGTAAAAATCTATACTTATGGAACAAAGAAAGAGTATAGTAAGGATATGGAACTTTCAAATAAATCAGATGATTATAGAGAAGATACTTTATATAAGTTTAAAGACACTAAAACTCCAGCTTGGTATCTTGTAGAGGATGGAAAAATAACTAAGATGATTTTACCTATGGATGTTGGATTTACCGGAAATGTTTACGGAGTTATTAATAGCACAATAACAGATATAAATGTAGATGGTGAAGCTGTAACTGGCTTTGAAACTCTAACTGCAACAAAGGCTATTACTTGGTTAGGAAAAAATGGACTTAGTGAGCCTAGTATTTCAAGTGGAGATGGACAACTGTATGAATTAAAGACTTCTGATGGAGAAGTGCAAAATGTAGCAACAGCAGATAATGCTAAGGGAAAAGTTTTCAAAGAACTTACAAAAAGCGAAGCTTGGACAACAGTTACAAATTATAAAGATGGTGTTATAAGAACAGAAAATGAACTTTTTAGTGTTAGAACTAACGCTTCTATATATGTTTGGGATGAGGATAAAGATGAATATAGAGCAGGAAGTCTTTCTAGCATTAGAACAGATAAGGAAGTAAGGGCTTATGATGTTAGTGATGATGATGTTACACAAGCTGATGTTGTAATTGTTAAATAATTAATCAGTAAAATTATATATATCAAATATTTATAAATAAAATTAAAAGTATAAATTATAAAAAGCTACAATTTTATAGGGTTGTAGCTTTTTCCTATTTATATAAAGAAAATATTTAAACGTTAATACTCTTGTAATATTGCTGTAATAGACATATGCAATTTTTTTGTTATAATATGAATATGGTTGATACCTACGATATCTAGTTTAGAAGTTGAAAAGGCTTGTATGACTGTGTGTTACAGTTATGTTACATTTCTTTCAATGGGTTGACTCAGGTATTTAGTAAAGGGTATAATTCACTGTGATAGGATATGAGCACAGGGGTGTCTATGTTCGTAACCTATTCATAATGTCAAATTATCTTCAGAAGGGGAAGGTGATTTGCTCACAATAAAACAACAGAACCCCTTCGAAGAACAATTCTAAAGGAGGAATATTAGAAATGAGAAAAGTACTTTCATTCGTGCTTGTATTAGCACTAGTACTATCAAGTTTCTCAATGGCATTCGCTGGTACAACAACTGAACTTAAGTCATTAAGTGATATTGCTGGAAACACTAACGAAGAAGCTATTGAAGTAAACTACGATTTAGGTATCGTAACTGGTAACCCAGACGGTACATTCCAACCAGAAAAGGCTGTAACAAGAGCAGAATTCGCTGCTATGGTTACAAGAGCTTTAGCTATCCCTCAGAGTGCGCTTGCAGGTTATGCAAACACAAACTTTAAGGATACAACAGGTTATACTTGGGCTGTTCCTTACCTAGCTTTCTGTAACTCAAAGGGCATCATGCTTGGAGATGGCGCAGGAAATGCTATGCCAGGAAAGACAATCACTGTAAATGAAGCTGTAACTATGGCTTTAAGAGCAATTGGATACACTGCAAACAGTTCAGAATTAGTAGGTGTTTGGCCAGCTAACTATGTAACTAAGGCTCAGGAATTAGAAATGTATGACGACGTTGCTAAAGATGCAACTGGCGTTGACAAGGCTAATGCTGCCCAGATTATCTACAATACATTAACTGTACAGAAGGTTGCTGTAAATTCTGATGGTAAAACTGAAAAACTTTGGGATAAAGATCCAGTAGTAGGTTCAGACGATGAAGAAAAGGCTGCAGGAACTCCAACAACTCTTTTATCTTCAGGACTTAATTGCGAAGGAACTGTAGGTGTTGTTGGTGCAAGTATTGGTTATGATGATTCATTAATTAATATTGCTAAATATATTGGTCAGAATGGTACAGTTTATAAAAATGGTGATGATGAAATCGTAGCATTCATCGCTAAAGATTGCGATCAGATTGTTGGTAGATTCACAGATGATGATGAATTTAAGACAACTGACGAAGAAAAAGATTACAACATTAACGACGATGAAGTTGGATTTGTAATCGTAAATGGTACAAAGACTGAAAACGCTACTAGTGTTTCTGCAATTGATCAGAATAAAGAATATGTTATTAATGCTGATATTTCAGGTAAAACTGTAAAGAAAATCCATTCTATTGTTGCTTGGGATGTAACTTCAGCAGCTCAGGTTGATGCTGATGATATTGCAGACATTAAAGACGATCAGAGTTTATTAAGCTCAGATTTTGCTCTTGATGATAATGACAATCTTGATTACACTCAGTTCCAGTTAGTTGGAGTAAAGAGCTTATCAGATATCAAGGCTGACAACATTGTTTACGTTTATACTGATTCATCATCTGATAAGAACATCAGAAGAATTGAAGTAGGTACTGAAGTGGTAGAAGGTGTTGTTAAGAGCTTTAAGAACGCTAAGGACGATGTAGCAACTAAGTTTGCTATTGGTGCTAACACTTACAAAAATGCTGGTGAAGTTATCAATGAACTTGAAGGAAATGATAACACTAACGTAACAGTAGATGATGTAGCAGATGACATCAAGGTATTCTTAGATGGAAGAGGCTATGTATATGACTTCGAAAATGCAACTACTGCTAATAACTATGCAGTAATTGAAAAAGCACAGGAAAATATTGATGATCAGGCTAAGTTAATGCTTGCTGATGCTACTGAAAAGACATTTAGCTTCGATATGGACGATAACTTCGTATCAAGCATTAAAAACAGAGTAAGTCTTCTAATCGGATATGGATTAGATAAGGATGGAGAAATCTCTGAAATCAATACAAACACTGCAATTTCAACAGCTACTACTTTAGACAGTATTTCAGTTGTTAAATGGCTTGATGGAGCTACACAGAAGACTGCTAAGATTGATAAGGATGTAGTAGTATTCACTTATGATGGTACTCCTGGAGATATGGCTTCATCAACTGATTATGATGTAACAACTATCGACAAGGTAGATACAACTGAAAATATCGGTAGCGTTGTTCTTCTATTTGATGATGGCGATGGCTTAGGTGTTAAAGATGAAGTTGTTGCTATGATCGTTAACGATGATAAGGCTAAGGGCGGAGATGCTTCTTATGCAGTATTTAACGAAGTTACTAAGAGTGCTAACGATGACGGCGATAAAGTATGGCATGTTGTTGGTTACAAAGATGGCGAAAAGTTAGATGCTTATACTGACGATGAAAATGGAGTATTCAAGAATAAGGGTGAAGCTAAAGAAATTGATAATCCTGATTACAATACTACAAGTGGTATAGTTAAAGCTAACCTTTACAAAGTTAAGGTTGATGCAAATGGTCTTGTAACAAGAGCAGAATTAATCACTGACGGATATGAAGGTACAAGTACAGCTAGCGACGTTAAGGTAGTAGAAAAAGTTAATGTTACAGCAGTTGATGGTAAGAGATCTGTAAATAATGAATTTGCACTTTCATCAAAGGTTGTAATTTATCAGGTAACTGATGACAACGAATTTAAGACTACAAGTTCAATAAAGAAGGGCGATTGCGTAACTTTATATGAAGTTGATGAAGATGAAGATGGTTATGATGTTGTAATCATAGCTAGACCTGCTGATTTTGAATAATTAGTAATATAGGATAAGGAAAGACGAGCGAAAGCTCGTCTTTTTTTGCTGTGTTTCACTTGTTGGGGTGGAGTCTAATAGAATAAAATAATAAGATATATTTTCCTAGCAAGTCATCATTGTATGGCTTGCTAGTTTTTATGAATTCAAATGATTTCTTAAAATGTCATGCAGTGAATAATTCTATTTCTGAATCTTTCAAAGTTTGTAACACCATAATTAGTGATACATTAAGAACAAAAAATAGGGCCTTATTCATAAATTCGGGTAGAGTATGGAGTCTATAGAAATTGCATATAACTATTTTGTAACAAGGTTGTTACTATTGTATGATTTAGCTTATTGGGTTATAATAATAAATAGTGTTTAAAATATTTAAGAGATATAACGAAGGGGTTTAATGGATGAAGAAGAATATAGTAAAGACAGCCTTGTGGATGTCAGTCTTAACGCTAGGTTCTCAGTTTCTAGGGTTTATTCGAGAAATAGTTATGGCTAATTACTATGGGACAAGCTATATTGTAGATGCCTTTGCTATGTCATGTACTGTATTGAATTTATTATTTGGTGGTCTAATAGTTGCTATTACAGTAGCCTTTATGCCTTTATTCTCCAAAGAAGTAGAAAATAAAGGGACAAAAGAAGGGGATAGATTAACAAGAGAAGTTATAAATATATTACTCTTGTTTACAATAATTATTTCAATTATAGGAATTTTATTTTCTGATTCAATTATCTCAATATGTGCCAAAGGGTTTTCAGGGGAAACAGCAAGACTAGCAAGTTATTATACAAAAATAATATTTTCATATATAATATTTTCATCTATAAGCGGGATACTTGAAGCATATTTGCAATACAAAGAAGTATTCATTCCGCAGATTATTAGTGGCTATTGTATAAGTATATGTAGTGCAATTACAATAATTATCAGTGCATATACAACTTATTATTACATTGCTTATGGATTGTTAATTGGTAATATATTAAGATTTATGTGTGTATTTATAATATCTTATAAAAATGGGTATAGACATAAGATTTTAATTCCAAAAAAAGATAGGGTTAGCGGAATAATTCCTCTAGCTATTCCAATTTTTTGGGGAGTTCAATCGATTATATAAATAAATTTAT
>DAMCXN010000042.1:0-28383 GCA_032096995.1 Aminipila sp.
CTACTTTAAAATTTTTAGATTTTTCTATTGACTATTCATAGTTGGTCTCCTTTATTATTTTTGATAATAATACGGTTAAAGTTCTTTCCTTTCTTTTCCATCCCATATTTTTGGCAATCTTAATGGCACCTTCATCCGCTTCCGCACCGGAATCTCCAAAGAACGCCTTTAAATATCCAGTAATTTCACAAAGGCGTTCTGCTAGAAAGGCATCTGGTAGCGTACAAAATAGATTGGAAGTATACTATAACTGCTTCGCCTGTGAAATTATTGCTTCGGTAGATTCATAAACATAAGTCGTGCTTTGCATAATCGGCATAACTCTCGGTTCTGAATCTTTAGGATGATAACCTATATGTATGCATTTTGTCTCGTCTCTCATATAACTCCCTCCTGAAATATCTTGCTATTTCAACATGCTGTATACACATTCCAACAAAATTAATGCAAGAATAATGTTAATAACTCTATAATGTTTCTGATATGCTCTCTGTATCAATACGCCCATTCCCACCCATGTAAGGGTCGCAACTGTTCCAATAGTCGCAATAATGAGTTCAAACAGAAGCAAAATCAATAAAGATGTGCTGTAGTCTGTGATATATCCTGTCAATGCAGTAATACCAAATAAATATATCTTTACATTGACAAACTGCAGCAGAAATCCTTTTGTAAACGAAGCAGACTTTTCCGCTTCACTCGCTGTCGGTTTACTTATTGCAATATGGATTGCCAACCAAAGAATATAAGCAGCACCTATGTACTTCATAATACCAAGTATATCCGGCAAAAATGTACTTACCCCAAATACAAAAATTGCGCAGATAATCTGCACAATATAGTATCCTGCAAAAATCCCCCTAAAAAGCGGTCTCCCTTTTTTATATCCATAATTTGTCACCGTGTTTAATGCCAGTATATTGCCCGGCCCAGGGGTAAAAGCATTGATCACAGAATATATAAAAAAATTACCTATTACATAACTCGGCATGTTCGTGCCTCCTTTCCGTTGCTATATCTTAACACAGAAAGACATGTAATAGGTAATACCTCTTTTTTATGTTGTAACATAGGTTGAACCTATGTTACTTTTTTATCTCTGATATTGCTTCAAGGCTTCAATATATATCTCCCCCAGTTCAGATAATTCTTTATCCTTATTGAGTATATAGCCAATACGCATCGTTTCATTTTCATCAAGTGGAATGGAAACAATGGAATCCCCCTGCAAATACTTAGGAAATATACCGCTTGAAATCGTGTATCCATTAAGGCCAATCATCAGATTTACAATCGCAGCACGATCGCTGACTTTAATACTTTTTTCAACAGGTTCATTTCTCAAAGGCTCTTCCGCAAAATTAGAGGATTCATAGGTTCCTTGCACAAAGCTAAGCTGTGGATATGGTTTCAAGTCAGAAAGCATAACAGATGTACACTCTGCCAAAGGATGATTTTTGCTGATAAAAATGTGAGGCATTGCTGTGAACAATTCATAAAAGTTCAGACTATATTCCTCGAAAAGCTTTCTCAATACGTTCTCATTACTATTACTGAGATAAAGAATTCCCAAATCGCTGAATCGATTCCTAACATCCTCGATAATTTGATGCGTCTGTGTTTCATTCAAGATAAATTCAAACCGCTCCTGGCCAAAACGCTGTACTAATTCCACAAACGCATTTGAAGTAAATGTATAATGCTGTGTTGAAACGCAAAACCGCTGTTTTTCAGGCTCATTGCTGATGTACTTTGCTTCCAATAATTCCATCTGCTGGACAACCTGCCTTGCATATCCTAAAAATTCCATACCCTCTTTTGTAAGTGCAACCCCTGCCCGGCAGCGGCTGAAAATAGTAATACCCGATTCCTTTTCTACTTCTTTAATAGCACCAGAAAGGCTTGGCTGAGAAATATATAGGCTCTTTGCCGCCTCAGTAATAGAACCCTTTTCTGCTACTATTATCATATATCTTAATTGCTGTAATGTCATAATTCCTCCAATTTCTTGCGTATAAAAGTGACCATTACTTATTTACCAATAAGCAGATTATACCACATTACCTCCAAAGTTACCAAACAGCACTCCAACTAAAAAGCCAATTATATCATAGCTTTTAGCAAAATTCTCTTTGATATGAGCTAGCTTTCACACCGAAAATATGTAATCTGTATCACACAGAATTAAAAGATAATTTTAAGGATGACACAGTTATGCAACAAATATCTGAAATCATAAAGAAAACCAGAGAAACATTCGACTTGTTCAATGAGCATTTTTATACCCTAACATTTATTATAGTGCCTAAACAAAAGAGACCCGAAGGTTTGACTGACCCCTAAAAGTTAAATTTTATACTCTAACTTTTAGGGGTGACTTCAGATCTCTTTTGTCTTTTTAATACGTTTCAAATATTAATTACGATATTGATGGAGTCTTAAAAAAGTCCACCGATAAAATACGAACATATGGAATCTAAGAGATTCTCGAAGAGGGCTTTTTTATTTTTTTGTCAATAAAACTAAACCTGCAATACATAGTCCAATTCCAGCTACCTTGGCAAGTGTAATGCATTCTTTATAAAAGATATATCCAATTATTACCAACAGGATTGCAAGAATTATATTACATACTAAAGGTCCTACGTTAATACTCCATCCCACTCTGTATAACATAACAAATCCAAACTCTAATAACACGATTGCAACCCCAAGGGCAAAAGGAGCCCAATTCAAGCTTTTTATTTGTATATAAACAGATTCTGAGTTTACATCAATAAGATATAACGTTGCGGAAAGTACTGCAGCAATTATATAGGTTATTGTTAATCCAAAGAAGGTATTAATTTAACTTGGCATTGCCTTTACTGAATTTTGGTAAATCAAATTAGCCCCCACAATCAACATTATAGGAAAATAATATTTAATCATCACTTATTTCCTTTTTAGGACTAATTTGTGCCAATACAACAGCAACCATCATCATTAGGCAGCCCATCCATTCTTTTATCGACATTATTTCCCCTAAGAATAACATTCCTGAGATAACTGCAAATACAGACTCTGTACTTAAAATTAATGCTGCAACCGTAGGATTTGTCCCACGCTGTCCAAAGATTTGAAGGGTATAGGCTACACCAACCACTACAATTCCTGTATATAATATTGGTCCAGCACAATTTACTATGCCTTGAATTTCTATTTTTTCAAAGGCAAAGGCAACTATCAATGATAAAAAACCAGCAATAGTGAATTGAATGCAGGACATTTTTAATCCATCGACCAATGGAGAAAAATGATCTACTAATAATATATGACATGCCCAAAACAAAGTACCGCATAGTACGATACCATCTCCCAGCGATATGGTAAATTCCTCTGTAATACAGAGGAAATATAAGGCTACTATAGCAAAAGCCACCCCCACCCAGACAAATTTATTAACAGGTTTATGTAAAAGCATTCCTAGTAAGGGTACAAGAACAATGTACAGAGCTGTAATGAATCCAGCCTTTCCCGCAGTAGTATACACGATTCCGACTTGTTGAAAAGATACAGCGAAAAATAGTACCACACCACAGGAAATACCTCCAAATAGTAAATCTTTTTTATTACTTTTACAGGTTATCTGGTCTGGTTGACTGTTACACTTATACATGATAAATATAGCCAATAGCAGTGCAAGTGCTCCGATGATCAATCTTGTTGCACTGAAAGTGAATGGTCCAATATATTCCATGCCTTTTCTTTGTGCAACAAAAGCTGTTCCCCATATTATGGCAGTCAAGCAAAGCAAGATCTCTCCTCGAAAAATCTTCTTACCCATTTTAATATTCCCTCAAAAACTCTGTAAACTTATCTAAACCCTCTTTCAATGTTTTGGAATCAAATGCATATCCAATTCGAACGCATCCCTCTAACTCAAAACAAGAACCAGGCGTAAACAATAGTCCTTTTTCCTTAATCAATCTTACACATAAATCGTAAGAAGGAATATCCTTGTCATAATAGACAAGCGCCGTAGTTCCTGCCACCGGTTTTACGTAATGTACGCCTTCTGTTTCATTAACCCACTGGTCAAGAATCGCTCTATTATGATTTAAAATTTTTCTATTACGCTCAAAAATTTTATCTTTATTGGCAAGTGCAATACTAGAAAACAAATCATCCAAGCCTCCGCAGCATATGGTGTCATAGTCTCTTCGAGTTCTACACGCCTCAAGTACATTTGGATCTTTTGAAACAATCCACCCCATTCGAAGTCCTGCGAGAGAAAATATCTTAGACATACTGCTGACTGAAATCCCTTTATCATAAAGATCTACAATCGAAGGCATGTAGCTGTCATCTTCTGCAATACCTCGATAAACTTCATCCGATAAAACATAAGCCCCTACCCTCTCTGCAATTTTTATAATTTCTTTCATGCTATCTAAAGGAATCCAAGAGCCGGAAGGATTGTTAGGATTGTTTATGGTTATCATTTTGGTGTTTTCGTCAACTAAGCTTCTTAATTTCTCTAAATCAGGGAGAAAATTATTTTCAGGAGAAAGCTGTAGCGGCCTTACTTCTGCCCCAATAGATTCTGGGATGGAATAATGCTGCTGATAAGTCGGCATGACAGATACCATGTTGTCTTTTGATTCAATCATGGATAAGATTACTTGGTGGTTTGCGCCAATTGCTCCATGAGTAGGAATCACCTGATTATCTTGGATATCTTGATACAAACCTGCTATGCCTTGTAAGAGCTCCGGTGAGCCTTCAATATATCCGTAAGTCATTCGTTTATCTGCTAAGGATGCTAAATACTCTTCCGCATTTTTCCCTGATAATTCCAAAAGTTCTCGTAATGTCATGGAATCGATACAAGTTTCCCCTAAATTATATACCGCATCATTTTCAAAGTCGTTCATCCATTTCTCTACTTTAAATGTTTTAATTTTCATATGATATGCCCCTTAGTCTTTCTATAAATTTACACTGGTTCCTAAATTCATTTCCTCTGCCTTTTCAAAAGCTAACTTTGCAGTTATCAAATCCAGTAATGCTGTTCCTGTGGCATCAAAAACTGTGATTTGTTCGTTATTTTCTCTTCCTTTTGTCCTGCCTATTATAATTTCGCCGATTTCACCTGCAATGTCTTCTTTGGTGATAATATGATTCTTAATCGGAATTTCTATTTCACCTACATTGATACACTGATTAATGTCATCTACAAAAATCCTTGCTCCTCGAAGAATTTCCGGATCAATCTCTTCTTTACCGGCCATATCTGCACCGATACAGCTAAAATGTGTCCCTGGCTTTACCCATTCAGCCATAATGATCGGTTCCCTAGCCGGTGTCACGGTAATGATGATGTCACTCTTTTCCGTAGAACTCTTTATATCCTTTACCGCTGTAAATTCCACCTCTTCTTTAAACGGTATCGCAAGATCCTTTACTAATACAGTTTTAATCTTATTCACAAAGCTTTCAGCAGACTTATAATCCATAGCATCATAAACCATTACTTCCTTAATATTAGGGAAAAGAATTAATGTAGCTGCAATTTGAAAGACTGCTACATGTCCTGCGCCAACAATAAGTAATTTTTCAGAGTCCGGTCTTGCTAAATATTTTGCACCTAACGCTCCTGCTGCTCCGGTACGAATCCCGGTGATGTACGAACCATCTAAAATCCCAATCGGTGCGCCTGTCTTATCATCAAACACTAAAACGGTTCCTATAAGAGCAGGCAACTGTTTATTTACATTTTCTCCATACCAGGAAACTAATTTTAGTCCAAATAGTCCACTTCCCTTGAGCCACCCAGACTTAATATCCATGTCTGCAACACCTGGCATAAATTCATGAAAAATAAGTGGGAAAACTTTTGTTTCTCCCAACGCCTTTTGTTTATACACTTCTTCAATAGAATGAATAACATCATCCATTTTCAACACTTTTTCAGTTTCTTCTTTGCATAAAACTTTTAATTGAAACATACTCCATCCACCTTTCATGGTTTTTATTTAAGTATACTCAAATGAAAGTACTTTTTCATTATTCCAGCATTCAAACTTTACCTTATTTTTTTGTACAAAAAAACAAAGCTATTAAAGCTTTGCCTTTACTGTAAATTTTCATTGATTAAATAAATCCGAATGGCAGTAGCCAAATGTTCAAAGAACTCAAAATCATTACTCTTTGAATCAATTAACTCATGTATCTTGTTCACCCTATATCGAACCGTGTTTTTATGACAAAATAATCGTTCAGAAGTTTGGACCAAATCCCCACCAGTTAAAACATATTGAACTGCTGTCTTCATCAGTTCATTTTGTGACTCTCCATCAGATAAAATAGGGTTTAAATAAGTCAACATATATTTCTGCAAATGTTTTGACTTTATTTCTGGCAATAATAGTTGATACGGTCCAATTTCTTCATAATCTGTCTCTTTCTTATTTTCAATCTTTCCAACAATTTTAGCCTGAACGGCCTCTTCTAGAGCAATCTTCACATTACTTTTACCTACATGTATTCTGCTAAGACCAATTTTCAAATCTTCTTTTCTCATTCCACAGTGAAATAGGACATCCTCAAATTCGTATTTTAAATTTTTATCTTCCATATCAGTGGACACAAGAATAAGAAAATCTTTATTATATTTTGAAACGAGAATTTTACTACTTAGTTTTTCATTAGGGCTAAAGGACATAAGCATATTCATTACTTTTTGTTCATCCCCTATCTCCACATAAAATACTTGCATTTTATCAAGTATTTTATGATTCATCGTATCAACGATACTTTCAATCTCTTCTTCGGATAATTCCAGCTTCACTAGTCCCTTTATTCTCTCCTCTAGCAAAGCAATGTTTGAATCCTTTTTTATCATACTCATAATGGTAAAAATAATATCTTCAAAATAGGCATCATCATCTTGAAACTCTAAAATGGGCAAATTATTACTATTAGCAAAAACTAAAATTTCTTGAGGTAATTGCTTATATATTACATTTTTATAGGCAAAGGCGCTTATTCCTAAATCTGTTAAAGACTTTATAGCCTCCATTAGTATTTGCTCATTGTCTTTAGCAAATAAAAGGCTGCTTATTACAAAGCTATCCTTATCAAACATTATTTTTCGTTGTTTTTCTAACCCCTCAACAAATTCAAAGTCTAGTACTTGGGCTGCAACAAGCTTATGATTTAGTCCTTTTTCTCCCGCAACAATTTTAAATTTTTTAAAAAGTTCCAGTTGAAACAAATCTTTTACACAAATAGACATAGCTTACTCTCCCTATGCATTAAATTCGCCTATATATCAGCGTTTAATTACATTGTACTAAACCTCTCACGTAATTTCAAATTTTTTTAAATGTTATAAAAAGTATAGTTTTTTCTTTTCCAATCTCAATATTTGTTTTTTGTTGCTATAGAATTATTGAATGTTCAACTTATGTATACATCAGCGGTGGTTTTGAACTATTTGAGATATTTTTTCATGTATTATAATCTTTGAATGATTCCAAACAGCAACTAAAAGTTGAGGGAGCTATCGAAATCACCCTATGTCATCTATATTTTCGCCTATTTTAAAGGGGCAAAAACCATTCTTTCTGCGTCCGGTTTTGCCCCAAATTCACTTCAAATCCACAACATATTTTCATATAGCTTTATTATTTATCCCCAGAAGCACATATGAATCCGATAGTACATAAATAAAATATCAAACTTCAGCTTTCTCCATGTATTGGCTCTTCTTTAGTAATTTAAATACCATAGGCCTTTTTAACATCCTGAATATAAATAATACCATTTCCAGGTTCATCTATTTTCAGATTTGTTCTTATTGAAGATACGATTTTTTCGGTTTTATCTGCTTCTGACAGAATTATGACAATTTCTTTCTCCGGTTCAATATCCATAGAAAATAATTTACTTGTTTCATGTATTCCTGAACCTCTTGCATTAATTATTGTACCTCCTTTTGAGCCTACTTTAGTTGCGGCATTAATAACATCCGCAGCCTTACCTTTATCTACAAATGTTGTAATTACATGATACATAGTATTCTCTGCACCTCTTTCATTTTTAATATTGTCACAACTATAACTTCTTGTCCCCATTACCCCACAAATAGAGGTTATGAATGCTATTCCATGATTTGACTTATCAAATTCATACACGCTATTTAATATATCAAGCGTTTTATAGGCTGTATCATTATCAGCCATCATAAGAACGACCTCTTTTCTTGTATCGGAAAGTCCAATAAAGTCCAAAATCTTATTATTTATCGTTCCTGTTCCTAACGTTACTGTCCCACCTAAAACACCCTGTTGTTTACCCATTTTTATTATTTTTTTACCGATCCCAAAACTTACTATTACGCATAACAACTCGATTTCTAGCTCTTCAGATTTATTATCCCTCAATTATAATACCTCCTTTTTTAGATTTTATTTTAAATATAAAACCTAATATCTGCAAAGCAATTAATGGTGTCATTGCTACTATTGCAATCATGCCAAAGCCATCAACCAAAACATTGGCTCCTTCTATTGCTTCTGCTGCTCCGTGCGCATATGCCAATATAAATGTTGCCGTCATCGGACCTGATGCAACTCCTCCTGAATCAAAAGCAATACCTACAAATAGCTTGGGAGCAAAATACATCATTGCTATAGAAATTATATATCCAGGAAGCAAAAAATGCCATAATTGCAATTCAGGGATCAGAATTCTAACCATAGATAACGCTACCGCAATACCAACTCCGATAGAAAGTGTAGTCATAACAACTTTTCTGCTTACATAACCACTTGTGACATCTTCTATCTGATGTGTTAATACATAGACCGCAGGCTCTGCAAGAATGGTGACAACACCCAGTATAAATCCTACGATAACAACATAGGCTTTATTTTCCAACGAAGCTATACTATGTCCAACAGCACTCCCCACATCCATGAAACCTGCATTTACACCGACTAAAAATAAGACTAAGCCTAAAAAAGTAAAAAATACGCCAAATACAATCTTACGTACAGACTTGATGGATAATTTAAATGAAATCTTCTGGAATACCAGAAAAAGTATTAGAATGGGAAGTAGCGCTATAATTATTTCTCCCGATACTTTCGGTAGTTCTTCAATAAATGGTTTGATGATTGATGTTGATACTGTTTCTTGAGCAAGATTACCTGTTATTTTACCTGTTTTTGAAACGATACTCATAATCATTACCGATATTATTGCCCCTGTAGAAGCAATCGCTATTAATCCAAAACTGTCTTTCTCAGATGCCTTACTATCCTTTTTTAATCTTGAAACACCAATTGAAATCGCTAAAATGAATGGTACCGTCAACGCTCCAGTAGTCGCACCCGAAGAATCAAAAGATATTGCAAGGAACTCAGGTGATGTAAACAGCGCTAGTAAAAGAATTACGCAATATAGAATTGTTAGTAATCTGTATAATGGAAAATTGTAAACAATTCTTATGAGGCCTATTGAAAGCATTATTGCAATACCAACTGATACTATACCAACAATGCTGCCCTTGGAAATCGTGCCTAATGTAACCGTATCTACTTGACCAGCTAAAATATGAAGGTCGGGTTCAGCAACAGATATAAAAAAACCAAGAATTAATCCGGCTATAGCTACGATCCATAATTTATTAGGTTTCGCAATGTTCGAACCCATTATGTTACCAATTGGAGTAATTCCAATGTCTACTCCCAGTAAAAATATTGTTAATCCGAAAATAATCAGAACTGCACCAATAAGAAACCTTATTATTAACGGCGTGTCAATCGGTGTAAGAGTAAAATTAAGAATCAATACCATCACTGTAATCGGGACAACTGAAAATAAGACCTCTTTAAACTTTGAAATAATATCACTCAAATTATTGTTCATCCTTTCTGCATGTTATGTGGTTGTTGATATAAGCATTACCTTCCTATACTTTGTGTTTAATTTTGACTAGAAGAATTAGTATTGTTGAGTTTTTTATATCTTTGTTGGTGAGACGATGTTTTTTCAACTGCCACCAGACTACCTATACTCTTATTAACATAATTCAAGAATAGCGTTCCCAAGAGTCGATCCTTATCAGCAATTATATTCCACACATAGCCTTTGAAAAAATCTTTAACAAGAAAAACTTCTCTATCATTTAGATCTTCAGTTTCTTTTATTGCTTCTTCTAGCAATTCATTAACATCAATAATAAGAATCACTCCTATTTCAACCGTATTAACAACATTGTTAATACCATTGTAAACACGATTCTTTATGAAGTCAATCCATGTCAACAGAAAGACAGACAATCAAGGGATTGTGCTGAATAGATTTTAGCTTTTATATAAATGGAAGGGCATCTAAACTTTTCATCCTCATGCCTTTGAATTCTCTTATTTGAATTGTATGCTTTGTATGTCATAATCCAAAATACCTGATGTCATCTATAAAATGTCCACAAAAACGGGCTCAATAAATTTACTTTTCGAGCCCGTTTTTTTGCATGTTTTTAGTTTCAAAACCACTACATATAGTGTTTGAACTATCTCATTCACCCCCAGAACCACATTTCGTCATCAGAACCACACATTCAACGTGCCTTGAGTATACAATAATGATGTCATAAGAACCTGGTGGTTCCTTGGCGGAAGGGTAAATTTCTGAAACAATCGACTATACAGATTATTTTTTTATTACTTTATTCTTATTTTGCTTTCCAATTTGATCCAATTGTAAGCAATAAAACCTTTAAAAGTATATTGACCTTTTAAAGGCTTTATTCGATACAATCTATCAACTTTCTTTTTATTGTTATTCAATTTCTATTATTCTTATTTCTTCTGGCTCAACACACTTATCAGGTAATAACGAACCCAATTCCTCCGAATCATAAAAATAAACACTAATAAACCATTTAAGGAAAACCATATTATCAAGAACATTTTGAGGAATCAGTCTTTCATAATAATCATCGTAATTATAGCCACTCTGCTCTAAGCAATCTCTGATTTCATTCCATGCTCTGTTAAAATCAATTGGTGCATACGTCTCCATATTACTTAACTGAACAGGAAATTCAAGTACATAACATTTTGTTTTTTCTTTCATCCAATCATAGCTCATTTTGTAAGCCGATGTACTAAATCCATTTATTCCTGAAACAATCTTATCCATGGTTTGAAGAATTTCTGGGCATCTTCGTATCCATGAGTATCTTTCCATTTCTTCTTTTGTCGCTTTGATAAAAAATTCTACTGTAGCTCCATATCTATATAGCTTTAATCCTAAATGCTCCATAGCCTTTCTTGGATCACATTTGAAGTATGCATTGCACGGCGTTTTTCGATCCTTAAAGCAGAATTCACAAGGCTCACCATATGACATAATCGGATATGCTTGTTGATTTATGAACATCTTCCTGTTATCAACATTTATAGCTATTCCATAAGTCTTAATAAAATCAGATAAAGGAGTTTTTTCTTGAAGCATTCTTTTTAAATTAAGAATGCCGTGATTTATAAAACTTTGTTTATCGGCTTCTGAAGCAGTTGTCATATGACGGCAGATAATAGATAAGTTATTGCTATCATAATCTGTCAAGTTCATACTTAAATCTTTTGTTAATTTTCCAGGTGTCAACTCATCAGGATTCACCTCATTAAAATAAGAGAAAACGTCTTCCTCACTAAGTCTAAAATAGACACAGAAAGATTTTAACCATTCTGCGTGAGTTTCGTTAAAAAAGTCAAATAATAATTGTGCCATTTTCTGTTCACCTACTATTCTTCGTAATTGATTTAGGTAAATAACCATGGAACCTCATCAAAAGCAACCAGATTTCTTATCCGACATTCAACATCATCAGAGAAAGGAGGAGGTACAACATTTCCTTGAATTAGTTTAGAAGTCCCATCATCATATTTTAAAGTACATCTCCACTCATAACTATCACATACGTCAACAGAATAATCTTTTTCCCAGTCTGTTGTTATTGGTTCTATGAAGTTAAGAAAGTCTCTTGTCCAATATTTATCTGCATTATAATAAAATGAATTTTCTGCTTTTGTATTTTCTCTATTATAAAGGAAATGTTTCACCTTTCCAGTCTCATTGATATCAACCCTATGCTGTGCAATATCCGAAGACTGTAGCAAACCTAACGATTTATGTACTATACTAATAGACTTAATTCTTTTAACATCAATACCTACTTTTTTCCTACGATAATCAGACAAAAATCTTTTAAAGGCAAAGGCTGTAATTAACTTGTCTGTGCAATCTTTTATTTCAAGTTTGTTGTTAGAAGAAATATAATAATTCCTTAATTTTGCATCATTTATATAATTTTTCACGTATTCCGGATATGATTCAATAGTCTGATGAAATTCTTTATGCTCTTGTTTATTTTCAAAATATAGAACAACCTCATCAAATCTTTCCTTCGCGATTCTTGCTTCTTCACTATCTTCATCATATATAAACTGTTGTACAGCATAATCTACACTATCATTTAAGATATATTTATAAGCATATAAAGATTCTGAATATATGGTTGGATTATGAATGAATCCCCATGTAGGAACAGGAGTTTTATATCTTCCACTATCCAAAAGTACTACTTGGAATTCTTTTAAAACGGTTTCTCTACATAAAATATATAAGTTAATATAATTAGTACTTTCATTATACTGATTATATGAATAAAATTCACGCTTATAGTCTCTATACTCTTCTAAATCCCTTTCTTCTTTTATCTTAAAATCAGGGTTAAATACATTATAATACGTATCACCAGTTTCATGCCATTCTGATTTGTTCTTCATTCTTGAAATAATCTGCTCTAATGGGAGACTTAATAAGCCAAGCCTTTTCTTCCAGAGTAATTCTATTTGCTGCATAGAACTATTTTCAGATATAGGAGTATTCCTATCGTTTTTTCTGGAGTAAACATATCCCTCAACAATTGAGTGATATTTTCTCGACTTAGATCGAAGATAAAAGGGTACATTGTACGAGTTAAAAACCGTAAGTATATCTATTTCATTTTTGTTAACTAATATGGTTTCAACAGCCACCTCTGGTACAAAATCTCCAGCAAACATTGCATTAGATAACAGATCTATTACAGCTGCTTGATTCTTTCTATTTGCACTATTATTCGTTAATCCTATAATATCACCATTATCCGCGACTCCGATTATTAAGTAGCAGTCTTTGTTATGAACAGTATTGGCAAAACATAATATGTCAAGAATAAGGCGCTCATTATCGCTATGCCATTCTTGTTTATAATCCCAATAATCTCCCTCAACTTTTCTATTAATAAGTCTGATTATTTCATCATATACTTTTGAGTCGATTGCAAACACCTCCTTTTTGCATCTGCAATTGTTAACTAAATTACTTTGTTTATGTCTCGTATTTGCCACAACATTTCTTATATTTCATACCCGATTGACATGGGCACTGATCGTTGCGGCCAACCCTCTGGTTAAGTATTTGCTCAATTTCAAGCATCCTCCTAAGCATATCAGCTGTTAATGAATATGTACTTTCTTTTGTTTCAACCGCTATTCTGTCCCGTTCATTAAAAAGAGCTATAAACTCAGCTACTAACGCTGATTCAGTCAATGCTTTTCGAATATTAGGTATGCAATTACCGTCATATATCATTTGGGGGTCAGCTAAAAACAGAATTGTTGCTTCTCCATGAATATGTGGAGTAATATCAATCATTTCACCACTTGGAGACTTCCATACGGCATGAGCCTCAGCTTCAATTAAAACATTTGCTCTTTGCCAAATGCATCTACCAAGAATGCTTTGTCCTCCATGCTCTTTTACATATTTGTCAACGTTTGAAAAGCATTCGTTAATAAGGCTTCTTGGATCAACTTTAACATTTACAAATATAGGTTCACATTCAGATATGGACTGGCATAACTCCTTAATCTGAGATGTAATAATACGTGGAGTAGTTGCTCTACTCATTTAAGAATCCACCTCCTAAATCAACTTTTAATGCTAGGAAAGTTCTGCTTGAATCTCCGCCTTGCCTTATCATAAAGACTTGTTAAAGAGTCTGTTTCTCCTTTACTTTCCATAAAAACAATATCCACACATTCTTCTGGTGTGAAAATATGTAATGGTGTGCTTAGACTAGCCATCCGCTCAAGCATTACTGCTTTAAGATCATCGTCAGATAAATTAAGTTCCTTTTGGCAAAACATAACAGCACTTGTAATGCCAGGAGCCATCGTAACCAGCGAATCTTTATATGGGAAAAAGTGCTCAGATAAAACATCAAGAAATTTAGGATCATAACCATTTTCAAGCCCACTTAAATCATAAAACACCACTTCAGATAACATACCTAGCGCATCCTTTAGTTTCTTTTCCTCCATTAGAAAATTAAACATATAATATCTGCAGTTTCGATACAACCCAAAGTTTCTAACCGTAAAATGTTCCAGACTACGCTTATTAAGATACCCCCATATTTTATCACGATAAGGCATATATGGTGGCTCATGGACTATTCTGTTAAGCGACCATATATCCAAATCTTCAATTATATGCCGGTGTATGTATGGCACATGATCTTCTTCTTCAAGCGCTTGTTTTCCCAGTTCAGTTAACTGATATGTCCTTTTGGTAAATCTTTCATTGAGTTCATCTTGAGATATCTGTTCCATCAGGCGCTTTATCAGTTCGTCTTTTTTGCCACTTACTTTAAGTCCATGCTTTTTTAACTCTTCCTTTAGGACTGTTGTATTTTCTAATGAAATCGCACTCTGCAAATCTCCTACTTGTAAAAATCCTCGCTCAAGCAGTGAATGAAGGCATTTATCAACAGCTCTCACCCCATACTTATACCACCAAAATCCTTGAAAAGAATTACCACTTATATAAAAAGAATGGGCATAATCAAGAGCCAAGACTTCATGCGGATATAATCCTTGTTTGCTCGCTATTGAGTTTTTTATTCTTTTCTCAACTGTAATGACTTCATCTCCTCCAGAGGATACTGTTTCCGTTGTCACCTTTACTATTGGTGATGTAATCGATTTACTTATCTTTGAATTTCCAGTTAGGACTTTATCTTTTGTAAAAGACGGCTCTGCCTTAATTGATTTCTTCTTGAAAAAGTTAGAGAATAACACGATTAGACTCCTTTCTAAATTTATACTTCACTCTGAGTTAATCCTTTGTGTACATACCTAATGAACAAAATTATGATTATCCCACTCTTTCTTCAAGTTAATAGTACTTGAAATTTTCTATGGCGAAATTAGTACATATTGTCCTTTACATTAAATGATTGACCTTTTTGATTATATTTTAAAAATTTATATAGTATATAATATTCCTCTCTTTTCTACAATCTATCAAACAATTTAATTGTTCTTGTATCAGAATCATAATTTGAATTTGAACTTGACACATGTACTTTTTTCTCTACTTCAAAAGGAACATATTCATCCAAATCTGACAGCATACCTGATATTTTTTTAGTTTCCAGTTCACCAAGTGTACATCCCGTAATGAACTTATCTACTTCATTACCATATGAGTATATTATGCCCCATACATCCGCCTTGTAATTTAATATAACTTCTACAAGTTGTTGTAATATTAAAGGATTAATAGCTGTAGTATTTCTTTTCTTAACAATGTATCCTGATTCTGTAGAATCTTCAATAAAAATAATTAGCTTATATTCTTTGTTAATACATTCCTGTATATTATAAATATTCTTTTTGTATGATTGAAAACTATTACTATGAGAACTTAGATTTCTTTCCAAAGAACTAAGCAGGTTTTGTACACTTGGCTTAAAATCGAAATCTCTATCATCTTTCATTTTATCACGATGTTCTTGTGAGCCTTTTGCTATTTTGGAGGTATCTTGGTTTCCTTTCAACTTATATTGAGAAATCTGAAAATGCTCGATGCCATAAACATTATCTTCTAAAATTAGATAACCATCTGGTTTTTCTGTTGGTTTATGATTTTCAATGTTGTTTAATACCTTTCTAAATTCTTCATCTGCACTATATGTATCATCTATCTTTACATGATAACTTGTAAATAATTTACTGATTTCACATTTTGTATTCATTTCATATCTGCTCCTTATTAGGTATAATTACTGCATTTCAATTCTTTAAAAGCAATTATAATTCATGTAGCCCTCTTTTATAAATGTTTCCCCTTGTACCCTTCATGTAATAATTAACATAGCTCTAGAGTATACTACTGTTTATTTAAAAGAGTTCCAAATACTCTCCAAATCTGTCATTTACATATATCGGTAATGGATATTTTGAAGAAGAATCAAAAGTCAAATTTAATTTTCTCAAAGCATGAGATTTCGCAGCTAAAAGCATATTTTCTTCTACATCATCATTTAAGATCACAAACTCTACAATTCGTTGTTTGACAATCATTTTGGTTGCATTAGTTATCTTAGTTGCATCAGTTCTAGTTTGTATCGTGTCTGGTCTTGCTCCAATGCTATAAAAAACATGGTTATCATTAGAGAATAACCCTTGATTTCTATTTATTCCTTCTGTATCTTTTTCATCTTTGAAAATGTTATATTCCGGAACTTCATTTGTAGTATTAACACGTATAAATTTAAAGCGTTCTAGATTTACAATTTTCAGATTCTTAATGTTTAAATCGCCATTCATTGCAAATGGCCAATAAGGGTGTCTTAACGAAGCATCAAAATAGAACAAATATTCTTTATTATCATCTTTTAGTTCATTAAGTTGATCTATTACCCACTGGTGGAATAGCCCTTTATCAATTCTAAGGTTTTCTATGTTTTTCAAAGTATATGACTGTAGTTTTGGAAGCAGTCCACTTAATGGAAGCCACTCTTTATCCGAAAGACCACATATTTTGTAGCAAACTTGACCTTTCTCTATTTTCGATAGAACAATGAATTTGCCTCTTGAATTCTTTGCTGTTGATAGACCAAGAAGTATCTGATCTTTGAATCCATGATTAAAATATTCATAGTCCATGAAACCAGCAGCAGAAAAAAGATCGTATAGTGAACTTACCAGTCGATATTTATCATCTTTATCTTCATTTTCAAAACCATTTATAAATTGTGTTATCCTACCTTGATCTTTAAATGCACTTCGAATAATCTTTTTAGGATCTTGATTTTGTATTTCATTTTCACTTGAAATATGAAATGCTTCAATATCAATTAAGGAGATCACATTCTTTGAATTATAAGTATCATTCTCTAAGAGTTCTTTTATCTCATTCTTTCTTAAGCTTAGGTTTTTTTGCTCTAATTTTGAAAGTCCTCTAGAAATATATGCATTTCTAGGTACAAACTCCACTCTATAACCATCAGAGCTTCGATAGTTATATTTATCAATTGGCAAATTTAAAGAAAGTATCTTAACTGCAAATTCAATGTATGCCTCAATCAATCTGTCATTATTCGAAAAAATTTCAATAATTATTTTATCTTCGTAGGGAATAAAAACAGGTGGATTTTCGTAAAATGATTTATCTGATTTAGTATCAATAAATTCTAGATTGTCAAATTGATCATTCAATCCTTGTATGTCTTCAAGTGATTTTCTCCTCTTATTTACCGATTCTCCTTTTACTTGTGCAACTCCTATTAACTCCCTTACATTTAAATTAGGAAATAATATTTTAAATGCATTATATACATCAAGTCGTTCAGGTAGTCCCGCTCCATATTGAACTTTTTCAGTTACTTTATTATTAGTCAATAAAACGACATCGCTTGCATCTGGAGATGAGAAATTGCTGAATTCATTTGGATTTGTTATGGCAGCAAATAAATTCAATTTAAGTTGCTTTGAAAGAATAAAATCAGCAGTTTCGCTAAATTTAAAGTAACTCTTATTATCCCTTGTATACATTAAGCCAATTAACTTTTTCCTGCTATTATTGAGATATTCATTCTCCTTATAAACATACACGCTGCTTGAATGCCTACTTTTAATAAAGTTCTTCGATCTGGTGATGTCAACAAGTGGTCTACATACCCATACTTTTATACCTGTGTACAAGTTCAGGAACAACTTATCTGGAAATTCTCTGTTATTCACTAAACTGAATGTAATAGCATATGAGAATCGTTCAACATCGTTTTTCTTAATTGGATAATCAAATGTGTTGGATATTGCCGTAGATTCTCTCTTTGTATCAATAACAGGAAAAAATTCAAGTTCTCGATTTTCTAAAGAGGGCATACTTATTTTATGGCAACAAAATTCAAAATTATATAACTGAGGAATAATCCCGTAAATATCGAATTTATATGGTACTTCAAATAAGTCACTTGTCGTGATTCTATTAGGATTTTCAATTCTTAAGTCATCAATCGCCAAAGATTTGATATTACTTATCAATAACCATTCTTGTATTAATGATGCCACAGTCTCTAAACTAATCTCCTTTAAAGAAAAAATCCAATATTTGTCGGATTTGCATTTTTGTTCTCTTCGGATATTATTGCGAGTATAAATGACATTATCAATTGATAAAGAAATAATTCCTGACAGATTTCTGATAGCATAATTTAAATTCATGCCATCATTAGCACCTAATACAATATTAATAAGTTTTTCTGGCCATGAATACACGAAAAGTTCTCTATCAATAATATTATTTTGATTTATCTCAAACTGATGTAGCTGCAGCATTTGATTTTTAAACATCAGAAAAGCACCTCCTCTTCAGAATCAATTATCTTGTCTTCAAAATCAGCAATAGCTTTTGACAGCCCACCGAGATATTGACCATAAAGCATTTTGCCTGTGTCACTTGTAACTTCACTAAGTATATCCTCCCAAGCTTTTAACATGCTAACCTTAGAAGTCAATTTCTTATTTTGCGTATCAACAAAACTATTATCACAATAAAACACTCGAGTGTCACACCCATTTCGCTGCATTCTTCCAACAGCTTGCTTAACAGGAATAAATGTATACCATGCTAAAATGGCCCTTTGTTCATCATCAAGATGTTTCCAAAATTTCTTCTCATTAAATTCACTTAACATCGCAAAAGCGAATTTCCTTACTTCGTCCATCGTGTCATGTAATGAAAATCCATTTTTCTGGTATTTTTTGACCAAAGGAGCAATAACTGAGTTTAAAATACGATAATTATAGGTAAGATCATCTGGCGAAATATATGGTCTAATTAATAAAAATGCCGAACCAAAATATGAGTTTCCATTTCCATCTACGATATTATAACCTCTGGAGATAATCGCTAATGGAGCAACTAGTACATCAATATTTCCCATTTCTGAAATCTCTTCAATCTGCGACCTATTTATCTCGTCATCCTTTAACTCATCTGCATTGCTGAGTACCCGATAAGGAATATCTCGACCAATTAAATAATCTCCAACAGTTCTACATTGTTCATAGCTATTCACAATAAGAAGCACCTTGCGATTCACTCCTTTATCCTGCCAATATCTCAGTTCAACCTTAATATCATTCAACAAGGACTTAGTTAATTCCAGCAGTTTCTCGCGTTTCAGAAAAGGATCAGATATCCCAGAGATTCGAATTGGAACACCATTTTTATCATATTTTATATTGATGAACTGATCGATTTGGCCTTCACTTTTTTCTGATTTTAACACAAATGTTGGTTCTTCATCTATGTGAAAATGTGCAGATGCAGGTGCATAACTCGTCCCAGATAACAAGACGATAGCGGGACCCTCTTGATTAAGTTCTCTTTTGATATACGGCCAATCTTCTATTAAGGATCTACCAATTCCTGAATAATTAAACAAATGAACGTTTAGTCTATTTTCCTCGTCTAAAATTAACTTGTATCCAAAGATGTTTCCAATAACTGATTCAGACATGAGATGGATGAATTCTTTATTATAAAACTTAAATGGTGTAAAAATTGTATTGATTTCAGGCAGCTTCATAGCTAAGTTCTCTATAGTGCTATTCTGAATTCTGAAATAATAATCAATCAAAACTATGTAAATATATAACTCCAATTTCTTTTTAAAAAGGCTTCTTCGGTCATATTTATCAGACTTCTTAGTTGTTAAGTTATATTCTCTAATGTAATTGTCAATGATTTCTTCAATAATAGCCCCTGCATTTCCTACATTAGGACATTTGGTAAATTTGTCATAGAGAACAAAAAGCTCATGGCTCATTAATTCTTCATTAAGTCTCAACTCCTCAGACAAAGGCAAAAATGATTCTAGAATCTCTACAAATCGCTGGCTTTCCTTACTTTCTAGATTGTCTAGATCATTCACTACTGAAAAGAACATAGATCGTGGTGTCAATGTATCCGTAATCAAGTACTTTCTAAACGCTATTGAATTAATGATTAAATACTCTAGTCTGTTTAAAAGTTGTGTTAAATGAGGTTGATTGACTATCCATCGATGTGTTTCAGATTCTAAGTTAACTCCTTTATGTGATTTAAGTAGCTCTTCTACCTTCTGAAATTTTCTCATAATCGAATCATTTCGACCATAAAAAAGCTCATTGGTCATGAATTGATGATCAAAGTCCTCCTGCACAGAATCTACTTCATCAACAAATATGACATCTAAGCAATCATGAAAAAGCTCATAATAGGTTCTCCTTTGAGGATCAATAATTTGATTTGCTTTAGACGCTAGTAATGAATGTGAAGTCGTTATCCACACATCTGATTTTTCTAAATCAATAAATTTTTTAAAATAACCACATTCATTAAAAAAAGGGCAACAATAATTAATGGCACTTCCATCTTTCTTTAAGTTATTACAAGGATATTGTGTTTCATTAATATCTACATCATTTGCATAATGACTTAACAAACAATACCCTGTCAAGTAATCCAAAGCGGACAAATCGATACTACACATTTCATTAAATGACTCTGCTGATCCTAGCCTTGAGTTAAAGAATCGCTGACGATGTTTATCCAACTGGGTAGTGCCAATAATAGGTGTAGCTTTTACTCCTAATTCTGTTAAAGTTTCATATGTCTTAATAACTTCAGATACATTAGGAACAACGATACCGATTCGAACATCACCATCTTTCAGTAATCTAAAAGTTTCCTGAATAATAAATGTTGATTTTCCAGCACCTAGAAGACCAACTATATGTACTAAACCTTTATAATGTATATTATTATCAAAATTATCACATGAGCAAATCTGAATACTTGGTCTTTTAGCCCATTTGCTTCCTAATTCATATTTAAATTCATTCCAATTAAAACCTAACGACAAAAATTTAGTATGTTTCACACAATGTTTCTGCATGATTGAATAAGCTGGAATAACTCTAGCCCCAATATCAAACTCTAAAGACTTTGTAGTGTACTTTTCTTCAAATCCTTGACCAGTTCTTATAATTCGTTCGTAATTTCCCTGACCATCTATGAACTTTGTATCCTTTTGAGTAGTTGAAGTGAAGTTATTAAGCATATCTTCATATTCTATATTTCGATCAACAAAATATGAAATTTTATTGTTCTTGACAATCTCTTTATTGACTAAGACAAAATATCTGAATTTCTCTGGTACATCTAAGTATTCTTTTAGATCAACCTCAACCTGCTTTTTACTATAGTATTGGTGATAGTGCTTTCTTAGAAAATAAAAAACATAATCTTCTCGATGGTCACTGGTTTTAAAATACCTTTTAAAATACTGAGTAAAGTAGAGATTTGCTGATGTAATCTCGAATTCTCCAAGCACTGTGTATAAAGCATAAATAACAAATTCAAAACGTTTAAATGCTCTTACATCTACCGCAATATAATTTTCATCAAATACGGTTTTTAATTGTTTAGAATAACTCATTAATAATATCACCCACTTCTCTGTAAAGCTCGTCCTCATAAACAACATGGACTTTATTTGTCAATTGACGTATCCTTTTGTTAACGACATTTTTATAATTGCCACCTTTATAGATGTTCCTTCTATGCTCCGGAATCACCAAATAGATATAGTCTTCATCCCGTACGCTTTCCATTTTAATAAATGATTGATTTTTTATCAGTGTTTCCACTAAATCATAAGGCGAAGCAAAGTCTTTAACATCAACATAAATCACTCCTGTGTCAAAAATGACCGATATATCA
Organism: Aminipila sp.; assembly: GCA_032096995.1. GTDB lineage: Bacteria > Bacillota > Clostridia > Peptostreptococcales > Anaerovoracaceae > Aminipila. The sequence goes on from DAMCXN010000042.1 coordinate 22,165, forward strand.
AATTTATCTATCTCTGGATACAAAATTACTTTATCATTGCCATATCGTTCTGCAAGTTGTTCGTAAATTCTTTGCTCTGATACTCCTGGCAACAACGTATACGTATAGATCCCACGTTTCAATTTTTTATATTTAATCTCGCTATCTAGCTCAAACGCTTTAGGTGATATTGATTCTTTATCACGATAATACATGCACATATCTGTACATCTGAATTCTTTTAAAATATCATTATCCAATAGTTTTCCACAAACTGGGCAAACATAATTTTCTTTGCTCAGCAAGTTGACACTTTCATACCATTCTCGAATTTTCACAATGTTATCGGATATATTTGAGTATTTTCCAACTAAATTCATAATACGACTAGCGGTTACGCAATAATTTGAAGCATTAATAAATGCTCTAACTTCTGAATACATTTCTACGATTCTTTTATTACCTGTTTGCTTATATTCTTTTCTACATTCAAGAAGGAATTCTCTTACTAAATTTTGATCTACATCGTCATTTTGAATACTATTTTCATACCAGTATTTTATCGCCGAATCCACATGACCATTTTCATCTAAAATTCTTTGATTTTTATATTCATCATTTATTTCAAAACCCAACTCATGAATTGATAGATTTTTCAATTGAATAATAAATTCACGAATGTTCTTTGAAGGTGGTATTTTCGTATGATGAATCAGATATCCATTTAGTCTATTAATCACGGTCTTCGAATAATCTGGCATTTTCCGATAATCTAACTCCCACTCAAGCATCATTTTAATTATAGAAGTTAGTAAATCATAAGATTCACCTGTCAAAATAATCACTCCTTCCAATGTTAATATATCACACATACTAATTCTAATGAAAGACTGTCCTTTTTATTGCACGAACAGTTCTTTCATTCTCAGACTTAATCTGGTTCGTTGCCTAAGTGTTGCTATTTTAGTTTCAACACACTGTTTATATATTTCAACCAAACATCAATACTTTGAATAAAATCATCTAATGTCCCTTCAATTAATCTATTCTTATATAAACTCACAAGTACTAACATGAAATGCTTTCTTCCTTGCATTTTTATCTTTCCAACTGGATATGTTCTATACGCTACATTTACTGTTCCATCGGATAAACGAGAAAGTTGAAATTCTCCCTTTAAATAATCACTCTTTTCAAGCAGCTTATCAAAGAATATTATTTCTTCTTCGTTGAGTACGTATTTATTAGAAGGATTAGTTGAATTGGACGTTATAATATACTTTGATTTGTTTTCATCCATAATTTGCACTTCCATACATATGTCTCTGTACCACTTAATTTACTATATCATCTAAATATATATTTTACTTACAATTAACTACTTTTCAAGGTTATCGCATTTGCCCTTAACCCATACTTTGAATATTTATATCTTATGTACCGAGAGAAAGAGTCTTCATGTGTAGATAATATAATTTGCCTATCTTCAAACTCATTTCTTATTAATTCAACAAAAGAAGCAATATTTAGTTCATCCATCGTCTGAACAGGATCATCAATAAAAATACATTTAAATGTATCTTTTGAATAAATCTTATTTAGGGCTAATGTGAAAGAAATAACTACTGCCGAAAGTTGTCCTGAACTTAATGTATAAATAATATCATGATCTGGTCTGGATGGGGATATAAAGCGGATACTGTTTAACCCTGATTCATTTTCTTGGTCGTTATTTTCATCAGCTTCTTTTATTAAGACTCCAAGACCACCTTGATAACTCTGCATAATCCTTCCACTGTATATATAAAATGGGATCTCTATGTGTTTTATAACCTGGTTCTGATATTTTTCAATATTAGATTTAATGGCATCCTTATATTGAGAAGTCTGTGGGATTATCTCTTCATTTAATATACGCATTCTATCCAAATTCTCAGATTGCTCTTTTTTTAGCAGTTCTATCTTCTCGAAAGTAGCATTGTAATAATAATATTCTATATATGCTATCTTATTTTTAATCTTTTCAATAGTGGTAGACTTTACATTTTCATCTTTCCCTCCAAAATAACGATTAAATATCCTTAAAAAATTAGTCGTGCTACATGCATTAATGTATTCAGTTGAGAGTGGGTGAATCGATGTTCTTAGCTCATTTGTGAACATCTGAGCCAAATCATAATTTATATTATTGTTGTCCTCTAAAAAATACTTATCAATATTTATCTCATATTTAGCGCAACCTTCAATAAAAATCTTGAATGATTCTACTATCTGATTCTTTAAATCAAATATGTATTCAAATGGTTCATTATCCAAGCTTTTATGTTTTTCAAAAAACTCATTAATTGAGGGTAAAAATTGAGAAGTATAAATAGCTTTTAATTCCTCAATCTTCTTTTCTTTTTGAATACTGCTTTCGTCGGTTAAGCTTTTGAATGACTCTGATGTTTTAGTTATTTGTTTTGTCAACTCATCATTACTACCCCAGTCGTATCCACAAAAGGCGCAACATCCATTATTTAATTGATTTCCATCAAATGAATTAGCCCTTGTGTTAAGAATTTCTCTTGCTTGATTTAACTCACTTGCTGCTTTTGCTAAAGTATTTGAGCTTTTCTCATAATTTGCTATTTGAATAATTATTTCATTTATTAATTGCAAATTTGTATCTATTTTTAATAGTTCGGCTATCTTTGTATAATTAATATTTACATACTTGCCCTCTGAGAATAGTTGAGATTGTTCTTTTATCAATTTAATAGAAGCAAATACTGCCCTAATATTTTCAATAGAATTTCTAAACGGATAAAGAAGAGCAAAATAGCTAAAATAGCTCTGCTTATCTAGCCATTCTCTACACCAGTTATTTTTTTGATCAATTATATAGTCGTTGTATCTATTCACAAATATTAACATTTCTTCTATAATGTTAATCATTTCGTTTTTTTTGCTTATATCGTTAATTGATATAACTTGCTCATCCCAAATTTCTGTTTCCTGTTTCCACGACAGTAATTTCTCATATTTAATTTCTGTATTTGTACTCTTCTGTAAAGAATCCTCAAGGCTCATAATCTCGACTTTTTTTGCAAGAATTATCCCTTCTAAATCCTTGAATAATTTGTTCAATTGACGAAGCACTTTATTTGCATTATCTAAATCATCCTTTTCTTTTTGCATATTAAAAAGACTATTTATCCCAGCCATTCTATCTTTTTCAGTTTTTTTCAGGAAATCAAGGCGGTCCTCCTGTTTAATATAATAAAATAGATCATAAAAAAGCATTACATTTGTTCCAAATCTCCTTATGACCTCCTCATGGTTACATAGATAAGCATCACTAAAATCATTGCTTTCATAAGAAGGTAAAATGTATGTTTTAGCCAATTCTGCAAATTTAGTTGGATTATTTTTTCGTACTTTCTTAATTTTATTTGTAGCGGGGATTACTTTTGATATTATAAAATGTTCATTATCTTCCGAAATAAACTCTGCTTTAATAACCACATCTTTCTTTGGGTTACCGGCTATAAAAACTGTCTCATATGCCTCAGTCTTCAATATACTAGAATTTTCTGAAATCCTCTTTATATCATCTGTTATTAGGAATTCAATAGCATCAAAAACACTTGTTTTTCCGTAACCATTTGGTCCATCAAAAACTGCTAAAGAACAATCTGTAAAGACTAATTCCTTTTGAACAAATAACTTATAGTTATCTAAATATAGTCTTGAAATTTTATAATTACTCATTGCCCTTGCTCCTCTAACCAATAATCAATTATTTGCCTGATGTTATTACTATTTGTAGGCTCTTTACCCTTTTCGCTTGTCATAAATGCAATCAAGTTTTGTGCTCTTTGTAAATTATCTGAAATAATACTGTCATTAATCATACTGGCTAAAGGCTTAATCGATTGATTATCCGGCACCTTTACTGGCATAATCGGTATTTTCATAACGATTTTCGATAACAGCATATACTCATCATTATTAGTTGCATTGGTTTTATAATTTCTGAATTTCTCTGGATCAGTAACAATATTTTCGATATATTTTGTTATTTTTGTATCTTCTTTATATGTTTTAAGAATTTCACCAAATAACTTCTGTGCTACTTTTTCATCATACGATAGAACATATTTTTTAAAGAAGTACGGATTCTCCTCAGTTTGTAACTCTTTCTTTTCCAATGCCTCAAACGATTTTAGTTTATAATCCTTTACTATGCAGAGAATAAATGAAGTATTTTTATCCATCTCAGCCTTATATAAAGCTGAGCTCTTTAAGGACTTATTAATATCCGAAAACATTTTATTTTCATCTATTTCTAAAAATGTTTTTTGATCAATGGCGGCAACTACAAAAAACTCTATTTTTGTATCAGCATTTCTATAAACTAATTGAGCACTTTTCAAATGATTGATTGAAAGTGATTCATATAAATCAAAACCATTTTCCTTTAATATATTTAAGATTACACTATCAATCATTATTTAACCTCCCTATAGCATTTCCAACAGGCTTAATTGCAACTCTCTTACAGTGACATATATGATCAGAATTATCAAATCCAGCTTCAGAATAATCATCTATCACATTTATCTTATTGGCACACTCCCAAATCGAAATCTCATTAAAGTCTTTACTTATTAATTCATCAACATCCATAAGGACACCATCAATATATTTATTTTGAATTATATTAAGACAGACATATGAAGAATCATCATCTGTGCCTTTATCTGCCAATGCAGTTAGTAATAATGTTTTTTTGTCTTCCGAAGTGTAGCGAATCATATCTCCATTAATTTCATACCCTTTTTTTACATCTCTTAAAGCTTTAAAAAAGCAAGAATTAACCCCAGTTGATTCGAATATTCTTTGAAAAACTTCAATAGTATTTAAATCACCTTTCACATCTGTACATAATATCCTGCAAAACCTCTCAAATATATCCAAGTCCATAGTTTTTACATCTTCAACTGCTGTAACTAAATTACAACTTATGCAATCTCCTATATTTCTATCCTTTTTAGAACATCTTCTACAATATTCATTATGTAAATCAAAGAACTTATTTTTTAAATGAAGTAAATAATATTCTTTGGAATGATCACTTAGTCCTTGATCTTCTAATATCTTTTCAAAAACCTGAAAGGATATTGTAACTTTACTATTTTGTGAATATAATTTGTGGCGTTCAACAACATTTTTATCAATCTCCGCCATTAGATAATGATATATAATCTCTTTATATTTTCTTTCAGATTTTCTCCAATCTACTCCTTGTAATTCAAGATGATAATCTATTTTTTCAAGAATTTTATCTTTAATTATATCTAAATCACAATAGTTAATGCCCCCATAACTAAACAGATGAATTTTTGAAACATACTCATCTGTTAGTTTTGCTACAAACTTATTACTATCTTGTTTTGCATATGCTATTATTTTTTCCACTGCAGCTTTTACGGTGTTCTCCGTGATCTTCCCCTCAATGTTAGGCTGTATCCTTTTTATAATATCCGGAGCAGAACCCTGTTTTGGTTTAATTATCCGATTCGTAATATTCGTCAGCTCTGTTTTATCATTCAGTATCCGTTCCATTGTTGTTATTAGTTCAACATCTTCACACTGCTTTTGGGCCATAGTCTTAATATTACTTTTCCAGTCAACCTCAGTTATATTAATTGGCTTCCATGTATGCAAGTACGCTTTATCAATAGTACTGTATTTAATAACTTTTGTAGACAAACCAAATACCGCTTCTCGATATTTATTTATATCATTCGTATCAAGGGCCTTTACTTGATGTATAGATTTGTATTCATTTTTATCTGCCGTCTTGTGAATTAACGAAAAATCCTCAAGCCATTCTAACTCAAGATAAAAATTCGATATATCAGCTATATTTCCAGCTAAATATAGTTCGCAAATTTTATCCAAGACTACATAGAGCGCTACTTTTCCTTGATAATTATACCCACTCCAACTAGGAGTTGCATCATATTCTAGATTACATTCAGTCATATTTACGTTTCCTCCGTAAAGCTACCATTTACCAATCTCTAAACACAATATCATACAAAATCTACTAATAACATAATTGTATGCTTTATACTAAACAGTTTCAACATAAATATCTAATTTTTTCCATTTTTCGCAAATATTTTTATCCTATGATCGAGTAGCTAGAAAGTTGGGTAATTAGCCCAGCTTTCTTTGCTCTCACAGAAC
>DAMCXN010000043.1:0-10413 GCA_032096995.1 Aminipila sp.
ATGCGAAGTGGAAAATCCACTTCGCAATAAAGTCTAACTTTTAGGGGTCACATCATATTGATTGCTCACACAACTATATAGAAAGTTGTAATTCAAGATTGGTTCATAGAAAAGGAGCTGTTTCAACAGAAAATGGTATGATAGTTTTGCCGGGGTCAAGAGGTAGTTTGACTTATATTGTAATGCCTTGTGATGATTGTAATGTATCTTTAAATTCAATTTCTCACGGGAGTGGACGAAAATATCAGCGTTCAGAGTGCAAAAGCAGAATGAGCAGCAAATATACTAAAGAGCAGCTTAAGAGAACAAACCTTAAGAGTAGAGTTGTGTGTAATGATTCGAACTTGTTATACGAAGAGGCACCAGATGTGTATAAAAATATTGAAGATATCATTAAGTGTCTTGAAGAGTTTAACTTAATTAAAGTGGTTGCAACATTAAAGCCACTTATTACTTATAAGGGTTAGGGGGAAGAATGTTGAAATATCAAATTAGTTCAGGTCAAGGTCCAGTGGAATGTGAATTGGCTGTAAAGAAATTTCTAGATTATTTGATAAAAAATTATAGTGTTAAAGTACTAGAAATAATTGAAGGAGAAAATAAGAACGTATATAAATCAGTGGTAATAAATTCAGATGATGATTTGTCAGAGTATTTGGGTTCAATAAAATGGGTATGTCAAAGCACATATAGACCTTTACACAAGAGGAAAAATTGGTTTATAAATTTTAGTATATGTAACGAGCATAGTAACCTCAAATTAAAAATGGAAGATTTGAAATATGAAACTTTTAGAAGTGGAGGTCCAGGCGGTCAGCATGTTAATACTACTGATAGTGGAGTGAGAGTGATTCATATGCCTACAGGTATAGTTTCAAGTTCAACGCAAGAGAGAAGTCAGTATATGAATAAAAAACTTGCTATTAGGCAATTAGAACAGATTTTCAGTGATAAAAACAAATTTGAAGAAGCTCTTTTAAAGACAGAAAACTGGGAGCATCATAGGCAACTTGAGAGAGGTAATGCTGTATGTGTTTTCAAAGGTCCTAAATTTAAAAAAGGTTAATTATATATATCGTAATATATAAGCTGGAAAGAATAGTATCCCCCACACTTTTTGAATGTGGGGGATATGTTATTATAATATAGGAAAATTTTTATATTACTGTAGCTTTTTGTATATCTAAAGGGTATTTCTAGTGAAAGGAGAAATTTTTACTATGGAGCAACAAGCAGTAAATACAGAGGACAGCATAGAAAATGTTGTGGAAGCTTATTCGAAAATGGTTTACCGTTTAGCATATGCGCAGACTAGAAATAAACATGATGCAGATGATGTTTTTCAAGAGGTATTTATTCGTTATATTAACAAGAAACCTAAGTTTGAAACAGAAGAGCATTTAAAAGCATGGCTTATAAGAGTGACTATAAATTGCAGTAAAAAATTATGGGGAACTATATTAAAAAAAAGAACGGAACAATTAGATGAATCTATTATTTTTGAAGAAAAAGAGGATAAAGACTTAGACTACGAACTTCAAAAGCTACCTACAAAATATAGACTAGTGATACATTTGTTTTATTATGAAGATTTAAGTATAGAAGAGATTAGTAAAGTGTTAAAACAAAAACCATCTACGATACGAACTCAGCTTACACGAGGAAGGCGTAAATTGAAGGAAATATTAGAGGAGGAGAAGTATGTTTAAAGAAAAGTATTATAAAATGAATGAAAAAATTTGCCCATCAAACGAACTTATAGAAAATGTTATAAATAATGCAGATAAGAAAAAGCGAAAGGTCAATAAAGAATTTGTTAGGATTCGTAGGCCTATCATAGCAATATGTGTTTTTTCAATATGCATACTTACAATGATTCCTGTATTGGCAGCCACAGTGCCTCAAATTAATGATTTAATGTATTTGGTATCTCCAAGTGTAGCACTATTTTTTAAACCAGTTCAGAAATCTTGTGAAGATAATCGAATTAAAATGGAAGTTGTGGCAACATATATCCATGAAAATACGGCAGAGGTTTATATTACTATGCAGGATTTAGAGGGAGAACGAGTAGATGAAACTACAGATTTAAACGACAGTTATAATATAAGTATTCCTTTTGACAATTCTGCATATTGTCAGTTTGTTGGATATGATGATATTACTAAAACAGCTACTTTCCTTATTAATATCTCAGCATGGAAAAATAACAACATCACTGGAGATAAATTGACTTTTTCAGTTAGAGAATTTTTAAGTCAAAAGAAAGAATATAATGATGTTTTAGTTAAAGAAAATTTGACTAATATAAGTGAAACTTTAGAGACTATGAAAGTAAGTCTAACTGGCTGTGGAGGAACTAATTATAAAAAATACATTTCTGAAAATACTGAAGAAGTAAAGGTTTTAAAACCCTTAGAACCTATGAGATTTCCTGTCTCAGGGATAGATTTTACTGGGATAGGTTATATAGACGGTATGCTTCACATTCAAACTTCTAAAGTCAACAACTTAAAAAAGGATAATCATGGATTTGTTATGTTAAAAGATAAGGATGGAAATATGGTGGACTATGATTACAGCGTTAACTTTTATGAAGAACTTGATAGTGATACTCGAATTGATTATGATGAATATATATTTAATATTCCTAAATCTGAAATTAAAAACTATTCTTTATATGGGGATTTTGTTATAACCGGAATGTGTACAGAAGGAAATTGGGAGGTGACATTTCCTTTAGAAAATTAGGCAATAGTTATAAGCTTAAAAGAGTTTAATGGTATAAATAAAACTATATAAACAGGAAAAAAGAGTAAAGCCCACACTGAAAAAGTGTGGGTTTTGTGGTATTATTATATGTGAGAAAATATAGAAAAATGGAGGGGAGTATGAGGTTAATTCATCTTTCAGATCTTCATATTGGAAAGCGAGTAAATGAGTTTTCTATGATTGAGGATCAAGAATACATACTTACGAAAATAATTAATATAATTGACGAAGAAAAGCCAGATGGCATTGTTATAGCAGGGGATATTTATGATAAATCTGTACCATCAGCAGAAGCAGTACAGCTTTTTGACGATTTTTTAACTCGATTAGCGGAAAGGAAATTACCTACATTTGTTATAAGTGGAAATCATGATTCAGCTGAGAGACTTGCTTTTGGTAGCAGGCTTATGAATTTTAGCAAAGTGTATATGTCTCCAGTTTTTAATGGCAATATCCTGCCTATATCTCTTGAAGATGAGCATGGTAGTGTAGATATATATATGCTCCCGTTTATAAAGCCTGCCCATGTAAGAAAGTATTATCCTGATATAGAAATTGAATCTCACAATGATGCGGTAAAGGCTGCTATAGAAAGTATGAATGTTGACAACTCAAAACGAAATGTTCTCGTTTGTCATCAATTTGTTACTGGGGCAGTTCGTTGTGAATCTGAGGAACTTTCAGTAGGTGGCCTTGACAATGTAGATGCAAGTATTTTTGACAACTTTGATTATGTGGCTCTTGGACATATACACGGACCACAAAAAATATTACGAGAGACAATTCGATACTGTGGTACTCCTTTAAAATATTCATTTTCTGAGGTTAATCACAAGAAATCAGTTACAGTTGTTGAAATAGAAGAAAAGGGCAATGTAAAAGTTAGGGTTGTGCCACTTATTCCAAAAAGGGATTTACGCAAGATAAAAGGGAGTTACCTTGAGGTTACATCAAGAGATAATTATATAAATACAAATACTGATGATTATATGCATATAACTTTAACTGATGAAGAAGATGTCACAGATGCAATCGGCAAACTTCGCAGTATTTATCCGAATATAATGAAACTAGAATATGACAATCAGAGAACCAGGATGAGTAATGTTATTAGTGGAACAGAGCAGATAGAGAAAAAATCACCATTAGAACTTTTTGAAGAATTCTATGAGAAGCAGAATAATCAACCTATGTCAGAAGAACAAAGAAGCTTTTCTTTAAATCTGATTGAAAAGATTTGGGAGGAAAAGGCATGAAACCAACTAATTTAATAATATCAGCTTTTGGACCTTATGCGGACAAGGTAGAATTAGACTTAGCAAAGTTAGGTGAAAATGGTTTATATCTTATAACGGGAGATACTGGGGCTGGAAAAACTACGATTTTTGATGCGATTACCTTTGCTTTATATGGGGCTGCAAGTGGCAGCAATCGTGAAGTCAACATGTTTCGTAGCAAATATGCAGATGTTAAAACGCCTACTTTTGTAGAAATAACTTTTGAGTATCGTAATAAAGAGTATAGGATTAAGAGAAATCCTGAATATTTACGTCCTTCCAAGAGGGGGGATGGACTTACTGCGGAAAAGGCTGAGGCAGAGTTAACTTATCCTGATGGAAAAGTTTTAACAAATTATGCAAAAGTAACCAAGGCTGTGGAAGAATTAATCGGGATAGATAGAGAGCAATTTAAGCAGATTGCAATGATAGCACAGGGAGATTTTCTTAAATTGTTATTAGCTTCTACTAAAGAGAGAAGTGAAATTTTTAGAGATATTTTTAGTACTAAGTTATATCAAGAGTTGCAAAATAGATTAAAAAATGAATCTGGTACTTTAAGAAATGAATATGAAAGTTTAAAACAAAGTATTGCACAATATATAGAAGGTGTTGTTTGTGATGATGACAATGTTTTAAATATTGAGCTGGATAAAGTGAAAAGTAAGGATAGTCTTGCGACAATTGATGAAACAGTTGCTTTAATTAAATCAATAATAGCAGATGATGATAAGTTGAAACAGCTTTACAGTGAAAAAATAAAGCTTGTAGAAAAAAGTATTGAAGAAGTGGCAGCATTATTGACAAAAGCGGAGAAAGACAATAAAGCTTACAAGGATTTAGCTGACTTTGAAAATAAAAAGAGTCAAAAGTCAGAAGAATTGACACTGATTAAAAAGGCTTTAGACGTTGAAATTTCAAAGCAACCTAAAATTGAACAATTATTAGCGGTTATTCAAACCGAAAAGGATAAGTTAATCAGGTATAATGAACTTCAGGATTTGAATGATACAATCTTGGAAAAAGAAAAAGAATTGAGTCGACATAAAAAAAATTTTGTAAACAATGAAGACAAGCTAAACAAAGCAACATTGCTACTAAAAGAACAGAAAAATCAATTAGATGGGCTCAAGGATGCTGGAATAAATAAAGAAAAGCTAGAATATCAGAAGAAAGAAACAATAGAAAAAGAAAAACTGGTGAAAGAATTACTCAATAATGTATCTGAGCTAGAAGTTTTGGAGAAAAGCTTGGTTAGGTCACAAGAAAAATATATGAAAGCTTGCCATTCATTTGAGGAAGCAAAAAAACGGTTTGATATAATGGAAAAAGCATTTTTAGATGAACAGGCAGGGGTTTTAGCATCAAGGCTTGCTGATGGACAAAGATGTCCTGTATGTGGTTCTTTTGACCATCCATTAATAGCACAGCTTTCAGAAAATGCACCTACTGAAGCAGAAATAAAGAAGGCAAAAGTTGAAAATGATAAACTTCAAACTGAGGTAGCTAAGTGCAGTAGTGAAGCAGGAAACTTGAAAGGACAAGTAGAGTCTTTAAGAACTGAATTCTTGAGAAAATGCGAGAATGTAATTGGAGATTGTGATGGCACCCACATAAAGGTAAAAGCACAAAATATGCAAAATGAGTTGCATGCTAAAGTTTTGAAGATTAATCAAAATCTTAATGTGGAAGAAAATAATATTAAAACAAAAGAAAAGCTAGAAAAGGATATACCAAATACGGAAGCGGTTATTAAAGAGTGTGAGAATGCTATTTCAAAATGCAAACAAGCTATAGCATCTATTGAAGCAGAATTAAGAAGTTTAAACAATTCTAAAGAAAAAATTGCAGAGTCTTTAGAGTTTGATACTAAGACTAAAGCAGAAGAGCATATAAGAATATTAGAAGCAGAAAAAAATATGATGCAGAAGTCATATGATAAAGCAAAAAAATCATATGAAGAATGTAATAATTCCTTGTCACAGCTTAATGGAAAAATAGAAGCTTTAAAAGAGCAGCTTAAGGATGCTCAGAAAATTGATTTTGACTCTGAAAACTCAAAGAAAGTTATTTTACTTAAGGAAAAAGCAGAATTGAACAATAGTTTGAATAAGGTGCTCTCTAGATTAGATAGAAACACTTCATCCTTACAGAGAATTTTAACTCAATCAGATAAAATTTCACAGGTTGAAAAAAGATGGACATGGGTTAAAGCACTTTCGAATACAGCAAATGGCAACATTACCGGAAAAGATAAGATAATGCTTGAAACTTATATTCAAATGACATATTTTGATAGGATTATTTCTAGAGCGAATAGTAGACTTATGGTTATGACAGGAGGACAATATGAACTAAAACGCCGTATTGATGCGGAAAACAAGCAGAGCCAAAGTGGTTTAGAATTAGATGTAATAGATCATTATAATGGCTCGGAGAGAAGTGTAAAAACTCTTTCGGGTGGAGAATCATTTAAAGCTTCATTATCTTTGGCTCTAGGACTTTCAGATGAGATTCAATCTTCTGTTGGAGGAATACAACTAGATACTATGTTTGTAGATGAGGGTTTTGGATCATTAGATGAGGAATCTTTATCGCAAGCCATCAAGGCCTTAGCAGGATTAACAGAAGGCAATAGGCTAGTGGGCATTATTTCTCATGTGTCAGAGCTTAAAGAAAAAATTGATAGGCAAATAGTCGTAACTAAAGAAAAGAGCGGCGGAAGTAGAGTTGAAATTGTTATTTGATTTTATGACTAACTATAAGCTCTCCCTTGATTAAATTTAGGGGGAGTTTTTTTATGTGCTTGTTAAATTAAAAAAATGTCGTATGGTGTAAAAGAATGACAAATATAAACATGAACATAATTGGTAAAATAAGGTATAATTGTAATAAAGAATAAAATTATAAAAAGCTTCAAATCTATCTTGAAAGCTAGCTACTGTAAATGACGTTAAAATGAAAGGATAAGATTTTATGTGTGCATCTAAGAAATTATCAATATTTTTAGTATTTATTATGTGTTTTTGCCTTGTCTCTTCTGGGTGTGTGGAAAAGAAAACACCAGAAGAAAAACTTGATAAATATATTCAGAATTTATATAGTAAATATGATGGACCAACATCATCAATAGCAGTATTAGTAGTTGATGATGGAAAAATCCTTTTTAACAAATCATATGGATATGCAAATGTTGACACTTTGGAAAAGGCAACTTCAAATACAAATTATAGAATTGCTTCTTTGACGAAAATGTTTACTGCTATGAGTATAATGATTCTAAAGGATAGAGGGCAGCTTGATTATGACACAAAAGTCATTGATATATTAGAAGATTTTCCTGAGTATGGTAAGGATATAACGATTAGACACCTTTTGATGCATACGTCGGGGTTAAAGGATTTTTATGAATTGACAGATTTGCTAGATAAGGAATTTAACGAAGAAAACCAACTTTTAGATGCAGATGTTTATGAAATAGTGAAAAAATCAGATTCTACATATTTTGAGCCCGGTCAGATACATAGATATTCAGATGCAGGATATATTGTATTGGGTTTGATAGTAGAAAAAATTTCAGGAATGACACTTTCTGATTTTATGGATAAAAACATATTTAAACCCTTACATATGGATAATACATTATTGTATGACAAAATGCAAAATCCTGAAATAAAGAATAGGGCATATGGTACTGAGTATAGAGTAAATAAGTTTATTACATCAGATCAAAGTTTTTCTAGTGCAACTCGTGGGGATGGAGGCGTGTATACTTCGTTAGATGATTTATATAAGTGGGATCAGGCACTATATGATGGTATGAAAAAAGATATATTAGTTCATAAAGAAACTTTACGGGAGGCGTATACCCCTCCTAAAATGTTGAATGGGTCATATGATAATTACAATTTTGGTTGGATGTTTAGAAAAAATGGTAATATGTATTTTGAGCAATATCATACAGGTGGAACTCAAGGATTTATCACTTGTTATCTAAGATTACCTGACCAAAAAAAGACCTTTATTATTTTATCTAATCGAAATGATGATGAAGCTCCATGGGAAATAGATACAATTATACGAGAATTGTATGGGTTTGGAGTTAGGGGAATGGGAGACTAATAGAAAACTTGTCAACAATAAAACATTCTTGATTATAGGAGGAGTTCTCTTACTTTAGATTTTGTAGCGTAGTAGTTTTTAATTACTACGCTATTTATTATGCATATGCTAAAAATACATTAAACCTTTTGGAAATAGAGGGTAGGCACTTACATTGATAAAGTAGGAAGTTAATGTTATGATAATTATATAAAATACGATCGAAATGTGGTGACTTAATGGAAAATAAAGATAAAGCGATAAGCTTATTTCAATATATTAAAGAGTTATATGCTCAGAAATCAAGAATTGTTACAAATATAAAAGACCAAATATGGTACCAATTCATCAATGAAATACCAAATGATGAAGAAAATATAAAATTTAATTATTTAGATAGAACAACCGATGAAGATTCTGAATCGGATACAACGGTTATTCTTCAAATTCAAAAGCCAGAATTTGAAAAGGCACCTGAATTACCAAGAACATTACAAGGGTGGATTGAAACAGACTGGACTGATTTTGACAAAGAAATAAAATTTATAGAAAAGAAGCAAAGAAAAGAAAATCAAGATATATGGATATTATTTAAGGATGATGCTGATAGAGTTACTGCTTTTAGAACTTGGAATAAAGAGAGAAATAAGTGGGTAGCAAATCAGATAAAGATAGCCAAGACAAGAAACTTTTTTAATAAATTGTATCACTTGTATATAGATTTAGAGCGTGATTCAGAATCCATAGAATTAATGGTTGGACAAGGTATTCTAAATTGTACTATTAATGAGATGGAATTTGTTTATCATCCACTATTGGTAAAGCGATTAAAGCTTAACTTTAATTCACAAGATAATATCTTAACTATTATTGATACTAATGCAAGTGCAGAAATTTATACTATGCTACTTGACAATATTGAATACATTAATCATGGTGCTGTAAAAGGATTAAAAGAAGAATTGTTTGAAAAATTTTATCACCCATTAGATAGAAATGAAATTCCAGATTATCTTAAAAGTTTTGCACATCAACTTCATGCTGATGGCAAGTATGAAGACAATCCTACAGTTGGACCTACTGCGTTTGATAAGATTATTATATACAATAATCCTGTTTTATTTGTTCGAAAAAGAACAGGTGGTGTATTAAAGGCTTTAGAGCAAATTATAAATCAAATATCAGAAACAGGAATTTTGTCGGGACCTATTTTAGATTTAATCGGTAAAAATGTATCTGAAATGTCCACTTCCATAGAAACAAGTGATTTATCAGAAAATAAAGATATTTTATTATCAAAGGAAGTAAATAAAGAACAACTGGAGATTGCTAGCCGTATTGAAAATTATAATGCTGTTTTGGTACAAGGTCCTCCAGGAACTGGGAAAACACATACTATAGCTAATTTAATGGGAAACTTTTTGTCACAAGGCAAGAATATTTTGGTGACTAGTCATACAAAAAAAGCTTTAACCGTAGTAAAAGAAAAAGTAGTACCGGAATTGCAAGACTTGTGTGTTGCAGTTTTAGATGATGATAATAGAGATATGGAACGATCAGTTGATGGAATTACTGATTATATTTCAACACACACTTCATTTGAATTATCTGAGAGTATAAAAGAAACTGAACGTAAAAGAAAGGAAATATTAGAACAACTATCGGAGATAAGAAAAAAATTATACGCTATTAAACATAAAGAGTATGAAACGATAACTTTTGGTGGAAAAGGCTATAGCATTTCTGAAGCAGCACGATTTGTATTTGAAAATCAAGATGAACTTTCTTATTTGCCCGGGAAGGTAGTATTGTATAAACCACTTCCGGTAACAGTTTCAGATTTACAATTGTTATATCAGACAAACTCTCAACTATCCATTGAGGAAGAAACTGAACTGAATTTTCATTTACCAAATCCACAGGAGCTAATGTCACCTCATAAATTTGAGCAGCTTGTGGAAAAGAAAAAACAATGTATTTCTACTCTAAATGCTGTGATTAGTGATATTGATAATCAAATCGAAATTAATTTTAATACTTATTCTGCTGAAATGAGAGGGGAAACTATTTGTCAATCTTTTAACTCTGAAATAGCTAATAATCTAAAAAATAGATTGAAAAAATTCGACAACAGTGAGTTCTCTGAGTGGATGGCAAATGCAGTTTTAGCAGGCAAAAAAGGTGGTGGATTTAGGTCTGTATGGGATAAACTATGTGATTCTATCAATCAAACATATAAATATTCTGGGGACATTACAGTTAT
>DAMCXN010000043.1:10423-28357 GCA_032096995.1 Aminipila sp.
CTTAAAATGAAACGTAGCCAGCTACAAATATTATGGGAAGAATTGATAGGTAAACATGGAGGTGTTTCGTTCTCTTCTTTTGGAGAAGAGCCAGAGCTATCTTGTATTAGTTTTGTAAAACAAATTGAAAAATATTTAAACTGGTATAACAAGGACTTTACAGATATAAAGGAAAGCTTTTTAGAGTGTGGATTTAATCCTAAGTGTATTAAATCAGCAATGCAATTTACTTATCCAACTCAAGAAATTGTATATCTAATAGACTTAATATATAGGGTATTGCCTTTGTATATTCAATTGGCTGAATTAATCAATGTTGAATTGCCCAATATTCAGGAAGAGATAAATGAAAATCATGTGAAAATAGAATCGCAAACTGCAAAATCTACAATATGTAAAAAGCTGCTCTTTGCTACAAAGAATGAAAATGTCATGATCTATAAGCAATTTTATCAACTTTTAAATGGCTTATATCAAAAGTATTATTATCAGAGAGAGAGAACTCGTATTTTAGAAATAATTTCTGAATATGCGCCTCAATGGGCTATGCTAATTGAAAAAAGGGTAGGCATTCATGGGAAAAATATTCCACCTTCACGTATAGAAGATGCATGGAAGTGGAAACAGTTTTGTGGCATTATAGATGAAATCACAGATGAACCATTTGATGAGTTACAACATAAGTCGGTACGATTAAATATAGAGTTAAGGAGAATTACTGCAAAATTAGCGGAGCATAAAGCTTGGTATCATTTGATTACTCGTATTGAAAAGGATATATCTCAAAAGCAAGCCTTACAAGGGTGGAAGCTTACTACAAAGAAAATTGGAAAAGGTACTGGGAAGAATGCGCCAAAGTATAAAAAAGAGGCACAACGTTTAATGGCGAAGCGCCAGCATGCGGCTCCTGCATGGATTATGCCTGTAAACAAAGCATTGGAAAGTTTAGATCCTACCACAAACAAATTTGATATTGTAATTATAGATGAAGCCAGCCAATCAGATATATCGGCGTTAGCAATTTTCTATTTGGCAAAAAAAATAATCGTTGTAGGTGATGATGAACAGGTAAGCCCATCAGCGGTTGGTGTAGATATTGATAAGATGAATAATCTTGTTGACATGTATATAAAAGGTGTTATTCCAAATGCTCACCTTTATGATATGAAATCTTCTCTTTATGATATTGCGAAAACGACTTTTCAACCACTTATGTTGAAAGAGCATTTTAGATGTGTTCCTGATATTATAGGGTACTCTAATGGACTTTCTTATGATTATAAAATTAAACCATTGAGGGATGATAGCAATGTGACTGTCAAACCGGCGACTATTTCATTTAGAGTAGAGGGTAATAGGGAAGAGCCTAAAATCAATAGGGTTGAAGCAGAAAATATTGTCGCTCTAATGCTTGCATGTATGGAACATCCTGAATATAAAGGAATGTCTTTTGGTGCAATTTCTTTACTTGGAGATGAACAAGCCAAACTAATTAATAATATTGCTATTGAAAAAATTCCTCCTAAGGAGTATGAAAATCGTAGAATCCTATGTGGTAATGCATCACATTTTCAAGGGGATGAAAGGGATGTCATATTTATTTCTTTGGTAGATAGCAATGAAGGTGATGGTCCGCTAAGAATGACAACTGAAGGAGTAGGTAAATCTATAAAGCAAAGATATAATGTAGCTGTAAGTAGAGCAAAAAATCAGTTATGGGTTGTGCATTCTTTAGATTGTTTAAATGATTTAAAACCAGGAGATATGCGTAAAGGTTTAATCGAATATGCAGAAAATCCTTCTAATTTTAAAGAACAAGAAACAAAGATTAAATCAAAATCAGACTCGCCATTTGAGATATCTGTAGCATCTCAGCTGATGAAGCATGGATATAATCTTGTACAGCAATGGCCAGTAGGTGCTTATCGTATTGATATGGTTGCTCTTAGTG
The DNA here is from genome assembly GCA_032096995.1 of Aminipila sp. GTDB lineage: Bacteria > Bacillota > Clostridia > Peptostreptococcales > Anaerovoracaceae > Aminipila. Next base: position 12,375 of record DAMCXN010000043.1, read on the forward strand.
GCAATAAAAAAATTGCTATTGAATGTGATGGAGAATTTTATCATAGTGGAAATGTCAAGGTTTGTGAGGATATGGAAAGACAGGCAATTTTAGAGCGTCTAGGATGGAGGTTTATTCGTATTCGTGGAAGCGAATATTATAGAAATCCGGAAGTTACTATTAATAGAGTTTTAGATGAACTTACTAGTTATGGAATACTTCCTGAAGATAGTATTCAAATTAGTGAAGCAGAAGATAGAGATTTGCAGCAGCGTGTAACCTCTAAGGCTTCTCATATACTTGACTCATGGAAGAAAAACCCTCGGTTATATTAAACCGAGGGCTAATTTTTTAATTAATCATTTTAGCAATGCTGATTTCTGGATTGTGAGATAAATCTAAAAAATCACCACCTATAATTTTAACTAATGGTTTTGATTTAGCGTTTTTGTTTATCATAATTATTTTAGCTTCTTCTCCAGTATTTAATAATACCTTTGTATGTAAATAAGAGTTTAAAATTTTGTCAAGAAATTTTAAAACATATTTAGTTTCAAATTTATGCAAACCATCTTGTTCAAAATCTTTTACAACTTCAAAAGGACATATTGGATCACGATAGCATCTTTCTGCGGTCATTGCTTCGTAGGCATCGGCTATAGCAATTATTTTAGAGAACTTGTCAATTTGGTGGCCTTTGAGCTGCATTGGATATCCTGTTCCATCACATCTTTCGTGATGTAGTAACGCTACCTTTTTAACTCTATCGTCTACATTATCAAGCTTGTTTAAAAGTTCAAAACCTTTTGTAGTATGTTTTTGTACAATTTTGAATTCTTCAGGAGTAAGTTTTCCGGGTTTTTCTAATATTTCTTTAGGAATAAGGAGCTTTCCTATGTCATGGAATAGTCCACATGTTACAAGAAGTTGAACTTCTTCCTCTGGGAAATTAAGAGATTTAGCTAAATGAGAGGCAATCATACCAACGTTGACAGAATGTGTATATATTGAATCTGAGTATTCATGCATGTTATAAACCATATCGATTAAATTCAAGTTTGCTTTGTTGTTTTCATATAAAAAGGAACTTAATCCTTTTATGGTATCTACGTGATCTTGATTAACATCTTCTTTTAAAATTCCATCAAGAGAAGCAGTTAAACTTGTTTTAGCTTCTTCACATTTATCTTGAAAGACTTTAAATCCCGAAGTATTTTTTATGTTGAAATCAAAACTATCCGTATTGTTAAGTTCAACATATTTTATCCCAAACTTTTTTAACTTTTTTATGAGTTCGGAAGTAACTATAGTGTTTTCTGGTGTAACAAGTTGACCATTTTCCAAATATATATCTTGACCAATACACATGCCAACTTCAATATTGTCTAAAAAAATTTTCATTATTGCACACATCCCTATGTTTTAATATTGTAAAAAGTAATAAATTATTAAATTTGGTTTAATAATCTTAACATTTTTTTTAATATTTTACAATCTTTTGACAATTAGAATATTTAAAAAATAGATGGTAATATAACAATGTTGTCATTGTTATATTATATGTTAAATTAGTATGTTAATTATCTTAATTTATTAATAAAAGAACAATAAAAAATAAGTGATAAGAATAGAAATATGTTACAATTGAGAAAATTAAGAAAAGGAGGGTTGTTATGGTAATTTTAAGAACAGAAAATCTATCTAAGAGCTATCAAATGGGAGAAATTCAGGTGCAAGCACTGGATAAGGTATCATTTTCTATTGAGCAAGGTGAATTTGTAGTAATTTTAGGACCTAGTGGATCTGGTAAAAGTACTCTTCTCAATATAATAGGAGGTATGGATAAACCTACAGAAGGAAAAGTACTTATGCTGGATGAAGATATTACTAACTATGATGAAAAGAAACTTACAGAATATAGAAGAAATAAAGTGGGTTTTGTTTTTCAATTTTATAATATAATGGCAAATTTGACAGCGGAAGAAAATGTGGAACTTGCAACAGAAATTTGTGAAAATCCCCTTTCTGTTAATGAAATTATAGAAAGAGTAGGGCTAACAGATAGACGGGAGCATTTTCCTTCTCAAATGAGTGGAGGAGAACAACAGAGAGTCTCTATAGCCCGTGCTGTAGCTAAAAATCCAGATATTCTACTTTGTGATGAGCCTACAGGAGCATTAGATTCTAATACTGGTATTACTATACTATCCTTATTAAAAAAAGTAAATGAAGAAACGGGTAAGACCGTAGTAGTCATTACTCATAATTCAGATATTGCATTTATGGCAAATAGGGTTATAAAAATGAAAAGTGGAAAAATAATTGAAAATTATATAAATCAGAGTCCTATGGCTGTAGAGGAAATTAAATGGTAAGAATACGAAAAATAGATACGATGTTATTTCGTATGATTAAAAATTCTAAAGGTCAATTTATGGCAGTCTTAATTATTATAATAGTGGGTATTTGTGTTTATACAGCTATGGGAATGACTTCTCTAAATTTGCAAAATACTCTTGATAGCTATTATAAAGAAAATAATTTTCCTGACCTTTTTATTGAAACTTCTGGTGCCCCAAGTCAGAAAGTGAATAGTTTAGTAAAAATAGACGGCGTAAAAAATGTAACTGGAAGAATTTTAATAGATGTTCCATTTATCACAGATGACATAAATGAGAGAGTTAACCTTAGGAGCATTACGACTAAAAGTAACAATGATGAGCTTAGTAAATCAACTTTGATTGAGGGAAAAAAGCTTTCTGATGACGGTAAAGAAGCATTACTTATAGAGCAGTTTGCATCAGCTAGAGGTATAGAACCTGGAGACAATATAAAAGTTCAGGTTAAAGGCGTTCAGTACACTTTAGATGTGGTAGGTATTGTAGATAATCCGGAATTTATTTATTTAATAGAAAATGGACAGTCGATTATGCCGGAGGATAAAAACTTTGGTGTGTGTTATGTTTCAGAAAAATTTGCTAGGCAGGCGCTAGGTTTTCCAGATATATATAATCAAATATTAATCAGCTATGAGGATAATGTAGAAGAAGAACGATTAATTGATGATGTAGAAAAGGAATTAAAGCAATATGGAGTAAAGCAAACTGTAAAGAGAGAAAATCAATTAAGCAATAGTATGATATCTCAAGAATTAGAGGGCTTGGATTCTATGGCAAACTCTCTGCCCATATTATTTTTACTCGTTGCAGGTTTAATTCTAATGATGATGTTAGGAAGAATGGTTAAAAATGATAGGCTTAAAATAGGTGTACTAAAGGCTATAGGATATTCGAATTCGCAGGTATTATCTCATTATATTAAATATGCTTTATTGTCAGGAATACTTGGGGGACTTTTAGGTTCTGCTTGTGGGATGGCTTTGGCTGGAGGAATGACAAAGCTATATTTACGCTTTTTTTATATTCCACTTCTTAAGATAAATTTTTACTATTCTTATGTGTTCGCAGCAATTTTTCTGTCAGCTATATTTTGTACCTTATCTGGTTTGATTGGGGCAAGAGGTGTGCTTAAAATAACACCAGCAGATTCAATGAGGTCGGAATCACCTAAAACTGGAAAAAGAATATTATTAGAAAAGGTTCCCTTTGTTTGGAAGAACTTATCCTTTAGTAATAAAATGATTGCAAAGAATATATTTAGGAATAAGAAACGTACGATTTTTGTTCTTGCTGGAGTTATTGTTACCTATGGAATGATGTTATTTACTACAAGTATGCCTAATGTAGTAGATCAAATGATGAATAAGCATTTTATAGAATTTCAGAAGATGGATTATAATATCAGTTTACAAAATCCGGTTGATAAGAATGCAATTCAAGATTTAAGGTATCTTATAGATATAGATTATATGGAAGGAAAAATAGAATATCCTTTTGAAGTTGCTAATGGCAATAAAAATCAGTTTGTAAGTATTATAGGACTAAAGAAAGATACACTATTTTACGACTTTAAAGATAGTGAAGGGAATGAAATAAATATTCCCAGAAAGGGGATTTTATTATCTGAAAATCTTGCATCAACTCTAAAAGTTAAAAAGGGAGATATGATACAAGTAAAAACATTTTTGCCAAACAAAAATGATGTATATGTACAAGTTAAAGGAATTGTTAAGCAAGCGCTAGGAATGAATGCTTATATGGAAATTGAAAATATGGGAGCTCTTCTTCTTGATAAAGACATAGTAACAGGAGCATATGTGAACTCTGATGACCCAAATATAAATGAAAAACTTATTCGTGCATCAAATATTTCAACTATTATGTCTATAGAAAAAACTAGAGCTGTATATGATGAATATATGTCAATGATGGTTTTATCTATTGGTTTTATGTTTCTTTTTTCTGGGATTCTTGGTTTTTGTATAGTTTATAATGCAACTACTATTAGTATTTCGGAACGTTTGATGGAATTTTCAACATTAAGAGTATTAGGCTTCACTAAAAATGAAATTTTTATGATGATTCTAAAAGAAAATAATATTATTATGATTTTAGGTATTATAATAGGGATACCTGTAGGAAATGGGTTTACGCAATATAGTTCACATGCTTTTAGTACAGATATATATACTTTAGATATGAGCCCCACCTTTTTAGCTGGAATAATGGCAGCAGTGTATACAATAGGGTTTGTATTGGCAGCTCAATTTGCTACGTTTAGGAAGATTAGTAGATTAAATTTCTTAGAGGCTTTAAAAAATAGAGAGACCTAATAATATCAAAGCTTTTGAAGTAGAGGAAAATTAGTATGAAAGGAAAATATATAATGAAAGATATCAAGAAAAATAAGAAATGGATATTTATAGGTGTTGCTATTATTATAGTTGCCTCTATATCAGGTATTGCTTTTTTTTCAGGTGGAGTTCTAGTAGATATAGGAGTTGTAGAAAATGATAAAGTTGCAAAACTAATTAAGGAAGTTGGGACTGTTGAATCTGAAAGTGCAGTTACAATAACTGCAAAAAATATTCTAGATATTAAAGACATAAATGTTTCAGAAGGAGATGAAGTAACTTCCGGTCAGCTTTTAATTGCTATTGATGAAGACAGTGCTGAATTTGAGATAAAAAGCTTAAAAGCAAAATTATCTGGACTACAGGTAGAATATTCTCAAGCTAAAAATATTGCAAATAAGAATAAAACCTTATATGAACAAGGTGCATTAAGCTATGAAGAATATAATAAATCAAATACTGTAGCTAAACAGCTTTCGGCAGAAATATCGTCTTTGAATTATTCTATAGAAAGTTATATTGAAACTTCGGGCACAAATGGAATTGTTTCTCCAATAGATGGGGTTGTCACAGGAGTTTTTGTGAAAGAAGGAGAAAATGTTTCTATAGGAGGTCAATTAATTGAAATATCTAACTTAAATGATATTTATGTAAAAGTGGATTTGATTACTGAAGATGCCGATCTAGTAAAAGTAGGGGATAAGGTTTCTTGTTATAACGAAGATACGGGCTTTAAGGATAATAATTGTACAATTAAAAAAATTCATCTTAAGGCTCAAGAAAAAATTTCAGATTTAGGAGTGAAACAAAAAAGGGTTGCTGTTGAAATTGGATTATCTGGAGATAAGGTTGTAAGGCTAGGAAGTAACGTTGATGTAGATATAATAGTAGACCAAAAAGATAAAACTTTGCGTGTACCTGATACAGCTATTTTTGAAATGAAAAATAAAGACTATGTTTATGTTATTAATGGTAAAAATGCAGAATTAAGAGAAGTTGAAATTGGAATAGAAGGTGAGGATTATACAGAAATAATTAAAGGGCTAGAGGTAGGCGAAAAGGTTATTATTTCACCAAATGATGAGATTGAAGATGGTGTTAAAGTAAAAATTAGTGAAGTATAATTTCTGAAGCATATGGGTACTCTACGGAGCGTTGATTGATTTATTATCCGTCTACGATTATTCTTAATACATGGAGGTGAACAACATGGATTGTAATAAGGTTGGCAAGCTAATTTTAGACTTGCGTAAAGAAAAAAATATGACTCAAAAACAGCTTGCCGATGCTATGAATATTAGTGACAAGACCATATCAAAATGGGAGCGTGCTCAAGGGTGTCCTGATGTATCCCTGCTTCGTGAACTCTCCGAAGTATTAGGAGTAAACATTGAAAAAATATTGTTGGGAGATTTAGAAACCAATGAGGTAGACGGAGGAAATATGAAGAAGATAAAATTTTATGTGTGTCCCAACTGTGGAGATATATTAACTTCTACAGGGGAGGCAGAGGTATCTTGTTGTGGAAGAAAACTATTGCCGCTTGTAGCTAAGCAAGCAGATGAGAAACATAAATTGGATTTAGAAGATATAGAAAATGATTTATATATTACTTTTACACATGAGATGACAAAAATACATTATATCTCATTTATAGCATATGTTACTTATGATAGAGTACTTTTAGTTAAACTATATCCAGAGCAAGGGGGAGAAGTAAGATTCCCTAAAATGCATGGTGGAAAGCTTTATTTTTATTGTAATGAGCATGGACTTTTGGTTAATTAATAGCGTGTTTTAATTGAATTGTTAGGCCATTTACAAAGCTGAAAAAAACTCACACTAGATTTAAAAGTGTGAGTTTTTTTGTACTTAGTTTTTATTGAGATAATTCTAGCTCTCTAAGAAACTCAGAGGTTAGTTCAAGACCTTTTTTCAGTATTTCAGGATTATTGCAATAGCCAATTCGGATAAAGCCTTCCATATCAAGGGCTGAGCCTGGGAGCATCATTACACCCTTTATTTCTTGTAATCTGACACAAAATTCTTCTGAAGATATATTGTAGTCATATTTAAAGAATGCAGTTGTACCACCTTTAGGTTTTACATAGCTTATTTTAGGTTCTGAATTTACCCATTGTTCTAAAAGAATAGAATTTTCACGTACAATTTTGAGATTCCTCTCAAGTATTTTTTCTTTGTTTTCAAGAGCAATAGTAGCTAGTTTATCATTGATTTTTCCTACACTTATAACATGGTAATCTCTTTGACGATTTACTTTTTCTATAAATTCCTCTGGACCAACTAACCATCCAGTTCTCAATCCTGCTAAGGAAAAGGTTTTAGAAACACTACCAGAGCTTATTCCTTTTTCATATAAATCTAATACTGAATAACCAAAGCTATCGCCTTCGTGGATTAATCCTCTATATACTTCATCACAAAGTAGATAGGCATTACAACTTTTGGCTATTTCTACAATTTCTTTTAAATAAGCTTCATCCATTACAGAGCCAGTAGGGTTATTGGGGTTATTTATACAGATAAGCTTTGTTTTATCATTAACGTAACTTCGGAGTTCGTTTAAATCAGGTAAAAAATTATTCTCAGGGCGTAACTTTAGTATTTTTACATCAGCTCCAATAGACTCAGGGATAGAGTAATGTTGTTGATAAGTAGGTAGTACTGATATTACGAGGTCTTTTGGCTCAACTAAAGTTAAAATGGCTAGTGCATTTGCACTTATTCCACCATGTGTAATTGTAATGTTATTTATCCCAATATTTGATTTAAAGAGTTTTGAGACCTCAGTCCTTAGGGAATCACTTCCTTCAATGGCACCATAAGTTAACTGCATATTAAGTATTTCTTTTATTATTTCTTCTTTTTTTCCGTTCATTTCAAGCAACTCATTTACAGTAAGGGATTCTACGCAGGTTTCTGCAAGATTATATTTGCAGTCATTTTCATAAGCGTTCATCCACATTTCAACACCAAAATCTTTAATCTTCATTTTGTTTTCCTCCTGACAGGATATAAGAAATTTCATAAATTATATACAGTAATAATATCACAAAAAGTAAAGGAATACTTACTTTACTTAATAAATTTGCTGTCAAAAAATGTTCTGGGTAATAGTCAGATATAGCTGGAGAAAATCAATTGGATAAATTTACAGACAATTCTAAAAAAATAAAAGCGTAAACCTGTGGATAACTTTGTGTTGACAAAAAATAAACAGCTTGTACATGTTGTAAATACTGAGATATAGACGAAAAAAGTATCCACAAGCAACTTGGGATAAAAATGTATACAATTTTGATAAAAGGTGTGGAAAAGTGTTACAATGTGTAAAATTAAGGAGTTATATGGGTGTGGAAAATATAAGGGGATTGAAGAAAAGGTTTACATAAAACTTCAAAAATAATGTAGAATAAAAGTTTTTATTTTCAGATATTTTGAAGAAAAAGCAATAAAAAAGGAAGTTTAGCATGCATAGCAACTAAATTTCCTTAAATAGTCTAAAAATAATACAAAATAGTAATTTATTTAATTGTTTTTATTTTAAAGTACTGTTTACATTTAAAGCTTCAACTAATTCAATGTCTTTATAACGTTCTATAAAGTAGTTTAGTGTAAACTGATTTGCAAAGAGTATTAGTGGTCGTTTGAAATGATCAAATACGAGCATACATCTAGAATCTAGACATTTTTGTACTGAATCAATATCTGTAGTATTTAACCAACGTACTACATTGAAATCTAAATGTTCCATAATAATATCTGAATTATATTCATTTTTTAAACGATATTCAAACACTTCAAATTGTAGTGCTCCTACCGCGCCGATAATTACTTCATTATATTGATTATGATAAATTTGGATTGCACCTTCTTGAGCTAATTGTTGTACACCTTTTTGAAAGTGTTTAGCTTTTAATGAATTTTTTGGTGTAACTCTAGCAAATAATTCAGGAGGGAAAGTAGGTAATGGCTCAAAGAATAACTTTTCTTTCTTTGTTGTTAAAGTATCACCAATTTGGTAAGTTCCTGTATCATATATACCAATAACGTCACCAGCATAAGCGATGTCTACCGTTTCCCTTTCATTAGCCATAAGTTGCGTAGATTGACTTAATTTAATATTTTTCCCTGTTCTTGTAAGATTAACTGTCATACCACGTTCAAAAGTTCCTGAACAGATACGAAGGAACGCTATACGGTCACGGTGAGCAGGGTTCATATTTGCTTGTATTTTGAAAATAAAGCCACTGAAGTCTTCCTCTGTAGGAGATATTTCTCCAGATGTAGTTTTTCTTGGTCCAGGAGGAGCTGACATTAGCAAGAAATGATTCAAAAACGGTGTAACACCAAAGTCAGCTAATGCAGAACCAAAAAATACAGGAGATAGTTTTCCTTCTTCAATAGCTTTTTTGTCAAATTCATTTCCAGCACCTTCAATCAGTTCTATTTCTGAACGTAGGTTGTTTAGATTATTTATAGTAAGATATTCTTCTAATTCAGAACCGAATACCCCTTCTTTACCAAGTTCGATAGTTTTACCTATTTTATAAAGATGGACAACATTTTCTAATCTATCATATATTCCTTGGAAGTTTAGTCCACATCCAATTGGCCAAGTTACTGCTACGGATGGCATTCCTAAAACTTCTTCTAATTCTTCCATAGATTCAAGAGGGTCCTTAGCTTCACGATCCATCTTATTTATAAAAGTAAAGATAGGTATACCACGCATACTACATACCTTAAAAAGTTTTTTCGTCTGAGTTTCTATACCTTTTGCTCCGTCAATAACCATTACAGCGCTGTCAACTGATGTCAGGATTCGATAAGTATCTTCACCGAAATCATTATGTCCAGGCGTGTCCATAATAGAGATAACTTTACCCTGATATTCAAATTGCATAACAGAAGAAGTAACAGAAATACCACGTTGTTTTTCTATTTCCATCCAGTCAGAAGTTGAATATTTTGAGTTATGACGGCCTTTTACAGCCCCAGCTTCACGTATTGCACCTCCGTGCAAAAGAAGTTTTTCTGTAAGTGTAGTTTTACCAGCATCTGGGTGAGAAATAATACCAAAGATGCGACGTTTTTGAATTTCTTCAATTAGTTGTTGATTTGCCATGAACTAGCATCCTTTCTATATTTAAAACAAAATTAAATTTTGAAAAATAGTGCCAAATTAAAAGTAAGCACAAAGCAAACACAATCATATCACATTTAAAGAAAAAATAACAGATTTTTGTAAAGGAATAATGAAAAAAGTCATTTAATTAAAAGTAAGCGGGTAGAAACTTTAAGACTCTTAATTTACCTGTTTCATAATTACAGTATTCTTCAAAAGCTCTTTGTAAAGGTCTATAGCTATAATCTGTGAAATGTTGAGAGACATAAACTCCCTCCATTGACTCTACAATATTTTGCTTTTCATCTGAGACTACTATAACACATTGCACATATTTACCGACTTCTTCTTGATAAAATTGAATAACATCACCTTGCTCTACATCTACAGCTAATTCTGACCATAGTTTTCCATTATTATACCCATGTGCCCTTGGCCCGCTATTAGTATTATTTACAACATAGTCCCAAAGTTCTTCACTTTGAATAAAGGCAGGGGAGCCATAGGTTTCTAAAGAGTTATAATCAAGACCATACCAAAAATGGGTTTGTCTATACATATTTCTTACTCTATTTTTTAGAGCCCTAACGTCCTCTGGTTTTGACAAAGAATATCCATTTGTTCCTCCATATGCAGCCCAAATACATTGACAAACAAAGTTAGTAGAATCTTCCTTCATTCGTTTAAATATACCATTTTCATACATGCTACCAAATCTAACCCCATAGTTTCGAGCACTTTTACTATCATAATCAATCATAATTAAACCTCACTAAAAAATTATTACTATATATTATTCCAAAATAATACAAATGTGATGTGATTTAAGGTTAATTTTTACCCCAATATAATCGAAGAATAAACCTTTTTTGCTAGTATTTATAGTTGCAATAGAGTATACTAAGAGTAAGGTAAAAACAATATAATGAGGTGAACTATTTTGAATAAATCCATTGAACATAGGATAGAAAGAATTAATGGGACAATGGCAATAGAAGGTATGCCACTAACAAGTGAAGACCGAAAGAGAATAAGAAGATTATTAGCAGGAAAAATTTCATATGAAAAAGGAAAAGCGGAGATTATTGCTCAAATAAAACGAAGGAGAGCTAAAAATGGATGAAATCTATGATTATAGTTTTCAACATGATGATAGGTATTGCTATTCTAATTCCGATGTATTATTAAACAAATTTGATATACAAAATTTAGATGAGCTACACTTAGCTGAACGGGAATTGACAGCTTTTGCTATTGCTCATTTTGAATCGGAACCTATTTCAGGCAATTTTGATTTGGAACATCTTCAAAATATTCATAAAGCTATTTTTGAAGATATTTATGAATGGGCAGGAAAATTTAGAACGGTAAATATTGCAAAGGGCACATTGTTTTGTTTATACCAAAATATAGAGCCTTTTGGAAACGAAATATTTAATGAGTTAAAAAATGAGAATTACCTTATGGATTGTGATGCAGATATTTTTACAGAAAGGCTTGCATACTATTTTGGTGAAATTAATATGTTGCATCCCTTTAGAGAAGGTAATGGCAGGGCTCAAAGATTGTTTATACAATATTTAGCGGGTATTTGTGGTTATGATGTTCATTTTACGGGCATATCTCGCCAAACAATGATAGAGGCTAGTTATATGGCCGCTGATTTTGATTATTCAATGTTAAAAGAGTGTTTAGATAAAAATATACAAAAAATTACTTTACAAGAACAATATGATTTTATAAGAAAAGTATGTACAAAAAATATAGGTAAAGTAATAGTTAGTTTAATAAAAAAATAGATAACGGATAATTTTGAAATTTAAAGGCACCTGAAGGTGTCTTTTCTTAAGAAGAAAGGTATATAGGTAAATTACATGAATAAATTTGCAATCGAATTTTTTAAATTATACGATAGAAAAATAGCATCAGGGGAAATAAGGTTTAGTGAACTTGGAATATCAAAAGATGATTTTACAAGATTATGTACTGACTCAGAATTTACTGTTTCTAAGGAAAAGGCTATAGATTTGTGCAATAAAATGAAACTAACAAAAGAAGAGGGTGAAAGATTACTTTCTTCTTATAAGTAATAGGTGTAATGGTAAATTTTATATTTTATTGATGTTAATAATATAAAGTCAAGTCTTTTTATTAGAAAAATATTGAAGTATACTGTTCTTGTGATTTTAAGAACGGAGGATTAAAAAAATGATTAAATGTTTACACTGTTTAAGGTATTTTGTTGTTGATTTAAATGCTACTGTAGCAAATGATTACATTATATGTCCACATTGTGGGGAACGGGTAAAATTGTAGATATAGCAAAAATATAGTTGCAAATATAAGCACTTTTTATATAATATTATTGATAGTAATAGATAATCTCGGATTAAAATCTGAGATTTTTTTTTAGATAATTATACTTTAAATGATAAGAAGGATTTTTAATTAATGGAGAAATTGAGTTTTGCAGAAATAAGAAATGAATATAAAAAAACAGAAGAAAATTGGCTTAAACTGCATTTTAAAACATCTTTTGGTTTAGTTGTTTTCATATTTATTATTGAGTGCATTATGGGATATTTGCTATATAAAATAGGAGAAATACATACTACTATTCCTAGGTATATTTTTAAATATTTATTATGGCCAATGGTTTCAAATTTAGTTTTTATTATTATGGGGTATTGGGTAGTATATGTTTCCAAACTCAGACAAAAAATAAAAATATATATGATTTCATTATTCTTTGTAGGGATTTGTTTTACCATTTTTTCAGTACATAGTATTTTTCCTTCTTTATATATGATTTTTACTATACCTATATTATTTACTGTGGTATATGGGGATTATTCTTTGACAACGGTAATAGCTTCGTTTAGTGTTTTTTCTAAGTTTTTTTCAGAAATTTTTATAAAGTGGGATTGTGACAAAGTTAATATTTTAAATAATAACATTGAATTAGTAAATTTTATTATTTCTATATTTTTTTTGATTGCATTTTATGCAGTTAGTATTGTGGTTATTTTTTTCGAGAGATGTAAAAATGCAGCTTCTATAGATAAAGAACTAGAAATGTATAGATTAAAATATAAAATAAATAACGATGAACTGACCTCAATTAGTAACAGGACTGCTTTGCAAAAAGCTTTTTTAGAAATTAAAAATGATAAAGAAGGAAACCAATATATTTTCGCTATTATTGATATTGATAATTTTAAAAAATTAAATGATACTTTAGGACATTATAAAGGTGATTTAGTTTTATTTAAATTAGGTAATATACTTAAAAGTAGCTGTAAGGATTCAATGCCTTTTAGGTTTGGTGGCGATGAATTTTGTATAATATTTAAAAATACAAAATTAAAAGCTGTAATAGAAAAGTGCGTAGAAATACAAAAAAAGTTTAGAGAGGTAGATTTAGATAATAAGATTAACATGCAACTTACATTAAGCATTGGAATAGCTAGTTATTCTGAAAATATGACAACAACAAAGTTATTTGAAAATGCCGATGCAGCGTTATATAAAGCAAAAGTTAAAAAAAATACTATATGCATATATGAAAAAAACAATGTATTAATGTTTTAATTGGATAAAAAAGGGTAGAAAATATGATACAAAACATCTTAGAACGAAAGATAAAAAGCATAAAGAAAGATAATTAATATTCTCTAAAAAGGAGACAAATATATGTTAGAATGGATATCACAATTTTCGCCTGTTATACAAGCAGGAATTGCTACTTGCTTTACATGGGGGGTCACAGCCCTTGGAGCAGGACTAGTTTTTTTCTTTAAAACAATTAATAAAAAAATATTAAATGCTATGCTTGGTTTTGCAGCAGGTGTAATGATTGCAGCAAGTTTTTGGTCTTTATTAGCACCTAGCATTGAAATGTCGGAAGAACTAGGTAAAGTAGCATGGTTAACAGCCAGCGTTGGTTTTTTATCGGGAGGGTTATTTCTATTTGCTGTAGATAAGCTTTTACCACATTTGCATATGGGCTTTGATATTTCTCAAGCGGAAGGTGTGAAAACAAGTTGGCAGAGAAGCATTTTACTTGTACTAGCTATTACGTTGCACAATATTCCAGAAGGGCTTGCGGTTGGAGTTGCTTTTGGAGCAGTTGCATATGGTTTGCCAGCAGCTTCGCTAGCAGGTGCCGTTGCTTTAGCTATTGGAATTGGATTACAAAACTTTCCTGAAGGAGCAGCAGTTTCTATTCCACTTAGAAGAGAGGGCTTTTCACGAAGAAAAGCATTTCTTTATGGACAAGCATCTGGCTTTGTTGAGCCAATTGCAGGAATTATAGGCGCTATGGCAGTTTTGTCAATGAGATCCTTACTTCCTTATGCTTTAGCTTTTGCAGCTGGGGCTATGATTTATGTGGTTGTTGAAGAACTAATCCCCGAAGCACAGCAGGGTGATGGACCAATAAAAACAGATATTGCAACAATTGGATGCATGGTTGGATTTACAGTTATGATGATATTAGATGTTGCTTTAGGGTAATATATAAGAAATAACACAATTATAGTATTGTTAAAATTCTGGTGTATTTAGGATATAACTATAGTTGAAATTTGTATAACGTAGCACTTTATAATTAAAGGAGGTTCCGAAATGAGTAGAAAAAGGTTAATTGTTATAGGTGGAGATGCTGCTGGCATGAGTGCTGCCTCAAAGGCTAAACGAGTTGATAAGGATTTAGAAGTTATTGTTTATGAAAGAGGAGACTATATATCTTATTCCCAATGCGGATTGCCTTATTACATTTCGGACATAGCAAAACGAAAAGAAAATCTTGTTATAAAGCAGCCTAAAGATTTTGAAGAAAAAGATATTAAGGTTCTGATTAATCATGAAGTAATTGGAATTGATGAATCGGCAAAGACTGTTACTGTTATTGATTCAAATAGAAATACCTTTGAGCAGAAATATGATGCACTTTTACTGGCAACTGGAGCAGAACCTAAAGTTCCACCTGTAAAAGGAATAGATTTACAGAATGTTTTTACTTTAAAATACATTCCTGATGCAGAAAAAATAAAAGAAGCGGTAACTGACTCTAGTGTTCAAAATGTCGTTTTGATCGGAGGAGGCTATGTTAATGTTGAATTAATTGAATCTATGATTTTGCTTGGAAAGAAAGTAAGAATTATTCAAAGACCAAGTACTTTATTGAACATTATGGATGAAGAGTTTGGACAAATGGTAAGTGAAGAAGTAGAAAAGCATGGAGCTTTTGTTCATACAGGAGAAAGCCTAGAAGAGATAATGGGTGATGGAAAAGTTCAAGCTGTTAAAACGAATAAGGGACAGTATCCAGCTGATTTAGTTATTGTTGCAGTCGGTATTCGTCCAGCTACAGAGCTTTTAAAAAATGCTTCAATAGAAAGATTAAAAAATGGAGCAATTATAGTTGATGCTTACGGAAGGACTTCTGTTCCATATATTTATGCTGCAGGAGATTGTGCAAGTGTATATCATATTGTAAAAAAAGAAGATGTATATATTGCATTAGGAACAAATGCTAATAAACAAGGTAGAATTACTGGTGGTAATATTGCTGGACAAAAGAAAAAATTTCATGGTGTTCTAGGAAGTTCAGTTGTAAAGGTGTTAGATATGACTTTTGCTAAGACCGGTATTAGTGAAAACGAAGCTAAAGATATGAATATTAATTATGGGGCAACTACTGTGAAGGCCTTTAATCATGCTGCTTTTTATCCAAATAGTGATAAATTAACTATTAAATTAGTTTATGATAAAGAAAGCAAAGTTATATTGGGGGCACAAATGGCAGGTAAGGAAGGCGTTGCTAAAAGGTTGGACGTTTTTGCACTAGCTATTGATAGGAAGATGACTACAGAGGAATTAGGTGAAGTTGATTTTTGTTATTCACCTCCATTTGCAACACCTTGGGATGCAGTACATGTTGCCGCAAATGCAGTAAAATAGGACTATTTTAAAAGGCACTTTGGTGCCTTTTATTTTGTATAAGTAAGTATTATTAGTTATATAAATTAATACTATATATTTAATGTAAGCGTCAAACCTGACGGTACCTTTTTCTAAGTAAAAATATAGAGATAATAT
>DAMCXN010000044.1:0-8405 GCA_032096995.1 Aminipila sp.
CATGTGTATGGAGAAATTAATGCTATAAATGAAAAAACCTATAATCTGTATTTTCTAGAAAATATAAAAATAATAAAAAAGGTTTACCAACACTTTGGACGAGCTAGGTAAACCTTTTTCCACATACACCACAAACAAAAGTTGAATGTGGCTCTTTTGTTTATAATAACAGAGCTTCTTTTGTTTGTCAAAGAAAAATTATTAGTAATGTTTGGTAAACGAAAGGAGGATTATTTATGAATACTTGGGGGCTCTTCTTTATGTGCGTTTTTCTTCCTATGACTATGTTATTAGCAATGGGAATGACCAGAAGGTTAGAACAGTTGGAGAACAAATAAACTAAAATCTGCGGGAAACAGAAAGGAGAAACTTATGGAAATAAAAAATATATTGTATGCTGCATATGGCAGCAATATGAATTTACGTCAAATGGCTAGAAGATGCCCTGGGGCAAAGCTAGTTGGAGTTGGAGAACTGCAAAACTATGAACTTACCTTTAGAGGTAAGCGTAGAGGAGTTGCGAATATAGAAAGATGTGATGGCTCAAATGTTCCAGTAGTTCTTTGGAAAATCACAAACAAATGTGAAAAATCATTAGATTATTATGAAGGTTTTCCAAGGTTATATGTAAAAGAACAGATTAGTGTTAAATATAAAAATGAAATTGTACAAGCAATGGTTTACATTATGTCAGGGGATTACTGTAATCTTCCAGCAAAGCCAGAACAATATTATTTGGAGACTATAGAGCAAGGCTATAGGGAGAACGGAATTATAAGCAGTGGACTGTTTGATGCAGTACAAAATGTAAAGCGACAATTAGTAATGAGTAAAATAGTTAAGGAGGAAATTAAAAATGGGAAAAGTATTTGCTGTAATTAATCAAAAGGGTGGTGTAGGTAAAACTACTACAGTTTTCAATATGGCTGCCGAGATTGCAAATAATGGCAACAAGGTATTAGTTATGGATATGGACTCGCAGGGTTCCCTTACAACCTCGATGGGATTTGTTTCTTCAGATATAGAAAATACAATAGGTAAAGTCTTTGAAACTTTAATTAGACGAGAACCAATGCCAAATTTACAAGAATACATAATAAGTAGAGATAATGTAGATTTGATACCATCAAACTTAACCTTATCAGTAGCAGACATTTCTATAGTTACAGCTACTGCTAGAGAATATCTTTTAAAGAAGATTATTATGCAGATTAAAGAACAATATGATTACATTATTATTGATTGTCCTCCTACTCTTGGGATGCTTGTAGTTAATGTACTTACTGCAGCTGATTCAATAATAGTTCCAATAAAGGCCTCAGAAATGGATGCAAAAGGATTTGAGTCACTGCTTGATACTGTACAAATGATTAAAATGGAAACTAACCCAACACTACAAATTGAAGGTGTATTAATGACTATGTTTGATGGCAGATTAAAAGAAGCAAGAGAGGTTTTAATGTCGTTAAGTCAATTTTGTTCTGAACTAGGTATTAAAATATTTGAGTCCAAAGTTGGAACAAGCACCAAAGCTTCCAGAGCTTTTAGAGAAAGAAGAACTCTTGCAGAGTTTGCTAAGGATTCTAATTTAGCTAATAGCTACAAAAACTTTGTAATGGAGGTTTTGGCTGATGGAAGGTAATATAAGGCCTACAAGTTTAGGAGCTGTGGCTGATAATCAAAGTTTTGGCTCAGGCATTATGAAAAGAGCAAATGCACTTAGAGGTCTGACCAGTTCAGGAGCACAGACAAATAATACAGACAATTTTATTACAGTATCCATTAGTTGTTTGAAAGAGTTTAAAAATCATCCTTTCAATGTGAGAGAAGATGAAGAACTTGACGAATTGGCAGAGTCAATAAAAGCAAATGGTATATTGCATCCAATCATAGTAAGACCTATTGAAGATGGCTATTATGAAATACTTGCAGGACATAGACGTACTAAAGCAGCTGTTAAAGCAGGACTGCAAGATATTCCTGCCAAAGTATTAAACGTGGACGATGATGCAGCAGTTATTGTTATGACTGATACAAACTTAAGACAACGTGAAAAAATATTACATAGTGAACGTGCAAAAGCATATAAAATGCAAATGGATGCTTACAGATGCCAAGGGAAACGACATGATTTGATTGTGGCAGTTCAGAATGAAATTGATTTGTGTTCCAATGGAACACAAGCTGATTTTGACAGAGCAAGTACCTTGTGTTCCAATGGAACACGAGTTAAAAGTCGAGATATTGTTGCAGAATTAAATAATACTTCTGCTTTACAGATAACAAGATATTTAAGATTAAACGAGTTGATTGAGCCCATACTTGAATTAGTTGATGATGAACAAATTGCATTTAGAGCAGGTGTAGCTTTATCTTTTCTAACAAAAGAAGAACAGATTATGATAGTTGATGCTATAGAAGAAGGTATTATTAAAAAAATAGATTTAAAGTTAGCTGAAGAATTGAAATCTATTTCAAAGAGTGGAGAATTAAACAGAACAGTTATAGAGCAAATGTTTAGTAAAAAAGATAATACTGTAATACCTCAAAACACTTTTTCATTATTCCAAAGTGCTACTAAAAAAGCTCTAAAACATTTCAAGAAAGTAGATTATCAAGATGTTCAGATTGATTCGGAGGAATTGGAGCAAGTTATTTTTCAAGCAATAAAAAATTATGCAGAGACTAGGAAGGGAGAATAGAGAAATGACAAAGGAAGACCATATAGATGTTTTTGTTAGCATGTCAATGAAAGGCACTGAAGAAATAAATGCTATTGCGAACACAGGTATGTTTAACGATATTATAGAAGGTTATTGTGTTATTGCTATGAAAGAAGCTGGGATGACATTAGAACAAATAAAAAAGGTTGATTTTAACCATATATTTGATACGACTAATGCTTTTGAAGCTAGGCAAAAAGGGCGTAATGCAATTTAGAAGTACTCTGTTTAAAATTACGTCTTTTATAAATCTTTAAAATGACGTTAATTTCAATTATTTATGTATTTAACCATTAAAAATAATTACAAGTAAGAGTATAGAATAATATGTATATTATTCTAAGGTGTAATGAGTGAAGCGAATGAACCTATGTGTAATGAGTATAACGAATGGAGCCAATAGTTATGTTTAGGTTAGATAAAATAATGGAGAATAAGGTTCAGAGGGAGAGTTAGATGAGATGGTGAGTTTATGAATAATGAGTACATGAGAGTTGTTGAGGTATATTTTAAAGTAATTGATGAGTTATTATATAAAGATTCTTCAACATCTTCACATTTATGCGCGTGGTCTAAGAACAACACTTTAGCTAATTTTAAATCTATGGCATTTAAAGTTGTTTTAAAGCAACATGAAGGATTAGATAATTACAGATACTACTTAAGGATATTTAGAACGTTTAACTGGATAGTATGTAAATCAGAAAAATTTACAAATGTTCAATGGATTAATGGAAAATCAGTTAGAGTTATTTCGGTTGATTATGAGATATACAGATTATTAAAGAAACTTATATCAGAAAAGTATTATGTTTCTATACTTAAGAAACATATAAAAGTAGTTGATAAAATAATTCACTACAACGAGAAAACAGAAAAAAGTTTATGTTATTGGAGTAAAGAGGAAAAAATTCTTAATGTTAAAAGTGAGAACTACAGGTATCTTCTTCAAAAGGAATGTGAAGAGATAAATGAATGTAAACAGAATCTGAAATATTTTAGAAAGATGGGATTCATTATCTGCCAATCTGGCAATTTTTCAAATGTACAATGGTTGGAAGGAAAATCGGTTAGAGTTATTTCAATAGATTATGAAATATATAAATTGATAAAAGAATTGTTATTAGGTTAATAATAGAAGATTTAAGTTAGGAAGATTTTAAAATACATTTTAGAATCTTTTTTTGTTTTTATAGGGAGGCACAATCATGGCAAAGTCAACGTCGCAAGTAGCTGACATTTTAAGGGTTGAATAGGGATATGATGATTGAAGAACTACAGATAAGTAAAGATACTTATTACAAGCATCTTAAATATTTGATAGATGCAGATTATATACGGATTGAACGTACAAGAAACAAAAAAGGAATATACGAGAAGAATATTTATACTATAGTAGCTCTGCCTAATCCTAAGTTATCCGATAACACTATTAATGATGATGAGAATAAAAAAGAGAATATTAATAATGAAGAAAAGGCAGACAAGCAGAAAAAGACTAATATTAAAAGACTAAAGGTTAAGGAAAGGGCTAGTGTAAATGAACTAAGAGAAAGACTAGAGATTGATAAGTTAAAATTAAGTGACCCAGACAATGCAGATATTATAGAAGATGTATTTATGGCTGTAGAAGATATGAATTCATCAGAGCAAATTTCTATAGCTGGTAATGTTAAGAAGAAAGAAGCAATACAGGAACTACTGAATCAGCTTACCGCTGATAACATTCAGTTAGTAGCACAAATAATGAAAAAAAATAAGAAACCACTATTAAATCGAAAGTCCTATATTCAAACTTGTTTGATAAATAGTATCTTTGATTTACGTCATAAGAAGGTTGAGGTAGGTAATCTTGATTCAAAGAAGAAAGAAGAAAAACGAGAACAAGAACAGCGGCAAAAGGCTGAAGCAGAAAAACAAAAACTGTTTGAAGCTTATGAAAAGTACCCTGAATTAAAGAAAATAGACCAAGAGCTTACAGAGGTTGTAAAGAAAATTTCAAAAGCCGTATTATCTAAAAATGGAAAGTTATTAAAAGAGTTAGAGGAAGAGAAAGAAAGGTTAATAAAAGAAAGGGAGAAGTATAATTTATGAATTATGTGACACATTCATTAGGAGGAGTGGCAGCGGGATTAGTAGTAATTTCTGCGGGTAACGTTGTAGAGCCTACACAACAAGCTGCACTTATGACTGGAGCTGTTTTGGGATCACTTTTTCCAGATATAGATCATAGACAGAGCTGGATGGGACATAAGCTGCCTATAACAGCAGAGATAGTATCAGGGATTTTTAAACATAGAGGAGCTATACATACCCCAGTTTTTGTTGCAATAGCTGCTATTGTTTTAGGAATGTTAAATTGGGCATGGCTGCATGATTTGAATTATCTTGCAGCTTATTTTATACAAGGATTTATACCAGGTATGATTTCACATTTAGTTTTAGATACTTTAAATGTACAAGGCATCATGTGGTTATGGCCAATATCTAATAAGAGATTTCACTTGTTAAGTATTAGGACAAGCAGTTTTATGGAAACTGTAGTTTGTATAGTATTAGGAGCATGTTTGTGTGGTCAATTTAAAGTTTTGTTTTAAGTATTATAAATTTGTGAGCTAGAAGAGATACAAGAAAAGTATGAATTTTAATTAATATTTTATAAGTGGAAGGAAGTGTAAAGATTATATGACTTTAGGCGAATATAAAAATTACCCATCTTGGATGAAGGCTAATATGAACAAGTGTAAATGTGGCAGCGTTACTGCTATGTTTTATGATGAAGGTGGTGACTACCATGTTGAATGTATAAAGTGTGGTATTGTTTTTAAAGTAAATACTTCTTCTTTAGAAGAGGCAAAGAATGAATGGAATAGAACAGCAAAAGAACCTGAATGTGGAGATTTCGCAAAATGCAAAGATGGGCAGTGTGGGATTGTTACAGGGGTAACGGATAGTAAGTGGGGACGAATGATACTTATTGCTACAGCAGATATGCGGATATATCATTTCCCGTTAAATGAATTAGTAGATTATAACTGAGTATAAATAGGAGAATATTTAAATGAAAAAAATAAAAGCAGTATCTTATGAAGATATACCTGAGTACACGGGGCTAAAAAATGAAGTTCAAATCATTGTGAATGATGGCTGTGAATGGTTTGGAGATAGACATGGTGTTTGGGTTGGAAGTATTAGGCTAGATGGCACTATAAAATCTGCATTTAAAAAAGATATAGCAAATAATAATACTGAGTTATTTGACAAGCTTAGAAAAGACATTAAGCTTATCGGCAAATACAGACATTTAGTAGATAATGAGAATGGGGAAAGATTTGATGCAACTGATTGTTATATACCATATAGAGTAGCAGAACATAGTTCTTTAAGGCCTACAGTAACGGATAATTATGTTGATAGCTGCATGAATGTACACTATGACGTAGAATATGAGATTTTACTTGTAGCAGATGAGGAATATAGAAGATATATCATTATTACATATGAAACCGAGGGGAGTTACTCTTCAAGCTTCTTTGAGCAAATAGAAATTATAGAGGAGACTTTTGAGGAATTTTTCGAAGAAGGCTCTAATGGATTTAAGAAAGACGATGATAATAACATGCAAGTTGAGTTTTGCAATGACATCGGAGATCAAGAATACTTGGGAATAGATTCAATGGATGAATTATTGAGTATGATTTCATCTGTTAGAGTAATAAAATGTGAGAAAACTATTTTAAAAGATTAGAATTTAGCTTAGTAGGCCAGCAGAAAGGTGAAAGAATGTTAAGTAAACTTTTTTTTATACTGATAATATTAATTCTTATCATTTGGATTCTATTAATATTTTTTTTAGGTTTTATTACATTTGATTTGGCAAAAGCGGTAAAAATATCGTTAATAAGTACTTTAATTTTAATTGTATGTGTTTTTATTGGGGCTTTAGGGGGTACATACATCCCTATTATTTTAGAAAATATCATGTCTTGGTGGATAAACTAAAATAGTTAAAAATATTATTAAATTAGAGTAAAGAGGTGATGCACTTGAAATTTAAGATTGATGAGAATAATATGCAAGAAATAAGAGAATTTATTGAAAATTTTATTGAATGGTTAGTTTACCCGTCGTACTATCTTATAACTGGTTTATTTATTGCGTTGTTAATAATTATATATTTTTTTTTAGCATAGACTCGATTTAAATTTTAAAGGAGGAAAATATTAATTGTAGAGAAAGGATTAAAAAGTGATTTGAATAAGGATAACATTACAGAGTTTAAGAAGATTAATTTCCTTATGATAATAAAGGATTTATTTGTAATTTATATTTATAGTACTTTTATCATATGTCTGCTTATTTTTTTAGCAGAACACGGATATTTAGGTGGTTTGATAGAAATTAATTACACTATTGAAAATAAGGAATTTTGGAATGTTGTATATATACTTTACATATCTGTTATAACAGCATGGATAATAAAAAATGTGTTTAATATAGCTTTTTTACATGTAAGTAAATATATTAAGCAAGGAGAACAAATAGTATGGAAAAAATAAAACTCTGGTTAGAAAATTTACCCGACGGATTTGAAATTTTTATAAATTATATTATTATTTTATTTGTACTTACAGGAATAACTCTTTTCGCTTTAGTACAAGACCAAAAAAGTTATATAAATGATAGATATAATATAATGTTGGGAGAAGATGAAAAAACATATGAAGCTTGTAGGCATGTAAATAAAAGTTTCTTTTCTAAGTCGATAACCTTTACTACGAAAGAAGGCAAAACCATTACATATAAAGGTGACTATCAACTTGAAAAAATATAAGTTAAAAAAGAAGGTGATAAGCAGCTATGTTTAACACGAATATGTTTGGAAATATACTCAAAGAGCAGGTGAGAAAAAAGAAAATAACGGCCAAAACTATGGATGGATACTTAAGATGTATATGTAAACTAGAAAAAGTTTTAGAGAATATTGATGGCCCTCCTGCGGGAATTCTGGAAGAAGCAATTGATAAACTCAGTAAGGGTAACAATCAATTAGCTAAATACATTGCTGCAGTTAAAAAATATGAGAGAGATGTTTTAAATAGCCCACAGCTCTTACTTTATGGAGAACCACTTGCAAGATTAAGAGAAAAGCAAAGGGGGTTAATATCATCAGGGAAGAAGTTGTCTAATAGTGAAGTTACATATAAACATAAAATAAATGCTCTAAGGGACAATAAATTAAAGCTTGCATTACGCTTGCAGAAACAATCAGGATTAAGAATATCAGAGGTATCAGATTTAACTAAGTCTGATGTTTTTTTTGACGAAAATTATAGGGATATAATCCTTCAAGTTAGAAATGGGAAAGGAGGGAAGACAAGAACTGTAAATGTAATGCAGGATGAATATTTGTATAGTAATTTAAAAGAGTTTATTGAACCTTTGAAAAAACAAGAAAAGTTATTTTATTCATCAGATTACATTATAAAAAAAGCTGGTGAACTTAACATAGAGACACATGATCTTAGGCGTATTAATTCTAGGCAGAGATTTAGAAAAGAACTTGCTGAAGGGGCAGGAAGGCGGGAGGCACGAACTGCGGTAAGTCAAGAACTTGGCCATAATAATCCTAAGATTACAAATGCTTATCTAGGAGAAGAATGGACTGGAGGTAGTGAAGAA
>DAMCXN010000044.1:8415-25845 GCA_032096995.1 Aminipila sp.
CATGAGCAAAGCTAAATTAGATAAAGGCGATCAGCAGCTTGAAATGGTTGCTAATTATGCTGTAGCCTTGTTTAAAGGTGTTGCATCAGGAATAAAAAGAATAATTAAAGAAAAAGATAAGTTAATTATATTTATAGTAGTCACTCTTATTTCAGGAGTGATTTTTTATTTGAGGCATGAAATTGCAGAGCATCTAGTCCCAAACACAGGATTTCATATAGTTAAGATTGTGTTACTTTTAGCTCCAATATTGCCAGTATTGCTTTTATATGGATTAGGAAGTGAAAAACAAGAGAATGAAAACATGGATGAATTTGAGAAAAAATTTGCAAGGATAAAGTTCTGCGGGAAAGATGGTAAATATCCTATTTTTAAAAAGAAAGAAACAATAGATAAAGAGGTTATCTATTATTTCTATTCACCAGGAATAAATATTTATGAATGGAATAATAGAAAACTTGAACTTGAAACAGTACTTGATTGCGATATTGATGAAATTAAAACAGCAGAAGAAACAAAACAAATTATAATTTTACACACTGTTCCTGCGGGGCAGGGAATAAAAAGTAAGCTTGACTGGGACGACAGCTTTATACAAGAAAAAGACTTTGATGTATGTATTGGTCAAGGTTTGTTAAATTATGCGGTTATAAATTTAAATGATAATGCACATGCACTTATTGCAGGTGTAACAGGCTCAGGAAAGTCTGTAATACTTAGAGTTATGCTTTGGCAATCCATTAAAAAAGGTGCAAGAATCTACATGATAGATTTTAAGGGGGGAGTTGAGTTTGGTTTAGATTATGAACGATTTGGAGAAGTTGTAACAGAACGTCAACAAGCATTGGAACTACTAAAAGAGCTTACTAAAGAAATGAGACTAAGGCTTAAACTCTTTCGTGAATGTAATGTTAAAAAGCTTTCTGAATATAACGAAGTGCACCCAGATAATCCACTTTGCCGCATTATTTTAGTATGTGATGAAATAGCTGAAATGCTTGATAAAACAGGATTAGCTAAACAAGACCAGACTATATTTAATGAAATAGAAAAAGAAATTTCTTCATTGGCAAGATTGTCAAGAGCTGCAGGGATTAATATGCTACTAGCAACACAAAGACCAGATGCCAAGGTGATACCAGGGCAAATAAAAAATAATCTCGCAATTAGAATAAGCGGTCGAATGGTTGACGAACAGGCTTCTAAAATGGTACTTGGAAATACCAAAGCAAGTCAAATACCAGATATAAAAGGAAGATTTATGTATACTGTGGGAGCTGATACCTATACCTTTCAAGCTTTTAAGTTTGAAGATGACAGTTTGATTTATGGTGATTATCAAATTGGTTCTATGCTCATTGAGCAGGGCTCAGGTGGCAGTTCAAGCAATAAGGATTTCTCAGACTATGATGAAGAAAAGGAAAGTAATGACTATGAACTAGATATAAATAATGAAGAATTAGAAGAACTAGGGAGCTTTTAGAAGGGAGGGTTTAAGTTGAAAATAAGAAAAAGAGAAAAACACAAAAAAGAGCCTGAAGTTGTATTGGAGCATAAGAGGGAAGATGAAAAAATGTCGGTAATAAAGACTGACAGAATTATGAAGATTGGTCGTATCATTTTGTGGGCGGTCATTCTTTTTTTATTGGTTAGAGGTATTGCCAGTATACTTGCCCCAAAAGATGTAGTAAAACTGGAACAAATAGTAACTGAATATCGGGCTGACTCTACACAGCGGGAAGCTGTTCAAATTGGAGCTGCAGCTTTTGCTGAGGATTTTGCGTACGAATATTATACCTTTTCAGGAAAGTTCAATAGTGATTATGAGCAGAGAGTAAAGAGGTATCTAGCTAAAAATTTAGATATAAAGAGTCCTGTAGCAGGTATCTATCAAACATCTGTAATTTTATCTTCTGCTAAAGAAATCACATACGAAAGTGAGGTGGATTTTGATGTTGATTTGCACTTGCAGGTTGTATATATGCCCTTGATAGAAGGGGGAGAAAAAAGCCAAAAGGATATATATATTCGTGTTCCCATAACAACAGATAAAAAGGGGAACTATGCAGTTACTTCACTTCCAATATATATTCCACAAGTAAAAGCTGCCAAAATTAGTTCAGTTGATACCTACAAAGGTGTTCAGGTAGAAAACAAAGAAGTAAAAAAGATAAAAGAAACTTTAGAAAGTTTCTTTACTGCATATTATGATGGTACTTCAAATGAGATTTCATATTATCTAACGCCTGACAGCAACATTAAAGAGGTAGCAGCGGGTATGGTTAATTTTGAAAAACTAGATTATGCTACAGTGTCCAAGGACGAGGTCACAAATGAGTATCTGGTGGATACAACCTTAACAGTACTTGATAATAATCAGCCAATGAAGCAGAGGTTGTTTTTACGAGCAGTTTATTCTAAAAAGCATTACTATATAAAATCAATTAATACTAGACCAATTTAAAAGGAGAAAAGACAAATGGGAAAAAATATTTTAAATGAAAAAAAGAGAAACAACTTAATCTTAAAAAGAATAGAAATCGTAGTTCTTATGTTTATAGCAACTACTGTTCCTGTATTTGCTGATATTGAAAATGTTGGAGAAAACCTTGGTGGTTGGGGACTTGAACAAATTTGGTGGATAGCCTTAGTAGTTGTTGCTTTTGTTTTACTTAAATTTGTTATTAAAAAGGCTTGGGGCCCTGCAACAGTCTTTGCATTAGTAGGAGGTGCAACACTTTTTCTAATAAAGTACCCTGACAAGCTTACTGCTATAGGAGAAGTTGTTTATAGAATAGCAACAAAATAAAGCCAGGAGGATATATCAGATATAAATAACATACATAGTTGAGAACAGAATGGAGAATTGTAATGAAAAATATAATTCTAAGAACCTACAATAAAATGTGGAAGTTTGAAAGAAAGCTATATGCAATAGATGACATTAAACTTCCTGTACCTATAAATCAAGATGAAATTATATATTTGGCTATAGGTTTTTTAATAACTCTTTTGATACTTAAGGTACTACCTTTTCTTAATGCAGTACCTTTTATAGTGCGATATATAGCCTTACCTTATGGGCTTATGAAGTTTTTAACTAAGAAAAAATTTGATGGTAAGCTGCCACATAAATTTGTACTAGGGTACATTGATTATATGGGTTTGCCTAAAAGAATTGCAAGATTTAAGCCAGCTCAAATGTATAAACTTGGGTATTTTACCTCAGTTGTTTATAGAAAGAAAAATATAATAAATTTAACTGAAGAAATAACTAAAAAACAAAAGAAAAAAAGAGGGAGGAAAAGAGCATGTACCAGTTCCCTGTAAAGTACTATGAAGATAACCTACTTTTTAATGAAAAAAATAACAGCTCATGGGCTTGTTACAAAGCCATTGGTTTCAATTATGATTTTCTTTCAACTGACAGACAGGTTTCAATTCTAAATAGATTAACCAGATTTATAGCAAACCTTGGAATTGAGTCAAAAATTCTAATTATACCCACTGTTCAAAATGTTGAAGAACATTTCGGAGAATTAATTGGAGGGTTAAATGAAAATGATCAGCTTTATGAATCTGCGGTAATACATGCAAAAGGGACGGAAGACTATCTGTTGGAAAAGGTTAAGTATGAAGGTAATAGTAATAATTATGAAGTATATGTTTTAGCAAAGTTAGAGAAAAAAGCCAGTTTATCAAATATGCTTGATGAACTCTTTAAAAGACCTGCAAAGCTACTTGAAGAATTTTTTTGTGTAGAAAGGCGAGAAATATTATTAAGTGAAATAAAGTATTTTAATAATGTAGAAAATGCTTGGTATAAAGAGCAAAATAAAAGGCTTGCTATGGAAAAGACTGATGAAAAGACAACACAGTGGCTGTTTAGAAGATTATTTAGACGTGGGATTA
This sequence comes from Aminipila sp., assembly GCA_032096995.1. GTDB lineage: Bacteria > Bacillota > Clostridia > Peptostreptococcales > Anaerovoracaceae > Aminipila. The sequence goes on from DAMCXN010000044.1 coordinate 12,328, forward strand.
CATCACCACTTAAACTTAGAAAAAATAACAAGAAAGCATACTGGAAACCTCAAAGGCAGATTGTTATAAAAGATGGAGAAAAGGCAGTAAGGCCAATAAAAAGAGATATTCTAACTCTTACAGAGGGGCTTGTTGAACTGAAAGATCGTCATATTAAAATCACTAATAGTGATGAAACTGTATCATACCAGACCTTTCTTACTATGTCACATATTCCTGATGGATTAGCTTTTCCTGGTGGGGAATGGTTGCTTCTTCTTCAAGACTACCCTTTTCCTACAGAAGTCTGCTTACATATAAAAATAATAGAATTTAGAGATTCAATGAAGAAAATTTCAGGGAAAAGGCAGGAAATTAAAAGTCAGATTGAGCATGTTAGGCAAAATGATAGTATTCCAGAAGAATTGCATGAAGCTTCAATGAGCGCAGAAGAACTTGAAGCAGAACTAAAAAGAAATAGAGCTCCACTAGCAGATGTTTCTATAAGCTTTTGCATTTCTGCTGATAATGTGAAAGAAATGAATGATAATGCAAGTTTCTTAAAAGAACAGTATGAAGACATGAACTTCATGGTAGAACGTCCCTTTACAGATCAGTTTAAACTGTTTATGGAATTTATTCCTGGTGCAGGAAGATATGTACATGATTATATATTGCCATTGCCTCCACAGACTATTGCAGGTGCTATGTTTGCAGCAACAAGAATGCTGGGAGACTTGGAGGGACCATATATAGGAACAACGGGTCTCATAAATCATAACGTCTTTTTAAATATTGCACTAGCGTGCATGAAAAATAGATCGGCGTCCTGCTCTTTTTTAGGAACTCTTGGAGGTGGTAAATCTTTTAATGCAAATCTTTTAGTCTATTTAAATGTACTTTATGGTGGAGCTGCACTAATCTTTGACCCAAAAGGAGAGAGAGGTAACTGGATAGAAGATATACCAGAGCTTGCTGCTGTAACAAGTATAACTACACTTGGAACAGATGATGAAGATACTGGAAAACTTGATCCGTTTATAATTTATAAAGATAATATGAACGCAGCAGGAGAGCTTGCAGAAAACATTGTTTGTGAATTATTTAAATTACAATCAAAGGATGATGAGTATACGGTTCTTTTAGAAGCAATAGACTGGATTAAAGAGAATCCCAAACCATGTATGTGTGCATTAGTTGATAGGCTTAACAATTTTCCTGAAAGTGATGATTTGCATAAAACAGCCATAAAATTAGCTAGACGGATAAATATTATTAGAAAATCTGGAATGGCAAAGCTTCTATTTGGGACAGGAGATGAAAAAGGGCTTAGCTTTGATAACAGGTTAAATATATTACAGATACAGAATTTGCAGATGCCTGAACCAAAAGTAAATAAAGAGGATTATACGAAGGAAGAAGTATTATCTACAGTTCTAATGCTTCCTATAGCAAGCTTTGCTAAAAAATTTGCTATGTCAGATAAAAGCATATTTAAGATTATTTTATTTGATGAATCTTGGGCATTATCTGCTACACAGATGGGTATTAAGCTAATGAACTTCCTAGCAAGAATGGGCAGATCATTAAATGCTGGATGTATTTTTGTTGGACATAGCGTAAATGACCTAAAGGGTGAAGGAATTAAAAATGCTATCACATATAAATTCTGTTTCCAGACTACAGAAATAAACGAGATTAAGAGAGTGCTGCAGTTCTTAGACCTTGAGGAAACTGATGATAACATTGACACTGTGATGAAGCTTGGAAATGGAGAATGTTTATTCCAAGATCTTGGCGGACGTGTTGGTATACTTAAATTTGATGCGGTATATGAACATCTTATTCATGCCTTTGATACTAATCCTAATCAGGATGCAGCGTAAGGAAGTGATGTAATGCACAAAAAAATAATTATAATATTATCCTTACTCTTGATAATGATTATGGCTTTATCTACAGTTACTGTTTATGCAGAAGATGATGACTTGTATAAAAACTTGGAAGAAACTGCACAGGAAAGTGGAAATGATTACTTTGTGAATTATAGGGATAATTATGAATTAGATACAGAAAAAATGTCTTTTTTTAAGGGCGATGAATTCGGAAGTGTAATATTAAATATACTTACCAGTTTTACTTTTCTATTTCAAAAAATGTGTGCTACTTTAACTATAGCAGTATTTTCCTTTTCACTTTCTACAAACATTATAGAAGTCTTGGGTGGCTTTATTGAACCATTTCTTTCTGCTATGAAGGGAAGCCTTTGGGATAGCCTTTCGATGTATGCTATTGCCTTTGCAGCTTTTATGCTTCTTATAAAGATGGCACAAAATAGAACTTCTCAAGCATTATCAAGTTTAATTGGAATCATAATAATTATAGCTCTAGCAGTTATGTTTTATGCATATCCTATTCAAATGCTAAGAGGAATTGATAGTGTTACAAATGGCATATCAGATGCGGTTATGGAAGGTCCATATAAGGCTACAGTAGGAGGAAGTTCCGTAGATGCGAAAGGAAAAGCTTCAGCACTTTGTTGGAATTTGCTTGTTCATAAGCCTTGGCAGATATTAGAGTTTGGAAGTGTAAGCACAGCTGAAAAATATGAGGAGGATATTCTAAAGCTAGAACCTGGTTCAGAAAAAAGAAAAGATTTAGTAAATGAACTTGCAGAATCGCAAGGCCTTTTTTCTAAATCTGTTTGGCATCAATTTATTAGATTATGTACTGCTATAATAGCTTTTCTCTTTAATCTTATTTTAATGATTGTTTTACTCTTGTTTTCGGCTTTAATTATTGGATATAGATTGCTATTGTTAGTTTATTTGGCTCTGGGCATTTTTGTTTTTTTAATAGCCCTTCTTCCTTACTATGGACTTTTTTTAATAAGAAAATGGGGAATGCGTGTTATAAGTATATCCTTTACTAGAATAATGGTAGTTTTCTTTTTAAGTATCACCTTAGTATTTATGGATGTTATATATAAGTTTATTGATGAATACGGCTTATTTATAGTTCTATTTATAATGATTGTTACTGTAGCCGCCATATGGTTTGAAAGATATAGGCTTCTTGATTTGTTCTCAGCATGTAGAACTAATGGAAACCAGTTAAATCAAAACATGAATAGGTCTTTAGAAACAGATTATAACGCCATTGAGAATATGAAAAATTTGAGAAGAAAAGCACTTCGAGGTATGGAAAACATAAATGCGGATGGATTAAAATTTAAAAGTGAAGATAGTCAGAGCAATCCGCAAGATGGCAAAGACAAGAATGATTCGCAGGTTATTAGAGTAAATGAAAAAAGCAAAGAAAGTACAAATAAAAATTATTCAAATATAAAAGAAACCAGTGAAAATTTACAAAAGTCTGCGGAAAATATGAGAACAGCTTCACAAGACATGTCTACATACTTTAAGAGTGCTGAAGCTTTACTTCAAAAACAATATGAGTTTTCTAAAACTAAAGCTGAAGAAGGAGCTAATAAAAAAGAAGCTGTTGAATATGATGATTTTGTTAAAAGAACTGAACAAGTAAGAACTAAGGGAATAGGAAACTTTGATAAAAGAGATTTGACTAATGTAGCAAATATAATGAGAAGTACTGTAGAACAGGGAGGAAGCATAAGTGATGTTATTTCAGATGGTAAATCTATCTATAGAGAGAAGCCAAGAAACTTACAAAGACCAGAATCCTTAAAGTCAGTTAAAAATAATGAAAGCTTTACTGATTTATCAAGTAATAATAAGAGAAAAGCTGATAAATTAAGAGGTATAAAATACTTTAAAAGCAACTTTGGTGATGAGCAAGGTGAAGAAATCTATGAAAGTTTAGCTTCAAAGTATGGTAAGGAAAAGCTTAAAAATTATAGACCTTTTTACAATAATAACGGAAAGCAGAGCTTTGCACAGGTAGTTAAGCAACTTAATGAAAAAATAGAGACAAATAACCTCCCAAAAGAATCAAAGAAATCTAAAACTGCCGTTAAATTAAGGTCAGGCGGAGGAAACAAAGGTGAATAGGGAGAGGGGGAATAAAAAGAATCATAAAAAGTCAAATAAGATGATTAAGAAAGTGATAATTGCAATTGGAATACCTGTGATTATCACTCTTACGATCTTTGGCATTATGCTTGCTTTTTTAGGAAGCTGTATGCCTTCTGCTGCGGTTAGTATGGTTGAAGAGTATAAAAAAGCAGCGGAGCTTGCAGGCTGCACATGGCAGGAATTAGTAGTGTATGATACTGTACGATTTGAGAATGATTTTGAAAATGCAGAACCATATTTATCAGCAATGGATTTTTTAAAGCTGCACTATGAAATATATGAGTATATTGAAACTGAAGATGGAGGTTATTGGTCTTTGGTATCCAGTGGACATCTTGAAACACCAGAAAACATATGTAAATGGTTTGGCTTACAAAAAGACAGTGATATACAGGAAGTAATGGAAAAAGCAAAGGGATACACAAGGCCAGAGTATGTAATTGAATTTACTCCAAAAGATTTGGATGAATTAATGATTGAAAAGCAATTTTCAGAAGAACAAATTGAATGGGCAGACATGCTTATGACTTCAGGAGCTCTTGAGCAGATGTTTGGTGATGTTTATGATTTACCTGATTATATTGAATCTGCGGGGAACGGTTATTTTGGATGGCCTACGCCAGAACTTCATACTGTAACCTCTAAATTTGCTGCTGTTAGAAAGCATCCCGTTTTAGGAATAAAAAGACCACATAACGGAGTAGATATAAGTGGAGCTAATGCTATGGGTTCTCCAGTATGCTCTATAGATGATGGTGTGGTTACACAAGTAACATTAAGTGGTGGAGAACGAGGTATTAATATAAAGGTGCAGCACAATATTGAAGAAGATGTTTGGGTATCACGCTACCAGCACTTATCAGCGGTTAAAGTTGAAGTTGGCCAGAAGGTTTCAAAAGGTACGGTAATAGGTGCAGTAGGAAACACTGGTATAGGAACAGGCCCGCATCTGCATATAGAGCTTACATACAACGGTGTTTTAATAGACCCGCTGCCACTTATAAAGTAGGAGGTGAACAAAATATTTAATATTATTATGGCTGTAGGAAGTACTGAAATCGAAGAAATCATATCTGCACTGCCAAACATAAATAGAGCTGAAAATGTTGAAAGCATAGACCTAATAGAAGAAATCTTGAACTATGATAATTATGATTATGTAATTGCCAACGCACTGTTATCTCCTAGAAAAGTAGCTAAACTCGCAGGCTTTGTTGAAAACAGTTTAGATGTTGAAATAAAGCCTAAAATAATTATCTTAGTTGAAAATCTAAACGATAAGAAGTTTATAGCACAGCTTGTAGGGCTTGGGGTAAATGCCTTTGTTTCTTTTGAAGAGCTTAGTCTTATAGCTAGATACATGGAAAGCTACCCTAAAACTTTTGATTTAGGACTTATAGCTAATGAAAATAAAAAAGCAGATATGACAGCCACAAGAGTTGTAAATGGAACAATCAGCATAGGAGTATTTAATTTAGATAATGGAGCAGGGTCAACAACCTGCTCTTTAAAATTGGCAGAAGAAATTGCAAACTGCGGGTATCGGGTTGTTTGTATGGAAATTGACCAGGACAATTTCAGTTGTGTAAAAAAGATACCCAAAACCTTAGAGCTTATTAGTGCAACTAATAAAGAAAAGGATGCAATACTTCAAGCTGCATATGGAGATAACTCTTATCAGTTTATAATCATAGATTTTGGTAAAATCTTTAATATTAATAAAAATGGTGAGTTATTAAATACACGGCAAGAACACCAGGGGGACTTTTTTCGATGCAATTACAAGATTGGAATGTGCTTTGCTTCAAAGTGGTACAATAAAAAAATGAATATTTTCTTAAAGAATGAGTTGTTTACAAATGATTTATATAATGAACAGCTTTTTTTCTTAACTTCAGGTGAAAATGAAGATGAGCTTATTCAAGATTACCATGAACTTGAATTGTGGAAAAGAAGTGAAACAGAAAAATTTATAGAACAATTTAAAAATCGTATAGGAATAAGTTGTTTTAGTAGAAAACAAAGAAGAAGAAAGTTATTTAGTAGAAAGGAATAAAATGCGAAAAGTACATAAAGAAAGGCTGATAGGAGCACTAGGAATAGTTTTAATACTACTTACAGTGCTTTTATTTTGTGCATGGGAAAGTTTTGGAAGAGAAGCATTAACTTATGATTCTGTTATTGTATTTAAGCAAGATATACAAAAAGGAACCATAGTTGAAAAAAATATGCTTTGTGCTGTAAAATTCGAAAATGGATCATTGATAAAAGAGGCTATTAGAAATCCAGAATTAATTATAGGTAAAAGGAGTAATACTTTTATTCCTAAAAAGCTGCAGCTTTGTCAAGAATTTTTCAGTGATCCAGAACTTGTAACAGGAGGGGGAAAAAATATTCTTAGCGTTCCTATGGAATGGATATATTCATTTCCACAAACAATTAGACGAGGAGATTTAGTATATTTTTATGGAATTAATAAGGCAATGCTAGAAGACAATATAGAGTCAATAGAACAAATTGATATAGCAAACATAGGAACTGATAAGCCTCTTATTGCTGCTAAAATTGCTTATGTAAAAGATTCAAGTAACAGAGAGGTTGTAGATATTACACCTGACAGAATGGTAGGTTCAGCATTGGTAAGTGGAATAGAAGTTGTTATTTCTGAAGAAAAGTATCAGATTCTAAAATCTGCGGTAGAAGCAGGTCAGTTATTTATAATAATGTATGAGTGAGGCAGGTGAAGAAAATGTTAATAGTATATTTTGGTGCGGATGCAGGTTGTGGATGCACCATGATAGCTCAAAGCAATGCTAATTATATAGCATCGCAAAATCCTAAAAAAAGGGTATTATTGCTTTCACTTAGTGGGTATTCAGGAATTGATTATGCTAACATGCAATTCAACTACAGTTTAGATGATTTACAAGTTAAACTAAAAAGTAATGTACTTACAATAGAAGAATTAGAATGTATGTGTACTATAAGAAGAAATTTATATATGTTGCAAGGTAGTAGAAATCTTAAGAGTCGCAAAAGCTTTATGCCAGAAGAAATAATAAAGCTTATTGAGATTGCAGAAAAACATTTTGAATACATAATTGCTGATGCAGGAAGTTCTGTAGATTTAGGTATAGGTCTTGGAGCATTAACTTATGGTGGAAAAAATGTATTGGTAGTTACGCAGAGTCAAAAAGCTTTTTCAAGATATATGCAGAAAAAGAACCTTCTTGATACATTAGAAATATCATTTAATGAAATGGTAATAAATAAATTTGTTTCAAGGCATTTTCTTCCCTCAGAAAAGTTAATAAAGGATAGTTATAAAATAGATAATTATTCAGTTATAGAATACTCAGATTATGGAATGCAAGCTGAAAATGAGGGTAATTCTATTGATTCTTTAGATAAAGCATATAAGAAACAGGTAGAAGAGCATTTACAAAAAATATTTAGCATTTGTAGAGTTAATAATAGTTTTAATGAAAAGCAAAAAAAGATAAGCTTTTTATCAAGATTGAGAGGTTCGAATGGCTGAATTTGATATCATAAAATACACAGAAGAAAAACAAAAAAAGCAAGAAAATATAACAAGGCATGAAGATTATGAGTCATTTAAATTACTATGTGATAAGGTTCGTAAGGTTGTAGATGAAAGAGAAGGCAGTGAAAAGATAAAAGATGAAGCATTAAAAAGACAAAATGATGCTTTGCTAGGAAATAAGAAAGCTGTAAGATATTACATAAATAAAATACAGCAGATACTTGAAGAAGGAAGAGTATCTGCTGGGTGGTTTCCTTCATGGTATAAAAATTTAGCTGAAGCTATATACCATGAGGGCTATGGATTTGCAGGTATATCTAATTGGATGGAGGATGATGGGAATTTTAAACAAAGTTCAACATGCAAGATTATAGGGGATAGGATTTATTATGATGTTGATGGCGTATTGCAACTTCAAGAACAGACTATTAGTAGAGATAGATTAGATAGACTACGTACTACTTTGCTTTGTGTTGATCCTAAGCAAGTTAAATCGGAAGCTTACCATGAGGTTTACTCAATGGATGGAAAACGTATAACTATATATAATGATTCTGGAATGGCTAAAAAGGGGCAACCAACTATAGTTTTTAGGCGTTATCTTGAAAATGTGTCTTCTTTTGAAGCTCAGGCAGATAGACATACAATCCCCAAAGAGGCAATACCGCTTTTAAAGGCACTAGTTGGATGCGGATATAATGTTGCTTTTACAGGGCCTGTAAAGGCGGGGAAATCTACATTCATGTCTATATGGCAAAGCCATGAAGATGAAGAAATGGAAGGCCTTCAAATAGAGACAGATCCAGAGATTCCCATTCACCTTATCATGCCTAATGCTCCAATTATGCAGCTTGTACCTACCGGCAAATATATGGATAAGGTTATTATGACTGCTAAACGATCAGATGCTCAATATGTCTTACTTGGTGAAGCGAGGACCGGTAGATTAATGAATATATCAGTTGAAGCTGCTAATATGGGAACAAGACATTCTAAGGTAACAATGCACACAAGTGAAACTATAGATTTTAGTTTTGATGTAGCTGATAAAATCACTAGAGAATGTGGGGGTGATTTAGGTTGCAATATGATTAAAGTTGCCAAGAGTTTTCATTATATATTTAATTTTTTTAGTTTGCCTAGAGATAGGAAACAAAAACGATTAAAGGGTATATGGGAAATGAGATATGACAATGAAAAAATGAAAATCACTATGCACCAGATTTGTAGATACCGTGTTCTAACAGATGATTGGGTTTGGTCTTATGACATAGGGGAAGATAAAAAAGAAATTGGCATAGAAGAAAATTATGAAGCATATAAAAACTTTGAATCTGAACTTAAGAAAATGTCAGAAGTATTTCCAGAAGATGAGAACTATATATATGAGCCAGCATTTTTAAAAATGTGGAGGAAAATTTAAATGGAGGTTATGTTACTACGTTTTATGTGTTTTACAATTTGTCTTGGCGTATTCCTAATCTTTAGGAGTAAAATTTTATATTTTGTAAAAAGCTTTACTTGTATGAAAACAGAATTTAAGATTTCCAAAAGTCATATAGTAAAACATTTACGAAAGATATTACAAGTTATAACCAATGGTAAGCACATAAATGAAAAGATTATTATATTTATTTTTATATCTCTTGCATTACTCTTTACAATGGGGATGTTGATGTTTAAGACGTTTGGTTGTAAAGGCTTAATACCAGCTCTAGTTATGTCATCAATTCCATATGGGTACATAAGAGCAAAACTTATGCTTAAACAGGTTACAGGCTCTTTTGAAGGTGAAATGCTTATATCAGAACTAATAAATCAATATAAAATGTGTGAAGAAAATATCTATGAAACAATTGACAAATGTATTTTAGAACTTGATGATTCAACCTTATCAAAAAAAGCCTTATTTCAGTTAAAGCTAAAGTTAAATTCATTTACAGGTGATGAGGAACTGCGGGAAACATTAAATGATTTTGTAATCAATTGGAATACTATTTGGGCAAGAATGTTAGCCGACAATATTTATAATGCAATAAAGGAAGATGTTAATATTCTATTAGGATTAGAGAACATTATGGAACAAGGAAAAGAAATAACAAAGTTTATAGAAGAAGACAAGAAAGATGGAATGGAGACAGAGGTTATGGTTAAGATACTATGCCCTCTGTTTTCTATTGTTATGCTACTTATGGCTAGAAATATGGTGGGATATACTTGGAACATGATTTTTACATATATCTTTAAAGAGCCTATAGGATTAATTCTATTTTCAGTATTTGTTTTTTTAATAGGCATAAATATTGTTATTCTCCCCATTTTAGGAAAACAAAAATATGATTTTTAGGAGGGAAGAGATATGAATATTGTCAGTGGTTGTTATGCAGTTATGTTAATAATATTTGCTACTGGAATATATATGACTTTTCAAGGCTTTATAGCAGGAAGAGGAATGTTTCCTGTGAGATATAGGGATGGCCCTTTATATCGCTTTAGAAAAGTTAAAACTTCTTTGATGGATCAGAGACAAGATTATATATTTTCAGATGCAGGAATTAATATGAACATTAATAAATATCAAACTATAAGAAAATTAATATTGTTATTTTTCTTATTTTTGGGAGTATTAAATTTAATAAAAGGAGATGTTATAGAAGCAAGAAAATATCTGCTGTGGGGAATAATTATCTATTATTTGTCTTTTCCAAAGGAGAAGCAACATGGTAAAAAAACTCTATTTTATTATGCATTATATAGACTAAAAAAACATAGAGCTGATGCAATGGATGAAGAACTTACAGGCATTATCATGCAGATGAAAAATATAATTATATCCAGACAAGAAGAAATGTCTGCTAATTATATTCTTACACGTTTAGTACCTTTTACTAAATTAACAAAGAAGGCCTTTATAGAAGCATTAAGATATATTAGGCAAGGGGAAAACGAAAAGGCTTGTAAGAATTTTGAAAAAACATTTGGAACAAAGATTGGAACTATGTTTGCTAATATAATAGTTAAATTAGATGAGCTACCTGTAAATGAATTTATAGAACAACTAGGAAGTATTCAGAAAAAGGCGGAAGCAGAAAGGAGGACCAGAAAGAATAGTAAAAAAACAAAGATAAATACAATTAGATACACATTTGCATTATCAGAAGGGTTTGTTATAGCCCTTCTTTTTATGTATCTAATTGCAATTGATTCAATGAAAGCGTTAGAACTACTTAGGTAGAATAAAAGGAGGATTTAGTATGAAAGGTTTAACTTATGATGTTATCGGTTTAGCAGTAATTGCTTTATTAATTGGAACTTTCTTGATTGGAAAAAATGCAGATTCAATACAGGGCATATTAACAAGTATTGCACAATCAAATGTAGCTAAAATAGGCGAGTTGATTTAGTATGAAGGGATTTATAGCTACATGTATAGGGTTAGGAGTGATGGCAACTGTTGTTGCCATCATAATAATTGATTTATTTAATGCTGGTTCAGATACAATGGCTAATACTGCAATGGCTGGTGTTATTATACCCTAGGAGGCTTTACATGAAGGAATTTGTTGCATTTATGATATGTATAACTCTTTTAGCTCCGTTTATGTCGCAGTATACAGTACAAATGGTAAATGATAGTCGAATGGATAGAGTTGAAGCCATTGTAACTACTGCAAAAGAGCAAGCAAGAAAAGATGGATACTTTACAGAAAGCATAATCAGTAATATGGTTTCGGAGATAAAGGAAGCTGGATTCAAAGAAGATGAAATCACAGTAAAAGTTACAACAGTCCCTAAGTATAGGACTGATTTCTTTGATGAAAGAGAACTGATTAACTATGAGGTTGGTGTGAAGATTAATAAAAAAATATCTGCCAATAAAATGTTTGGGATATCAGATAAAGAAAATCAAGGTGTATATATGGTGAAGGGAGCTGTAGCTTCAGAGAGATTACCAGGATAGAGGGAGGTATGAAGGATGAAAATTTTCTTATATACCTTAGCTATACTGTTAGTTTTTTCAGCTTTTTCTATTTATGATGTTGATAATGATATCTACTTGCTAAAGCAAGAGCAGTTAAAGCATGTTGCTGATGACTGCTCCGCAGCAGCAATGCTGTACTATTCTGAAGATGAATTTGGTGGTGGCTATAAGGTATTTAATAAAACAGCGGGTAATGATGCAGTTGAGTACCTGGTAGGAAATAATTTATCTAATACGCCTGAAGAATATTTTACATATTACTTTGATGGGAATGGGACAGTTACAGTTTATAAAGGCAGAGATAAAACATCTGAAGATAAGGGTATAATATATCCTTATTTATTTGAAGAAAAGCTAACAGGTTATAAAAGTATGGTAACTGAGCCTAGAGTAATAGTTACTATAAATATGGGGAGGTTTGATTATAGGCTTACTTTTATGAATGATCAGAGATTAATTAGAACCTCAGGATATGAGTATGTTGGAGGATAAAATGTCAAAACCAGAATATATGATTATGAATGAAGGAGTAGGCTTTGCACTATTTAGAAAGCTTTTTCCAGATGAATTCTTCTGGTATAGAAAAGAACTATATAGGTTAAAGTTGCATGAAAATGAATTTTGGCTAAGATTAGAAAGTGGTACTAATAAAGATGTGCTTCAAGATAAAATAAAGGAGTTAAGAAAAAGTATTTAGTATTACAATTTTAAATGTAATAAATTTACAGTAAAATATTTACAAACAATAAAAAGGACAATATAATAATGATGTTAGAGATAGTAAGCGGGGATAATGCACCTTGATAATTAAATAATATGAGGGGTAATAAATAGACTGAAAATATATGTTTAATTAGAAATGATGTTAGATTCCAAATTTGAAATTAAAAGACTTGCATTTTTTATAAAATTATGGCTAAAATAGAGAAAAGAGCCATAACGATGACTGGCTCAACTGAATTGAATTAACGAAAAACCACTCACCCGCCAAGCATTACGAGTGGTTTTTGCGTTAGTGGAAACTTGCTATAGCAAGCACTAACATTGCAAATGTTATCATTTATGTCTGAATATAAGATTGAAAATATCGAAAAAAATGGCGTTAAGGGAATAAAAATAAATGGTGATTGGGTTCTAGAATTGGGATGGGGCAACTTATACCTTATGAAGAATAATGAAATAATAGAATTTACAAGTAATGGTATCTATCATAAAGACATAACCACAATCGAATATTTTGTATTTCCAAGATATAAAAAAGTAGACCATGTTATAGGAATAATGCCAAATCCGTTATACAAAAATAAATAAAGACTTGCATTATCTATTAGAATATGGATATAATATAGAAAAGGATTACCGCTTTTCGCATGGCGGTCAGTCCTAATCGAGAATTAAATTAACGAATAGCAATGAACCGTCTAAACCGAAAAGGATTAGGCGGTTTTGCATTTATTTACTCTTGTGAATACACAAGGAAACAATCGCTACAATCAACAATCCAAACTGGAACAGTTCTGAATGTGTGACCATATAGCATCACCTCCTTTTAGGAAGTGACCAACCGCCAACGGTAATCCATGTAATTAATATAACAAAACTTAAAGTAAAAGACAAGGAAAAAGGAGGAAACCTATTAAATGACAATAAATTAATGATGCGAAAAGTAATATCTTTTCTTTTAATAATAACCCTGATACTCTCAGGGTATTTTTTTACTAAAAATACAAATTAAAAAATAAATTAAAATTTAAAGTTGCGTTTTAAGAAATAAGGCATATAATGAAAGTAACTAATACGAAAGGTTGTGATTATATGCCAAATATTTTTCCAGTTTCAGATTTAAGGACTTATAATGATGTTTTAAAAAACTGCAAAGATGGAGAACCTATATTTTTAACTAAAAATGGACGAGGGAAATATGTAGTTTTAGATATTGAACAATACAACAGGATTTGTGA
>DAMCXN010000045.1:0-13055 GCA_032096995.1 Aminipila sp.
ATATAAGGAATAATATTTTCTACCATTTCAGGCCATTGAACAAATGTCTTTCCGGCTCCAGAAATAGCTTGATATGTAGTTACAACCACCTCATAAGGTTGATATTCCATCCATGCAGTAAGAGCAGGAACGTAACTTTGAATTGAGCAGTTTGGCTTAACTGCAATAAATCCATTTGTAGTTCCAAGACGTTTTTTCTGAGAATTAATTACGCAAAAATGTTCTGGATTTATTTCAGGAATTACCATAGGAACGTCTGGAGTCCATCTATGCGCACTGTTATTTGAAACGACAGGAGTTTCGGTTTTCGCATATTGTTCTTCGATTTCTTTAATTTCCTCCTTGGTCATATCAACTGCACTAAAAACAAAGTCTACAGTGGCAGCAACCTTTTCAACCTCATTAACGTTCATTACGATAAGTTTCTTTACATTTTCAGGCATAGGATTGTCAATCTTCCATCTATCACCCACGGCTTCTTCATAGGTCTTCCCTGCACTTCTTTCACTTGCAGCGACAGTTACTACTTTAAACCAAGGATGATTCTCTAAAAGAGAAATAAAACGCTGACCAACCATTCCTGTGCCTCCAAGAATGCCAACTTTCAATTTCTTATCCATTTTCTTACACTCCCATCTCTTATTTGTATATCTAATTTTTTCCTATCAAATTTTATATTTTATGTTATTTCACTATTTTTTATTCCTAATTTGTTATTCTAACACAATTTTGATTTGTATTCAATATATTTTAAATATTATCTATATTTTCCACAGTATTTAAAAACTTTTACATCAACATTGAATATATTAAACTATGGTAATTTATTTATAGCACAACAACACAACGAAAGGATGATTAGTATATGACACTTTTCACAGGTGCAGCAGTGGCACTTGTAACACCTTTTAAAAACGGCAAGGTTGATTTTGAAGCTTTAGAAAAGCTTATTGAATGGCAAATTTTAGAAGGAATTGATGCTATTGTAAGTTGTGGAACTACAGGTGAAGCTTCGACTCTTAGCGATGAAGAGCATATAGAAACTGTACGTTTCACAATAGAAAAAGCCAAAGGCCGAATTCCAATTATTGCAGGAGCTGGAAGCAATGACACCAATCATGCTATTTGGATGTCACAACAGCTAGAACAAGTTGGTGTCGACGGTCTCTTATTAGTTACTCCTTATTATAATAAATGTACTCAGAAAGGGCTAATACTCCATTATAAAGCTATTGCAGATTCTGTAAACATACCTTGTATACTTTACTCTGTTCCAAGCCGAACAGGCGTAAATATTGTACCTTCTACTGTTGCTGAATTATGTTCCCATCCAAATATAGCAGGTATAAAAGAAGCTAGCGGAAATATTTCTCAAGTAGTAGAAATTGCTAAATACGTTTCACCAGATTTTGCATTATATTCCGGTAATGATGATATGATTGTACCTCTTTTATCTATGGGAGGCTCAGGAGCTATATCCACAGTAGCAAATATAATTCCTAAGGATACACATGATATGATAGATTCTTACTTGCAAGGACACTCTAATAAAGCAAAAGAAATGCAAATAAACATGAAGTCTCTAATAGATTCCATGTTTATTGAGGTTAATCCAATACCAGTAAAAGCAGCTTTAAACATGATGAATTTTATAGAAAAAGAATACAGAATGCCTTTATGCGCCCCTGAAAATAAAACTTTATATAAAATTGCAAATGAATTAAAAAATTATGGAGTAATAAATATTAGCATCTAAAATTTATCACAAAAAAGCAAATAACACCGGATTTCATATCCGGTGTTAAAATCTCATTGTTGTTTACTTGCTTACGCTTCGGAAGCAACAACTTCCTTACCATCGTAGTAATTGCAATTTGGGCAAACTCTATGTGGAAGTTTTGGCTCGTGGCACTGAGGACAAATTGAAAGTCCAGGTAATGCCTTTTTCATATTTGGTGATCTTCTCTTGTCTCTTCTTGCTTTAGATGTTTTCCTCTTTGGAACTGCCATTCTCTACACCTCCTTTTGCTCATTTCTTTTTGTATTTATCTCATCACAAAACAATCGTGATAAATGCAACTTCTAAAGTATACCTTTATAATTAATAATTGTCAACAATTATTTTAAATTCTTTGTAAGACCGTAAGTATCTCTAGCAATCATAAGTTCTTCATTAGTAGGAACAAGAATAACTTTAACTTTTGAATCGTCTCTACTAATAACCATTTCTTTTCCTCTAACCTTATTCTTAACAAGGTCAAGTTTGATTCCAAGGTTTCCAAGGTCGTGACAAATAACGTCTCTCATTTCGATGCCATTTTCACCTAAACCAGCAGTAAATACAATCGCATCAACACCATTCATTTCTGCAATGTATGCACCAATATAGAATCTTACTTTATGAGCAAATACCTTTAATGCAAGTTGTGCTCTTTCGTTACCTTCAGCAGCTGCATCTTCAATATCTCTAAAGTCACTTGAAATCCCTGAGATACCTAGAACTCCTGATTTCTTATTTAAAATTTCATTAGCTACGCCCGCTTCTAGACCTTCTTTTTCTCTGATATAAGTAACGATAGCAGGGTCAATATCTCCTGAACGAGTACCCATTACTAGACCTTCAAGTGGAGTGAATCCCATTGAAGTATCGATACACTTACCTCTCTTAATGGCTGATACAGATGCACCATTACCTAAGTGACAAGTGATAATTTTTAAATCGTCTAATGCGCAATTCATGATATGTGCTGCTCTTTCAGCTACATACTTATGGCTTGTTCCGTGGAAACCATATCTTCTGATGCCATGCTTCTGATAATATTCATAAGGAATAGCATAAATATATGATTCAGGAGGCATTGTCTGATGGAAAGCTGTATCAAATACTGCTACCATTGGAGTATTTGGCATTAACTGCTGACAAGCCGCAATACCTGCTAAGTTAGGTGGATTGTGAAGTGGTGCTAATTCAATGCATTCTTCAAGCGCCTTAATTACTTCACTTGTAATTACTACTGAATGTGCATATTTTTCACCCGCATGTACAACTCTATGTCCAACTGATCCGATTTCATCCATTGATTTTACAACACCATGATCTTCATTCTGAACTGCTTCAAGAACATGTCCAATAGCATCTTTATGGTCATTCATAGGTACTACAAGCTTAAACTTATCCATACCAATTTTTTCATGTGTGATTACTGAACCTTCCATACCGATTCTTTCTACTAGACCTTTACATAAAAGAACTTCATTTGTCATATCAAGAACCTGATATTTTAATGATGAACTTCCGCAATTGATTACTAATACTTTCATCTTTATTCCTCCATTTATATAATTATCAATTTTAAACTGTTAATTAAACTGTTAACATAACTCATAATATTATACTCTTTTTTCTTGTTTTTTCAAGTATCTTACTCAGTTTTTGCGATATATATACATAATAATACTATAGACTTTTATTATCGTAACATCTAAATATTATAATCTAATATTATCATAAAATTTAAAATTATTAAAAAAAATTAATATTTATAAATTTTCAAAAATCGTTTTTTATAATTTATAAAATGTTAAAAATGTGGTATCATACTGCTATGAGAGTTTTAGGAATAATAGCAGAATATAATCCATTTCATAACGGCCATTTGTATCAATTAAAAAAATCTGTTGATATGATTAAGGCCGATTTTGTCGTTGCCATAATTAGCGGAAATTTTACTCAAAGAGGCGAAGCCGCTATTGTTTCAAAATGGACAAGGTCAAAAATGGCAGTTGAAAGCGGCATAGATTTAGTCTTAGAGCTGCCTTTTGTTTTTGCTTGCAATAACGCAGAATATTTTGCCAAAGGCGCAATAGAAATCTTCAATCGTCTTGGCTGCATTACACATCTATCTTTTGGCAGTGAATGTGGAGATTTATCACTATTGAAGCAAGCAGCTAACTTACTTTCTTTCGAGACAAACGATTTTAAACAAAGCCTAAAAAGTAATTTAGATATGGGTCTTTCCTATCCCAAAGCACGCTCTGAAGCAGTAAAAGATTGTTTAGGCGAAGAAATTGCCCTTCATATGGCTAATCCTAACAATATTTTGGCTATTGAATACTTAAAACAGCTTATTTTGACAGAAAGTGACATAATACCTGTTACCGTAAAGCGTCATATGGCTAACTACCACGATACCTCCCTTGATGGAGATATTGCCTCTGCTTCTGCCATAAGAAAAGCTTTAAATTCCAATACTTTAAACGATGCTTCATTAAAAAACTTTATGCCAGAAAAAGCTTTAAACACCCTAGCGAAAGATTTGAATTTAGATAATTCAAAACCTTATAATTTTAGCTTAGAGGAATTATATTATAAAAATATTGTATCAAAAGTTTTAACTACAGATACATGTGACTTAGCAGAAATCTTTTCTGCAGGAGAAGGTATAGAAAACAAATTAAAGGAAGCTATACGAACATCAAACAATCTTGATGAACTAAAAGACTCTTTAAAAACCAAAAGATATACTGCTACTAGAATAAGTAGATTATTAAATCATATATTTATCGGATTAACAAAATCAGATTTTAAAGACATAATAAAAAATGAAGAATAT
Source organism: Aminipila sp. (assembly GCA_032096995.1). Classification (GTDB taxonomy): domain Bacteria; phylum Bacillota; class Clostridia; order Peptostreptococcales; family Anaerovoracaceae; genus Aminipila. The sequence goes on from DAMCXN010000045.1 coordinate 4,614, forward strand.
TACGCAAGGATTTTAGCCTTTAATAAAAAAGGAGCAAAATTGCTAAAACATATAAAGAAACAAGAAACAGCTGTCATCCCTTGTATTACAAATATAAACAAGGAAATAGACAGCTTAAAAGAATGCCAATTATTATTAAGTTATGACCTTCTAGCTTCTGATTTATATAATTATTTAATGAATAAAAATATTTATAATAATTCAGATCAACTTCAAAAACCATATATAAATATATAATTTATTATAGAAAATGTTAGTCTATCCAAGTTACAAGTAATCAAAAAATTATTTTTGTAAACAAAAATGCTATTCCACCAGCAAGAAGGCTATGACAAACTTTTACAAAAATTAAATAAATCAATTTTATATCTGTACCCTCAAGCATACTCATAGACTGACCTATTATAGAAAAACCTCCAAATGAAATTAAAATACAACACCCTACTGTTTTATAAGCTATTGGTATAACCATAGTATTTCCTATAGCGGAACACCCTACTGTCATTTCCAAAGTTCCCTTTACCAGTCCTAAATAATACTGACTTGTTATAAAATCAAATACTCCTAAAAATTCTATGACATCTGTTATCATCATAAACATTATTATATATGCTAAAATAATACCTAAAGATTTAAAGGATGTTATTATTGATTCAGTGAAAACTTCTAAATAATTTTCGTTAAATGCAACGCCTCCTACTCGTTGTTTTTTCGTCTTTTTATATGTTCTATATTCTTCACTAAATGTATTAATTATTACAGAAAATAATATTCCATTTAAAATGGCTCCTAAAAAATGAGATATTGCAATAACACTTCCACTTGTATTGTTCCCAATCATAGATGCCCCAACGGAACCCACTATAAAGGCAGGTCCTGAAGTACTACAAAAGCTTATTAACCTATGGCATTCTATGCTAGGAATGTAGTTACTTTTCCCCATATCTCCAATTACTTTTGCTCCCATAGGATACCCCGACAAGGCACTCATTGCAAAAGCAAAACAACTTGGATTTAGATATCGAGTTATACCAATTCCATTCATAAAGTTGGCACAAATAAAAAAGGGCAACAATGCCGGTAAAATATTATTAGCCCATATAGATATACCTTTCTGTGCCGAAAGAATTGATAAATCAGGAAAAGCAACCATAAACAAGCATGCACATCCAGCAGATGCCACTGCTATTATATATCTCAATTTTAATTTCGCACATTTTGCAACAAAAAAAATAATATTCATGATAAATATTATGAATTTACCACGAATATTATACGCCTTTATATTTTTAGTTTTATTCCTCTTTATCCATCTGAGTCTTATATGCTAAATCCTTTATTTCAGTTCTGTTGGAAACTAATGTATCGTTAACACCCTGAAATGTGATTTCCATTTTATTAAACATATCTGCAAAATATGTAGCATTTAGCTGCTCCATTTTATCCTGAAAGTTAAATAAAATACTGTCTATGTAATCAAAAGTATTTAACTTAAGTTGTTTACAATTTTCTTCAGCAATTCGCATTATTTCATCAGCTCTCATTTTAGATTTTACTACTATATCATCATTTTCCACAAGAACTTCTGCTTGTCTCTTAGCATCATTTATAACAGCCTCATATTCTTTTTTTGCGTCTTCAAGGATTCTTTGACGTTCATCCTTAATCCACTGTGCCTGCTGAATTTCATCAGGTAACTCTACTCTTATTTCTTTTACTATTTCAAGAATTTCTTCTGCATCAACCATAATTTTTCCCGTTAATGGAAAGCTTGTACTAGTATCAACAATTTCTTCTATTTCATCTAATAATTCCAGCACTTTCATTGAAATACCCTCCTATATTTTTATTTCGAAATTGTGCAAATTATCTAAATTTCTTATTCATATAATCTAACACCTCATCAGGCACCAATCCTTTTATATCACCTTTTAGCATAAAAACCTCTTTTGCCATGCTCGAACTCAAAAATGAAAATTGTGGACAGGTCATTAAAAATATAGTCTCAACCTTTTCATTATATAACCTTGCATTCATTTGTGCCATTTGAATTTCTGATTCAAAGTCCGTAGTTGCTCTAAGTCCTCTCACTACCACATCAAATTGTTCTCGATTTACATATTCTGCAAGTAATCCTGTAAAATCATCTACTTCAACATTTTTAAGAGGTGCTATTGCTTCTCTTATAAGCTTTTTTCTCTCTTCTACTGTAAAAAGTGGATTCTTTGAAGGGTTTGCTATAACTCCAACTACTAATTTATCATATAATTTTGCAGCTCTATTTATTAAATCTAAGTGACCATTTGTTATAGGATCAAAAGAGCCTGCATATAATGCCTTTTGTTTCATTTACATGCCCCTAACTGTTTTTTTGCTATCAAGATTGTAGCATATTTATCCATAAATTGAAACAGCTATTTTACCATATCTCTTTTCTTTGATAAGGTCATATTTACCAATCTTTTCTGGTAATTTTTCTTCTAAGCTATGTTCAGCAATAATATATCCTTCTTCTGTAAGCAAATCTAAATCATTTATTAATTCTATACAAGAAATCATAAGACCATCTTTGTACGGAGGATCTAAAAAAACAATTTGTGCCTTCTGTGATATACGTTTTAAAACCATTTCATAATCTCCAGCAATAATTGTTGATTTATCTTGAACTTTACATGTATTAATATTTTCTTTTATTAAAAGGAGACTTTCCTTTGACTTGTCCCCAAAATAACAATGTTTTGCCCCTCTACTAATCGCCTCTATACCTAAATTGCCTGTTCCTGCGAACAAATCAATAACAACTTCATCATAATAGGTGCCTGCAATCATACTAAAAATTGCTTCTTTAACTTTATCAGAAGTTGGTCTTACCCTTTCATCTCTAGGGGTAGCTAATCTTCTGCCTTTTAAATCTCCCGCTATTATTCGCAAATAAAATACCCTCTCTAACTATTAAATTCTATCTAAATGTTAAAATTGTAACTTATATTTTATTATTTTACCATTAAAAAAGAAAAATATCTACTGATATCAGCAGATATTTTCCTTTTCTAACGAAATGTTATTAATTTTAATTTTGTTTAATCAGTTTCTCTTATTTTCCTGATAACTGCTGTTCAGCCATGTCAACTAGCTTCTTAGTCATATATCCGCCTACATAGCCGTTCTGTCTTGCTGTAAGGTTACCCTTATCCATGTTTTCATAATTAGCCATTCCCAATTCAGAAGCAACCTCTGTCTTCATGTTCTTTAAAGCTGGCTTATAGCTTTTATTCATTTTGTCCTGTAATGTCATTTTCTTACCTCCGTTTCGACTTAAGTGAATTAATTTTCACTCGCCAATTAATTAATTTTTTAAACAGTTAAATGATTTTCTTGAAAAACATTTTTCAAATAATCATCTGCTGTTTACGTTATTAATTTAACCCGAGGCAATAATTATATGTCATGTAATAATTTCATTTGATGGTTGCATTTGGATTAAATGCTTAAAACTGCATTTTCACAAAAAAGTTCTAGGGTTTTTCTCCTTATTTCAACCATTTTTGGAGATAAAAGTTTATAATCTTTTTCTAAAATCCCTTTTGCTTCTTCTCTTGCTAAATTAAGGATATGTATATGACGAATTAAATCTGCTAATTTCAAATCTGGTAAGCCATGTTGCCTTACTCCAAAGAATTCTCCTGGTCCACGAAGTTGTAAATCTTTTTCCGCAATAACAAAACCATCCGATGTAGAAACCATAATATCTATTCTTTCTTTTGATATAGGAGTTTTTCCTTTTGATATTAAAATACAATACGACTGATGTTTTCCTCTTCCAACTCTTCCTCTTAATTGATGTAATTGAGCTAGACCAAATCTTTCAGCGTTCTCTATAATCATAAGTGTAGCATTAGGTACATTTATACCAACTTCAATTACAACTGTTGAAACAAGAATTTGTATTTCTCCTTCATAAAATCGCTGCATTATATTATCTTTTTCTGCTTGCTTCATTTCCCCATGAAGAATAGCAACATTTATATCATAAAAATCTTTTTGTAATTGTTCATATAGTTCTTCTGCTGAAACAACATTTTCTAAGTTTTCAGATTCCTCAATTAAAGGAGCCACTACATAAGCTTGTCTTCCTTTTTGTATTTCTTGTCTAACAAAGGAATAAGCTTTATCCCTACTTCCTTTTTCTGCTGCTTTAGTAATAATTTTTTGTCTTCCAGGTGGAAGTTCATCTATAATAGAAATATCTAGATCACCATAAATAATTACTGCTAAAGTTCTTGGAATTGGTGTAGCGGTCATTACAAGAATATCTGGGTTTTGTCCTTTTTCCATTAATAAATTTCTTTGATTTACTCCAAAACGGTGCTGTTCATCGGTTATTACAATACCTAGTTTTTTAAATTTAACATTAGGTTGAATAATCGCATGTGTTCCTACTAAAATATCTATTTCACCATTTTCTAATAATTCCAAAGTTTCTCTTTTGTTTTTAGCTGACATATTTCCTGCTAAAAAGCCTACATTTATCTCATGCTGTCTAAATTCCATTTTAAGGCTTTCATAATGTTGTTTGGCAAGTAATTCCGTAGGAGCCATTAAAACCCCTTGGAATCCACTTTTTACCGCTTTATAGAGTGCAATTTCTGCTACAACTGTCTTTCCAGACCCAACATCACCTTGAACCAGCCTATTCATAACCTTTTCAGATTCCATATCATTATTTATTTCACTTATTACTCTTTTTTGTGCGTTAGTAAGTGGATATGGAAGTTTATTAATAAAATTATCAATATTTATATCTTTATTAAAATTAATTCCTTTCTCTTGGGAGCTAATTCTATTCTTTATAGATAAAAGACCAATTTGTAAAAATAATAATTCATCAAAGATCAGTCTATACTTTGCCACTTTCAAATGACTTTTATCCTTTGGAAAGTGAATATTACTTATTCCATATTTTATATCACAAAGTTTATTTCTTTTTATAATTTCTTCCGTTAATGGTTCAGGAACTTGATCAATTAAACTAAAAGCCTCTTTTTGCCATTTATACATATCATTTTGCGAAATTCCAAAAGTTAGTGGATAAATGGGAATTATACCCTGAGCAACATTTTCCTCACTCCTATAAAATTCTGGATGAAGCATCTTTCTTTTTCCATATTCAATCATCGTTTTTCCATAAAAGGTATATTCTTTACCAATTTCAAATTTATTGAGGATAAACTTTGGATTAAAAAAAATCACTTCCATACTTCCACTATCATCTGTAACAAGTAACTTTAATGTTTGCTTTCTTCCGTATCCGCCCTTTACTTTTAACTTTACTTCTCCCTGAACTAAAGCAAAAGAGCCGGCATCCAGCTCTATAATTTTTCTAATTTCTCTTCTATCTTGATAATATCTAGGATAATAATAGAAAAAATCTTCTATTTTCTCTATACCTATTTTTTTTAAAGCTTCCGCTTTCTTAGGTCCTATGCCTTTAATAGTACCAACACTATCATTAAGATTCACAGCTTATCTCCTAACTTCAATATTCCTTTTAGCTATATTTTTTGAAACCATACCTGTTACAACAATCGCTACACTATTAGGTTCTATAGATGTAAATTTGCAAACTTTAGAATGTATATCATTAATTAAGGTGTTTGTTACCATACCAATACTAGTCCCAAATTTAACTACAATATATATCTTTATATCTAAACCCTTTTCTCCCATACTTATATCCATATTATTAATTTCATCTGTCACACCGAATTTAACCGCAAAAGTAGTTGCTTTACTTTTATAATTTGAAATCATAACTTTACCATTAAACTGAGCCACTGACTCCGAAATTATTTTAGCAATAACAGCCTTTTCTATTATTATACTGCCACTCTGAGATTCCTCTTTATATAGCAATCTTCATTCCTCCTATCGGTTCACATTTCATAAAATATAATGATATTCTACCATACTAATTAATTAAATAAAACAAATAAGAATTATCTTTGCACCTTTTTATATATTATGTATATACTATATTGAGGTGGAAATAATGGGAAATAAGCATTATGGCGGTGGTAAGCCTACAAGATATAATAAATGTTGTAAAAGAAATGATGGAAAAAATCTAGCTTTCATTATGATCGTTTTCGGCCTAGTATCAGTTTGTGCTTTTTTTCTACCTATCAAAGCCTGGATATTGCTTCTAGGTGGCCTCCTCATATATTGTGGCTGGAAGTTAAATAGATAATATAACAGAAATGTTATACACATATAAAAAAAGACCTGCTATTTTTAGCAGGTCTAATTTATCTTGCAAATTAGATGGCACGGTTAATTTTGTTTGATCTGATGCATCTTGTGCACACGTTAGCTCTTCTAACAGTTCCGTTATCATTAATTCTTACAGTCTGAATATTAGCATTCCACTTTCTTCTTGTATGTCTATTTGAATGGGATACATTGTTTCCAGAAACCTGACCCTTACCACAAATCTCACACTTTCTTGACATCTTGCCGCACCTCCTTTTAATATCTTAAGCATTAAGCATTTTTTCTATTATTCCGAGTGAACTCGAACAAACGATATTATAGCACAATTAATATATGTTGTACAACACTTTTTTTACATTTTTCGTAAATTATTTATTCTTCTATTATTATGTGCCCTTTTTCTCTAGTTAAATTCATATTTATTAAACGTTGATTTGTACTTCCTCTGAATTTTAAAGATAGGTCTTTCTTTGCAAGTTCAAACTCTCCATCTATCAAATAATCTGTAAGTGACAATAAATCTCCAATTGCACTATTAGTTTCTGACATAAGTTGTAATTTTTCAAAAGTGTAGCCTGAAAAAATCACAATATTAAGCCCTCTTTTTTTTATTTCCTTTGCTAAAATCAAAAATCGTTCTGGCTGACACATTGGTTCGCCACCACTGAAAGTCACTCCTGAGAGTAATGGATTTTTGTCTATTTCATTAAGAATCTTTCCAATAGAACAATCATATCCGCCATTGAAATCATGGGTTTCAGGATTATGACAACCCTCACATGCATGAGGGCATCCTTGAGAAAAAATTGTAAATCTTATGCCTGGTCCATCTACTATGGACTCTCTCACTATACCTGCAATTCTTATACTAGATTCTTTCAACATTTCCAGTGACATCATGCTTCACTCTTTCTTTTTCTTCAGCCCTTTTAGCATTATTAAATCTATCTACAGTTCCTACAAGGTAACCTGTTATTCTTCTTATTCTTTCGAAACCTGTATCTCCATCGTCTTCTGTTCTATGACATAGTGGGCATTCATTGTCGATAATTCCTGTGTAACCACAAACTGGGTCTCTATCTACAGGGTGATTTATAGATCCATATCCAATACCACTTTCTTTCATGCATCTTACTATTTTTTCAAACGCATCTAGGTTTTTACAAGGATCTCCATCTAATTCAACATAAGAAATATGACCACCATTTGTAAGAGCATGATAAGGAGCCTCTAATTTAATCTTATCAAAAGCTGAAATATTATAGTGAACAGGAATATGGAATGAATTTGTATAATAATCTCTATCTGTTACACCTTCAATAGTTCCATATTTTTCTCTATCCATTCTTACAAAACGTCCAGATAAACCTTCCGCTGGAGTTGCTATTAATGAATAGTTAAAGCCTGTTTTCTTTGCTTCTTCATCCATTCTCTTTCTCATATAACCAACTATGTTAAGTCCAAGGTTTTGAGCTTCAACACTTTCTCCATGGTGACTACCTATAAGAGACTTCAAACATTCTGCTAATCCTATAAAACCAACAGTTAGTGTACCATGCTTTAAAACTTCTCCTACATTATCATTTGGTTTTAATTTTTCTGAATCCAACCATAATCCTTGACCCATTAGGAATGGATAATTTTTAACCCTTTTTGAAGCCTGAATTTTGTATCTTTCCATTAATTGATCAATAACAATCTTTAATTTTCGTTCTAAGTCCTCAAAGAAAATATCTAAGTTTCCATTTGCCTTTATAGCTAATCTAGGTAAATTAATGGATGTAAAACTTAAGTTACCTCTTCCTCCTGCTACTTCTCTTGTCGGATCATAAACATTACCCATTACTCTTGTACGGCATCCCATGTAAGCAATCTCTGTGTCATAGTCCCCTTCTTTATAATACTGTAAATTAAATGGAGCATCAATAAATGAGAAGTTAGGGAATAATCTCTTAGCTGATACCTTACAAGCAAGTTTAAACAAGTCATAATTAGGTTCACCTGGATTGTAATTTATACCATCTTTAACCTTATATATATGTATAGGGAAAATTGCAGTTTCACCATTTCCAAGACCTGCTTCTGTAGCAAGTAAAACATTTTCAACAACTAAACGACCTTCAGGAGATGTATCTGTACCATAGTTTATTGAACTAAATGGAATCTGTGCTC
>DAMCXN010000045.1:13065-24197 GCA_032096995.1 Aminipila sp.
CACGAGAATGCATAGTATTTAAATTATGCACAAAAGCTTCCATTGCCTGATAAGTCGCTCTTCTGATTTCTTTATCAGCATATTTTTTTGCCTTTTTCTGAAGCTTCTCTATATCATCTGCACTGTCAACTTTGATTTTATCTATAAGTAATTCAGCTTCCTTTTCTTTATAATCATTATCATCTGCCATAATTGGTGAAACGCTAAATTTCTCTTCAATTTCGTGACCAATTTTTTTAATGACTTCAACACCTTCTTCAATATCATAAAGAATACTGATAAGCTTTCCTAGGTTATTCCAATATAATTTTTTGTAAGTTTTTCTTACTCCATCTGCCATACCATAGTCAAAATTAGGAATACTCTGCCCACCATGTTGGTCATTCTGATTTGCTTGAATTGCTATACATGCTAAAGCTGCATAACTTTGAATATCATTTGGTTCTCTAAGAAAGCCATGCCCAGTAGAAAAACCATCTTTAAATAGTTTTATCAAATCAATTTGACAACAAGTAGTAGTTAGAGTTAAAAAATCTAAATCATGAATATGTATATCTCCTTCTATATGAGCTTTTGAATGTTCAGGATTTAATACATACATTTCATAGAACTGTTTTGCTCCTTCAGAACCATACTTAAGCATAGTTCCCATAGCTGTGTCACCATCTATATTAGCATTTTCTCTCTTTATATCATTTTCTTTTGCATCTTTAAATGTAAGATCCTCATAAATTCTCATTAATCTTGTATTCATTTCTCTGATTCTTGTTCTTTCAGCTCTATACAAGATATATTCTTTTGCAGTTCTTGCATGACCATTGTCAATCAAGATCTTTTCAACTGCATCCTGTATTTCTTCCACAGTTGGAGAGTCAGCGTGTTTTATTTCAACAAGATATAACTCAGCCTGTCTTGCCAAATATTTCGCCATTTCATAGTCATTTCCTCCCAAAACTTGTGCCGCTTTATAAATTGCGTCAGCTATTTTTTTTATATCAAAATTAGCTATTCGGCCATCACGCTTTCTAATAGTTTCGATTACATCCATATTAACTCCTCCTGTTATTTCTCTATAAGCAACAAATATTGAGTACTACAACATTTATTGCTTTAATTGTATCTTTTCCCTATGCTCTGTACCATATGTAGTACAGCCACAATAAAATTATACCCACAAAAAAAATAAAGTCAACAGAAAAATCTATCAAAAATTGCTAAATAATTTGTAGATTTTTCTGCAAACCTTAATGTACCTAACCTAAGCACCTATAAAAATTTTTTTATTATCTTTCGTGTGACTTCCCATAATACTCTGAACGGAGTAATGCCATTAAATGTAAATCATAATATTTTCCGTTCTTTTTGCAGGCATTTCGTGCCACTCCTTCATATTTAAAACCAATCTTACTATATAAATTAGCTGCAACCTTATTTCCATCAAAATGATCTAAGGTAATTCTTTCCATATGTAAGTTGACAAAACCATAATCTAATATAAGCCTAAGTGCTTCTTCTCCATAGCCTTTTCCCCTATTATCATTTCCCCCTATGTAAATTCGTGTTATATCTAGAGAATCACTTTCATCATCAAGTCTACTAATGTATATCCTTCCAATAGGAACTTCTTCTTTAGAACAAATGGTATACTGTAATTTTGTTTTGTCTAGTTCTCTTGAGACAAACTCTCTTACAATATCTTCATAAGTTCTATTTGAATTCATACTAAAGAATTGAGTAACCTTAGGATCTATTTCCCACTCTGCAAATAAATCACAATCACTAAAAATAGTTGGCCTAATTTTTAGATTTCTAGATTCCATGTTTATCCCCTTTCCAACATTTTAGAAATTAACCTTAAATTATGAAGTTTTTATTAAATCACTGTAAATTTTAATTACACTATGGTATTATATTGAAGCGTATTATTATTATAAATCAAAAAATATAAAATAGAAAGGATTTAATAGAATATAGGAGTAATTTTATGAAATGTACAAAAAAAATATTAGCTTTATTGCTCATAACAATATTAGTATTACTGTCTTGTACGGGTTGCTTTATGGATAAAAAAGAATCTACTTTTGAGGATGAGTTAACCGCAGAACTAAATTTAATATTTGAAGATTTATTGGAAAAGATTCCTGATACTTCTGATATAAATGCTCAAAAACAATACCTGATAAAATGGGCTAATTCGCATAATGTTCCCGTATCCTACGACAAATACAATAACATTATTATGTCAAAGAAGGCTACTGAAGGTTATGAGGATGTAGAAAATACAATTTTTCATTGTTCTATTGGTAATGGCGATCCATTTAAAAAATATCAAGCTATGGCAACTGCATTGTATTTAATTGATAAAACTGAAAAGCATGGCTTTATTAGAGTATTATTTACAGATGCGCAAAACAATACTTATGTTGGTGCTGAGAATATAAGTACTAACTATTTAAAAGGAAAAAATTTAATAAACCTTACCTGGGCAGAAAAGACCTCTTTTACTATAGGTTGTGCAGGAAAAGCGGAATATGATTTCTCTAAACAATTAGAATGGATAAAGCCCACTTATCCAAATGCATATGAATTTTCAATAAAAGGTTTAAATGGAGGAAGTTCAGGAGTTATTTCTGGAAGTCATCCAAATCCAATAAAAATAATTGGTGATTTTCTAGCTTCAGCTAAAAGCAAAGGTTTACTTATTGAATTGGCTTCTTTTAATGGTGGTGAATCCTCTGTCACATATCCTACAGGTGCAACAGCTGTAGTATTAATTAATGACAATGATGTAAATAAATTTCAAAAATGGTTTCAGAATGAAGCCAATAAATTTGAAGGAAAATATGAAGATGTAGAAGAAAGTTATACTTTCACTCTTAAACCTGTAGAAGTCCCTGAGTTTGTTATTTCAAGGGATGATAGTACTAAAGTTTTTAGTCTACTATATACCATGATAAATGGGGTTTATTTAAAGTCAGATGAAGGTAAGACTATAGCGACTTCTAATATAGGAACAATTTCAACAACTACAGGAAATCTAGATGTAACTATTTGTGCAAGAAGTCTTAAAGAGAGTACATTACAAGAAATCTCATCTACATTTGAAATTATTTGTGGTTTAAATGATGTATCTTATAAAGCTACTTCAACCTCACCTCTTTGGAATGCTAATGAAGATAGTGATTTGCTTTTAAGGTTAACAGATATTTTCCTTAATAGCTATGACAAAAAAATAAAACATAAATCAAGTATCGCAAGTTCAGAATGTGCTATATTTAATTTAAGAAATAGCAATTTAGATATACTTTCTATGAGTTTGAATTTTGAAAATGGAATTGCTGAAATTGAAGCTCTTAAAGAATATCTTGAAACTTCAAACCAACCTTGGGAACCTAATTCTCAAGAGACATAAAAGAAATTATTACAATAAAAAACTGATAAGCCTAGGTTTATCAGTTTTTTTTATTTGTTATTTAATCTATTGTTATTTTACTGCTTTTCACCTTGAGCTGCCCTAAGATAGAAAAATAACCTTTCTAAGAATTCCTGTGATTCTTCTTTCTCATCTAGTTTTGTGACAGCATATTTAAAGCTGATATTTAAAGGCTGTTCTTGAACAATTAAAGGTTTTTGGGTAACTTCATTATAAAGTTCTTTGCAAATATCCTCTACTTCAGCTTGAGTTTTGTTAATAAAGAATATTCCAAATTCATCTGTACCTAATCTTCCTGTTATGCCGCCATGAGCTATAGAAAATTTTTCCATATTACCTGCAATATACTGTAATACCTCGTTTCCAAAACTATAACTATATACTGAGTTGATTTGCGTATAATTATCAATATCAATAGCTGCTCCAACTAAGGTATTGAACGTTGCTTCTCTCTCTATGAATTCGTCAATATAGTTAATTATATAATCAACATTATATAATCCAGTCAATATATCTCTGACTGCCAATTCATTAAATTGAGAAACTACTGATTCTACATTTTTATTTGATGCTCGATAATAGTTCAATCCTATCATACTTGAAGTTATGTCTTTTATCAATTCTAGCACTAAAAGCTTACCTTTAATGTTAATTGGTTTTGCCACTATTAATAGTACTTTCCCATATAAAAATTCTAATTTTACAAACTGCCTTTTTTTTATAGAAGCTTGTTTTACAACACAATTAGGACAACATGCTTTTTTATCAAAAGATTCAAAGCAATAACCATTTTGTATTTCCAAAATATCATCGTTATTATACCTAAGGATTTTGTGTGTTTTAGGGTCTACTAGTCTATAATAATCAAATATACTTTCACATGTGCAGTACGGCTTTAATATATCATTCATTTGATTGAATTCAAACATCATTTTCTCCTTTTCACATATAAATTTGATATCTTCTCTTTCTTATATAAATTCTACCACATTTGCCTTGCTAGTTTCAAAAAATTTTAAGTTTTTTGAATATTTTATAATAATAATCTGAAAAAGCACTATTTTTTCTCCAAATAAATGTCATATCATGTTGAATATTTACATCTTTCAATTTTAACCTTCTTAAAGTATTTTCATTTAATTCTTTTTTTGCAGCTGCTTCATATAAAAAAGTTATACCACAATCCTCTTTTACCAACTGCTTTATTACGTTCATATTACTAACTTCAACTATTCCTTTAAAATCATTCAAAGCATAGTTTTTACTTTCCAAAGTTCTCTCTAAAATCTCTCGTGTTCCTGAACCTTCTTCACGAACTATTATAGTTTCTTCAAATAAATCTTCTATGCTAACTGGTTCTTTTATAAACTTATGATTTATAGAACAAACTCCAATATAATTTTCTTTAGAATATAATTTATAATCGTATTCATTTTTTGTAAAATATCCCTCAACTATTGCAAAATCTATAATACCAGAATCTAATTTCTCTAAAAGCACACTTGTATTAGCCACAATCATTTTTAAATGTACATTTTGGTTTTCTTTTAAATAATTCGCCACTTTAGAAGGCATCAAAATTCTCCGATAGTTAACGTTGCTCCAAAAAAAAGATTTTTATTCCCCTTTATTCCTGATTTAATATGTTCTTTTAAATGTATTTCATCATGTTTCATAGTAATCGAAGTATTTAATAAATATTTTCCTGCCTCTGTTAGCCTCATCTTTTTGCCATTAAACTCAAATAACTTTGCCTTATATTCATCTTCTAGGTATCGTATGTGCTGAGAAACTGCTGGCTGGGTTATATTTAATTTTTCTGCCGCTTTGGTAAAATTCATATATTCACAAACAGTTATAAATGTTTCTATTCTAAAATCTAACATATTTCTCCTTTTTATATTTACTTAATTCTTTAGCTTTTAATATTTTATTACATATATTTTAACACAATATATTGATTAACTATAACAAATTATTATATTTATATAATTTATTATAATTTTACTTTATGGTATTTTATTGCTATACTCAAACAAGAAATTTTAAACTAGAGAGGTAAGAAATGAAATTTATTCAAACAAATTTAAAAGGTATTTTATTATGTGTGGCAATAGCATTACCTTCTTGGTTTTTAGGAAAGCATTTTCCAATAATCGGAGGCCCTGTATTTGCCATACTTATCGGCATGACTATTACATTATTATTAAAGTCTAAGGATAGTTTTCAACCAGGCATCAAATTTACATCAAAGAAAATTCTGCAATATGCAGTTATACTTCTTGGTTTTGGTTTAAATCTATCTGTTATCTTTTCAACAGGCAAACAATCATTACCAGTAATAGTCTCTACTATTTCAACATCTTTGATTATTGCGTTTATACTACAAAGGCTTATGAACATACCATCAAAGATTTCTACACTAATTGGTGTAGGCTCTTCCATATGTGGTGGTTCCGCAATTGCAGCAACAGCTCCAGTTATTGATGCTGATGACGAAGAAGTTGCTCAAGCGATTTCAGTAATATTTTTATTTAATATCATGGCAGCCTTAATCTTCCCAACTTTAGGAGGTTTCCTTGGTATGTCTACTGAGGGCTTTGGCTTATTTGCGGGTACTGCGATCAATGATACGTCTTCTGTAACAGCTGCTGCATCTGCATGGGATGGAATACATACAGGTAGTAAAGCTTTAGAATTAGCTACTATTGTAAAGCTTACACGAACACTTGCTATAATTCCTATAACTATGGTTCTTGCTTTTTATAGAACAAAGAAGAGTACATCTTCAAATGAAAAAGTAAGTATAAAAAATATTTTTCCTTTTTTCATATTATATTTTTTACTAGCATCTGTATTAACAACTGTTTTTAATTTATCTCCTGAAATAACTGCACCAATCAAGGAGTTAAGTAAATTCTTTATTGTAATGGCAATGTCAGCTATCGGATTAAATACAAATATTATTAAGTTAATAAAAAGTGGTGGGAAACCAATTTTAATAGGTTTATGCTGTTGGATAGGTATAACACTTGTAAGTATATTTATGCAAATAGTTATAGGTATTTGGTAGAATTATTTCACCTATATAAAGAAAAAAAATGCAACTCATAATGAGTTGCATTTTTTATACATTGATTTAATACCTATATATTTAATATTGAATTATTTAAGATTAAATCTCGCAATTTGTTCCTTAAGCAATTGTGCTTGTGCTGATAATTCTTGACTTGTAGCTGCACTTTCTTCAGCAGTTGCTGCATTTGTTTGTACAACATTTGAAATCTGTTCTATACCAACATTAACTTCTTCTAATGAAATTGACTGAGTATCTGTTTTTTGTGAAATTTCACCTATAGCTGAAATTATTTCTTTTGTTCCAGTTACTACGTTTTCAAGTGAATTAGCTGTAACCTCAGCAAATTTTGCCCCCTCCTGAACGGAGTGAAGTGCACTTTCAATTAAACCTGTAGTATTCTTAGCGGCTTCAGCACTCTTTGAAGCAAGATTCCTAACCTCATCTGCTACAACAGCAAAGCCTTTACCTGCTGCCCCTGCTCTAGCAGCTTCAACTGCGGCATTTAGTGCTAAAATATTAGTTTGGAAGGCTATATCTTCTATAGTTTTAATAATATTTCCAATCTGGCTTGATGTGTCAGTTATTTCATCCATAGCATTTAAAAGCTCATGCATCTGTTTGCTACTAGTCTCTAGTTCCGTTCCTACAGCTTCTGCTCTATTATTAGCATTATTAGCATGCATTGCACTTTCTTTAACCTGATCAGTAATTTCCATAACCTTTGCTGAAAGTTCTTCAATTGAACTTGCCTGTTCAATTGCGCCTTGACTTAACGATTGAGATCCATCAGAAAATTGTTCTGCTCCTGTAGCAACCTGGTCTGCCGCTAATCTCATTTCACTAAACGTTTGATTTAAAGCTGATAAAATGTTATTTAAATCAATTTTTATTTTATTAAAATCGCCTATGAAATCACTATCAATTGAAACAGTTAAATCTCCTGAACCAATATTTTCAAGAGTATTTGAAATTTCATTTATATGTTCTCCTAACACTCTTGAAGTTTCAATAAAGATGTCACTTAAAAGTCCTAATTCATCTTTCGTATGTACAACATTATCAACATTATTAGTAAGATCTCCTTTTCCCATTTTTTCTGCAAGTTTCATTACTGAATCAACAGGAGAAAGGCCTTTTTCAATTGTCATTACACTTACAATAATAAGTAAAATAACACCAATTGTGGCTATTGCTATAAGTATTAAAGTGATTTTTAATACTTCACTCATAGCCTCGCTTTTATTTACTACAAAAGCACTAGACCAAACTACATCTGTTCCATCTAATTTCACTGGCTGATGAAGAATGAAAGCATCATCTCCGTCAGAATAAGGATTTGAAATAATATCATCTAAAACCTTTCCTTCTGATACTGCTTTTTTAATTTTTTCATCATTTGAAACCATTTCAGGGATTGTTCCTACAACATTATTATCTATAGTGTTAGCTATACAAGTCCCTTCACTAGTAACAATATAACTATAGGAAGTTTCGTATCCCCCATCAATATAATCTAATCCAGCAATGCTATTCATATCAATATCACAATTTGCAACACCTAAGAATTCACCACTTGGGCTGATAATAGGAGTACTTAATGTAATTAACCATACAATTTCTCCTGTGGAAAGCTCATATTCATAAGGCTCTGTTACATGTGTGTTTAAACTTTCTTTTGCTGGTAAATAGTAATCTTCACTACCATAAGAGCTGAAATCATTTAATATATCTAGTCCTGTACTAGAACCATCACGAAAAGCATAATAAGATAGGCCATTAGGTGTGTCAGCGAAAAATTTATTTGGTTCAAAAGCATAATACGCTGAAAATATCTTGTCGTTATTTAAAACCCCTTGTAAAGATTCTATCAGCATTTTATTTGCTGATTCTCTATCCAATGTATGATATCTTTGAACTTCTAAAGATAATGCTTGTGAAAATATAAGCATACTATCTAAATATGATAAAACCTCTTTAGAATTTTCATCTGCAATATACGTCAATTCCTTCTCTGTCATCTTTGTTACTGCACTTCTTACTAAGAAACTTAAACAAGACCCCATTACGAGCATGACTATTAAAATTATAATTGTCATCGTTATTGGAATCTTAACAGAAAGTTTGTTTTTCCATAGAATTTTTTGTTCATTCATTTCAATATCTCCTCTTTTACTAAATTTGTTGCTTTATAAGTTAAACTAACATTATGAACCCTTTTTTCATCACCTGTCCGTTAAAAATTTAACATTATAAAATCATTTTTCCTCATCATCTTTCATGCTCAAATTATTAAATTATTGCTCTTATTATGTTCGATTTTAGCATTTTATGTAAAAAAATGCAATGTATATAATGTTAAAAAGCAGAAATTAAAAGTTAAATCTAATAATTTCTGCTCATTATATTTTATACAATATATATAATACTGAATACTGCCATATTAAATTTCTATTTGCGTAATTTAAAGCTACTAATTAAGTCTTTTAACATTTGTGCCTGACTTGATAATTCCTCGCTGGCCGCTGCACTTTCTTCAGAAGTTGCAGCATTTGTTTGCACAACATTTGATATCTGCTCAATTCCAATATTAATCTGCTCAATATTATTCGCCTGCTCATTTGAAGCTTCTGCTATTTTATCAATCAGTTCAACTGCTTCATAAGTTACTTTCGAACTTCCTTCCAAAGACACTGCTGTTTTATTTGCAATATCAGAGCCATTTTCAACTGCCAAAAGTGTTTCTTTTATTAAATGTGTGGTATTTTTTGCTGCTTCTGCTGATTTTCCTGCAAGATTTCTAACTTCATCTGCTACTACCGCAAAACCTTTTCCTGCCTCTCCTGCTCTTGCTGCCTCTACTGCTGCATTTAAGGATAAAATATTAGTTTGGAATGCAATATCTTCAATAACTTTAATGATTTTTGAAATTTCAGATGACTTAAATGTGATTTGCTCCATTGCATTAACCATACTAGTCATTTCTTCATTGCTATGATTAAGTTCTTCCCCAGCTAAATCTGCTTTATCATGTGCCATCTTAGCATTTTCTGCATTTCTCTTAATATGCTCTGTTATTTCCACAATGGATGCTGACAATTCTTCAACAGAACTAGCCTGCTCTGTTGCCCCTTGAGATAATGCTTGTGCGCCATTAGCCACTTGTTCCGAACCAGAGGCTACTTCATCAGCCAATTTGTTAATTTGCGTTAAAGTTAAACTTAGATTTTCTAATAAAGATTGCATGTTATCTTTTAATTTAGCAAATTGTCCTATATAATCTCTTTGCATTTCAACTGATAAATCTCCTTGAGAAACACTTAACAAAGTTTCAGATATTTCATCAATATATCCTTGATAATTTACAAGTTTTTCAATAGTAAGATTAAAAGCTTTTGCAAGCCTACCAGTTTCGTCTTTGCTTGAAACCGAAAATTCAATATCAAAATTCCCATCAGCAATTTGTTGTGCACCCTTTGTAATATTTTGTATTGGTTTTACAATTGAACCAGTAACAAAATAAATAATTAGAACCACAAACAATAGGATTATTCCAATAAAAAATACTACTGACTTAATAGTAGAATAAATGCCTTCATTGAGTATATTTTCAATTTCTTCTATATGTACACCAACAAAGTAAATACCAATAATCTTATTAGCATCATCTAAAATTGGCATGTATCTTGTCATATATGACTCATTTAAAATATCTGCTTCACCAAAATATATTTCTCCGTTATTTATTGCTTCATATGCTTTTCCTTGATTATCAAGTAGTGTTCCTACTGCTCGTTCTCCATTTTCATTTTCTATATTTGTAATTATACGAGTGTAATCGTTACCCTCTTTTACAAAAACAGTAGCAAGGACATCCATATTTTCTGCTAATCTATCAATGTACTTATATCTGCCATCAATGGGTTCTCCTTCTTGATCCACCAATTCACCATCATTTGAAAGTTTTATTTCTCCAAACTGCTCTTTAAGGTATAGGTCTAACATATTACCTGCACTATTTAATTGTCTTTCAAATTGTGTCTGAATAATATTCTCAGTAGTATCAAACCCTTTTATAAGACCTACAGTTACGGTTAATAGTGACGAAACAATAACCAAAATAAGTACAATAATCATCATTTTGTGTTTTAAACCCTTCATTAAATATAGTCCTCCTAGTGTTTTAATTACGTAGCAAGTGCGTCAACTTATTGGTACTTCTCTAACTCTTAAAATTGATTGAATAGTCAAAATACTTACTAACATACGTTAGCTTTTTATTGGATAAATTATCATATTTTATTTTTTCAGTCAATATATTTTTTTAAAATTACTCTTTTATTTCTTGGAAATTTATGTATACTATAACAAGTAAAGAATCTTTATCATTCTATCTTATTAACTAAACAGCTGGAGGTCTATATGGATAAAAGAAACATATAGCCTTTTTTCTCAAAAAGGTTATAATGTATCAATGTCTGAAATTGCTAAGGCTGTAGACATCAAGACCCCTTCTCTATATAGTCATTTCAAAAACAAAAATGAAATTATTGAATTGAGGAAATTGTATAATTCCTCAAGCATTGAAAATTTAATATAAAATCCTATAAAGCAAAAAGGATT
>DAMCXN010000046.1:0-982 GCA_032096995.1 Aminipila sp.
TATTTTTTTCTTATTTTTCCCATTCTAATTTTACACTATGGCAAGTTATAGAATTAGTAAATTATAATTTTTCAAAAGGTTGTCTTTATTTAAACAATATAAAATAAAAATAGTGATTAAATTTTAATCACTACTTTTATTTGTGGGTTTATTTAGGATAAAATGTTATGAACAAAATAATATATGAACTACTCTAAAACAGCGGTTATTATGGTCATATCATCTTTTTCTCGAATGCCATAAGCCTCAACGGCTCTATTCATAACCAAATCAGATATGGTCTGCGGGTCTTTTGACTTAATATTTCTAATTGCATCTTTCAACCATTCCATTTCTAAATCGGTTCTATTAGCATCAGATACTCCATCTGAAATCATAATAATCTGATCTCCTGGGCGAAGCCGCACATTGATAAAATCAATGTGCAAACCATCAACGATGCCCATCGGCAGAGCAGCCATCTTGACGGCCGCCACCTTTTCTCCACGTTTTATGAAGGTGGCTGCTGCGCCTATTTTAAACAATCTAAGCTTTCCTCCAATTTTGTCAATTAAAGCTAAGTCCACAGTTGAAAATACCTCACCATTTTCTTGCTGTAATAAAATATTATTAACTGTTTTTAATGCTAATTTCACATCTATTCCTGAGCAAATTAAATCCATTAAAGTAGAAACTGCTAAACTGCTTTCTGCAGAAGCTGTTTTACCTTTACCCATTCCATCACTTATTAAAATTCCATATTCCTCTTTTGAAATCTCTTTATATTCAAAGCTATCTCCTGAAACGCCTGCAACCTGTCCATATGCAGAATGACCAACTTTAACATTGAACTTAGGTTGAGCTTCTGCCCATGCAATCCCTTGTCTTGTAGCTTCTATTTCACTTTTCAACTTTTCTGTAACTTGGGCCATACCCCTAAACTGATAAGAGATAATTGCTCTATTACTTTTAGCATTTCCATATAAATTTGCTAATCTATCAA
>DAMCXN010000046.1:992-12476 GCA_032096995.1 Aminipila sp.
GACTTTATATCGTTCATTTAAAGTCTTTACAAGTTGTTCTCTCGCTTCCATTCCATAATAAATACTGTCTTTTTTTATTATAGTAAATACCTTTTTTATTTCACCTAAGAACTTTTTTGGTATCAACAACATTAATATAGATGCAGCTAAAGGTTCATAGGGAGGAATAAATAATTCTGGATAAGTTGTTATCATTCCTAATACTAAACAAGCTCCACTAAAACAAACCACTGCCATAGGCCTTGCCTCTTGAGAAAATACTCCAGCAGTAAGTCCTCCTGCAAGAAAAACCAACACTATTGCTGGAGAAAATCCTGTACTAAGGATTACGCAGATAGATGAACTTGCCCCTGCTATTAATCCAGCTCCTATACCACAACAATATCCAAACAAAAGGGTTATAAATAAACTACCTATTAAAGGCAAAGAAAATTTACTTGGATCAGCACTCCATACCCCTGTGCCACACAAAATTAAAGTAACTACTGCTGATGTAGATGCTATAGCTTTTTCAACACCAACTTCGCTTCTTTTTTCTATTTTTATTTCACTATGTTTAACTAAATTGAAAAATGAAAAGAAGCTATTAAATGTAAAAATAAGTACAAATATTGATAATGCCTCTACCAAAATCATATAAATGCTAAGTCTATAAAACATGTGCTTTAATATGTAATACGAACAATTGCACGCAATTGCTATTATTGTTGCAATCACAGCCCTAGCTGGTAAATCAATTTTTCGGCTTCCAAACAAAGTAAAAGCTACTGCACATAATATTAAAGCGGCGATATCTCCATAGAATAAATAATTGCTACCGTAGAAAGTGATACTTCCCAATACCATTGGTAGTAACAAATATAAATTTAGCCGATTCCTATATATAAGAACTGTTATTAATGCGATACCACAAGGAAATATACTATTTAATACTATTACTCTACATACTAAAAACGACATAACTATTAGTGCAGATATTTGACCTATTTCCGTTGCTACTTTTTCTCTCGACCTCACCATCTCCATCATTACACCCCCGAAGAAAATGCTCCCACATACCTTGTCCAATTTTCACTTTATTGTTACATTATACTCATATCTAATAGTAAAATTTGTCCAAACGTGTAACGAATGCTTTAAAATGTTCTATTTTTTCACCTATTTTACGACAGTTAAATATATAAAAGACTTGTTCCAAAGGGTTATTTCCTCGAAACAAGTCTTTATTTCTTTTTTAGCTATAAAATATTTTTTATTGATTGCTCAATATATTGTAAATTACAACCGCTGTTTCTGCATGTGTTAAAGTTTTATCTCCATTGAAACGTCCCTTTAAATCGCCTTTCATAATTCCCATAGCATATACAGCAGAGGCATATCCTAAATATTCCTTATCAACATCATCTTTATAAATATTTTTGAAAACAGAGGCTTCTTTTGCTAGTTTATCTACACCAAGATATCGTGTAATAAACTTAGCTGCTTCTTTTCTACTTAAATACGAGTCTTTTTTAATTTCCTCTTTTTCAATTATTTTTTGATTTATGAGCATTTCATAAAACTCTTCATCATCTAAATAGTAAGATCTACTTGGCGAATACAAATATTTAAAAAAGTCAATTTGGGTTGTTGCAGATTTCGGTTCAAACTTATTCCCCTCCAGATAATAACCATTATCTTTTAGTTTTTTTATGATATCTTCAGCCCAATTACCCTTAATATCTGTGTAGTCATCATTCTGCTTTACTTCTTTATAAGCATCGCCCTTATAATCTAAACGGATGCCTTTATAGGCATCAATAAAGTAGTTTTCATCTTCTAAAAAGTCATACACTAAAATAATGTTACCTGCAAAATCTCTTTTATATACTAGCTCAAAACTACCTAGCTCAGATACAATATCAAAAGCTTTTTCTTGTTTTATGGAATTCTTTAAATCTGGAAAAACCGCAGTTTCATACCAATTTCTTGAATATGAAACAATGTGGCCGTTGCTTTTGTCAATTGAAATATATATAGAATTAGGTCCAAAATCAATATCATTAACTTGTCTTGTATATATAAAAGTATATCCACTATAACTATTTTGTGCTGTATCTTCATTTGTCAAAGCTATCTCTTCTTTCTTGTCAGCACATACTTTATCTAAAAATTTTTCAGATATTGCTTTTGCTTTTTCTAAACCTATATCACTTTTATTGTTTTCGTCATAATTCATTCTACCATTAAAGCTAATTAGTATACCTTTACTTGCATCAATTCTTACATAATTATTTTCGAAATTTAAATACCAGTTATACGATCTATCCGGTCCATTATATTTCATTAATTTTGATGATTTTAATTTTTCATTACCGATACTAGGTACTAATTCTCTTGCGATTTTTACAGCCTTTTCTTTATCTATTAGATTTTCTACATTCTCAATTTCTTTTAATTCTTCTTCTGTATACTCTATTTCTTCTGTGGCATCAGAGGACAATTCCTCTTTAGCGTCTTGTTTATTTTCCATATTCCTATAGATTATATAGTCTTCATAAAGCTTTACTATTTCCCCTGTATTTGCATCTATAGCCCTTTTTGAATTATCTGTGACATAGGCAGTAAAAACTTTTAGGGACTTTTCATAGTAATCATAATTAGATAAATATGTTAACTCAGGTCCTAACTTAGAAAGATAAATGTTCTTTGCTTCTTTAAAATCTATAGTTCCATCTTTAGTAGGAAAATCCTTTATGGATATGTCCTCTATATTGTTATCATAAGAATAGTTTACAAGCTTTCCTACATACTTATTTATTGATATAGTTACATTTGCAAAATCACATGGAATATCATTTACATACATTTTATAGGTAAATCTATAAACATTTCCATAGCCATCTGTAGAGCTCTCTTCTAATTTAAATTCACCTACGCCTTTAAGTTTAAATTTTTTCAAATAATCTCTTGAAATTTTCTCTGCTTCTTCTTTTGTTACCTTAGCTAATCCACTCCCCTTAAATTCAGGAAGATTGCTATGATAATAAAGTATATCCCCTTGTTTAGAAACACAGGTGGCTATATATCCGTAGTCATCTGGATCTGACCATTCTAAACACAAATTAGCTTCTTTTTGGGATTCCTCATCATATTCGCTATAATAGTAATTAAATTCACTTAAGTTTTCCGGAATCTCTACAACTCTTTTAACTACCGCTATTGCTTCAGCTAACTCTTTACTATCCACGCTACCGGCATAACTAACTCCTGTTGAAACTATCAAAGATGGCACAACTAAAGTAAAAATCAAAATTAAACTTAATATTTTTTTCATCTTATCCTCCCCTAGATATAAAATATAATTAATCCTTTATCTCTAAGACGATGAAACATTTACTTTTGTTCCATTTTTTAGTAACTTTTTTTTTAATATTATTTCTTTATTTAATATTAAAAAAACGTTTTGCATTTTCACATGTAATTCTAGCTACATGCTCATATTCAAGTTCTTTTATTTCTGCAACCTTTCTAGCAGTATATTCCACATAAGGAGCCATATTCGGTTTCCCTCTAAAAGGTTCTGGAGTTAAATAAGGAGCATCAGTTTCTACTAATAAAAATTCCATTGGAATACTTTCAACAACCTTAACCCCTTTACGTGCATTTTTATAAGTAATAGGACCTGATATAGATAAAGTCCCTCCTAATTTAACATATTGCTCACCTATTTCCTTACTTCCTGAAAAACAGTGAAGCAATACTCTAGCATCAGAAAGCATTTCTCCATTAGGTCCAGGTCTTTTAGGAAACCAGCTTATTCTTTCATCTGAAAAAGCTCCCTCTTCTTTAAGAATGTTCATAACTAATTCATCCGCTTCTCTTGAATGAATAACTATAGGCATTTTTAATTCATTTGCAAGTTGTATCTGTTTTCTAAACCATTTTTCTTGTATATCTCTCTCAGAAAAATCATAGTGAAAATCAAGACCAATTTCGCCTATTGCTTTAACCTTATTTTTCTTTGCTAATCCTTTTATCATAACTAGCTGCATTTCATCCATATCTTTAGTATCATGAGGGTGACATCCTACTACTGCATAGCACCATGGATATTTTTCAGCATGCTTTACTGCTAAACTAGAACTTTCTAAGTCAAAACCAACATCCATTACATATGATAAATCCGATGATTCTATCTTCTTTATTAACTCAAGCCTTTCGTCCTCACTATAATTTTCATTGTTTATATGTGTATGTGAATCAAATAACATTTTAATTATCTCCTATTCTATTTCTGTATTTATGATATGTCTTAATAATAAATCCAATATGCCCTATATAAGGTTATCGGGTGTTAATACATTGAAACTAATTATATCATACATTAATATTAGTAGCTTTATTTTTCCCTTTATTTGAAAATTTAACAATTGGGTTCTTGCTTTTTTACATTTACATAATTAAGATTATAGTTGTATATTAAACTTTTATAAAAGGGGGATAATTTTTTGAAAAGTATAGTTGTTTTTTATTCATTAGAAGGAAACTGTAAACTAATTGGTAACTCAATAGCAAAATCTCTAAATTGTGATACTTTAGAATTAAAACTAAAAAAGCCAGTTCCTTCAAATAGTCCTATGAAATATTTAATTGGAGGCAAAAGTGCAATTAAAAAAGCCTCTCCAGAATTAGAAAACATAATTCCAAACCTATCTGACTATGAATTAGTAATTGTTGGGGCTCCAGTTTGGGCTGGTACCTTTGCTCCTGCAATAAGGACTTTTGCTAACAAAGCAAATATTCAAAATAAAAAAATGGCTTTTTTTACATGCAGTGCAGGTGGTCCTACAAATAAATGTATTTCCGATATGCAATCCCTTTTTACAGGAAATGCATTTTTATCGAATATTAGCTTTGTAAATCCCTATACCAAGGATACAGAAAACTGCATAAATAAAGCTAAAGAATGGTCAAATACATTAATAAGCTTATAGGCTAAAGTCTCAAAAAAATATATATTTTTTTAAAATTAAATTAAATTAATATCAGAATTCTTATTTTTTCTATTAATTTCTTTTATTTAAATTGACTATTTTATTTATAAATGCTATATTTGTGTCAAATTTTAGCAATTATTAAATAATATTGTTACATTTAAGCAATTTGTGGTAAATATGAAATAGCTACTTAAAATTATACTTAAATAAAAACATACTAATAAATTGAAAGGAGAAATGACCAATGTTTAAACAATTAAAAATCAAAGCAAAGTTGGTAATATTTTTTGGATTTTTACTTCTAATTGCTGTCTTTGTTCAAGGGTTAATATCTTATGTTGAATTAACTAAAGCTCATAATTCTTCTATAACAACTGAGCAAAAAAGATTCGATTCAATTATACAAAATAGTGTAGAAACCTTAATTAGCACTTTAGATGTAAATCATAAAAAATATCTTAATGGAGAAATAAGTAAAGAAAAAGAAATGGAAAATGCTGAGAATATTCTTCGTGATACTAGATATAACAATGGGGAAGGTTATTTTTGGGCAGATTTAAAAGATGGAACTTGCGCAGTTCATATCAATCCTGAATATGAAGGTCAGCGTAGATATAATGATAAAGACTTAGAAGGTAATTATTATATTCAAAATATAATTAAAGCTGGTGACCAAAATGGTGGTGGTTTTACTGAATTTTATTTCACAAAACCAGGAGAAGATGGTAGCTTTAAAAAAAGAGGGTTTACTGAAAAATATGACCCTTATGGATGGTATATTAGTACAGGAAACTATTATCAAGATATTGATAAAGTTATTAACGGTTATGAACATTCTAAACATGTTTCTTTATTTATACTAATTACAACTGCTATCCTTATATGTATCTTAGGAATTTTTTCTATGATTATAATGGCAAATAAAATCACTAGGCCTTTAAATCAAATCACCAAAAGGATTACTCTGCTAAGCCATGGTGACCTACATACACCTGTTCCTGAGATAGCCACTGGTGATGAGCTTGAAACATTAGCCTTGGCAACACAGCAAACTATAAGCAATTTGGCATTAGCCATTCATGATATTGATAATGCAATGAAACAGTTTTCTGAAGGAAATTATGTTTTAGATTTAAAAGAAGAAAATGTTGGAGATTTATCAGAAATATATACTTCTATTAAAGCTTTCTGTCTACAAATATCTTCAACTTTATCACAAATTGATAATACTTCTGAAGTTGTTGCTCACGGTTCTGAACAAGTTTCTAGCGCGGCGCAATCTCTTGCTCAAGCTTCAACAGAACAATCAGGTTCTTTACAAGAGTTATTAGAGTTTATCAATAAAATGGCATTACACATTAATGGAACAGCAGAAAATGCTGAAAAAGCTAAAGCAATATCCATAGAAGCCAGTGAAGCTACAGCACAAGGACAAAGTCAAATTGAAAAAATGATAGAAGCTATGAATGAAATTAGCGATTCAGCTTCTGAAATTGGAAAAATCATTAAAAATATTGATGATATTGCTTTCCAAACAAATATATTAGCATTAAATGCTGCAGTAGAAGCAGCAAGAGCTGGTGAGGCTGGAAAAGGCTTTGCTGTAGTTGCGGATGAAGTTCGCAATCTTGCAAGCAAATCGGCCGAAAGTGCAAAAAATACAGCTGAATTAATTGAAAGATCACAAATTGCAATAGCAAATGGTTCTTCAATAGTTTCTGATACAGCTGATTCATTAGAAAATATCATAGCTGATTCTGAAAAGTCAGCAGAAGTTATTCAATCTATTGCCGATGCAGCAATTGAACAGAAAGATTCAATTAACCGAGTTAACTCAGGCATAGAACAAGTTTCAGATGTAGTTCAATTAAATAGTGCAACTGCTGAAGAAAGTGCTGCAATAAGCGAGGAATTATCAGGACAATCACAGGTCCTAAAAGATTTAATAAGTAACTTCAAATATTTAAAAGATGCAAATTACTAAAACCCTTTAAAAACATAATAAAAAGGAGATATGGTTTTAAACCATATCTCCTTTTTATTTATATATTTAGCTTACAGAATTTCCGTCTTCTGCATCAGTGCTTACAAATTCAAGTCTTTCTCCATTATCTGCAAACATTATCATTCCCTTAGATTCTAAGCCTCTAAGAGCTCTTGGCTTTAAGTTAGCAACCACTATAACCTTTTTGCCTACACATTCTTCTGGTTTAAAATATTTAGCCACGCCAGAAATAATTTGACGTATTTCAGTACCCATCTTAACTTTAAACACTAAAAGCTTATCAGCCTTTTTATGTTTTTCAGCTTCAAGAATAGTTCCTACTCTAAAATCAATTTTATCAAAATCATCAAATTCAATTTCAGGTTTTAATTCAAGCGGAATATTTTCAGGTTCACCACTAGCCTCTTTCTGCATTTCTTCTAGCTCAGCTAATTCTTTATCAATATCAAGTCTAGGGAATATAGCATTTCCCTTCTTTACTTGTTCTCCACTCATCATTTCAAAATCAAGAGCATCTTCCCAAATAGGATCTGCAAACCATAACCCCATCTGCTTTCTGATCTCTTTTGATGTAGTATGCATAAATGGATAAATAAGAACTGATACAATTCTTATTGACTCTGCCAAATTATGAAGAACAGTATCTAGTCTACCTTTATTTGCTTCATCCTTTGCAAGCACCCAAGGTGAATTTTCATCAATATATTTATTGGCTCTTCTAACTACAACCCAAATTTCTTCAAGAGCCTGATTGAATTGGAAATTATCCATGTGTTCTTCAACCTTTTTAGCTGCACCAACTGCAATTGTTCTTAAGTCTGCATCTGTAGCTAAAATTTCTTCTGGCGCTCCACCTTCTACAGCATCAGGAACTACTCCACCATTATATTTTTCAATCATTGAAACAGTTCTTGAAACTAAGTTTCCTAAATCATTTGCAAGATCGTAATTCATTCTCTTTAACATTACTTCATTAGTAAATACTCCATCTTGTCCAAATGTATATTCACGAAGTAAGAAATACTTAAGAGCATCTACTCCATATCTTTCAATTAACTTAACCGGATCTACAACATTACCCTTTGACTTTGACATCTTACCGCCTTCAAGGAGTAGCCAACCATGACCTAATACTTTCTTCGGAAGAGGAAGTTCCATAGACATAAGCATTGCAGGCCAAATAACAGTATGGAATCTTACTATTTCTTTACCTACTAGATGAATATTTGCAGGCCAGAATTTATCATATAGCTCTGTATTATCACTTCCATAACCAAGTGCAGTAATATAGTTTGAAAGTGCATCAAGCCATACATAAATTACATGCTTTTCATCAATAGGTACTGGTATACCCCAATCAAATGTTGAACGTGATATGCATAGATCTTCAAGTCCCTGTTTAACAAAAGCAATCATTTCATTTCTTCTTGTATCTGGTTGTAAAAATTCAGGATTATTTTCAAATAAGTCAATTAATCTGTCTTGATACTTTGAAAGCTTAAAGAAATAAGCTTCTTCCTTTGCAGTTTCTACTGGTCTTCCACAATCTGGACATTTACCATCAACTAACTGACTTTCAGTCCAAAACGATTCACAAGGAGTGCAGTATAGACCTTCATATTCACCTTTGTAAATATCTCCTTTTTCATATAGCTGCATAAAGATCTTCTGTACTCTTTCTACATGACGAGGTTCTGTAGTTCTTATAAAATCATCATAAGAAATCTCCATAGTCTTCCATAAATCTTTAATTCCATCAACAATCTTATCAACATATTGCTGTGGAGTTACTCCTTCTTTATCTGCAATAGTCTGTATCTTCTGTCCATGTTCATCAGTTCCTGTTAAAAATCTTACATCATGCCCTTGTAATCTCTTAAAACGAGCCATTGCATCTGCCATTACTGTACAATAAGTATGTCCTATATGCAAATTTGAACTTGGGTAGTAAATAGGTGTTGTAATATAATATGTTCCTTTTTTCTCTGTCATATCTATAATTCCTTCCTTAATCCGATTCAAATGAGAATCGTTAATTAATAACTAAATTTTTCTTCGCTGCAAAAAGTCTTCAATTAGTAAAATTGTATTTTCTAAACCAGTGTAACCACTATCTAAAGTCAAATGATAGTTAAAAGCATCGCCCCATCTTCGTCCAGTATGATGATTATAATAATTAGTTCTTGCTTTATCTATGTCTCTAATCTCGGTTTCAACAATATTTTCATCCATGCCATACTCGTTTATGGCACGTCTTGTTCTCTCTTTTATATCTGCACAGATAAATATATTTGTAATATTGCTAAAATCTTTTAATATATAATCTGCACATCTTCCGACTATAACACAAGGACCTTCCTCTGCTATTTTTCTGATGACATTTACCTGGGCTAAAAAGAATTTATCATTTAAAGATAGCCCATCAATACCAGCTTCTCCATTTCCTCCAAGACTAGTAGCCAAATTATATAAAAAACTATTTTTCGCTTTCATTTCAGCATTCTCAATCATAACCTTTGAAAAGCCACTCTCTTCAGAAATTCTATCTATGAGAGCTTTATCATAAAATGGTACACCCATATCTTCTGCCAATTTTTGACCAATTATTCTTCCGCCGCTTCCATAAGTACGGCTTATAGTAACTATTCTCTGCTTCATACAGAACCTCCATTAATAGTAATTAGCTATAAATCCATGCTATATACTATATTTTACCTAATTATTAATTTTACCATAAATCCCTTTTAATAACTACCTTTAAATAAGATTTTATTCAATCTAAGAGACCTCTTTTATCGCTATGGTCAAAGATATTGTAAACCATATATCATTTTTTAGTTGACATCATTCTTTCTTTTATCTATACTTTTATCTATATTAATTTTAATAAAGATTTTAATAAAAAACTAACTAAGAAATGATTATTGAGGTAAATTTATGAGTTATTCAAAAACAACTAATTTAATATTGTGTGCCATTTTTGCTGCCCTTACAGGGGTAACCGCTGGTATTATTATACCACTTCCATTCACTCCAGTACCCATGACCCTTGCTACCTTAGCAGTTATGCTTACAGGCGGTCTTCTTGGAAGTAAATATGGTTCTGTCAGCATGATTGTTTATGTTCTTCTAGGAGCCTTTGGTGCCCCTGTTTTTGGAGGATATACTGGTGGTTTTGATAAAATTTTAGGCCCTACTGGTGGTTATATAATCGGATATATTTTGACTGCTTTTATTACTGGTATTATAATAGAGAAAATAAACAAAAAAAATAGTTTTTATATTAATATAGTTGCTATGGCTATAGGCCTTTCATTATGTTATATTTTAGGAACTATATGGTTTATGATTTCTACAAATACACCATTATGGACATCACTAATTGCATGTGTTTTTCCATTTTTAATTGGTGATTTATTAAAGATAATGGCAGGAGCAGTTCTAATCAAAAAGCTTCGCCCTGTATTGCATTATTAATTTAAGGAGGCACAAATGTCTGTAAAAGACGAGGTTTTAAAAACATTAGAAGAAAATAAAGGTGAAAATTTTTCTGGAGAGTCACTAGCCGGAGTTCTGGGAGTTTCAAGAGCTGCAGTATGGAAAGCTATTACTAGCCTAAGAAAAGAAGGTTATTTAATTGAAGCTACAACCAATAAAGGTTATGCCCTAATGGAAAGCAATGACCTTTTATCTGAACAAGGCATAAGGATACATCTAACAGAAAGCAATAAAGGCTTAAACTTATATGTACATAAAACTATTGATTCCACTAACTTAGCTGCAAAAAAGTTAGCTCTGGAAGGAGTTGAACATGGTACTGTAGTTGTCTCTAATGAACAAACAAAAGGCAGAGGCAGACTGGGTAGAGATTTTTATTCACCTGCAAATTCTGGAATATACCTTACTCTTCTCTTAAAACCTAATTTTGATATATCAAAATCAGTTTTAGTTACAACTGCTGCTTCTGTAGCCGTTTGTAGAGCCATAAAAAACATAACAGGCATAGATTCTCAAATAAAATGGGTAAATGATGTATATATAAATAATCTAAAAGTTTGCGGTATTCTAACCGAAGCAATCGCTGATTTTGAAACAGGTACTATTGAATATATAGCTTTAGGAATTGGCATAAATTGTCATATTCCCAAAACAGGTTTCCCTAATGATATAAAAAGTAAAGCTGGTGCTATCGAAACTGCATTTTCTCGAAACAAACTTGCAGCTGAGGTTATAAATCAAGTAATATCTCTTTATAATGATATTGACAGTAGAAGCTTTATAAATGAATATAAAGAACATTCAATGGTACTAGGAAAAGAAATAGAAGTTATTAAGCATTATGCCCCTACACAAAATCAAAAATCTTTAAAGGCACTAGCTATAGATGTTGATAACGATGGTGGTCTTTTAGTAGAATTTGAAGATGGAACAAGAGAAGTATTAAATACAGGAGAAATAAGTATAAAGATTTAAATTCATAAAAACTAGCAAGCCATACAA
>DAMCXN010000046.1:12486-21778 GCA_032096995.1 Aminipila sp.
TTTGCATAGAAGCCATTTCTTTCAAGCAATTCTTCGTGAGATCCAAATTCAACTATATCACCATTGTTTATAACAAGAATTACATCCGCATCTCTAATTGTAGATAATCTATGGGCAATAACAAAGCTTGTTTTATTTTCCATCAGAGCTGCCATAGCCTTCTGAATTTGCAATTCAGTTCTTGTATCAACTGAACTTGTTGCTTCATCCAAAATTAGAATCGGAGAATCTGCTAAAAAAGCTCTCGCTATAGTTAGTAATTGTTTCTGACCTTGAGAAATGTTATTAGCGTCCTCATTTATCTCCATCCCATATCCATTGTGTTGTGTTTCAATAAAATGATTTATATGAGCTGCTTTTGCTGCCTCATAAACCTCTTCATCTGTAGCTCCTTGCTTTCCATAACGAATATTTTCCATTATACTACCCTTAAATAGCCATGTATCTTGAAGAACCATACCAAATAAATTTCTTAATTCTGTTCTGGAAAATTGATTAATATTTTTGCCATCAATTAATATTTTCCCACCGTTTAGTTCATAGAACCTTAAGAGTAATTTCACTATTGTTGTTTTTCCTGCTCCTGTAGGCCCAACTATAGCAACTTTCTGGCCTTGCTCTACGTCGAAAGTAAAATCATTTATTAAAATGTTATCTTCATCATATCCAAATCTAACATTCTGAAAAGAAATTGTTCCTATATCCTCTCTCTTTTTATTTAACTCTAGTTTATCTTTATCATCCATTGATTCACTTGTCACTATAGGATTCAGTTCTTCCTCTTCATCCAACAGTTCAAAGACTCTTTCAGCTGCTGCCGCTGTAGATTGCAATATATTTACAATATTTGAAATCTGAGATATTGGGTGATTAAGTGATCTAACATACTGCATAAAGGCCTGTATATTACCAATAGAGATTCTACCCTGAATAGCCAGCCAACCTCCTATAACACATACAAATACATATGCTAGATTACCCACGAAATTTGTAAGGGGCATCATAGTACTTGATAGAAATTGAGATTTCCAGGCTGATTCATAAAGGTTTTCATTAATCTCATTGAAGGTGTTAATAGAATCTGTTTCTTTATTAAAAGCTTTTACAATGATATGACCTGTATACATTTCTTCCACATGTCCATTCATCTTTCCTAAAAACTTTTGTTGTTTCTTAAATTGTCCCTGAGAAAACTTTATAACCAGTCTAATTAGCAATAATGATAATGGAAGCACTATCAACGCAGCTAGAGTCATAGTTAAACTCATATAAATCATCATTACAATAACACCTAAAATAGATGTTAGGCTTGTTATTGTTTGAGTCATACTTTGAGATAATGATTGATTTACAGTCTCTATATCATTTGTAACACGACTAAGTATTTCTCCGTGAGTTTTTCCATCAAAATATTTTAGAGGAAGTCTATCTAGTTTTTCAGATATTTCCTTACGAAGTCTATAAGTAATATTTTGTGATACACCTGCCATAATAAAGCTTTGAATTACAGAAAAAGAAAAACTAATCAAATATAGCCCAATCAAAATCACAATTATAGTTTTTAGCTGACTATAATCTATCCCATTTCCTAATACTCCTTTTACAACCGCATCTGTAGCTTTACCTAAAATCATAGGAGAAACTATGGAAAAAACAGTACTTGCAATTGCAAAAAATACTACTATAAAAATTTTAAGTTTAAACGGTTTCATATACTGTAGCAATGATTTCATAGTAACTTTAAAATTCTTTGCTTTTTCACCAGGCATCATAGCCATAGGTCCATGTCCACCTGGTCCTTTTCTTTTAGGTGGAAGATTCATATTCTTTTTACTCATTTACATCTCCCCCTTATCTAACTGTGATTCTGCAATTTCTTTATATACCTGACATTGTTTCAAAAGTTGCTCATGGGTTCCCTCTCCTACAACTTTTCCTTCATTAAGTACAATAATTTTATTTGCATCTTTAATTGTATTAATTCTCTGGGAAACTATTAGAATTGTATTATCTCCAACATTAGCTTTTAATTCTTTTCTTAATGCTACATCTGTTTTAAAATCTAAAGCGGAAAAACTATCATCAAAAATATATATTTTAGGTTTTTTTACTAATGCTCTTGCTATTGACAGTCTTTGTTTCTGTCCACCAGATACATTATTACCGCCTTGTGAAATTGCTTCTTGAAATTTACTAGGCTTTTCTGAAATAAAATCCATAGCCTGTGCTATTGTGCAAGCTTCTTCAACCTCATGCTCATCTACCTCTTTAACACCAAACTTAAGATTACTTTCTATGGTTCCAGAAAATAAGATACTTTTTTGAGGTACATAGCCAATATTCTTTCTTAAATGCTTTTGCTTGATTTTTCTTACATCTATTCCATCAATTAAGATTTGACCCTTTGTAACATCATAAAATCTAGGAATTAAATTTACTAAAGTTGATTTTCCACTTCCAGTACTTCCTATTAAAGCTGTTGTTTCTCCTGGCCTTGCCTTAAATGAAACATCTACTAAAGCCTCTCCATCTGCATTTGGATATCTAAAGCAAACATTTTTAAATTCTATATCCCCTAAAATTTCTTTTTCTACTGCTTCATTGGCGTCCACAATCTTAGGTTCTACTTTTAAAACGTTTCCAATTCTTCTAGCAGATACCATAGCTCTAGGAATCATAATAAACATCATAGAAATAAATAAGAAAGACATAATAACCTGCATGGAATACTGGATAAAGGCTAGTATGTCTCCAATCTGCATATTGCCCATTTCTACCAGCTTTGAACCAGCCCAGACAACAAGCATTGAAGTAAAATTCATAATTAACATCATTAAAGGCATATTGAGAGCCATTGCTCTATTAACAAATAAATTTATTTTAGTTAGCTCTTTATTTGCATCATCAAACCTTTTTTCTTCTCTTCTCTGAGCATTAAAAGCACGAACCACCAAAGTGCCCGTTAATCTTTCATTCATTATTAAATTAATTTTATCTACCATTTCCTGTACTATACTAAATTTAGGTAA
Source organism: Aminipila sp. (assembly GCA_032096995.1). GTDB lineage: Bacteria > Bacillota > Clostridia > Peptostreptococcales > Anaerovoracaceae > Aminipila. Next base: position 15,516 of record DAMCXN010000046.1, read on the forward strand.
TGTTATTTTAAGTGTAAACAACATTACACAAAGTAATAATCCAATTGATAGTGCAATTGTCCATGACAATTCAAAACTGGTAGATATAGCTTTTATTAAAGCCCCTATCCCCATAATTGGCGCATAACAAGCTAATCTAAAAAATAATATTGATGTAGTTTGTATCTGTTGTATATCATTTGTTGATCTAGTAATAAGAGAGGCTGTAGAGAATTCATCCATTTCTCCTTTTGAAAAAGACGTAACTTTAGAGAAAAGTTCTTCCCTTATTTTTTTACTTATTTTTGCAGAAGTTCTAGCTGCTAGAAATCCAACAGAAATAGAACATGATGTCAAAAATAAAGCAAAAATAAGCATGCTTCTCCCTGTAGCATATATATAATCTAAATCCTTCTTTAAAATCCCATTATTAATTATTTTCGACATGTACTCAGGTAATGATAATTCTGACATTGCTTGAAAAAATAGTAATACAATCATTAAAATCATTGCTGGTATATATGGTTTATAATACTTTAATATTTGCTTCAAATTTAATCCTCCTTACATAAACAGCAAAACTGACCCGCGGGTCAGTTTTATTATTTATGTATTATATTCCTAAAATTAAAAAAAAGCAAGTATAAATTTAATTTTCCATTATTTAAAATTCTATATATGAGACAGGCATACCTTCTTCAATTTTTATAGTATATCCATGGCCTGGATCGGGAATCCAAGTAAAAAAGTTTTTATCTTCTTCAGGAAAACTTTGTGCCATTAAAGCGGAAATAACACCACCATGACAAACTACTACGGAATGTGCTTCTTTCCCTGCATGTCTAAATGAAAATTCTTTTAACCTATGTAGCCCCATAAGCCTTTTAAATCCTTCAGAAACTCTTTTTCTAAAATCCGTTGGACTTTCTCCATTTGGCGGTGATGAATTCCCAGATTTGTCAGTAATCCAAGATTGGTATTCAGGTAAATCCTTTAATTCTTCATAACTATGCTTTTCAAAATCACCAAATGACATTTCCATAAACTCTTCAAATATATTATGTTCTATTTCTCCAAAAATAATATTAAAAGTTTCCTCTGTCCTAATTAACCCGGTAGTATAGTAATCTGCCTCTTGCACCTTTGGGTAAACGCCATCTTTTTTTAAGTTATTTATAAGCTCTTTACCTTCATCTATTAGAGGTAGATCAGCTCTACCATAATACCACCTATTTACATTTCCTTCAGTAGTACCGTGCCTAATGAAATGAATATATGAAACTGCTTTTTCGTTTTTCTTAGTTTTTATATTCTTTATAACTTGAGGAAGACCGCAAAAGATTCTAATAACCTCATCAGATTTACCTGTAAGATAAATCATAGATCTTCCATTCATTTCTCTCCAAGCGCGTAACTCCTTATCAATAGGAACAATTCCTTGTGAGATATCCGTACAAATTATAATCTTATCCTGTAACAGGATTTCATTTTCTATAAGATACTCTTTAGATTCAATCCCATTTTTTACACAAGCCAATGTAAATTCATCTAATTTATATATTACCTTTTTAGAAAAATCTATTTCTGGTTTTTCATTGTCTTTATTACAATAAAAAATATCCTCTTCAGTTATGTTAAATTTTTCTTTTACATATTGTAATTTACCTTGATATGCTCCACCAAATATTAAAATCATCTTTATTCCTTTCTTTATTATAAAAGTGATAAGGCTAATACTCCTGCACATTCAGATATTGTCAAGGCATACCCAGCAATATCTCCGCTCATTCCACCTAATTGTTTTCTTCCATAAAGCATCATTAAATGATGCGTAACTACCGTAACTATTACCGCAATTGATATAGACCCATAGATATTAATTTGTATCATAGGTATTATGATAGCTAAAGCTACCATTAGATTAATAACTATACCATATTTTTTATTTATTTTTTGATTATAACTAGCTTTATATTGGCTATGACCAATAGGAATAAAATTCAAAACTCCATATGCAGAACACGCTCTAGATACTACAGGTATAAAAATTAATGCCAACATATTAAAGGATTTTAACCCTCCTAAATTATTTATAAGGTCTTTCTCAATTAACGACCACATGGCAGCATAAAACATTAAAAATAAAATAACAATACATATTACTGCAAATGCTCCCACATGTGAGTCCTTTAATATTCTCTGTCGTTCTTCTAAATCTCTTCTTGATAGAATAGCATCACAACAATCCATAAATCCATCTAAATGTATAAATCCACTAATAAAAAAAGGATAAATAGTCATAACCGCAGCCTGAATCTGCATTGGTATATTTATAAATATCAATATTCTATATAAAAAATACCATAAAAATCCCATTAAAATACCTATCAATGGAAAAAACACTAACTGCAATCGTCTTAAATCATTATCCCATAATTTGCAGGGGCAAGGCACAGAGAAAAAGTTTCCCCACGCCATAAAAAAGGCTGTTATATACTTCATATTCTAGTACTCCTTATATTCAATAATATTTCCAAAAGAAACTTCTATAACTCTATCACAAACTTTAGCTAAAGTCCTATCAATTAATGCCAGACCTTTTCTATATTCCTCTGTAAGCTCATCATATTCTGCTGCATCTCCATAAATGTAATCAGAAACAAATACAGTATTTCCTGTAAGTTCTGCAAACTTCTTAAGTTCGTCTGCAACTCTTTCTGCTGCGTTATAATCAATACTTCCATCCAATTTGAACATTTCGTTTGAAAGTAATGCTGTTACGCTATCTAATAAAAATGAACCTTTTGAATTTGCTTTTTTGTTATTTGTCTCATTTTTATAACAATGTTCATCCAGACAATTACATATTTTTTCACTTTGCTCTATTGTCTCAAATCCCCAGCCTTCTCGTTCCTTTATATGTCTGGCGATTCTCGCCAAATCTTCGTCGTCAACAGGTCTCATAGTTGCTAAATAATATAATTCTGTATTGTTTTCAAGTGACATATCTCTAGCTATATTTTGAGCGTACATAGATTTACCATTTTTACATCCACCACTAATAAAAACGTTCATTTAATTTCTCCTACCTCTAAGTATATATATCCAAATATTAACAAGTATTATTGTATCATATATGTGCCTATGATATAATACCCTTGTTGTTGATATTATATTTATTTAATGAAGGAAGGGTATTATGAGTAAGAAATTAAAAGCCAATATGTTACTGCTTTTGACAGCCCTGATTTGGGGTTCAGCCTTTGTTGCTCAAATAAAGGGCATGGATCATTTAGGTCCATTTTCTTTTGCCTGTATTAGAAACTTAGTCGGAGCAATTTTCCTTATTCCAGTTATATTTGTTCTTGATAAACTGGATAAAGAAAAATCTTTCACCGAGTATTCATTTGAAAAAACGGAAGAAGAAAAGAAAGCAGAAAAAAAAGTTTTAATCACAGGTGGTTTTGCTTGCGGAATAGCTTTATTTGTAGCAGGCTCACTTCAACAAGTAGGATTACAATACACAACTGCTGGAAAAGCAGGCTTTATTACATCCTTGTATATTGTAATTGTCCCTATTTTAGGTTTATTCCTAAAAAAGAAGGTACGACCTGTTATATGGGGTTGTGTCGCGGTTGCTGCCGTAGGACTTTATCTACTTTGTATTAAAGAAGGATTTACAATTGGTATGGGAGACCTATTAATACTTTTATGTGCTTTTGGTTTTTCTATACATATATTAGTTATTGATTATTTTTCACCAAAAACAGATGGAGTTAAAATGTCTTGCATTCAATTTTTTATTGTTGCAATTCTTTCTGGTATAGTAATGTTTATAATAGAAACTCCATCAATTGATGCTATTTTAAAGTCATGGATGCCAATACTTTATTCTGGAGTTTTATCGTCTGGAGTAGCTTATACTTTACAGATTGTTGCACAAAAAGATACCGACCCAACTGTAGCATCATTACTGCTAAGTCTTGAATCGGTATTTGCTGTTCTTTCTGGTATGCTAATACTTCATGAAATTTTATCTGGCAGAGAAGTCATAGGATGTATTCTTATGTTCGTGGCTATAATAGTTGCACAGCTACCTTCAAAAGACGAAAGACTTGCCCGAAATGAGGAAAGACTTGAAGTAAAAGAAGATAAACTGGCTGCAAAATAAAAATTATAACTTTAGAAAATATTAACATATTCATCAAGGGAGATGTTCTTAGCAAAGACATCTCCTTTTGCTTCGTCACAACCTATTCTTGATAAGTATGAAACTTGTGATTGTTTACAAATTCCAGTAGCAATAGTTTTAGCATTTGCTGCTTTAGCAATCTTAATCACTGCATTAATCATTTCATTGGGCAACTCATTTGTTAATAATTCAGGTTCAAATTTTATAATGTCAACTCCTAACTTGCAAAGAGTATCTAAGGTCATATATCGGCCTCTATATTCTCCCATAATGCACTTTGCTCCCATTTTATGTATAGATTCTATTACCTTTTCAATTTGATTTATTTTTTCGCACATAATCTCTTCTGAAATTTCAAAAGATAAGCAGTCTCCTGAAATATCATAGGTATCTTTTATTCTTTGAAATTTGCTAAAAAACTTAGGTATATTAAAATGGTTCCTATGCAGTTTTATAGTTATGTGAACACAATTTCCTTCTTTCTCTAATTGTTCTTTTATTTTTTTGCATACTTCTTCAAAAATAAAGCTATCTAAACACATTATAAGTCCTTTACGCTCAAAAACCCTTATATATTGTTCTGGCAAAATGCTTCCTTTTTCAGGATGATTCCAAACTGCATACGCATCACCATTACATAAAGCCCGTGTTTTCAAATCATATCTTGGCTCTACAAAAAGTTTAAATTCACCTTTTCTAAATGCCCTATACATAGTCTTTTCTAGTTCTTTCTCAAATAATACTTTTTCTAATAGCTTAACATCATAATATGCTATAGAAACATTACTTTTAATTTTTTTATTTTCCCCTTTTAAAGCCATGCCCGCTCGTTCTTTAGCTACATCTAGCTCCATAGTTAAATCTCTTATAATACAAATACCATACTCTAATCTAAAGCTTGTATCTATAATGCAACTCCCAATACTAACTAATCTATCTTCTAATTGGTTTTCCCCTTCATATTTCATCATAATTATCATATGTTCAGCATATGACCTGCAAACTAATTCATCCGTATCTATATATTTCGAAATCCCAAGGAATAGTCTTCTAATAAGTTCATCTCCCTTAACATTTCCGTATCTTGCATTATATAAACTAAAATTGTGAAGATTAGTAATCACTAAAGCATAATGGCATTCCATTTCACGAATTATAGTTTTTGCCTTTTCATCAAAATAATTTATATTAGTTGCACCTGTTATTTCATCATAATAAGCCAATTCCTCTAGGCAATTTTTTCTGTCTTTTATTTTCTCCATTTTATATAATAAGATGAAAATAGGAAACATTAAGATCAAAGCTAAAATGATAATAAGAAATATAATATTATTTACTTCTATTAAATCTACTTTTTTATTTTTTGATATACTTACCAAAAACAAATCTTCTATCATCAAGGGTTCGTAAGCAACAAATTTTCGTTGACCCTCAGTAATGAAGCTTAAGGAGCCTTCCTTTTCTCGCTTTAAATCTATATTTAATTCTTCTACACCATTTTCAGGTAAAACTTTTACAAGCTTATTCTCTAAATAATTAGAAAAATTTCTATGATTTATTATTTTAGATATATCAGGGCTTGCACTCCAAAGAATATTTCCCTCTTTATTAATTATCATGCTGTCGTACTTCTTTGATACTTTATTAACATAAGCTGAATTAGCTATGTTATTTAGATCAAATACACCTATTATAAATTTACATTTTTCCCCTTCAATATTTAACTCTTGTGCAGAAATAATGTAGTTAACGAGAGTTTTCCCCTCTACGTAGGTTGCTATAATAGCATACTCTTCGCCATATTTTAATAAATTAGCTAAATAGCTTATACTTTCAGAATCTATATCATGTTCGGAATAAATGCTTTTATAATCTTTATTAATAAAAATCATTGTTTCACAATCATAATCCTTTTTGCTCTGTTCTACATAATTTTCTAGTTCATTTCTTGTAACATTATTTTCACTACTACTTATTAAATTTCTAAAATTTACCAAACTAACAGCTAGATTATTTAGCTCGTGTTCTATACACCAAGTGGTAGTTTTAGAATTTTCCGCCGTCTCTTCTATTGATTTATTTAGTTTTTCGG
>DAMCXN010000046.1:21788-24055 GCA_032096995.1 Aminipila sp.
AATATGCACGTGAAAAGAATGCAAAGAATGCTAACAAGAACAATTGAATGTTTATATATTTTTTGCTTTTCCTTATTAATATTTTTTTCTTCTTCAAATTTTATATCAAATGGTTTTACATAAGATTTATGTTGATTTTTTGTGAAATGTTCTTTTATATAGATAAGTTTTTGAACTCTTTTATGAGAAATGTCTTCTAAGGTAATTCTTATAATACTATTGTTCTGAATCTCTACAGGTTTCATTTTGCATTCAAGAAATTTATAGTCTTCACCTACAAATTTTACACAAAACTCAAAAACTTCACTTTTTTTGCCTGTAACTAGCATATCTTGAAAATAATCGATTGAAAAATGTTCTTGAAGTAGTGCTACATCTGATTTTCTAACTCCATACTCTACAAAATACTGAAAATATTGGTTCGCATCATAAGTTCTACCTTCTTTACCATCTTTAATCAAAATTACTGTCATGCTATGCATATCCACTTCTAGTGTCAAGAAAAATCTTTCTATAGAGTTCAAAACCATAAAATCTCTCCTTGCATATTCATGCTTTATTTATACGACATTTAATGTCGGATTATAAGTATTTTTGTAAATATATTCCATAATCTTGCAATATACAATATATCATTCAAACCTTAAAAAGTCAACAAAAAACCTCTAATTATAGCACTAGATAAATATATCTTTTTTGTTTTTAAACATCTTTTTCCTAAAATTCAATGTTTATAACTTTTATACTATTTTACATATTTCTTACAACCCTATATAATGAAATTGTTTATAAAAATAATATAATTATTTACTTTATTATAGGAGGATAAAATGAGTACAATTAAGATAATTCAAGGAGATATTACTAAAATACATGTAGATGCCATAGTAAATGCTGCAAATACAACACTTCTGGGAGGAGGTGGTGTTGATGGAGCCATACATAAAGCTGCTGGTAAAGAGCTTCTTGAAGAATGCAAAACATTGAAAGGATGTGAAACTGGTCAAGCAAAAATAACAAAAGGTTATAATCTTCCTGCTAAATTTGTCATTCATACTCCTGGACCAATTTGGTATGGTGGTACTAGTAATGAAGCTCAATTATTGGCCAACAGTTACTATAATAGCTTACTTTTAGCAGAAGAATATGGTTGTGAAGCAGTGGCATTTCCTTCAATTAGTACAGGTGTCTATCACTTTCCATTAGATAAAGCTGCTCCTATAGCTTTAAAAACTATTAAGAAATTTCTAGAAACCTCAAACAATGTTCATGAAGTACAAATGATTTGTTTTAATGAAAAAATAAAAGAAGCCTATTCAAAGGCGTTAAAAGAAATATAATAACAAAAATAGAAGCAAAATAATGCTTCTATTTTTATTTTATTTTAAAAAACTCTTTTACATACAATCTATTTAATTTAGAAGTCAATGCTCCTATTGGTATATTCATAGGACAAACTTGTTCACAAGAAAGAGATTTTGAACAATGGCCTTGACCATTCTTAATATTTTCCTTTATAAACTTTTTCCTATTACTACCCTGAGGTTGTTGAGTGGCAACTCTATATGCTCCATTCATTACCGCCGCACCAACAAAATTATTATTTAAAGAATAATTAGTACATACTTCCAAGCAACAACCGCACATAATACAAGTAGCAGATTCATATTGATGCTCCCACTCTTTCTTATCTACTATTGCTCTTGCATCTAACCAGATTCTCATTTTTTTCATATCTTCAAACATCTGACTTCTATCTACTCTTAAATCCCTTACAATAGGAAATTTGCATAAAGGCTCTAATTGAATTAATATATTTTTCTGTCCCTCATTACACAAATCTACTAAAAAAGTGCTGCATGCCAATCTCGGAGTCCCATTAATTATCATAGCACATGCCCCACACATTTTTTGTCTACAACTACTTTCCCAGTCAATAGGCTTAGCTATACACCCTTCTATATCTAGAAACGGTCTTCTAGAATTTAACTTAGTAAGGATGCCTGTAATTGTCATCTCCAAATTTTCTTCCATATTAAACTCTTGAAAATAACTATTATCTTCTACTGGATCATACCTTTTGATTCTTAACTTGAATTTCATATTACTGCACCTCCTTTAAAGATATTTCAATATCATTGTCTTTAAAATATGATGCTATAGTTATTTTTCTAAAATTCTCATCATCTCTGTTAGGATAGTCTTTTCTAAAATGAGCACCTCTAGTCTCTTTTCTCTCCAACGCACTCAACAACATCGCTTTTGCT
>DAMCXN010000047.1:0-5903 GCA_032096995.1 Aminipila sp.
CAATTCAGCATTTGCTTTTTTAGCTACACTGTCCAAGCAAATCTGCTTTATTTTAAGTTCATCACAAATAGGCTCTATACCAGGAAGTGTACAGTTAAATTCTGATAAAACTGCATCTATAGCACCTGTTGCCAATATCGCCTCACTTGTATAGTTGTTACCTGCATGTCCTTTAAATACTTCTGTATAGTGACTACCTCTTAACTGCAAATCTTGTCCTACACAAGTACATCCTACAAGTTTAAATCCCTTAGCCCCTGCTGCTTTTGCTTTAGCTACGGCTTCAGGTTTTATTAATCTTTCTTGTAAATCTACAAACATAGAATGCTGATGCCCTGTAATCATAATGTTTATATATTCAGGGTCTATTACTCTAAGCCCTACAGGTGCCATTCTTAATTCTGGTTCTCCTAAAAGAACATCGTTTAAAAGATTAGTTAAAACAAGACCATAAAGGCCTGTAGAAATACCAATTCGTAAGCAATCTACAAGCATATCCACAGGGTCTGAATTTAAGTTAGTTGAACATTTAACAACACCTTTAAAAACTTCAGATTTTGCACCACCAGGTAAAATACCTAGTTCTTTCCATTTTTCAAATCTTGGCTTATATGTAAGCTTTTCAACTAGCTCCATTTTCACATACTCAGGTTTGTATAAATCACTAAGTACTGCATCTGCAACTTTTTCTGCTTTTTCATACATATCTGTAGCAGTAATGCCAAAAATATTACAAAGGCGGTCAAGTGCCCTTACGCCTTTAATTTCACCTTTTGCTTTGGCTGTATTTTTTAAATTTAATGCTGTATTTTCTACTATATGTATATAACAACCTGAACCAGCAGCAACAGCTCTTAAAAAGTTTCTAGTTACAATAGTATCTGCATTTGCACCGCAAATTCCACGAGGTGCATCTGGTGTTATACGACAGGGTCCATTGGAACAGAGCCTGCAACAGACTCCTTGAAGACCAAAATTACATTTTGTGCTTTGAGATTCTACCCTATGGTGTGAAGTCTCCATAGGCAATTTTGATATAAATTCTTCAAGAGGTTTATCTGCACTCTTACATGTATTACATCCAAAACAATTATTCATATACTTCCTCCTTAACAATGTGTGGCTTGTTAATCCTTCATTTTTTTTTACAAAAAATATTTACCACAAAAAAACCTTCTCTATCATCTTTTTTGTTTATTTTTTGACAAAACTTTATGTTATTTTTTATAAAGCCTGCTATTTCAAGCTTTTTAAGCTTGTTTTTTATTTGTTTTCCTCATCAACAAATTTATATTTTATTTTATATTTTTTTGGTTTAATTTACAAATTGTTTTTTTCTTCTCTAAACTATTGTAATTATCTGATTTTATGTTATTTTATAAAATGAAATATTTATTTAAAGAAGGGTTGTGACAATTTAATTGGAAAAAATCAAACTACACGGATTTAATAATCTGACTAAAACTTTAAGTTTTAACTTGTATGATGTAAGCTACACAAAAACAGTATGTGATAGAAAGGCTTATATCGAATACATTGACGAAGAGTACAATGCGCCTAAGTTAACAGGTATTCTTGAAAATGTTACACAAATTATCGGTGCAAACATTTTGAACATTGCTGTACAGGACTACGATCCTCAGGGTGCTAGCGTTACTATTCTAATTTGTGAGGAAAGTGAACCACCTGTGAATAATCCATATACTATAAACCCATCAGTGGTTGGTCATTTGGATAAAAGTCATATAACGGTTCATACTTATCCCGAATATCATCCAGATAACGGAGTTTGTACTTTCAGGGCAGATATTGACGTATCTACCTGTGGTGAAATTTCCCCACTTATGGCTTTAAATTATTTAATTGACAGCTTTGATGCTGACATTATGACTATAGATTACAAAGTTAGGGGTTTTACTCGTGATATAAAAGGTAATAAATTGTTTATTGACCACAAGATTACCTCTATACAAGACTACATTGAAAAAGAATTTTTAAACGTGTATCAAATGATAGATGTAAATGTTTATCAAGAAAATATTTTCCATACAAAATGTAAGGTAAGAAATTTTCAGCTTGATGACTATTTGTTTAACCTTAAAGAAGAAAATTTAAATGAAAAAGAAGTTAAAAAAATTACTAACAGACTAAAAAATGAAATTGATGAAATTTTCTATGGAAGAAATCTACCAACATTATACTAAATAAAGGAGAATTATTATTATGATGCACGAAATGGCCGATTTATGGTTTAACGAATACCATGTAAAAGATTCTGTAAAATTAGGGTTGAATATACAAGAAATACTTCATACTGAAGATACCCCTTTCCAAAAGCTTCAAATGTATAGAAATGATACATTTGGTGTATTTATGACTTTAGATGGATTCATTCAAGTTACAGAAAAAGATGAATTTGTTTATCATGATATGATTTGCCACCCTGCACTTGCAGTAAATCCAAATATCAAAAAAGTTTTGATTATTGGCGGAGGAGATGGTGGTACAGCAAGAGAAATCGCTAGATATCCTCATATAGAAACTATTGATATGGTTGAAATAGATGGTGCTGTTGTTGAAGCTTGTAAAAAATATATGCCTTCTACAGCTTCCGTTTTCTCTAATGAACCAAGATTAAACCTTATCATTGGAGATGGTTTAAAATTTGTAGAAGAATCAAATGATAGTACTTACGATTTAATTCTGGTTGACTCTACTGACCCAGCAGGCCCTGGTGAAGGTCTTTTCACTGTTAAGTTCTATGAAAACTGTTATAGAGTGCTAAAGGAAGATGGCATTTTAATAAATCAGCATGAATGTGCTTTCCATTCTCTTGATGCTGAGCAAATGCAAAAGGCTCATAAAAAAATCAAAAAGGTCTTCCCTATTGCTAAGGTTTATGGCTTTAATATCCCAACCTATGCAACTGGCTATTGGTATTTTGGATTTGCTTCAAAGAAATATGATCCAATCACAGATTTAAAATCTGAAAAATGGAATGATATTGGTTTAAAAACTAAATATTATAATACTGAAATTCATACTGGAGCCTTTGCTCTTCCAAATTATGTTAAGGAAGTTTTAAGCAAAGCCTAGACAAGATAAAAAACATATGATATCATTACGAGGTTACTTACAAATAGTAACCTCGTTTTACAATTTAATAGGACAGTTCGTAACCATCCTGTCGGTAAATAAAACTAGGACCCGCCTGCTAGGTTTTTTAGCAGGATTATTTGTGGTGCTATAGGCGCCATTTTTATTTTTTGTGTTCTTTTTTTGATTGCGTTTGGTTGTGACTTCCTAAATATATAGAAAGGAAAACTTATGTCAGACGTAAATCATCTTGTACGATATTCTGTAATCACAGAAAAAAATCCAAGAGAAATTGTACTTCTTAGAGGAAGTGGCTGCAAATGGAGACGTTGTAAATTTTGTGATTATCATTTAGATTTTAATCTAGATCCCAAGTTAAATTATGAACTAAATTTTAAGGTTTTAGAAAATGTTACTGGTAAATTTCATAGACTTGAAGTTATAAATTCAGGAAGCTTTTCTGATTTAGATCAGGATACTATGAAGCTTATAAAAGATATTTGCATGAGAAAGAATATATCTACTCTATATTTTGAATGCCATTGGAATGATAGAAAGCATATAGCTTCTCTCAAAAAAGAATTTGAACCTTTAGGTATTACACTGCAAATAAAGGGCGGTGTAGAAACCTTTGACAAGGAATATAGGGAAACAGTCTTTTGTAAAGGCATAGATACTGAGGACCCATTGGAAATGGCAAAATATTATGACCAAGTTTGCCTCCTATTTGGACTAACTGGGCAAACTCAAGCTTCTATGGAAAATGACCTTAATATAGGGCTGAAATATTTCAATCGTGTTTGTGTAAACATAATGATAGAAAACAGCACAAAATTAAAACCTGATAACAACGTTATTTTAACTTTTATGGATAATGTTTATCCAAAATATATTGATAATCCTCGTGTGGATATTCTTATAAATAATACTGATTTTGGTGTAGGAGGAAAAAATGAGTAACGAACTTTTATTAATTATTAATTTAATCGTATTATATTCTGGAGTACTTATATGGTACAAGCTTTTTGGTAACCGCGGACTATTCTGCTGGACTGTTTTTGCTACTATTGCAGCTAACATAGAGGTCTTAATTCTTGTAGATGCCTTTAGTATAGAACAAACTCTTGGAAACATAATGTTTGCATCTACATTTATTGTAACTGATATACTTAGTGAAACAGAAGGTAAGTTAGAGGCAAAAAAAGCTGTAAATATAGGTATTCTTACATCTATGACTTTTATCATTGTAACGCAGATGTGGCTTCAATACACACCTTCTGCCAATGACTGGGCTTTTGAAAGCATTCAGACAATATTTTCAAATACCCCTAGACTTATGCTAGTCAGCCTAGTAGTATATGTAATAGCACAGAAGTTTGATGTTTGGATTTACCATAGCATTTGGGCAGTTACTTACAAAATGTGTGGTGATAAAGATAAGTATTTATGGCTTAGAAATAATGGTTCAACTTTAATCTCTCAACTTTTGAATACTGTCTTATACTCTTTTGGAGCTTTCTGGGGATTGTACCCAATTGAAACTCTTATTAGCATTGCAATATCCAGCTATGGAATATTCCTTGTGACATCAGTTGTAGATACTCCAGTTGTATATGCAGCACGTCATATTAGCCGAAGTGCAAAGAATAAATAGTCAACAAACTTATATTGGTTAATTCTTTAACTGTCCGTCAATGGAAAGGATATATAAAAATGAATTCAAATACTGGATTGTTAAGACCTAAACCTCTTATTCCAGGTGATAAGGTGGCTTTAATAGCTCCTTCCTCACCTGTTCCTGAAAGGAACTTGAGAACTGCAATAGAGTCTATAAAATTTCTCGGTCTTAGCCCTGTTATTTTCCCTAGTTGCTATATGACACATGGTTATTTATCTGGCAGGGATGAGTCTCGAAGTTCTGATGTAAATGATGCTTTTGGCTACTCTAATATTAAGGGGGTTTTCTGCCTTAGAGGTGGTTTTGGAGTCACTAGAATATTACCTAAAATAGACTTTAACAAAATAAAAAACAATCCAAAAGTTTTTGTAGGTTATAGTGACATAACAGGTTTACATACTGCTATAAACAAGTTTTGTAACTTCGTAACCTTTCATGGTCCTATGCCAACTACAAACTATACTAAATTAGATGACTTTACTTTAAATAGTCTTAAGAAAAATATTTTCTCTGATGAGCCTTTAGGTGAAGTATTTAATCCTGAAGAGGAACTATTAGAAACAATTAATAACGGTAAAGCTGAAGGAATGGTTACTGGAGGTAACATATCTCTTCTTCTTGGAACTTTAGGTTCCCCCTATGAAGTTGATACTAAGGGGAAAATACTATTTTTAGAGGATGTAGGTGAACGTCCCTACCGTCTAGATAAAGCATTAACAGCTTTATCCTTGGCAGGAAAATTTGAAGATTGTAGCGGAATAATACTAGGAACTTTTGCAGAATGTGAAGAACCTGATGCTTGTACGGTCCCAAGTAATACTGTTATTGCTAATTCTGCTCTAACTTTAAATCAAATATTTGAAGAGGTTGTAAAACCTTTTGGCAAACCTACTTTGCTAAACTTTCGTGCAGGTCATATATATCCACAATCCACTATCCCTATGGGAACTTATATGGAGATGGATGCTACAAATAAAAGGCTAATTTTTAATTGATGTATAAAAAAAGTGCAACCTTTAGGGGTTGCACATTTTTTTATACGTTCTCTTGTCTTTTTATTTTGTGTGTAGTGGTTTTTATAAACTCTGCATTTCTGATAACCACATTTCTAATTCTCTTATAATTAGGT
>DAMCXN010000047.1:5913-20004 GCA_032096995.1 Aminipila sp.
TCTTTTAACATTTTATAAATTTTATCCTCATGCTCCTCACTATATCCCAATTCATTTTTTATAGTTTCATAATTAGGCCTTATCTGAGCACTTACTAAAGTTTCTCCTGTATCTTCGTTTTCTGTTCCATATACCATACATTCCTCAATATATGAAATTTTATTCAAATACTCTTCTATTTCCTCTGGATAAATGTTTTTACCTGTTTTAGTTACAATAACATTTTTCTTTCTTCCAGTTAAATATAAGCATCCTTTTTCATCTACAAAACCTAAGTCTCCTGTATGGAACCATCCGTCTTTTATAACTTCAGCAGTTTTCTCAGGCATATTGTAATACCCAAGCATAACATTAGGACCTTTATAAATGATTTCTCCTATGCCATCTTCGTTCTTATTTATAATCTGCATTTGACCACTAGGTACAACTTGACCTACTGACCCTGCTTTTCCATATTTATCAGAAAAATCAGGAGTTCCAGCCAATAAAGGCGATGTTTCAGTGAGTCCATATCCCATAACTACATCTATACCTAAGTCTTGGAATCCTCGCACAACATTGGGGCTTATTGCTGCAGCACCTGTAACAAGCATTCTCAATCTACCACCAAAGTTTTCATAAACAGATTTAAAAATCTTTTTACGAGCATCAATACCGACTTTCTTTAAAGTTTTATTAAGTTTAATAGCCATATTTAAGGCCTTAGTCATATCTGATTTTTCTGCTTGCTTCCAGATCTTGTTGTACATTGATTCAAAAATAAGCGGAACGCCAACTAACATTGTAGCTTTTGCTTCTGCTAAATTTTTTATAACGTATTTTAATCCCTCATAAAAAGCAATTGACCCTCCTTGGTAAAGAACAGTCATTATACCAATGGTTGATTCAAAAGTATGATGTATAGGTAGTATAGATAAAGCTCTATCGTCTTCCCTTAGTTTTACAATCCTACTTATGTCCATAAGGTTGCTTGTAATATTTTTATGACAAAGCATAACAGCTTTTGGTACATCTGTTGTTCCTGAGGTAAATAAGAACATTCTAGGTTCCATTGGATCTATAGTCATATCAACATAACGTCTATCCCCTTTACCTATCAATTTTCTTCCTTCCTCGATTAGATTCTCCCAAGTGTTTTTTTGATTTTCCTGAGCTTTTTTTGAGTAAACTTCCATCTGGAATTTGTGCTCAATATCTATATCTTTAAACATACTTCTATAAGACGATGTATAAAATACCGCTTTACATCCTGCTGTATTAAGAAGATTTGTTATTTCATCTTTGCTTAATTCTTTATCTAATGGAACTACCTTGCCTACACCATTTACAATAGCAAAATAAGAAACCATCCAAGCATAACAATTTTCACCAATAACAGCAATCTTTTCTCCTTCAAGACCTAATTCAATTAGCCTTGTCCCTAAAGCATCTATATCATCTTTTAAAGTAATATAATTAATTTCTTTGTATGGGCCACCCTTTTCTTCCTTATATAAAAATGCTGCTTTTTTACCAAATAATTCTTTGCTAGTAACCAGCATTTCTTTAAGAGTATCTATTTTTCTAACCTTATACAGCTTATTCTTATATATATTTTCATATATCATTCAGGGTCCTCCAATTGTTATTCTCTTAACTTATTTTTTATGATATACTATAGTATAACACAAATAAAGTTCAAAATCGATATTTATTTTGAAAACTACTTTACACATTTTATAATACCATTATTCGTGTTCCTTATATTATGTCATGTAGTTTTAGATATTATTTTGTTCTATAACAGAAAAAGAAAGGAATTTTTTATGAGTACACATATTAATGCTGCAACAAAAGGTGATATTGCTGAGTCTATATTACTTCCTGGCGATCCGCTAAGAGCAAAATTTATTGCAGAAAACTTTTTAGAAAGTCCAAAATTATATAACGAAATTCGTGGTATGTATGGATTTACAGGAACTTATAAGGGTGTTCCTGTTTCAGTTCAAGGTACTGGTATGGGTATGCCTTCAATGGGTATCTACTCATGGGAATTAATTACTGAATATGGAGTACAAAATCTAATTAGAGTTGGTACTGCTGGCTCATTTCATGAAGATATAAAAATTGGTGATGTAGTTCTTGGTACTGCTGCTTCAACAGACTCAAATTATATCCATGCATTTGATGTTCCTGGAAATTACGCACCTACTGCAAGTTGGGAACTATTAACTAAAGCTTATGAAGCAAATAAAGAATTAAATGTTTCTTTAAAAGCTGGAAATATAGTTTCTTGCGACGTATTCTATGAATTCGGCGACTGGTGGAAAAAGTGGGCTAGAATGGATGTTCTTGCTGTAGAAATGGAAGCCGCTGCTCTTTATATGAATGCCGCTTATAACCATGTAAATGCACTTACTATGGTAACCATTAGTGACCATTTTATTACAGGAGAAAAATCTACTAGTGAAGAAAGACAGACTACATTTACAGATATGATGAAGCTTGCTTTAGAAATAGCTGTAGAATAAATACTAAAATAAATAAAAAAAGAGGTTGATTTCTGATAAAATAACAGATATTTCAACCTCTTTCTTTTTGTTTTGGATTGTGGAATTTACAATATCTTATTACTTGCAATAATTATTTGCGGGTAATTATACAAGTCATTATTGTAAATTTATATATTTAAGAAAAAGTTTTTTCCTTAAAAACTATCTATAGTTTAAGTGATACCCAATTTTAAAATTGTTATTCTTCATATACACAAAAGTTATAAAAATACCACTTATAATTAAGAATAAGTAAAAGCTAATCCCCCTACTAAGAAGCATTGCTGAACTTATTACATGAGTTGGGAAAAGTGCTCGGTATATTAAAACAAAACCACTTTCGCTAACTCCTACAGAGCCTGGCAAAGGTATTGCAGACACTGTTATATATAAAACAGCCTGTATGGCTAATACTGTGATAAAACCATACTCATCATAACCAAATGCCCTATAAATCCAAAATGGTATACTATGATAAGCTGTAATTTGTAAAATTGTTGTAAGTAAAATCTTTATTATTACTAATTTGTTTTCTTTAAAAGCTAAAGCTCCCTTATGATACATTTCTAGCTGGTCTAAAGCTTTTGCCCTTACTTGGTTAACATTTTTAACCTTTATAAAATTTAAAAATTTAATTATTGCAAATAAAATCTTTTCTATGGTTCTTCTAGAGAAAAAAGCCATTAAAATAAAAACTAAAATAATTGTATTTATAACAACCCCAGCTAAAAGTATATACTTTAGTTCATATCCTATGGAATTAAAAAATTTATATTTGTATATATAAGCCATAATTGCCATAGATACTGTTACAATCTGATAGCTAGCCAGCTCCATCATAAGTGAAAGTGCTGAATGTGAAATCTCAATATTATCTTTATGCATATAATAAAGCTGCATAGGCTGCCCACCTGTTGCCATAGGCGTTACAGAACTAAAAAAGAAACCTACAAAAGCATATTTAATGCATTTTAAAAATTTAGTATTATAATTATATATTTTTAAAGTACGACCAATGTTTATTGCTTCAAATAAAATAAAAAGACTCATGCATCCTATTGCAATAAAAATATATTCTAAATTAACATTTGAGGCAGCTTTAATTATTTGAAAAAAGTTTTTATCTTTAAATATTATGAAAAAAGTTATTACAAATACTAAAAAAAACAAACCTCCATTTTTCAATATTTTTTTAAAAAAGTGCAATTTATTCATAAAAATCATCCAATCAATTTATTTATAGTTCATCTACTGTTGCAAAACTATATCCTTTTGAGATCCAAATAGGTATAACACTTTTCAAAGCTTCTATAGTTCTGCTAGGGGCATCATTTTTTCCTCTTCCATCATGCAAACAAACAATATCTCCACTACCAGTTCTTTCAATTAATTTACCAGCTATTTCCTGCCATGCAGCATTACCTCTCCAGTCTTCTGCCATAACATTCCATAGTACAGTTTTAAACTTATACTGCTTACGACAAATTAACGTTTGTATATTGAAATGTCCCCAAGGAGGTCTAAAGTAGTGAATATTAACCCCCAAGTTTTCAAATATTTTTTTACTGTTTTCAAAATCATGTTTCATATATCTAGGGCTCTGCCATAAGGCATTTTTATGTTCAAAAGAATGATAGCCTATAAGATGTCCTTCTTTTTTCATTCTTTTAATAATATCCTGATTTTCTTCAGCAAACTTAGCTATCACGAAAAAACTAGCCTTAACGTTATACTCTTTTAATAAATCTAATAAGTTGCAAGTAAACTTTTTATCTGGTCCGTCATCAAAAGTTAAATATATAATTTTTTCTTTTTTATCTACACTGATTTGTAGCTTTTTATTTTGTTTATTTGCTATTACCCTTTTTATTCTGGAAATTCCTGTGGGTATTATGCTATATCCAATAACCACTATTAATAATAAAATTCCTAACAATTTAATAAACATAAGCTTTTCTCCCTATTAGAATAAAATGCTAAAGGATATCTTCTATCCCATTGTTTCCTTGTCTTCTTCATATTGGCTTTCATTTGTTTCAAAAGGTCATCATTTTCTATTAGCTCGATAATTTCATCAGATATATTAGCTTTCTTTGACCATACAACACGTCCAATATTTAAGTTTTCTATATAATTTGCATTTCCTATTTCCTGTGATAAAAAAGGAGTTATTATATATAAAGGGGTATCTGAATTAATTGCTTCAAAAGTTGTAATACCACCCGATTTAGTTATAACCAAGTCTGCCTTTTTCATATATTCAGAAACCTTGTTAGTATATCCTATAACATTAATTTCTGGAAACTCTTCTGTTATTTTATCAAAAAGTTTTTTATTCTTCCCTGTAATAATTGTTATATTTAACGCCTCATTTTTCGTTAATGCCTTTAAAATTGTATCTGAGGAAGGTATTAAACCTAATCCTCCACCCATTATTAAAATTTCCTTAGATTTCTTTTCTCTTGTATTAATATTGCTATATTTAAACGCTGGTTTAACTGGTATACCTGAAACAACAATTTTTTTAGCTTCAATACCTTTTGAAATAAGCGCATTTTTTGTACTTTTACTACCCACGAAATACATGTCCGTATTTTTTGCAATCCATTCTTCATGGGCAGTTATATCTGTTATATAAGTATGAAGGGGTATATTACAATTCTTTGCCCCTTTGTAAGCAGATATATACTGAGATGATATAGGTAGTGTGGAAAGAATAAGGTTTGGCTGATATCGATTTATTAATATATCAACTTTATTGACAAAAGTTCTTTTCAGTGGGGCTCTGCTATATTTAGCAGAAGCTTCATTTAACAAATTATAAACCCCTGAACATTTGCTAACTAAAAAATTAAATCCACCATATATAATATCACTAAAATTTGGTAACATATAGTCTACAATATCAACTATATCTATTTTTACGTCAGGTGCCTTTAAAAGTATTTGCTGTTTTAAAGCTTCTGCCGCAGAACAATGTCCCATGCCAAATCTTCCTGTTAAAATTAAAATGTTCATAAATAGTCCTCCAATTTCCCTCTGATATAATAATACCCTAACATTATTAACAAATTCTTTAGTAATCCTTAAGATTTCTTAAAAATTTAGTAAATAAAAAGAAAAATTCATAATTATATATGTTTTTTTGCAAAAAAATAAAGGTTATTGAAATAACCTTTATTTTTAAACTATAACCAATATGTGTGTTCCAAAGGTCCTGCACCCTGACCTAAATCCAATCCCGCCTTCAATGCTCCTGTTAAATATTCTTTAGCTTTTTCTATACTTTCATAAAGAGTATTCCCATTAGCTAAGTTACAAGCAATGGCTGATGACAAGGTACAACCTGTTCCATGAGTATTGGGGGTTTCTACTCTTTCAGCTTTAAGCCAATATGTTTTTCCGTTCTCATAAAGTAAATCTATAGAATCATTTACTAAATGTCCTCCTTTTAGTAAAACCGCGCCATTTATATTCTCAGCTATATTTTTTGAAGCTCTCAGCATTTCCTCTTCATTTTTAATTTCAAATCCGCAAAGCACTTCCGCTTCAGGGATGTTAGGGGTTATCACATTTCCTATGGGTAAAAGCTTATTAATTAAAGTTTCCTTAGCTTCGTTACATAACAGCTCACTTCCACTAGTGGATACCATAACAGGATCAATTACTATATTATCTGCCTTATACTGTAATAGTTTTTCAACTATAATCTCAATTGTTTTACTATTTGATACCATACCTATCTTTACTGAATCAGGGCGTATGTCTTCAAAGATGCAGTCAAGTTGCTTACCAATAAATTCTGGATCCGCATCTAGAATACCGTAAACTCCCGTGGTATTTTGTGCTGTTAAAGCAGTAATGGCACTCATGGCATACATTTTATGAGCTGTAATAGTTTTTATGTCTGCTTGAATCCCAGCACCACCACTACAATCTGATCCTGCAATAGTTAATACTTTCTTAACCAAAATAATCCTCCATATCAAAAAATGAATTTATATAAACATCCGCAATTTTTTTAATTTCTTCTTGCTGACTTTCCCAACTCTCATCAAAGACGCCAACAACTGGTAGACCTACTTGCTTTACTGTCTTTATAGCAAAAAGAGCATCTTCAAAAACGTAGGTTTTATCTATACTAGTTCCTAATAAGTTCAACCCTCTTTTAAAAATTTCAACATTATCTTTTCCAAACCCTACTTCATTACAGGTTAAAATATGTTCAAAGTATCCAAGCATATCATTTTTTCCTAATGACTTTTCAACTAATTTCCTGTCGTTTGAGGTAGCAATACACATCTTAACGTTTCTACTTTTTAATTTTTCTAAAAACTCCTTTACTCCTGGCTTCACAATTGCCCTTTCAGAATAGTAATCCGATATCATTTCATTGAAACCTTCTAGGATTTCTTCCGTAGTAAGTGTTAGCCCATATTCTGAAACAAAATATTCAGCAGCTTCAATTAAACTCATAGTTTCTAATTTTTCTTTTAAGTTTACCTCTGCTTTTTTCCCTTTTGAACTTAAATAGTCCTCTCCAAGAGTCTCCCATATAGACATAGAATCTAATAATGTTCCATCTAAATCAAAAATCGCACCTTCTATTTTCATTATTTTACTCTCTTTACTTATGAATTATTTTTCATCAACAACTTGTTTTGATAACTTAAGAAGCTCTTTAGTCTGCATTTCAATATTATCACTTGCAAATATAGCGGAAATCAAAGATACTCCATCAATACCAGTACCTTTTAAATCTAAAAGATTTTCTTTTGTTATACCTCCAATTGCAACTACAGGTATAGAAACAGCTTCACAAATTGCTTTTAAAGCCTCATGGCTTACAAAATCAGCATCAAGCTTAGTTGAGGTAGTAAAAACTGCACCAACTCCTAGATAATCCGCCCCATTTTTTTCTGCGTCAACTGCTTGTTCAACGGTTTGAGCAGATACACCTAAAATCATATCTTCACCAATTAAACCTCTAACATTAGCTGCTTCCATATCACTTTGTCCTACATGTATACCATCAGCTCCGCATTTAATTGCAAGTTGAACATTATCATTTATCATAAAAGGAACTTTATATTTTAGACACAATTCTTTTATTTCAAAAGCTTCTTTTAAAAACGTTTCTTCATCTAATTCTTTTTCTCTAAGCTGGATACAGGTAGACCCTCCTTTTAAAGCTTCCTCTACCTGCATTGTTAGAGTCTTATCTCCAAGCCAAGATCTATCAGTGATAGCATATAAAAGCATATGTTTTTTATCGCATTTCATATTTTGCACCACTTTCTATTTTATCTCCGTCAAGATTGCAAATATCATCTATTATATAATTTCTATATGTAGAGTTGCCTTCTTTTTCTGTTAATCTACTATATGCCAATTCTCCTGCAAGCCCCATAGCACATACTGCTGCTGCTGCCGCTTCAAGTTCATCTTTAGGATTTGCTGTTATATACGCTGCCATCATAGCTGAAAGCATACAGCCTGTCCCTGTTATTTTACTCATCATAGGATTACCATTGCGAATAATATATGCCTTCTTTGAATCTGCAACAATATCAATTGCTCCAGTTATAACTATAATTGAATTCATCTTTTTTGCAAAGCCTTTTGCAAATTTTATGGCTTCATCAAGAGTCTCTTCTGTTATAGCATCTGCCACGTCTGCATCAACACCTTTTGTAGTTCCCTGCCCCATAGCAAGTGTCTTTATTTCAGAAATATTTCCACGAATTACTGTAAATCTTACTTGTTCAAGAAGCTTTTTTGAAGTCTCAGTTCTAAGCTTTGAAGCACCAGCTCCAACAGGATCAAGGATAACCGGATGATTTAATTGATTAGCCTTTTTACCCGCTAATAGCATGGAGTTAATGATACGTTGATTTAAAGTTCCTATGTTTATATTTAATCCGCCGCAGATACTAGTAATTTCTTCAACCTCTTCACAGTCGTCGGCCATTATAGGTGCTGCGCCGCAAGCCAGTAATATATTGGCACAATCATTTACTGTAACATAATTTGTGATATTATGAATAAGCGGACCATTCTTTCTTACATTTTCCAATCTTTCTTTAAGCATTATTTTTTCCTCCCTATTTGTTAATCATATAAAAACATTAATTTTTTTCTACTTGAATTATATTGCTTGTTTCTAAAACCTTATTTGCAACAATACATATACCAGCGGTTATAATCATTACAGGCAATGTGTTTCCTATCACTGTATCTATCTGCATAAATAATCTATATATTACAAACCCTATAACCCAAACTATTAAATTTACATAAGCACAGTTCTTTTTTGAATAGTCAACCTTTAGTATAAAGAAGCTTACTATTAGAACTGCAATCATTGGTGCAAAAACAGAACCTATTAAATATAAGAACCCTTCATATTGAGTAATAGGAGTAAAAATAGCAAGTGCTGTTCCCATTAGGCATACAACAATAGCTGATGGTTTTTCTTTAAAGTTTTTAGAAATGCTTTCTGTACTAACACCAGCTGAATAGGCATCTAAGAATGTAGTGGTAACTGTTGAAAAAACCACAATAATTAGTGCAGCTATACCTAAGCCTGAGCTCATCATAATTTGTGATATATCAGACTGCCCTGTAAAGATTGAAGCCCCCATTCCAATTATGTACATCCAGCAACTAACTATAAAATATACACTTACGCTAACTAACGTTGCGTTTTTTGGATTTTGTGCAGTTTTAGTGTAATCAGAAATAAGAGGTAACCAGGAAAGAGGCATTGCTACTGACAATCATAACAGCTGTCCAACCTACTAGCTGTAAAACATTAAGGGATGAAAATATTAAAGAGCCCTTATCTCCAAAAGAGGTTTTTACTGTTTCCATTGCACTTTTCCCAGTTTTCGCGCCAATAAGTCCTGCAAAATAAAGCAATACGCAACCAATTGCATGTCCTAAAACTATTGCCAAAATTCCTCTTTGGAAACCAAGTGGAGCTATAAAGGTTCCCGTTAAGATTTCTGCAATGGACATAGCAGCTCCAAACCAGATTAGTCCATTTGAAAATGTTGTTGTTTTCGTCGTTTGATTCATTAAATTTGACCTTTCTTTTGTGAACAGGATAAAAAAAACGGAATACACCTATGGTATATCCCGTAAAACTTCAAAAAGCTATCATGACTTCCTACGTTGGTATTACCCAAATCAGGTGTAAGGGTCGAAGTTAATTACTTCCTCTCAGCCTGCATACAAGCTCCCCTGTTCATCTTTATGTTCATATTTTATTGTTTGCTAACATCTTAAGTTAACGATCTTATTCTAATACAGCAAAGTAACCATTTCAAGAGGTGAGTAAAAATTCATGTATAATAAATTACAAAATATTAACAATATTATATTATTCCATAGATTTAATACTAATTTTATGCTATTCTGTGAATGCTATAATTTCCTTTTTATTACAATTTGTATTTAGATATTTATGAACATTTAGGGGGGCAAGAACCATTGAAAAAGAATTATATAAGCATATTATTTGTGCTAGTAGCTATTTGCTTAGTTTTTTATAGTTTTTCATTTTTAGGAGTATTGGCGAAGAATATTGAATCTGATGCACGAAAATCGCAAAAGATAGATGATAGTTGGCAAGTTTCTAAATCCATATCAAAAAATTTAGCAGCCTTAATTTTCTATGATGATGACTCAAAAGATTTCACATATTCAATTTACTTAAATAAAGATGGTTTTTCCTTTGGCTATCATTTTATTTTAGGCGGTGAAACTACAGATATAAGAAATGGAATACAAGCATTTTCTTATAATGAAGGAATGGCTTTAATATCTATGAATACTGTAAATGCAGTTAAAGTTGAACGAACTTTTGAAAATCCCGATATTCCTACTGAAACTTATCATTTAGAACCACATAAACCTTTTGCTGTTGTTATTTCATCTGAAGAAAACAAAGCAGAAGGAGTTCTTAACATTTATGATGCACAAGGAAATTCTATACCAATTAATACAGTTCTTTGTGGCTCTACAAATAGTATAGAAATGAATATCTAAAGTGTAGATTTTCTAATAATAAAAACTCTAATGGTATAAATTTGTAAATATGGGCAAAAAATAATAATCATTATGAATTTATTTACAATTTTAAATCTGGAGGCCTTATGAAAAACATAGATATAAAATTATATGCTGGATTAATTATAACTTTAAGTGTATCAGCATTTATATATACACTCTTGCCTATGGGCGATTTAGACCCAAACACCCAATTGCCTGCATCAAAACCAATCTTAGGATTAATCAATGCATTCACTATGCTTATTTTATATGGTGGACTTGGATTTTTAGGAATGTATTTTTCTTCGAAGAATGGATTTCCGTCTCTTTGGAATGATAAAATCAAAAACAATATACTAGAAATCTCTTTAGTTGGAATAGGTATAGGCGTTGTTTTCATAATAAGCGATTTACTATTTTCTCAGCTGTTTTCCTTTGAAGCAATACCCCACCCTCCATTTCCAACATCAGTATTTGCATCAATAAATGCTGGCATAGGTGAAGAAATTATCTTTAGACTATTTTTTATATCTCTTTGGATATGGGCTTTATCAAGAAAAGTAACATCTGAAGAGGGATACGAAATTCTTTTTGGGATAGTTGCCGCATTTTCGGCAATAGCCTTTTCAATCGGTCATATACCTTCCGTTATGTATTTATATAACTACGAATCAATCTTCGACATTCCTTTATCTCTAATGATAATGATATTTTGGTTAAATGGCCTTTTATCTTTTTTTGCAACATATTATTTTAGAACATATGGCTTTTTATCTGCGGTATTAATACATTTCTGGACAGATATATTTTGGCATGTTATATATGGTGGTATTGTGGGTTAGATTTAAACTCATTAAAAAGCAGTTATATTTATTCTTCTTTTTACCAAGAAGGAATATCAGATTCTTCTGATACAATGTTTACAGAAACTTTGATCACATATTTATCGCTATTTTCCACTGCCCAATCTCCAATTATCATTTCCTCATAAAACCATGGGCCTAATGTTAGGCTATTATTATCTGCATAAGAAAGAATCTCTTTATAAGTTCTGCTCAAGTTTTCATATTCTCCATGATGATAAGAAATAAGATACTTACCAGCAGGTTTTAAAGTACATTTGCATTTTTTCTTATTGCAAGCTGTCCGTAAATAAAACCAATATTTTTTATTGCATTTTCCCTCTATAAGGTCACCCTTGCAATGAATCATACCAGAAACATTCCTAAAGACTGTATTCCCTACTGATTTTATTAAGTTTCCAAAGGCAAGTGTCATGTTAAAATCATCAGCTTCCGTAAGACTTTGTGATAAAATCAAATGCTCTTCAGGTTCATTCTGAATAAAAATTGTATTATTAGACTTAAAAACCTGTGTAACGCTCTTACGTGTGGTGCACAAGTTTTTTTGATTTGACGAAGATTCCTTATCTGTCTATCAATAAGTTCTTCCTGTCGTGAGCATAAGTCAATTAATTCTTGCGGTGAACGATGTTCTAAATATGTCTTTATCTCTTTCAAACCCATTCCAACAGCACGAAGTTGACCTATAGTGCAAAAAGTATCATATTGAAGTACATGATAATAACGGTAGCCATTCTCGTCTTTATATTGTGGCATAAAAATACCAATATCGTTATAGTGAAATAATGTATGTTTACTGACATTACAAAGCTTTGCAAACTCTCCAGTAGTTAAATATATTTTTTTATTTTCCATATAAAATCCTCTCTTGACCGTAGGGTTACCCTATAGATTATACTAACTTTGCGCTCGATTTTCAACGCGATGCAAATTGAATTTTTAAGGAGATAAAAAATGAAAATTATATCAATTTTAGGTAGTCCAAGAAAACAAGGGAACACGGCAAAAGTTTTAGATATTGTACAGAACAAACTAAAGAATATATCTGATTTTGAAATGTATTGCCTAGAAGATTATCAAATTAATGGTTGTTTAGGTTGTTCACATTGTCAAAGTGTTTTTGATGAGATAGGATGCATACAAAAAGATGATGCACGAAAACTGCTACACAAGCTAATTGAAGCAGACGTTATCTTGTACGGAACACCTCTCTATGGTCATAACTTTTCAGGTCAATTAAAGCTTTTTATGGATAGGCATGTTGCCCTCTTTAAATTTGTATCAGGAAGTACTAAAGCAGTCAATGAAATGCAAATACGTTCTTTTATAAGTAAAAAACCTGTTGGACTAATTGTTTCTTGTCAAGGGCCTGAGGAAAATAATACAGAGTTGGTAAAATTACAATTTGATAAATT
Source organism: Aminipila sp. (assembly GCA_032096995.1). Classification (GTDB taxonomy): domain Bacteria; phylum Bacillota; class Clostridia; order Peptostreptococcales; family Anaerovoracaceae; genus Aminipila. The sequence goes on from DAMCXN010000047.1 coordinate 18,778, forward strand.
CTGTGAGTCTTCTTTAACTCATTGTCTTGGTAAATATATTTTCCCCTGGTGTGACCCAACTACTAATGAATCCCAATATGCAACGGATACCATACAGAAAATTATAAGTGATATCCAACATCTTGAACTCAACAAGTGATTTTAATTGTATGTTCATATCATGAGATCCTATTCTAGTCATTGCATAGAAATATAATTGGTGATAAAATATAGTTAACCCACTCATATATTAACTATATCACATAATCATTAACGAGGTAAAAGTATGTCTGATAATTATATTAAGGTATCAGGTGCAAGGCAACGAAATTTAAAAAATATAAATGTTCTGATACCCAAAAAAGAAATTACGGTTTTTACAGGTGTTTCCGGTTCAGGAAAATCATCTTTGGTATTTGATACAATAGCGGCGGAATCACAAAGACAATTAAATGAAACTTATACCAGTTTTATCCGTCACCGTATGCAACATTACGGAAAACCCGATGTGGATTCTATTGATAATTTATCTGTAGCCTTTATTATCAATCAAAAACGATTAGGTGGTAATGCTAGGTCAACGGTAGGCACCATTACAGAAATTTATTCTGTATTACGTTTATTGTTTTCCCGAATTGGCACACCATTTGTAGGTTATTCCGAGGTTTTTTCATTCAACAATCCTTCTGGAATGTGTAAACATTGCGAGGGCTTGGGTCAAATTGAAACTATTGATATAGAAAGGCTTTTAGATAAAAATAAATCTTTAAATGAGGGCGCTATCCGTTTTCCAACTTTTGAACCCGGTGGTTGGCGATTAACCCGATATACTCATTCAGGCTTTTTTGATAATGACAAAAAATTAAAAGACTATTCCGCTGAGGAAATGGAACTGTTGCTTTACACTGACAAAATTAAAGTTAAAAATCCTACACCTGAATGGCACAAAACCTCATTATATGAGGGCTTGATTCCACGCATTGAACGCAGTTTTCTAAAAAAAGAGGATGGTGAAAAAGTTCGATATGGTAAAAAAATTGAACATTTTGTTGTAAAACAAGATTGTTCCCACTGCCACGGAACACGTTTGAATGATAAAGTGTTATCTTGTAAAGTAAACGGTAAAAATATTGCAGAATGTGCAGATATACAAATAAATGAGCTTTTGGATTTTGTTCAATCTATTCATGCTCCCGTAGCCGCTACAATTATTTTCGAACTTGCAAACAGAATTCAACACATGATATC
>DAMCXN010000047.1:20072-22969 GCA_032096995.1 Aminipila sp.
TGATTGTAGAGCATGACCCAGACATGATAAAAATTGCAGACCATATTATTGATATGGGGCCGGGAGCAGGAACTCATGGAGGTCAAATTGTATATCAAGGAAATCTAGAGGGACTCAAAACAGCGGGTACTCTCACAGGAAGGTATTTATCTTACTGCCCTGAACTAAGATCTGATACTCGTATCCCAAAAGGTTGGCTTTATATTCAAAATGTCACAATGCATAATTTGAAAAATCTTTCGGTTCATATACCAAAAGGAGTAATAACTGTTGTAACAGGAGTTGCAGGCTCAGGAAAAAGTACGCTTATCAATGGTATATTGCCACAGTTATATGCAGAAACTGTTTTCATTGACCAGAAAGGGATTCAAGCATCAAAACGCTCCAACATTGCAACCTTTACAGGTATCTTTGACATTATAAGAAAACTATTTGCTAAAAGTAATGGTGTAAGTGCTTCCCTATTCAGTTTTAATTCACAAGGTGCTTGTCCTACCTGCAAGAGTTTAGGAGTTACTTATACAGATTTGGCATTTATGGATACAATCGTTACAGTATGTGAAGAATGTCATGGAAATCGCTATACTGACCAAGTACTTTCCTATCAGCTAAGAGGAAAAAATATTGCTGATATCCTTAAAATGACGGTTATGGAAGCCTTAGAATTTTTTCAGGAAAAAGAAATTTTAGCAGTACTAAAACGGCTTTCAGATGTTGGCATTACTTATGTTTCTTTGGGGCAACCACTAAGTACTCTTTCAGGTGGTGAGTTACAACGAATTAAACTTGCTTCCGAGCTTGAAAACGATGGCCAGGTTTATGTTTTGGACGAACCTTCAACAGGTTTGCATATGGCTGATATAAAACAGTTGATTGGTGTAATCAATCGCCTTGTAGAACAAAATTCCACGCTTATTGTTATAGAACACAATTTAGATATTATATGTCAAGCAGATTGGATTATAGACATAGGCCCCTATGCAGGTCAAAATGGTGGTAAAATTATATTTACGGGATTGCCTAAAAATTTAATTAACTGAGAAAATTCCTTGACAGGAAAGCATCTGAAAAAGTATATTAAAGAAAATTAGGAGGTTTACTTAATGTCTATAAAAGAATTAGAGGAAAGTTATGTTCCCTTTCAATGCATGATTGTATCAAATTCAAATAAATTCAATGTTGAGGGTGTTTCAACGGCACAATACTATATACTTGATACGTTGAATAATCAAGGAGCCAAAACCACGAAAGAGCTGGCTGAAATGAGAGGTATATCACAATCTGGCATTTCAAAACTAACAAAGCGTTTGCTGGAAAAAAACTATATTATTCAGGAAAGGCAAACTAATGACCGCCGCTCTTACAATATTGTGCTTACCAAAGAAGGTAGAGAATTTTTAAATCGAGTTGAGAATTTTGGCAATGAAATTATGAGCCTAATTGAAGAAGCATTAACAGAGGAAGAAGTACACTCTTTCTCAATGATGTGCAAAAGGATTACAAGCCTATACGCAGAAAAGCAATAGACTTACTTGGAACAAAATACGAATGTATCTGCCCTATGGTAAATAATAAAAAAACCGCGTAGAGGTTTACTTTTCGCGGTTTTTTCTTATATCAATAGTATGAAATAAATGTGAGTTTCAGTTTTCTGGAGCATAAACACCACCATGATAGCAATAATAAGAATTTGCTTTAATAGACAATAATTTTTTCATAGAGTTAGTTGCTTGTTCCATATCCAAAGTAAACTGAGGGTTTGCAATAACAGTCTGATTTCCTTCCAAAGCAATGGCATCACCAGTTATGACAATCGAATCCTTTTCCATAAGAAGCGAAATATGTCCTGGTGTATGACCTGGCGTTGCAATAATACGGCAACCTCCACACCAATCTAAACGCTCTCCATCATGTAGCAAATAGTCCACCCCAACCGGCTCAACCTGACGTAGCATATTACAAAATGCTTTACCAAAATTTTGTTGCTCTGGCGGAAGTATTTTTTGCATTTCTTCTGCCTGACATAGCCTCAAAGGTTTTTCCTGTGCAGAAATGAACGGAGCTTCCGCAGAAGAGCTGTATATTTTAATGTTTGAATTTAGCTTTTTTAGTGCGGCAGCTGCACCCATATGGTCATGGTCATGATGAGTTAGTACAAGTCCCGTCAACTGATTCAGCAACAATCCATGTTGACGTAGTTCCTCTTCAAGAATGTGAAGTGATCCGATAAAACCACAGTCAACAAGAATGATGTTCTCATTATCCCAAAGTAAAGTAGGATATACTATATTTTCAATATCCCCAAATTGCATGTTTATGGTTAGTCGTAATATTTTATGTTCCATAACAGTAGCCCCCCTTTTGACCCCTTACAAAATCAATTTTATTTCGTCTCATGTCATATAAATAATCTGACATGAGAATCTTTCCTAATGTTTTCTAATATAACATAAAGAATCAGGCTAAAATAGATACATTCCATATCCATTCTAGCCTGATAACGTTGTCGAAGTCAGGGATTTACACAGCCTTCGCTTCGCTCGTCTGCCGTTCTGCGCCTCTTTTTTCAGTCGGCTTGAACCTCTCGCTATTCGAAAGCCTTCAGGCTTTCTCTCTCACGCTCGAGCCCTTTCGGGTTCGAATCCCTTCTCCGATTTTATTCTTTTTTTGGCGGAGAGTCAGGGATTTACACAGCCTTCGCTTCGCTCGTCTGCCGTTCTGCGCCTCTTTTTTCAGTCGGCTTGAACCTCTCGCTATTCGAAAGCCTTCAGGCTTTCTCTCTCACGCTCGAGCCCTTTCGGGTTCGAATCCCTTCTCCGATTTTATTCTTTTTTTGGCGGAGAGTCAGGGATTTACACAGCCTTCGCTTCGCTCGTCTGCCGTTCTGCGCCTCTTTT
>DAMCXN010000048.1:0-13838 GCA_032096995.1 Aminipila sp.
AAAGTATCAAGCATGTCCTTGTTAACAGCATAACCTCCTGCTTCCATATTTGGAAGCATACCGCCTCTTCCAACGACTGCAGACAATTCATTTATATCTATATTTTCCTCTTCAAGTACAGATAATATAATCTTCTCTCTAAATTCAAATTGATCAAGAACATCATCAAATTCCTCTAATTCTTTAGCAGAATGGGAAAGAGATTTTTCAAATATTTTTGTTTCTTCCTCGTAAAGTGCTATTTTTGTAGATGTTGATCCTGGATTAATTGCTAAAACTCTATAACTCATAACTTCTTTCCTCCCATTTTTACTCGGACACTGCCGCTGCTAATACAATTGAATAATATTTTTCTTCTGAACTAGAGCCTCTAGATACTAAAATAATTGGTACCTTAGCTCCTACAATTATTCCAGCCAATTTAGCACCTGCAGTACATGTAAGTGTTTTTGCTAAAATGTTTCCTGATGTCATATCTGGTGTTAATATGATATCAGTATCTCCTGTTATTGAACTTTCAAAGCCTTTTACCTTAGCTATTTCCTTGCTAAGCATCAAATCATAAGAAATTGGTCCATCAACAATACAATCTTTTATTATACCTTCTTGGTTCATTCTTTTTAATTCCGCAGCATCTGTAGATGCTACTACCTTTGGATTTACAATTTCAGCTGCTGCTAATGCAGCTACTTTAGGCTTATTATAACCTAATCTTTTAAGAACCTTTACTGCATTTTCAATAATAAATGCTTTTTGATTCAAATCTGGGCTTGGAAGCATTCCTGCATCGGTAATAACAACTAATTTGTTATAAGTAGGTACTTCAAATAATCCAACATGTGACATTACTTTTGATGCCTTTAGACCATATTCTTTATTCACTACTTGCTTAAGCAAATCCGCTGTCTGAATCTTACCTTTCATTATGAAGTCTGCTTTTTTGTCATGAATCATTTGAACTGCAAAACGTGCAGCTTCAGTATCATCCTCTATATCAATAATCTCTGCATCTAAAGTAAATTGTTCCTCTTTAATGATGCTTTCTATTTTTTCTTTAATACCTATCAAAATCGGTATTATTATCCCATTTTCATAGGCCCTATTGATACCCTCTAGAGTATGTTCATCATGCGCTGATACAACTACAACTTTTTTCTTCTGAGGTTTTTTTTGCACAATTTGAATTAATTCATCGAAACTTTTCATAGACAATTCTCCTCATCCTTTATCTTATATTTTTATAAATTAACCTTCTCTTGGCACAGTATCCTTATTCTTTGAGAATACTATGTATGAAAGTCCTCCAACTATTAAAGCTGCTATAAGCATAGCAATTCCTGAATGAAATTTGTCCCAATAACCTTTAAAGAATACTACTAATACAATAACAGGTAATACATATGAAACATATCCTCTAACTACAATTGGAAATTTCATTCCTTTTCCCGCATTGGTTTCTTCTAAAAATCCTTTCCATCCCCAACCATATCTATATGTGCAGAACATTAAGTATACCATTGAGCCTAATGGTAAAATATGATTAGAAACGATAAAATCTTCTAAGTCTAAAATGTTTGTGCCTTCTCCAAGGGGAGTAAAATCACTCCAAATATTAAATCCTAAAATACAAGGCATTGATAAGATAATAATAGCTATTATATTAACTAAAACCGCCTTTTTTCTTTCCCAATTCCAAAGGTCTATTGCATAAGAAATAATATTTTCAAATACTGCCACTATGGTAGATAAAGCTGCGAATGATAAAAATAGGAAGAAAAATGCTCCCCATAAACGAGCTCCTACCATATGATTAAATATATTTGGTAAAGTTATGAAGATTAAACTTGGTCCTCTGCCAGGTTCTACACCAAAAGCAAAACAAGCTGGAATAATAATAAGTCCTGCTAATAAAGCTACTAATGTGTCCAACGCTGTAATGCTTACAGCTTCACCTGTAAGCGAACGAGATTTATCTAAATAACTACCAAAGATAGCCATAGATCCCATACCTACTGATAATGTAAAGAATGCCTGTCCCATTGCTGCAAATACAACATTTCCAAGACCTTGTTCCATTACCTTTCCAAAGTCAGGTTTTAAATAAAAGCTTAAACCTTCACCTGCACCTGAAAGTGTTACAGAACGAATTGCTAATACAACCATTAATCCTAGTAGGCATATCATCATAACTTTTGTTATTTTTTCTACACCATTTTTAAGTCCTAAAGAGCAGATACCAAAAGAAAGTAGCACTGCAATTACCATCCATAAGGTAAGAGTTTGTGGTGAAGATAACATTGCATCAAATTCACCGCCAACAGCTTCAGGTAATAATCCTACAAAATCACCTCTAATGGATTTAAAGCAATAATAAAGCATCCAGCCCCCAACCATGGTATAAAACATCATTAACAAATAGTTACCTGCCATAGCAATGTAACCAAATAAATGCCATTTAGTTCCATCAGGTTCTAAAACTTTAAATGAAGAAGCAGCACTTTTTTGACTTGCACGACCTACTGATAATTCCATTACGATAATTGGTAACCCTAAAATAAGCAAAAATAGTAAATAAATTAAAATAAATGCGGCTCCTCCATAAATACCTGTAACGTAAGGAAACTTCCAAACGTTTCCTAGACCAATGGCACACCCAGCAGACACTAATATAAAGCCTAGCCTTGATCCAAACTTTTCTCTTTCATTCATTGTAATACCTCCTATAGGACAACTGTCCTAATTCCTACATTTCTTCAATACAATTAATTTTTGTTTTCTAATTAAATTTTATAAATTTTTAAAGCTTATACCCTTCATTAAAGGCTCTTAGATTAAGTTCTTCAAAACCCTTCTTTACATTGTCCTCTATAGCTTTCTTCCAATCTACACCTTCTACATTCATGGCATTTACTAGCGACCCTAAAAGAACAACATTCATAGCTTTGCTATTACCTAATTCCTCTGCAATTTTTGCTGCTTTTATAATAAGAATATCTGCTACCTTTGATAACTCTTCTAAAATTTCCTTCGGATATTCTGCTTTTCCCATTAAAATTGGAACTGATGGAATCTCAAAGTCATTAATAACCATTTTTCCATCTTTTCTAAGAAATTCAATCCATCTTAATGCTTCCATTTTTTCAAAAGCAACAATTACATCTGCTTCACCTTTTCCTACTATTGGCGAATAAACTTTTTTTCCATATCTAATCTGAGTGCTTACATTTCCTCCTCTCTGTGACATACCGTGAATTTCAGACATTTTAACATCATATCCAGCTTCAACTAAACCTTGAGATAAAATTTTACTGGCTAAAATAGTTCCCTGTCCACCGACACCAACTAGCAAAATATTCTTAACTTCATTGTTCATGACTACACCTCCTCAATAGCATCAAAAGGACATACCTGCTTACATACGGTGCATCCAGTACAAGACGCTGCATCTATTTCAATTTTCTCTCCTGAATGTATTGCAGGACATCCTACACCTACACAAAGTTTACACTTTCTGCACTTGTCTTGATTAACCCTACATTTTTTAGGTGATAAATCAAAATCAGATTTATCCTGAGGACTAAATTTTTTCAAAATACATGGCCATTTAGTAATAACAACTGTAGGCTCATCTTTAGCCATAGCTTCATCCAATGATTTATTTACTTCATCTAATTTATTTGGATTTACAATATATATATTTTCTTTTTTTAAGCCTATTGCTTCACACAATTTAGGTATGTCAACTTCTGTTGTCGCTTCACCCATCAGAGTATATCCTGTACCTGGATTTTGTTGATGACCTGTCATACCTGTAATACGATTGTCTAGTATTACTGAAGTGTTACAACCTTTGTTGTAAACTGCATCCATCAAGCTTATAACTCCTGAATGGAAGAAAGTAGAGTCTCCAATAACAGAAACAACTTTCAGGTCTTCGTTCCCTGCCTTTTTTAGGGCCTGTGCTGCTCCATGTCCTGAGCTAATACTACCACCCATACAGAAACATGTATCCATAGCAGAAAGAGGTGCTGCTGATCCTAAAGTATAGCATCCTATATCTCCCGTAATCATAACATTCTTTTTCTTGCTAAGTGCATAAAAGAACCCTCTGTGAGGACATCCTGCACATAATGTTGGAGGTCTTACAACAGCTTCTTTATTTACTTTTATTCCTTCACCATTTTCTCCAAATACAGCAGATCTAACAATATCTGGATTTAATTCATCGTATTCTGGAATAATTTCTTTTCCAATACATTCAATTCCTGCCATCTTTAAATGATTTTCTATGTATGGATCCATTTCTTCGATTATATATATTTTTTTAACTTTAGTTGAAAAGTCTTTTATAAGTGCCATAGGCATAGGAAATGTCATTCCAAGTTTTAAATATGAAGCATTATCTCCAAAAACTTCTCTTGCATATTGATATGAAATTCCAGAAGTAATAACACCTATTTCATCACTATTGTATTCTGGTTTGTTTATCTCTGCCTCATTTGCATAGGCCTCCATATCAGCTAATCTCTTAACAAGATTTTTTCTCATAACCTTTCCATTTGCTGGAGTTGCTACAAATTTTTTAATGTTCTTCTCGTACTTAACTGCTGGTTTTTCAACTCTTTCATTTAATTCAACCAACCCTTTGCTATGACAAATTCTTGTAGTCATTCTAAGCAAAACAGGTGTATCAAATTTTTCTGAAAGCTCTAATCCTAATTTCATAAAATCTTTAGCCTCTTGACTGTCAGAAGGTTCTAGCATTAGAAGTCTTGCCGCAGTAGCATAATTTCTGTTGTCTTGTTCATTTTGAGAACTATGCATACCTGGATCATCTGCAGAAACTAAAACACAACCTCCGGTAACCCCAGTATATGCAAAGGTAAACAAAGGATCTGCTGCTACATTAACACCTACATGTTTCATAGCTGCCATAGATCTAACTCCAGCAACAGATGCTCCAATAGCAGCTTCCATAGCGACTTTTTCATTAGGAGCCCATTCACAGTAAATATCTTCTTTGTAATTCACTATATTTTCCAATATTTCTGTACTTGGAGTTCCTGGATAAGCAGAAGCAAAAACAAGACCGCCCTCATAAGCACCTCTTGCCACAGCTTCATTTCCCGTCATAATGGTTTTCATAATCAGCCTCCTTAATAAAATATTTTTGATTACTTTTTCTTTTAGTGTTTTTAGCTTTATCTTGCTACCTCTATAACTCTTTTACTTGTTAAATTATCTACATTTATTACATTTTCATTTAGTATATAATATACTTACTTTTTCTTCAATATGATCCAAAAACAACTATCAGAAAATTTGATATTTTCATATGTATTAACATATATTTTTGCAATTTTATGTGTTTTTTAACAAACCGAGTTGGTAAAAAAATCCCCCCTTTCACCTCTGTATTTACAGAGTATATGAAAGGAGGACTTTTTATTTAACTAATTAAATTCTAATTCAATTAATTTTCAAGCGTACCCTTCAAGTTAAATTGTTTTCCTTCTGTTATTTTCACATTAACTATTTGACCTACTAAATCCTCGCTACCTGGAAAATTAACAAGCTTTCCACTTTCAGTTCTTCCTGCTAAAGATTTTTCACCTTTTTTATTAGTGCTTGGCCCTTCAACAAGTACCTTCTGAATAGTACCTTCATAAGTTTTATTAATTTCTGCCGAAATATCATTAATTCTTTCTAGCAATCTGTTAAATCTATCATGTTTAACTTCTTCTGGAACTTGGTCTTCATATTTTTCAGCAGGAGTCCCTTTTCTTATAGAATATATAAAGGTAAAAGCAGAATCATATCTAACTTTTTCAATCAAATCCATAGTTTCTTGAAAATCTTCTTCTGTTTCTCCTGGGAACCCTATAATCAAATCTGTAGTTATAGCTATCTCAGGAACAGCTTGTCTAAGTTTTTTTATAAGGGTTAAATAAGAATCTTTTGTATATTTACGGTTCATTCTTTTTAATACATTATCGCTGCCTGCTTGTACTGGTAAATGAATCGCATTGCAAAGTTTGTCACAATCTTTATATGCTTGGATTAACTTATCTGATAAATCCTTTGGATTAGAAGTCATAAATTTTAATCTTTCAAGTCCTTCAATTTCATTTAAAGCATATATCAAATCAGCAAAGTCCATGCCGTTTTCTTCGGCAGTGCAATAACCATCTTCATATTTACTAACACCATATGAGTTTACATTTTGTCCTAGTAAGATTATTTCCTTTGCACCTGTTGCAACTAAATCCTTAACTTCTTTAATGATTTCTTCAGGTCTTCTGCTTCTTTCTCTACCTCTAGTATAAGGAACTATGCAATATGTGCAGAAATTGTTACATCCATACATGATATTAACTAAAGCTCTAAAGTTGTGAAGTCTTCTAGATGGTAATCCTTCAACTATGGCCCCTCCATCTTTCCAAACATCTACAATCTTTTTTCTTTCATTAATAACGTTATCTAAAAGCTCTGGAAATTGGTGTATGTTATGGGTTCCAAACACTAAATCCACCCATGGGTATTTACTTTTTACTTCATCAATTATATGCTGTTGCTGCATCATGCATCCACAGACACATGCTACAAATTCAGGATTTTTTTCTTTTAGTTTTTTTAGTTGACCTAAAGTTCCAAAAAATCTTTTGTCAGCATTTTCTCTAACACTACAAGTATTTATAATAACTATATCAGCATTGTCTTTGTTCTCATCAGATTCAAAACCCTTCTCATCAAGCATTCCTGCCATAGTTTCAGAGTCATGCTCGTTCATCTGACATCCGAAAGTTATAATATTATATTTTCTTGTATTTTCTTCTCTTATATTGTCTTTACTCAAAAGTAATTCCTCCAAACCTTAATCGTTACATTATATCATTATAAAGCATATTGTTTCAAGTATACAGAGGAAATTTAGTTAAAAATATAACGATGTTTTTGTGGGAAAGTTGGTGTTTTTGTATCTTGATGTGAGGTTTTGGGTTTTGGATATGAAAGCTATAGGTTTTTTTTAGGGGATTGTTGTTTGTAGATTATTTTATACTCAAAAAAACACCTTAAAATATAAACCCTATTTTAAGGTGTTTTTCTCTTTTATTCTATTTCTAATTTATCATTATTAATAAATAATTTCACTTTTTCTATCTCTAGTCATTAATTGATTAACTGCATCTCTAGCATCAATCTTATCATTGATTACAGCATAAATTCCTTCTGTAATAGGCATCTCTATACCTTCTCTTTTAGCTAGCTCATATGCTGCCTCAGTCGTGAACATACCTTCTACAACCATACCTACCTTTTCAGTTGCGTCTTTTGGGCTCATACCCTCGCCAATCATTATACCACAACGTCTATTTCTGGAATGCATACTTGTACAAGTTACAATCAAATCACCTATACCGGTAAGACCTGAGAAAGTATGAATATCTGCACCCAATTTAACACCAAGCCTTGCAATTTCTGCAATTCCTCTGGTCATCATAGCTGCCTTTGCATTATCACCATACCCCATGCCATCTGAAATACCAGCACCTAAAGCTATAATATTTTTTAAAGCTCCGCCTAGTTCCACTCCTATTACATCATTACTAGTATATACTCTAAATTTATCCGTAATAAAAATATCTTGAACGTACTCTGCAAGCTTTATATCAGTTGATACTACTACCACAGTAGTAGGCAATTCTAACCCTACTTCTTCCGCATGGGAAGGGCCTGATAAAACAACATATTTCATGTTTGCCATTTTATCATGAGCAATTTCAGACATTCTCTTTAATGTTTTCTGTTCAATACCCTTAGCTACATTTACAATAATCATATCTTGACTAATATAAGGAAGAGCATTGTCTAATGCGTTTCTAAAATGTTGAGCTGGAGCTGAAAATAAAACCATTTTAGCATCTTCTAAAGCTTCTGCGATTGTATCTACAGGCTGAAGTTTCTCACAAAACTTTATGCCAGGAAGATATTTTTGATTCTCTCTATTTTCTTTTAAAGCTTGTACATGTTCTTTGTTTATATCCCAAAGCTTTACTTCATGCCCTTTATTGCTTAAAGTAATCGCAAGTGCTGTTCCCCAACTACCTGCTCCTATTACTGCAATTTTCTTAAAATCCATCTATATATTTTCTCCTTTCACGGAACCTATCTTTTTAATTAATAATATTAAACATCTATTTTTTAATTTTATCATAATTTACAAGTATATCCAAGCAAATTTACTTTTCTAAATTTGTACAATAACAATTTACTTAATAAGCTCTTTTCCTTTTTTTCACGTAAGAAATAGCTACCCAATTATTACTTCTTATTTACAGTCCATATAAATCCATAATTTGACTTATTCTACTTCCATCTATTATTCCTTCAGGTGTATCAAAAGTTATTATTAAATTGTCCCACAGAGTTATTTCATGTGAAGCAAAAATTTGTAATTTTTCTGACATTCCCCTTAAATATTTTTTGTCTCCTGTTAGTCCAAAATGCTCCCAATAAATTAGCTTTAAATCACTTGGCCTCATAACTACAAAATCAGGTCTAAATATTATCCCATCAAGTACAATAGGCTCTTCATATTTATATGCAATACCTCTATTCTCCAAATTTCCTGCAATGATAACTTCTGATTTAGATCTCACCTTTTTTCCTTTAAAAGTTGTATGCTTCAAATGATTAGCATAAGTTATATTTGCCCGAGAATCCTCCTTTTCATTCAACCATTGTTTAACTCTTGATTCACTGCCTCTATATCGTAATAGTTCATTATCTCTATAAATAATACCTCTATTTAAATATTTTTTATCTAATTTAGATTCAATTTTTTTATAAATTTTTTCACAATCATAATCCCAAAGTTTATAAACTGTTTTTTCTATAACCATAATATTGTGGTCGATTATTGGCAAACTTTTTTTTATAAAATCTTTTCTAATCAATTTATCAATCAGCTCTTCTTTATTGTGATTAATATACTTAAAATATTGTTTTTTATCTATTCTATATTGATGGTATAAATATTTTTTGCTATTGATTTTCTTTATTACAGCACTACCTATAGGTAATAATTTTAGTTCTTCTCTCATTTCTTCTGAGAGTTTCTTCCATTTATTAAGCTCTATTCTTAGTTGCTCTGTAATTTGATTCAATATTTAATCCTCCTTAGAATTCTAATATTTGAAACTTAGATTTGTATATTACATAAATGACTTTTATCATATGTAGATTTAACAGATTGTTCCTAACAAGAATATATAAACATAAATTACAATATTTGTAAACATATATTACAATATTTGTAAATATTTTTTTTATTTTTATATCCTAATTTTTTTGCATTACCATTTTTATTTACTATTATTTAAAATAAAGATAAGATTAGAATAGTTTTTTACCCTTTTTTGTATTAACTATTTATTATCAAGGTTAAATGAACAAAAAAAAGCATTTAAATTTATACTTTATATCTATTTTTAATCCTTTTATTTAATAAATTCTAAAAAAAAGGTTAAGCTGATTATTTCTTGAAAATCCAACTATAAAATCACTACTAGAAACCCCACTTTTCCCCCAACCTACCTAGATAACTAAAAACAAACTAAAAACCCCTTACACAAAAGCTTTCGCCCTTGCATAAGGAGTTTAATTAATCATTACATATACTTTTATATCCTATTTTTTAAAACTAATTTTAGACTCTTCACCTTTTACAAGTCTAGATATGTTGGCATTATGTTTATACAGAATAATTAGTGCCATAAGTAATCCCCAAGCTAAAAATCTGGGGTCATAATAATTAACTACAAATGGAAATGCTATAGCAGCAACCACTGAGCCTAAAGATACCATTCTGCTTATTGCTACGGTCAATATAACTATACCCAATTCAGCAAGTCCTAAAAAAGGTGATACTGCCATCAGTACTCCAAATGCAGTAGCCACACCTTTACCACCTTTAAAGCCAAAAACAACAGGCCAAATATGTCCACAAAAAACTGCAAGACCGCAGCCCATACCCATATATACTGTATATTGAGGTTCTAATAAATAAAAACCTACTAATTTACCAAGCAAAACTGCAAACACGCCTTTAAATATATCTATCAATAAAGTAGCAACAGCAGCTTTTTTACCGAGAACCCTAAGTACATTTGTAGTACCAGCGTTTCCACTTCCTTCTTTTTTTATATCTATTCCGTGCAATCTTCCAATTAAAATTGCTGGCGAAATATTTCCCATAAAATACGCTACAATTACAGTAATAATCATTACTGCTATAGCTGTTCCTTCACTTGAAGTAAACATTTTTATATTCCTTTCAGTTCTATTTTGTATACTAGTACGTGAGTACTGAAAAACAATTTGTAACAACGAATATTGAAAAATAACTAGTGCTTATTATTCCTTTTCACCCTTTTCACGGAATACAAACTTAACTGAAGTTCCTTTAAATCCATAAGAATCTCTTATTTTGTTTTCAAGATATCTTGCATAAGAGAAATGCATTAAATCTCTCTTGTTTATCTGGAAAGAGAAAAGTGGTGGTTTTACTCCAACCTGAGTAACATAATAAATCTTTAAATGCTTACCCTTATCTGATGGAGGTGGTTGAAGCATAGTTGCATCTGAAATCAAGCTATTTAACTGACCTGTAGGTATTCTTCTAGCTCTTGTTTCTGCAACTGACTTAGCCATAACCATAACATTGTTAACTCTTTGCCCTGTTAAAACTGAAATGAAAAGAATAGGAGCATAAGTCATAAATGGAAGTTCCTTCAAAATTTCTTTTTCAAAGTTCTTCATTGTGTGATTATCTTTTTCAATTAAATCCCACTTATTTACAACTACCATAATACCCTTGCCAGCTTCATGTGCAACTCCAGCAATTTTCTTATCCTGCTCAGTTACGCCTTCAACAGCATCAATCATAAGCAGACATACATCACAACGTTCTATAGCCGCAACTGCTCTTATAACACTGTAACGCTCTATGTTTTCTGTAACCCTACTTTTTCTTCTTATCCCTGCTGTATCAATAAGAATAAATTGTTCATCTTCCCATTCAAAAGGAGTATCTATGGAATCTCTTGTAGTTCCTGCAATATTTGATACAATTACTCTATTTTCACCAACAAGTTTATTTATAATTGAAGATTTGCCTACATTTGGCTTTCCAATAACTGCAATCTTTGTTATATCTTCATCATCAGTAAATTCACCTTCTGGGAAGCTCTCTACAACTTTGTCAAGAACATCACCAAGACCTAGCATATTTGCAGATGAAATTGCAATAACTTCACCTAAACCTAGTTCATAAAAATCATAAAAATGATCAGGTAAATTCTTAGGATTGTCAATTTTATTTGCAACAACCAACACAGGCTTTCCTGTTCTTCTAAGCATAGTAGCAACTTCTACGTCAGCATGAGTAAGACCATCCTTACCATCTACCATGAATAAAATGATATCTGATGTTTCCATCGCAATTTCTGCTTGTTCTCTCATTTGTGCTAATATTACATCACTAGTATTTGCTTCAATACCACCTGTATCAATAAGTGCAAAATGCGTTCCGCACCATTCAGCTTCTGCATAAATTCTATCACGTGTAACACCAGGAGTATCTTCTACTATAGAAACTCTCCTGCCTACAACTCTATTAAAAAATGTAGATTTACCTACATTCGGTCTGCCTACCACGGCAACTAACGGTTTACTCATCAAATAACCCTCCTGCAAATTCCGCCGGATCAAATTCCTTTAAATCATCCATACCTTCACCTATGCCAATAAATTTGACTGGCATATCAAATTCATCTGATATAGTTATAACTATACCACCCTTTGCAGTACCATCAAGCTTTGTTAAAACAATGCCAGTAATATCCGCAATTTCTCCAAATTCTTTAGCTTGTGAAACAGCATTCTTTCCTGTTGTAGCATCAAGTACCAATAAGTTTTCTCTTGCTGCTTCTGGAAATTCTCTGCCTATAACTTTATTCATCTTTTCAAGTTCTTGCATTAAGTTCTTTTTAGTTTGAATTCTTCCTGCTGTATCACAAATAAGAACATCTATATTTCTAGCTTTTGCAGCTTGAATAGCATCAAATATTACAGCAGAAGGATCTGCGCCTTCATGATGACTTATAACATTTACACCTACACGCTGTCCCCAAAGTTCAAGTTGTTCTCCAGCTGCTGCTCTAAAAGTATCTGCAGCTGCAAGAAGGACTGATTTACCCTCTTGGTTAAATTTATTTGCCATCTTTCCAATTGAAGTAGTTTTACCACCACCATTAACACCAATAACTAGTATTACTAGTGGAGATTCTTCACAAAGCTGATGTCTTTCTCCCTTATCTATAAGCTCTTCAACCAAGCTCGCGATCCTATCTTTAACTTGTTTTTCTGTATTTAATCCCTGTTTTCTAACATCTTCTCTAAGCTGTCCAATAATCTTCATAGTAGTTTCCATGCCTATATCTGAAGTAATCAAAACTTCTTCAAGATCTTCAAGCAGCTCTTCATCAACAGTTCTTCCTAAGAAAACCTCTGAAATCTTCTCAGATAATTTACCGAAAAATGACTTTTTTGGTTTTTCAAATAACATTTATCTCTCCTTTTGTATTAATTAATATTTCTTAATCTAAATCAATTTTATCTCCTAATTTCAATGATAAAACCTTAGAAATTCCATGCTCAGGCATAGTAACACCATAAAGAACATCTGCATGCTCCATAGTGGATTTTTGGTGGGTTACTAAAGCAAATTGGATATTGTCGAAATTTTTCAAGTACCGTGCAAAACGTTCAATATTCGCATCATCCAAAGCTGCTTCAACCTCATCTAATATACAAAATGGCGTAGGCTTAGCTTTAAGAACTGCAAACATTAATGCTATAGCAGTCATAGTTTTTTCTCCACCTGACATCAAATTTATATTTTGAAGTTTCTTTCCTGGAGGCTGAGCTATAATCTCAATACCACAGTCAAGAGGTCTAGTTTCATCTTCTAACCTAAGTACAGCATGTCCTCCACCAAATAACTCTTGGAAAACTCTCTCGAAATTCTCAATGATTAAATCAAAACTTTCCTTAAACCTTATACGAATGGTTTTATCCATGTCATCAATAATCTGTTTTAGAGAACTCATTGCTCCTAAAATATCTGCTCTTTGACCCGATAAAAAATCATATCTTTCTTTTACTGTTTCATATTCTTTAATAGCACCAATATTTACTTCACCCAAAGACTTAATCTTAGTCTTCACTTCCCTGCTATCTTTAACAGCCTCATTCATATTAAAATCTTTTTTCTTAAATTCAATAGCCTGTAAATAGGATACTTCAAACTCATCCCAAAGTTTGTTTTTAAAAGAATCTAATTGTGTTTCATTCTTAGCTTTTTTTATTTCAAGTTCATATTTTTGAGTTTGACATGAATTAGTCTTTTCCTCTATAGTATCCCTTGCCGCAGATTTTTCACTCAATCGTGTTGTTAATTCAGTTCTTTCCTTAGTAATCTTTTCGATATAAGCTTCTAACTCTGCTCTTTCTTCTTCCTTTTCTTTTATTGAAACATTATTTTTCTCTGCATTTATTAAAAGTTCTCTATTTGATCTTAACTTTTCCAAGGAAATTTTTCTTGTTCCAATATCTACATTTATTTCTTGAACAGTAGAATTAATCCTTTCTACTAATGAATCTACATTAATTTTCTCACTTTCACAAGTCGTAACTTCAATTCTTGCTTTAGTTATTTCTTCATTACCCTCTTGAATCTTAGCTTTGTATTTTTCAAGTTCTTCCATCTGAGTTTC
>DAMCXN010000048.1:13848-22377 GCA_032096995.1 Aminipila sp.
GTCTTGCTCTAGTTTTTCAATCTTTGCCGTAGCTTCTTCAATTTCAAAATTTAATTTTGAAATCATAGTATTAGCAGAATTCTGCTCATTTTCAATACTTTCAAGTTCTCTTTGTCTTTTATTGTCACTTTCAACTAAGTCTTTAATATTGTTGTCAAAAACAGATATCTTATTTTGTGCAGAAAGTAAATCTAGTTCTGTTCCTCTATGCTGTTTTTCTAACTTCTGAAGCTCTGATGTATAGCTACCAATATTTTCCTTAATATCAACAAGTTCTTTTGATACTTTTGTGCTTATAGAAGTCGCCTTATCAAGTTTCTCTTGTAATGTAGCCACTTCTGCTTTTCTTTCTAAAAGATTTGCTGTATTATTCCTAAAAGTACCACCTGTAATAGCACCACCTGAATTAATAACTTCTCCTTCAAGAGTTACAAATCTAAGACCTCCAGACACTTTCTTTGAAAGTTGAACTGCATTTTGAAGAGAATCTACTATAATAACTCTTCCTAGTAAATATTCCATAATATTTTTATATTTACTATCAAATTCTATGCAATCAACTCCAAGGCCTTGAAATCCCTCAGAATTTTGAATACCTTTATCACAATGATAAGCATTACTTCTTATAGATTCCATAGGTAAAAGAGTTAATCTTCCGGCTTTATTTGCCTTTAAAGACTTTATAATATTTTGTGCATCACTATCTGATTGACATACAATATTTTGCATAGCTGCACCTAATGCAGTTTCAATAGCTACTTCAAAGCCTTGAGGAACTTCAATCAAATCTGCAACAACACCATGTACACCTCTAAAGTTATTTCTCATTACATATTTTACAGCATAATTATATCCTTCATAGTTACTTTCCATCTCTTCTATAGTTTTTTTTCGAGATGTAAGCTGACTTATGTAAATTCGAATATCTTCAGCCTTTTTTGTTAATTCTTTTTCCCTTAGTATCGCTGAATTATATGTATCCCTTAAATTTTTAGATGATTCACTAAGTTCTTTAAATAGTGACTCTAAATTATTTTTTTCCTCTATAGCTTTTCTTTGTATCTCTATAATATCATCGTTTTGATTTTCTTCAGAATTTTTTTCTGATAACAAAACGTCTTTTCTTCTATCTAGATTGCTTTTTAAATTGTCTAAACTATTAATTTCACTTTTTTTTGCGCTTATTTCGCTATGTATTTTAAATAAATTATTCTTATCATTATCTATCTGAGTTGAAACTAGTGCCTGCTCAGAAATTAAATTAGAGTAACTATCTATCTTTTCTTTTAGTTGATTGTTTAGTTCAGACATTCTAATATCTATATCTGCTTTTTTCTTAACCAGCTCCTGCAAGTTTTGTTGCTCTTTTTCTAACTTTTGTTCCAAGTTCTGAAGCTCAAAGTTAAGCCTTGCTTCTTCCTTCTCCATTGAAGCGAGTTTCTCTTCTTTTAACTTACCTTCATTGATAAGTAGATTTATTTCTTCTATGATCTTAACTAATTTGTTTCTTGCATCATTGTTCAAAGCTTCCAAAGCTTCATTCCGACTTCTACTTTCAGTTAATTCTTTTTCTATCTCTACTCTTTCGTCTCTAAGATTATCTATGCTACAAGCAAGCTCGGTAATATCATCCTTTAAATATTCATTCTTTAATTCAAGATTTTGAATATTCTTTAAAGTAATATTAATCTCGAGCTCTTTAAATTTATCTCTAAGAACTAAATATTGTGAAGCCTTTTCACTATCTTCTTTTAGTCCTTCTATTCTGCCTTCTATTTCACCAATAATATCATTTACTCTTTCAAGGTTTGCATTTGTAGCTTCCAGTTTTCTTTCCGCCTCAGCTTTTTTACTCCTGTATTTTACAATCCCTGCAGCTTCTTCAAATATTTCTCTTCTACTTTCAGGCTTGTTACTAACGATATCTGCAATTTTTCCTTGACCAATTAAAGAATATCCGTCAACCCCGATACCTGTATCCATAATCAGTTCACGAATATCTTTAAGACGACATTGGTTGTTATTTATATAGTACTCACTTTCACCAGATCTAAATACCCTTCTTGTTATAGCGACTTCACTATAGTCAATAGGCAAAATACCTGTTGAATTGTCTATAGATAAGACAACCTCAGCCATACCTCTTGATTTTCTATTGGCAGTCCCTGCAAAAATGACGTCTTCCATCTTACCGCCACGTAAAGTCTTCGGACTCTGTTCTCCAAGTACCCATCTAAGCGCATCACTGATATTACTTTTACCGCTGCCATTAGGTCCAACAATACAAGTAATACCATGGTTAAACTCTATAGAAACTGGTTCGGCAAATGATTTAAACCCATGCATATCTAATCTTTTAAAATACATTTGTCTCCACCGCTTTCCAACGCATACTTAGCAGCATTCTGTTCCGCCTCTTTTTTGCTCTTTCCTATACCTGAGCCAATGTGTTTCCCCTCAACTAGCAATGAAACATAAAAAGTTTTATCATGATCTGGTCCTTCTTCTTTGTCTATATGATAAATGATTTTCACGTCCCCATTAATCTGTAGACTTTCTTGAAGCTCCGTTTTATAATCTTTAGTTAATTTACCTGACAAGGCATCCTCTATGGTTTCTTTAAAGGTTCTTAATACAAAGGTCTTCGCTTCTTCGAAGCCCCCATCTAAGAAAATGGCTGCGATTATTGCTTCCATTGCATCAGCAATAATCGATTCACGCTCTCTTCCACCCATGTGTTCTTCGCCTTTTCCCATCTTTAAATACTTTCCAACTTCAAGCTTTTTACCTTGCTCAGCTAAAGATTTTTCACATACTATAGAAGCCCTTAACTTAGTTAATTTTCCTTCAGAAACATTAGTAAGTTTTTTAAATAACTCTTCGCTAATGATAGCATCAAAAAACGCATCACCCAAAAACTCTAAACGTTCATTATCTTTTCCGCATCTTTGCTTCTTTTCTTGAACGAAGGAACTATGAGTTAGCGCCTTGTCTAAATAATTAAGTTCTTTAAATTTATATTTAATATTCTCTTGAAATTCAATATCACTCACGTATTTTTATCTCCTCAAGTTCTAATACAGAATCTACAATTGTTTGAACAACATTTTGTTCAGCATAAGGAATGCCTTTTAAAATGGTATTTTTAACTGCATTTGCATTGGAAGAACCATGCATCTTAACAATAGGTCCTTTTACTCCTAAAATTGGTGCTCCACCATATTCAGAGTAATCAAATTCGCTTTTAAGCCCTTTTAAGTTGTCCTTTAAAAGTAAAGCTCCTAATTTAGCTTTAACACCTGCTGTAAGCTTTTGCTTTAATTGCTTTAGAAGTGAAAGAGCTAAACCTTCAGTTAATTTCAGTATAACATTTCCGACAAAACCATCACAGACAATTACATCACTTGATCCAAAAGGTATTTCTCTTGCTTCTACATTTCCTATAAAGTTTAATTTACTTCTTTGTAAAAGTTCATGTGCTGATTTAGTAACTGTAGTTCCTTTAGTCTCCTCAGCACCAATATTAACTAGTCCGATTTTAGGTTTCTTTCTACCTAAAACCTTTTCCATATAAATGCTCCCCATGGTTGCAAACTCTAAATAATTATCTGGTTTGCATTCGGAGTTAGCTCCTGCATCTACTAATAATGAAGCTTGTCCTCCTAAGACAGGGTATACACTTGCCATTGCTGGTCTGTCTATTCCCTGTATTCTTCCTAATATAAATAGGCCTCCGGCCATTAACGCTCCTGAATTTCCTGCTGAAATAAATAAATCACCTTTGCCATCTTTAACCATATTTATTCCTATCACCATAGAAGAATCCTTCTTAGTTCTTACAGCCTTTACAGGTGCATCACAGTTTCCTATAACATCACTAGCATGTTGTATACAAATTTGTTTCTTATCATATTTATATTTTTTCAGCTCTGCTGCTATCTTTTTTTCGTCACCTACAATTATAATAGTATGAGTTATTTCCTTCGCAGCCTCTACTGCACCTTTTACAATCTCAAAAGGCGCATTATCACCACCCATGCCATCTAATACTATTTTCATTTTTATCTCCTCCGTTCATACGGTTTTTGGTATATATAAAATACTCTTATTTCTTATTAAATGCCCTTTATATGCCTTGCCAATGCATATAATTAGGCACTATATTATACCACAAATTCCAAAATAATAAAAATGTTATTTTATTATTTTGCCATATGACGTAGGATTTATTTATACTATTCTTCGATCTTAAGTATAGAAACTTCATAAGCAATTCTACTTATAACATCTCCATCTTCATTTCTTTTTTTATATTCTCTACTTTGAATTCTTCCCATAATAGAAAACTTCGTTCCAACTTCAAGGCTTCCTGCATAAGTTGCATTTCTTCCCCATGCGATACAAGGTATGTAATCTGATTTATTGTACATTCTGTTTACAGCAAGCATTATATCACAAAGTTCACGACCTAGTGGAGATGTTCTCCTAATAGGAGGTTTGCATAAAAAACCATCTAAATATATGTAGTTTTCGTCATTCTCTTCTTCAGAAATTTCATCAATACCTCTTGCAAAGACAACTATATTTAAACGGCTTTTGCCTTCGCATTCTTCATTATATGTTCTGATTTGTCCTTCTATTTTTACTCTCATTTCAGCATTAATATTAATATCCCAAATAAGTCTCTCTGAAATAATTATTTTTATTTCATCCCTATATCCACTTTTTCTTACTATTCCAAGTTCAAACAAGTAAAAACTTTCTCCATAAGACTTATGACTAAATTTTAATTCAGTTAAAACAACACCCTGAAGCACCGCTTTATTAGTTTCACATCTGTTTTCGTCCAACACCGTACCTTGAAGCTCATAGTTTTCCATTTATTTTTCCCCCTTATTCATAATGCAGCACTAAACTTTGCTATTTTAATTTTATTAATTTGTTAAGCATTTATTCTAAAAAAACTAATTTCCCTTCGAAAAACAATAAAAAACTAAGTTTAAAAAAAATAGTGGTACATAATTAGCAATGTACTACTATTTTTCAGTTTCAAAATATTCTTTTATGTTAACCTTTTACTTATTATTCTTTTAAAGTAATTCTATAGCTTTCTTTAACTGTTCTAACCCTTGTTTTAAAACACTTCTTGGGCAGGCAGTATTTATTCTCATAAAACCTTCTAAGGAACGTGCAAAAGTATTACCACTATTTAGCCCAAGCTTTGCTTTATTTATCATAAAATTATTTAATTCTTCTTGATTCATATTTAAGTCTCTACAATCTAGCCAAGCAAGATATGTACTTTCAGGAATATTGAATTTTATTTGTGGAATATTTTCATTTAAATATTCTTTTATAAATAACATATTTCCTTCTAAATATTTTATTAATTGCAAAAGCCATTCTTCACCATACCTATAAGCTGCTTCCGTTGCCACCAAACTAAAGCAGTTGTTTCTAAGTATATCCATGCCTTTCCATACATAATCAAATTTTTCTTTAAGCTCCAAGTTAGGAAAAACAACAACTGAAGCCTGAAGTCCTGCTAAATTAAAAGTTTTAGAAGCTGCAAAACATGTAATAATTTGCTTTTTCGCCCCTTTACAAGCATGAACTGTTGGAGTAAATTTATTTGCCCACAAAATTAAATCGGAATGAATCTCATCGGCTATAATAAGAACCTCATATTTAATACAAAGTTCTACTACTTTCTTAAGTTCATCTTCTGTCCAAACTCTTCCAACAGGATTATGAGGATTACAAAATATAAACAACTTTGGTTTCATAGCTAATTTAGCTTCTAGGTCTTTAAAATCTATATTATAAACTCCATTTTCTTCTTTTAGTGGATTTTCTATAACTTTTCTTCCCCAATTTTCGACTACATCATAAAATTCAGAATATACTGGTGTCTGAATTAAAACTTTATCTGTTGGTTCTGTAAATTCTCTAACAATTACTGACATAGAAGGAACTACCCCAGGGCTGAAACTTATCATAGCTTTATTAATTTTTCTATTATTTCTTTTTAGCTGCCATTGACAAATAGCTTCATAATATGAATCGGGACGATATGTATATCCAAATATTCCTTGCTTTGCTCTTTCCTCTAAAGCATCAATTATTGGCTGTGCAGTCTTAAAATCCATATCTGCAATCCAAAGAGGTAAAACATCTTCTGTTCCAAATTTCTTTTCTCTTTCATCATATTTAGCAGAAAAATTATTTGTTCGATCCACAATTTCATCAAAATTATATTTCACTTAATTCACTCCTTATTATTTTTTTAATATAAAGGACTCTAATTATTAGAGCCCTTTTTTAATTTATTTAATTTTTGATAATTTATGCCGCTATATTTTCCTCTTCAATAACATGTTTTTTTAACCAATTCTTTCCTTCTACCACCCTTGTTACTAACATGGAAGCCACAGAATCTCCAGCGGCATTCACCATGGTTGCAGGTGGGTCAACAAGGAATCCTATAGTTGCAATAATAGGAAAAGCTTCTGGTGGGAATCCATATAAATTTACAATAAGCATCTCGCCAATTAATCCACCACCAGGTACGCCTGACATAACCACACCACCTAAAACTGAAATTATCATTGCTGTTATAAAGGTGCCTACCCCAGTAAAATCTTGCCCAAATATTCCAAATAAAAATGAAATCTTTAAGATTGAGGACAAACATGTGCCATCCATATGCATAGTTGCACCAATTGGTAAAATAATCTCCCTGATATCTTTTGGTACCCCCATTTTACTTGCAGCATTTAAATTTACAGGAAGTGTTGCTATAGAACTACCTGTTGCAAAAGCTGTAATAGCTGGAGGTAAGATATTACTAAAGCATCTTCTGAAACCTTCTCTTCCTCCTGCAAAATATGAATATGCAGCAAAAGCAACTACAAAGTATATGAAACATACTGGATAGTAAACAGCCATTGCCTTAGCATAAGCCCCTAATAATTGTGGTCCAAATTCTCCAATTAAGCTTGCAAAATATGCGCCTAATCCAATTGGTGCATAAAGCATAATAAGACCAATTAATTTCATAAGTACTTTTGAAAGAGCGTCTAAACCTTTAGCAATCATATTATCTTCGCCGCCAACTGTGCTTACACAGAAACCAAATATAATTGAAAATACTATAAGTGGAAGCATGTTTGCTTTTGACATTAACCCTACAAAATCATTTACTGTTATAGCTTTTACTACTTGTTCAGCCAATGAAATTTCCTGTAATTCACCTGCTGCTTCCATAGCAATATTTGCACCTGCTGCTGGTGGGAAAATTGTAACAACTGTAAATATAATAAGTGCAGCTATAAGTCCTGTTACAAAGAATACCAAGAACATACTTCCTAATATTTTTCCTAGACGTTTCATATTAAGCATATTACCAACTGCACTTGAAATAGTTACAAATACCATTGGTACTACTGCTGTAAACATAAGATTTATAAAAATTTCTCCTAAAGGCTTAAACATTGTAGCTTTTTCACCCATAATAACGCCAAGAGCGCTACCTATACCTATAGCTATTAATAAGATAATTGGGAATCTGTAATTTTGCCAAAAACTTTTCTTTTCTATTGTTTCCATAATGATAACTCCTTTCCAAAAACAAACTATAATGAATTTATATAACTAAATCTTCATCTGTTATATCTCCAACAGCTATTATGTTTGTATCTCCTATTAGATAAAGATTCTCTACTTTGTCTTTATCAAGCTCCACTTCTACTGACAATATTCCTCCTGGAACATGTAAATTAACTGACTTACCTTTTTCAACCAAACCTTTTAAAGTCAATACTGTTGCAGTAGACCCAGAACCAGTACCACAAGCTAAAGTAAAATCTTCCACACCACGTTCAAAAGTTTTAACTTTTATATCATTTCCTTCTAGAATTTTATAGAAATTTACGTTGGCACCCTTAGGAAATCCTTCGTAATATCTGATTTTATGTCCTAACTCAAAAAACTCTTTACTATTCAAGTTATCTATTTCGTCTAATTTTACAACCGCATGAGGTAATCCTGGATTTCCCAGTTCTATATAAGAACATTCGTATTCTTTACCATCAATGTCAATATTGTTTTCAAGTTTTATAACTTCAGGATTATTTAAACGAATCTTAAACTTTCTTTTATCTATTTTCCATGCTAAAACATCTCCAGCTAAAGTTTCAATTACCATGGATTCACCTGCAATTTTATTTTCATAAGCATATCTAGCTATGCATCTTGCACCGTTTCCACACATTTCCCCAATTGTTCCATCTGCATTGTAAAAACGCATTTGGAAATCTCCACCTTTTTCAGGTTTATCCACTACCATTAGAGCATCACCACCAAGAGAAACTCTTCTTTCGCATACTTTTTTTGCAATGTCAGACATTTTTTCAACTGGGATGTTTAATGCTATATTATTAATAATTATAAAGTCATTACCTGCGCCCTGCATTTTGGTAAATTTCATAGTTTACCTCCTTGTATAATAATCTCACACTATAAATGTAG
>DAMCXN010000049.1:0-14084 GCA_032096995.1 Aminipila sp.
ATGGAATGGTAGAATCACAAATTGAAGAATTTACAAATAGTACTGTTGAAAATCAACAGAGACTTCTTGGAAACAATTATGTGCCACTATCAGATGAAGAAATTAAAGAGATTTTTGCTAATCTATATTAATTTAAGAAAGATTAAAATTATACTTTTGCTTAGCAAATATATTTTATATAAACAACTCCAACTTTAAAAGGATGCCCTTTAAGCCGTAGGCTTTTGGGGCATCCTTTTAACATATAAAGTATATAAAGCTTCTATATAAATAGTGTATATAGAATAACAATCAACAATATAGCAAGGTTGCATTATTCATATGACAAAATTGTAAGATTAATGTAAGAAAGATCGGTGGTAACAATCTACATTTGTATTTACAATTTATGTATATTTATTAAAAGTTAAACAACAATATATTTAAAAAGAAAAATGGAGGCTTATTATGAAAAAAATTATATTAGTTACACTTGTTACTATTATTGCTTGTATGTCTTTTACGGCATGTTCTAAGAGTGATTCTTCTGTAGATGATGCTTATTATACTTATGTGGCACAAGATATAACAGAAGATACAATTACCCTTAAAGGTTTTAACGGAGCTGGAACTGAGGAAAACTTTGATATTGATGTTGAAGAATGGGATATGACTCAATTTGAAGCAGGAAGTTATATTGTAATTTATGTAAACGAAAAAGATGAAATATTGGAGATTAAAGACTTTGATGAAAGTGATATGAGAAAAGAAGTTTTAGATGCTATAAAAAAAGATAATAATATTGAGGAATAAGGAACCTAAAATTTTATTTTATTAATTGTATAATGTACGGAAAAGTGAACAGTTTAAAGTTCTGTTGCTATAAGAATTAGGATATGTTAGTATGGCTATAATAAATTCAAAAAAATGAAAAAATGTGGTATTAGTTTGCTGTTAAAGTCAGGAGGAATTTATGGATAGTGCACTACTTAAAGACATTATTCTAAATGCTACATCAGAACCTATCGTAATTGTTGATGAGAAAGGCTGCATAACTGAACTGAGCAAGGCTTATGCGGAATTCTTAGAAATAGATAGAGACAAGATTATAGGAAAACATGTCTCTGAGGTTATTGAAAATTCAAGAATGCATATAGTACTTAGAACTGGTAAATCTGAAATTGCTAAAACGCAGAAAATAAAGGGAAAGACAATGATTGCTACGAGGATTCCGATTATTAAAGATGATAAGATAATTGGGGCGTATGGCAGAGTTCTCTTTAAGGATATTAAGGAGTTATAGTCCCTTTATGGAAAAATTAATGAAATAGAGCAAGAATTATCATTTTACAAAAAAAGATATGGGAAGATAAACGTTGCAAAGTACAGCGTTGAAGATATTATAGGTGAAAGTCCCGAGATAGATGAGATGAAAAAAAGTATTTTGAGAGTAGGTATAGGAAACTCAAATATTTTAATAACAGGGGAAAGTGGGACCGGAAAAGAATTAGTTGCCCATGCCATTCATAGTGCTAGTAGGAGAAAAGAAGAACCTTTAATATGTTTAAATTGCGCAGCAATACCTTCAGAGCTGTTAGAATCAGAGCTCTTTGGATATGAAGAAGGAGCTTTTACGGGAGCGAAAAAAGGTGGAAAACTAGGGCTTTTTCAAGCGGCACATAAAGGAACTTTATTTCTTGATGAAATCGGCGATTTATCCATGAGTATGCAGGTTAAGCTACTTAGAGCCATACAAGATAAAGAAATTAGGAGAGTAGGAGCAGCGACAGGGGAAAATGTCGATGTTAGAATAGTTGCAGCAACAAATAAAAATCTTATGGAAATGATAGAAAATGGGAGTTTTAGAGAGGATTTATTTTACCGTTTAAATGTTGTAAATATTGTTATACCTCCAGTAAGAAAGAGGAAAAGTGATATCACTATATTGGTGAATTTTTTTATTAATAAGATTAGTGAATGCGAAGGGGTATATTTAAAAGGCATTTCTAGTGCTTCCATGGAATATCTAAAAAACTATGATTGGCCAGGAAACATAAGAGAGCTTGAAAATACTTTAGAGAGGGCTTCAAACTTTGTGGATGACGATGGTATCATAAAGCCAAAAGATTTAAGCAGTAAAATTACAGGTGGAACGAATTTTTGCAAAGAGAAAAAACTTAAAGAAATAATGGAAGAAGCAGAAAGAAGAGCATTGGTTAATGCAATGATGAAGCATGGAGGAAAGAAGACTTTAATAGCAAAAGAGTTAGGGATAAGTAGGACATGCCTATATGAAAAATTAGAGAAGTATAAAATAGATATGCTATGAGTATGTGTACGGAAAAAGTAACAACAAAATAGCGGTTTTGCAAAAAGTGTACGGAAAACTTTACAAAACACTATTGAAGAGCCGTTTGCCTAAGGGCAAAAGGCTCTTTTTTTTAAACAAACCATAAAAAAAAACTATGAAATTATAAAAAAAAACATTGGAAAATGCGGGAGGTGAGAAAATTCAGAAAAATTTATATACTTGTTGGCACGTGACTTGCGTTATATGTAGTCGTGGTTATATAACAGCATATATGCCATTACCTAGGTAAAGTTTTAAAGCTAACAAGTATATAGGAGGAAATGCAAATGATGAAGGATAAAGTTGCGATTATTACAGGAGCTGCCAGTGGTATTGGTTTTTCTACAGCAGAAGGATTAGCAAAAGAAGGTGCTAAGGTTGTAATGGCCGATGTAAATGAAGAAAAACTAAAGACTGCAGCAGAAAAAATTGGGGGCATTTATTTAGTGGCCGATTTGAGTAAGAGAGACAATTGTAAAGCTTTAGTTGATATGGCTTTAGACAAATATGGTAAAGTTGATATTCATGTAAATGTAGCAGGAATACAAAATGTATCTCCTGTGGAAGAATTTCCAGAAGATAAATGGGATTTTATGATTTCATTAATGTTGACAGCACCATTTTTACTTTCAAAATACTGTTGGCCTTCAATGAAAGAAAACGGATGGGGTAGAATTATTAATTTAAATTCAATCCATGGATTAGTGGCATCAGAATTTAAATCTGCTTATGTTTCTGCAAAGCATGGGTTAATGGGATTTACTAAGGCAGCTGCTTTGGAAGGTGGTCCTCAAGGAATTACAGTAAACTCTATTTGTCCAGCATATGTTAAAACACCTTTAGTAGAAGGTCAGATTGCAGATCAAGCAAAACATCATGGAATTACAGAAGATGAAGTAGTAAGAAATATCATGCTTGCCAAAGCTTCAATTAAAGAAATGTTAGCACCTGAAACAGTTGCGGAAGTAGTTAAGTTCCTATGTTCGGATGCTGCTTCTAGCATTACAGGTATAGCATTACCTATTGATGGGGGATGGACGGCAAACTAAAAGGCTATATTTTGTATTAATGAATTCGGTTGAGGAGGAAAAAACATGATCGGAGTATTAGGTATAATTTTATCTTTAGGATTGTTAATGTATTTAGCTTACAAAGGTTGGTCAGTTATTATTATTGCTCCGTTATTGGCATTATTAGCAGCAAGTTTTGCTCTCTTTGAGGGTGGGGACTTCCATATGCTAGCAACATATACAGAAGGGTTTATGGTAAGTTTAGCAGGTTATGTTAAAAGCTATTTCCCTGTATTCTTGCTTGGGGCCTTATTTGGTAAGGTTATGGATGAATCTGGTGCTGCAAATTCAATTGCCGTTGCGATTTCAGCCAAAATAGGTAAAGGTAAAGAAATCTGGGCAGTTGTATTATCTTGTGCTGTTATTACTTATGGTGGAGTATCACTGTTTGTAGCAGCTTTTGCTATTTATCCAATTGGTGCAGCTTTATTTAGAGAAGCTGATATACCAAAAAGATTTTTACCACCAGCTATTGCTTTAGGTGCATTTACGTTTACAATGACGGCTATCCCAGGAACGCCTCAAATTCAGAATGCGATTCCTATGCAATATTTTGGAACAGATGCTTTTGCAGCCCCTATATTAGGTACAGTTGCAGCTGCAATCATGTTGTTTGGCGGTATGTTTTGGATATCTTATAGAAATAAAATAGCTAAAGCAAATGGTGAAGGTTATGGTAATCATCCAAATGAAGATATCGTAGCTATGGATACATCTAAACTACCATCATTTACGACATCTATTTTACCAATATTTATAGTTTTAATAGGAAATTTTATTTGTTCAAAGTATGTATTTCCAAGTATGGATACTGCTTATTTAGCAGAGTATGATACTACAATTGGTGCGGTACAAGGAAATTGGAGTTTGATAGTTTCCTTATTAATCGGAATTTTAGTTGCTATTGCTTTTAATTATAAAAGATTTACAAGTGTTAGAGGCTGTTTAAAAAATGGTGTACAGGGCTCTTTCCTTGCAATTATGAATACTGCATCAGAAGTTGGATATGGAAATGTTATTAAGACTTTAGCTGGATTTAGTCTTGTGGCAGCAGGAATGTTAGGTGTTTCAAGTAACCCTCTAGTTGGTGAAGCAATTTCATCTTCAGTTCTTGCAGGTATTACAGGTTCTGCTTCAGGTGGTTTAAGTATTGCTCTAGCTACCTTTGCAGACCAATTTGTAGCTCAAGCAGCAGCTCATGGCATAAGTCCAGAGGTTCTTCATAGAGTTGCATCAGTAGCTTGTGGCGGATTAGATACATTACCTCACAATGGTGCGGTTATAACTCTACTTGGTATTACTGGAATGACTCATAAAGAATGTTATGTAAACATTGGTATGTGTACAGTAGTAATCCCAGCTATAGCTTGCGTAGCTATAATTATACTTGGATCTTTTGGGATTTGTTAATTAAACGCAATTTATATATCAAATAATTCAATCAGAGAGAAAAGAAAGGCGTGTTTAAATGATTAATAAAATAAGAACAGCTGAAGAAGCGGTTGCAGATATTAAAGATGGTGCAACTATAATGGTTGCAGGCTTCTTAGGAACAGGAACTCCAGAAATTTTAATAGATGCGCTTGTAAAAAAAGGTGTTAAGAACTTAACGGTTATTGCAAATGATGGAGGATTACCGGAAGCAGCAACAGGTACAACTGATAGAGGAGTTGCAAAACTTCTTTCAGCAGGCATGATAGATCATATTGTTGCATCACATGTAGGTATGAATCCTATCATTGGAAAAGGAATGAATGAGGGTACTTTAAAATGTACGTTAGTTCCACAGGGAAGTCTTGCTGAAAAAATCAGAGCCGGAGGTGCTGGCCTTGGCGGAGTATTAACACCAACTGGTGTAGGTACATTAGTTGAAAGTGGAGAAAAAGTGTCTACGGGAGAAAGAGATATTTTCATTTCAGATAAGAAAGAAGTGATTACAATTGAAGGAAAGGAATACCTTCTTGAATTACCTCTAAAGGCAGATTTTGCACTATGCAGAGCAACAATTTGTGACGAATTTGGTAACTTCTCATGCGCTAAAGCAACTAAAAACTTTAACCATGTAATGGCTATGGCTGCTGAAACAGTAATCTTAGCTTCAGAAGAAGTTGTAGAAGTTGGTTCAGTAGATGTTGATACATTTACAACAGCAGGTATTTATGTAGATTATGTTGTAGGAGGTGAAAAACCATGGCAGATTTAAAAGCGAGAATAGCTAAAAGGGCAGCAAAAGAATTTAAAGACGGTGATGTAGCAAACTTAGGAATAGGCCTTCCTACAAAGGTAGCGAACCATCTTCCAGAAGGAGTGCACATCATATTACAATCTGAAAATGGTTTCACAGGTCTTGCAGGAGTACCTGAAAAAGGTCAAGAGGATGTTGATGTAATCAACTCAGGTGGTGCATACGTATCTTACTTACCATTTGGTAACTTCTTTGGATCAGAGGAATCTTTTGCAATCATAAGAGGTGGTCATGTAGATGCAACAGTTCTTGGAGCGATGGAAGTAGATGAACATGGAAACCTTGCAAACTGGATCGTACCTGGAAAAATGGTAGCTGGTATGGGTGGAGCAATGGACTTAGTAGTAGGTGCTAAGAAAGTAATAATTGCAATGCTTCATACACAGAAGGGTGCACATAAAATCCTAAAGGAATGCACACTTCCTTATACTGCATTAAAAGTAGTAGATATGATTATTACAGAAATGGGAGTAATGAAGGTTACAGACAAAGGGATTATGTTAACAGAATTACACCCAGACTATACTTTAGATGATGTTAAGGCTGCAACAGGTTGCGAACTAATTATCAGTCCAGAATTAAAAACTATGGAAGAGGAATAGAAGATATAGGAGGTATCTGCCCATGAGACAGTGTAAAAATATAGTTATAGCGGGAGCTGGATTGATGGGAACATCTATGGCTCAAATTTTTGCACAAAGAGGATATGATGTTACTATTTATGATATATTTGAAGACTCTTTAGAAAAAAGTAAAAATCTAATTAGAATAAATCAGGAAGAACAAGTTAAAACAGGAGAATTAACTGCTAAGGAGTCGGAAGAACTTCAATGTAGATTAAGCCATACTTGTGAAAAAACCTGTTTTGAAAATTGTGATTTGGTTGTTGAGTCCATAGTAGAAAAAATGGAAATAAAGCATGTATTCTGGAAAGAGATTTCACAATTAGTTTCAGATGATGCTATACTTGCATCAAATACTTCAGGCTTATCAATTACAGAAATTGCAAAGGTTATAAATAAACCTGAGCGTTTTGCAGGAATGCATTGGTTTAATCCAGCTCACTTGATTCCTTTAATTGAAATAATTAAAGGAGATGAAAGTGAAATGCAGACGGTAGACTACTTATATGAACTAGCATTAACTATAGGAAAAGAACCAGTTAGGGTGAACAAAGATGTTCCAGGGTTTATTGCGAATAGAATTCAGCTAGCCATATTAAGAGAATCCTTATACTTAGTTGAAAATGGTGTAGGTGACTTTGAAGATATTGATCGATGTATGAAATATGGTCTTGGCTTTAGATATGCTTGTTTAGGTCCATTTGAAGTTTGTGATATAGGTGGACTTGATACATTTTATCATATTGCATCATATTTAAATGAAG
Organism: Aminipila sp.; assembly: GCA_032096995.1. GTDB lineage: Bacteria > Bacillota > Clostridia > Peptostreptococcales > Anaerovoracaceae > Aminipila. The sequence continues at coordinate 7,032 of DAMCXN010000049.1, forward strand.
ATCTTGCAGATGCCAAAGAGCCTCAAAAAATTCTTAGTGATTTATATGCAGCTGGGAACTATGGCGTTAAAACTAAAAAAGGTTTCTATGATTATAGCAATGGAAAAGATGAAGAGGCTATAAGAAACCGTGATGAACTTTATATAAAGGTTAGTAAATTATTAAAAAAATAGATAATTGCTAAATTTTTATACCATTAAACTTCTAGACTCTCTAAAGAACAGATGCTGATATCAGCATCTGTTCTTTAATTTATGCGTATCTTATGATAAGATAGGAAAGATTACAAAAATACTTATGATATTTTTGAATTTATAATATAAGGGGGAAGTAAAGGAAAATATTTTTTTAATATATGATCCTTAAAAAATAAAATGAGCAAGATTAATACTATTCTATTTGATTTTGATGGTACAGTTATGAATACAAATGATATTATATTAAATTCATGGCAACATACATTTAAAACTATTACAGGGAAAGAAGGAGATATACAGCTTATACAAAGTAGCTTTGGAGATACTTTGGAGAAAAGTATAAGGGATTTTTTCCCTGACTATTCACTGGAAGAAGCAATGGATATTTATAGAAGTTATCAGATAGATAAATTTGCAGATTCTATCTCACCATTTCCAGGTATGATTGAATTGGTTAAGGAATTAAAGTCTTTAGGCTATAAGGTTGCGGTAGTAACTTCTAGGTTGCGAACTACTACCATGGAAGGTTTAAAGAAGTACGGTTTAGATAAAATGTTTGATGCAATTGTTACAATGGATGATTGTACAAAGCATAAGCCTGATCCAGAACCAGCATTAATAGCTATGAGCAAATTATCTTCAAAGCCAGAAGAAACTATGATGATTGGAGACAGTAAATTTGATATAGGTTGTGCAAACAATGCAGGAGTTACTTCTGTATTAGTTGGTTGGGCTGTGGCTATTTTCGATAAGGATAAAGAAGGTATTTTTAAACCTGATTATACTATTGAAAAGGCAGAAGATGTTTTAGAAATTTTAAATGCTTAATTTAATAACAAAATATAAAAGGAAAAGGTCAACTTGATAGGTATTAAATATCAAGTTGACCTGTTTACTTTTTTTATAATTAAGAGACAAATATCAATAGTTTAAAACAATCGGATATTTGAAAACTTAATGTAATTAAATAAAAAATTAAATTATTATGCCATGTGTTTTCTTAAATAAGGTAAAAGTCTAACTGGCCTATGCTTATGACCAGTAAAAGAGTTTATAGCCATTTTGTAAACTTCTATTACTTGTTTTCCAAAAGCTTCTTTTGAATAAATTTCAGCAGAAACCTTAGCGTTCATAGATAAAGAATTGTACATATTTTGATTGGATATACTATTATTCAATTTTTCTATAAATTCTTTAGAATCATTAAAATAAAATCCATTATGTCCTTCAATTAACACATTATCTAAGCATTGATCATATTTGCATAGAAGTGGAATCCCACTTGCTAACGCTTCTATATAAGTTAGTCCTTGAGCTTCACTTTGAGAAGCGCATACGAAAAATTTACCTAGCTGGAAAAATTCAGGGACTACATCCGGTGAAACCATTCCAGTAAATTTTACGTTATTTTGTAGGTTCATTTCTATGACTAAGTCCCTAAGCTGATTCTCATAAGGGCCACCCCCTACAATTAATAAAACAATATTAGGATTACTCTTAGTTAAGATTTGCATATTATTCAAAAGCTCACCTACGTTTTTCTCAAGAGCAAGCCTTCCAATACTTACGAGGATTGTTTTATCTGGCGTAATACCATAAGTAGAAAGTAATTCTTTACGGCGTTCACTAGAGATTTGATTTCGATATTTTTCCAAATCAATACCTGTAGGTATGGTTTTTATAGGATTTTCAATTCCATAGGAAAGTAGTAAATCCTGAGCTTTGTTTGTAGGTGTTATTACATAATCTGTAGCATTCAAAGCATGATTTGAACCAAAGAGTACGATACTTTTGCTTATACGTTTGCTTCTTAAAATATAGTGTGTGTAATCTTCATAAATTGTATGGTAAGTATGTACAATAGGAATATTTAGCTTAAATGCTATATATTTTGCAAAGATAAATGACACCCATTCGCATTGTGAATGTATAACATCTGGATGCCAGTTTAATATTTCAGGTAAGTATTTACTATGGAAATTGTAAGTAGCTCTAGCCTGAGGATAAATTTTTACTTTAAATGATTTAAGATAATAAGTATCATTTTCAAAATATTGATGTCCGTCAGGAGATAGTGTTAAAACTCTTACTTCATGACCAGCCTTTTCTAATTCTGATTTTAAATTTACTACCGAGGTAACAACCCCGTTTATAACCGGTTTGTACCAATCGGTTGTTATTAGTATTTTCATTATTTAATCCCTCCCTATATTCCCACTTTATATATTTGCACATAATGAGAATAAAGTCCATTAAATAATTGTTATGTTTTTATAAATTTTATTAATAATATAATAATGAAAAGTAAGAACACTTGACATTTTTTATGAATCAAAATATAATATTATAAAATAATTTGATAATCAAAATAAATGTGAACGGCTAAAGGAGGTTAAATTGGGAATAAGGATAAAGAAGACTGGGAAAGCAGTACCTAATTTAGTAGTAAAAAATGATGATTTAACTAAATTTGTAGATACAGATGATGAATGGATTATAGCAAGGACAGGTATTAAAGAAAGAAGAGTTTCAACGAAGGAGTCGGCTTTAGACTTAGCAGCTTCTGCGGCAAGAATCGCTCTTGAGGGAGAAAACTATGAGGATATAGGCTTAGTAATAGTTGCAACAGTAACTCCAGATAAATTAGTACCTTCTATGGGAGCCTTAGTAAAAAAAGAATTAGGTCTTGAAAACGCCGTTGCTTTTGATATAAATACAGCTTGCAGCGGGTTTATTTATGGACTTTGGATAGCTGAAGCCCTTATGAAGAATGGCATGGTTGACAAAATTAATGGAGTAAAAACAAATAACATTGGTAAAGCTCTAGTAATTGGAGTTGAAAGATTAAGTAGAATTTTAGACTGGAAAGATAGAGGAACTTGTATTCTTTTTGGGGATGGAGCTGGAGCTGCGCTTTTGGAAAATAATCCACAGGAAAAAGGTATATTAGCTTCTTTTGTTAAGAATTATGATGATAAAACTGATTGCCTAACTTGTGGCATGGAGTATTTAAAAACACCTTTCACTGATGAAAGTTTAGATAATCCAGAAAAGCAGAGCTTATCAATGCAGGGAAACCAAGTATTTAAGTTTGCTGTTAATGCAATCGGAGAAGTTATGGATAAATCTCTAGGATTAGCAGGGCTTACAGCAGATGATATAGCTTATTTTGTGCCTCATCAGGCAAACCTAAGAATTATCGCATCGGCGGCTAAAAAATTTAAACAGCCTTTGGAAAAATTTCAAATTAGTTTGGATCAAACAGGAAATGTTTCTGCAGCGAGCGTACCAATGGCATTATATGATATAATGAAGACAAACAAAATAAAAAAAGGCGACAAGATAATGCTTATGGGCTTTGGTGGTGGCTTAAGTGCAGGGGCTGTTATCTTTGAAGTTTAAATAATTCAGGAGGATTTTATGAACGAAGTATGTCAGATCTTAGGGACACAGTATCCAATTATACAGGGGGCTATGGCAAGAATTGCAGAAAGCTCACTAGCCGCAGCAGTAAGTAATGGCGGAGGACTTGGCATAATTGCCAGCGGTGGATATGACGCCGACTGGCTTAGAGAAGAAATAAAAAAGGTAAGAGAACTTACAGATAAACCTTTTGGCGTAAACCTTATGTTGCTTATGCCGAATATAGAAGAACTAATTCAAGTTGTTTGTGAAGAGAATGTTCCTGTAGTTACAACAGGGGCAGGAAACCCAGGAAAATATATGAAGGCTTTAAAGGAAGCAGGAATAAAAGTTATTCCAGTTGTTGCTTCTGTAGCTCTTGCAGTAAGAGTTGAGAGAGCAGGTGCAGATGCAGTTATTGCAGAAGGTACCGAGGCTGGTGGACATATTGGAGAAATTACAACTATGGCCCTTACACCTCAAGTTGCAAATGCAGTTTCAATTCCTGTTATTGCAGCAGGAGGTATTGCAGACGGAAGAGGAATAGCAGCATCGTATATGCTAGGAGCACAGGGTGTTCAGGTAGGAACTCGATTTGTAGTTGCTAAGGAATGTATTGTTTCTCAAAATTACAAGGATGCCATTATAAAGGCAAAAGACACAGATACATGTGCCACAGGCAGAATAACAGGCCATCCTGTAAGAGTTATTAAAAATAAATTGGCTAGAGAAATACTTGCTATTGAAAAGGCAAGTACAGGAGAAGAAGCTCAATCTGCAATTGATAAAATTGGTATAGGAGCTTTGAGCGCAGCCGTTTTTGATGGTGATGTTGAACGTGGTTCTGTTATGTCAGGGCAGATTGCAGGAATCGTAAATAAGGAACAACCATCAGCTGAAATTATTACAGAAATGTTTGAAGAGGCTAAAAACATCTATAATGATAGAGCGCCGTTATTTTAGGAGGTAGCAATAATATTATGAAGATTGGTTTAATGTTTGCTGGGCAGGGTGCACAGTATACCGGAATGGGAAAAGAATTATATGATAATTCCACAAAAGCTAAAGAAATAATGGATTTAGCTGGAGAGCAGGTAAAGGAATGGTGCTTTGAGGGTACCAAAGAAATGCTTAAACAAACTCATATTACTCAGCCATGCATTTATACGGTAACAATGGCGGCATATAAAGCCTTTTTTGAAGAAATAGAAAAGCAGGATAAAGAACTACTGGATTCTCTTGAGATTGTAGGTCTTGCAGGATTTAGTTTAGGTGAGTACGCAGCTTTAACAGCAGCAGGGACTATTACAGATATAAGAAAAGGAATGGAAATCGTTACTAATAGAGGTACATGGATGAATGAAGCTGGGCTAGATGAAAATGGAGTTCAGAGAGGAAGTATGACGGCAGCCTTAGGTGATAGAAAAGCTATTTTAGATTGTGTAGCTGATGTTAAGGGTGATGGTATATTGCAAGGTGTTAATTTTAATTCACCAGTTCAAACTGTTATAGCCGGAGATAAAGAGGCTTTAGAGAGATTTAAAGTTGAGGCTAAAGCAAGAAAAATAAAAGCTATTCCTTTAAGCGTAGGAACTGCATTTCACAGTGAAATGATGAAACCTGCGGCAGCAAAATTAAAGGATTTTCTTATGGAATGTGATTTAAAAGCACCGAAGGAAAAAGTATATTCTAATACTACTTCTGATGACATGATGAAAGAAGCAGAGGGGTTAGATGAAGTAGGTGTAAGCAAATATATTGCAGAATTAATGGGTAAGCAAGCTATGAGTCCTGTTTATTGGCAGGAAATAATAGAAAGAATGGTCAATGACGGAGTTGAATGCTTTATTGAATTCGGTCCAGGAAAGACCCTTTGCGGGCTTGTTAAAAAGATTAAGCCAGAAATGCTTAGCTTAAATGTTCAAGATATGGAAAGCTTACAAAATACAGTGAAGACTTTAATCGACAATAAATAGAAATACAAATGTACAGAAATTTTTGTACATACGGAGGTAGAAAATGTTAAAAGGCAAAAGTGCAATTATTACTGGCGGAGTTAGAGGTATTGGCAAAGCGATTGCAGAAGAATTTTGTAAAAATGGTGCAAATGTACTTCTTTGTTACAGAAGCAATGATGAAGCTGCTGAGAAAGCAGCTGCTGAATTATCACAATATGGAACAAAGGTAGAAATTCTAAAGGGAGACGTAGCTGAACCTAAGTTTGCAAAAGAAGCAGTAGCAAAGGCTAAAGAGTCTTTTGAAAAAGTTGATATACTAGTAAATAATGCTGGAATTACAAGAGATAAATTATTGATGAGAATGACAGAAGAAGATTTTGATTCAGTTGTAGATACAAATTTAAAAGGCTCTTTTTATTTCCTAAAAGCAGCTAGCAGTGTGATGGTTAAACAGAAAGTTGGAAGTATTATAAATCTTTCTTCTATCGTAGGCGTTAAAGGAAACCCAGGTCAAGTTAATTACTGCGCATCAAAAGCAGGCGTTATTGGTATGACTATGTCAGCGGCTAAAGAGCTTGGAAGAAGAAATGTTAGAGTGAATGCAATAGCTCCAGGCTTTATTAATACCGATATGACAGGTGTTCTTACTGATGAACAGAAATCAAAGATGAATGAAGTGATTAGCCTTGGAAGAATGGGACAGCCTGAGGATATTGCGAAAGTTGCATTATTCCTTGCAAGTGATATGTCACAGTATGTTACAGCACAGACTATATGTGTGGATGGTGGAATGAGCATTTAAATGCTTGCCTTTTTTCCGTTCTGCTGTGGTTTGCTACACTCGTGCGATACTCACGTACTATTGTACGCTCCGTTTCGTCTCATTTGCAAACCGTGCATAACGAAAAAAATCCTACGCATTTAGATGATTTAGAGAAACATTTAGAAATTGTATTTAAATATTGGAGGAATTTATGGAAAAAAGAGTTGTTATAACTGGCCTTGGGGCGGTAACTCCTGTTGGAAATAATACTGCCGATTTTTGGGAAGGCATTAGAAACGGAAAAAATGGAATTGATAAAATTACACTTTTAGACACTAATTACCAAAAAGCTATCATGGGCGGAGAAGTAAAAGATTTTGAATATGTAGATAAAAGAGCGGCTAAAAGGCTAGATAGATCTTCACAGTTTGGTTTAACTGCTGCTAGAGAAGCTATGGAAGATAGCGGATTAGTAAGTGGGGAAAATGTTGACCCATTTAGATTTGGAGTAATAGCCGGTACAGGTATTGGAGGCGTAATGACTCTAGAGGCAGAGGCTAGAAAAGCTACTCTTAAGGGAGAAGAAAAAGGCTATGCAAGAGTATCTGCGTTATTGGTACCTATGGTAATTCCAAATATCCTTGCAGGAAACATTTCTATTGCCTTTAATGCTAAAGCAACAAGTATTGGTGTAGTAACTGCTTGTGCAGCAGGTACACATAGTGTTGGAGAA